>DATKPD010000046.1:0-4321 GCA_035524315.1 Caulobacteraceae bacterium
CTTCGCGAAGCCCAAGCGGTGCAGTTTTGTCAGACACCCCTCTAATCCGCAACCGATGTCGTTCCGATACATCATGTTGGGGATCTTGACCTCGTCGACCGCGCCGTACACGTCCTTGCGCGCGTCTTCGACGGTCGCGCCGAGGCCAGTCATCACCGCGACGATCTCGCCGGCCGTCTGGTAGGTCGGCGCGTCGACCACCCGGCCGCCGCCCATCACCGGGCCCACCCCTCGCATCATCTGCGCCGGATGCGCCTGCGACCAGACGCCTTCGATCCCGCCGATGGGGTTGCCCTCCACCATCTCGGGCCTGGAATCGCCGTAGGGGAACCGCGGCTGGGCCAGCACCACCCCGATCGCGACATCGCGCCGCACCTTGAGCGTGTCCTTGCCATCCAGCAGGTCGCGCATCCACTGCGCCACGTCGCCCTTGTGGCTGGCGACCTGGATGAAGAACGCCGGCCAGCCGAGCCGGCAGGTGAACTCGAACGGCCAGGCGCGGCCCTTTCGGTCGATCCCGCAGTTCACCGCGAAGTCGCCGCGGTGGGCCGCCTTGATCAACGCGAGCTCCATGGGCTTCAGCGCCGCGTCGACGATCGGATCGTCTTCCACGTACTGGCAGACCGTTCCCATCTCTCCAGTCTGTCCAATCCAGCACGCCTTCCCGTTGCGGCGGACGTATATGACGTGAGACGAGACCGTGACGCAGTAGACCTTGCCGGCATAGCGATCCCGATAGGCGCAGTCCGGCGAGATTTCGGCCTTCAGGCGGTCCTTGGAAATCCCAACCTCATAGCCGATGTGGTTGGTAACGCAGGTGTAGCCGCCGATCTGGTGGGCCTCCCCACGTCGATCGCGGACGCGGACATTGGCAGCCCATCCGACCTTCAGGGCGAGCTCTTGGAGGTCGTCCGCCATTCGGCGGCTGCTGGTGCTGATCGTGAGATTCCCTTGGCGTCGGGTTCCGTCTCCTAACGCGTAGGCATCCAGGAACGCTTTGATCACACTGGGTTCGGCGTCCTTCATCTGGCTCGGCACGAATTTCTCGTGCGATTTACCGAAGGCGCGGAAATACTCGGCCAGCGACGGCGCTCCGATAACCAGATCTCTCCCGCGGAGCCTGAAACCATATCCGGCCAAATCCACGATCTGGGAAAATTCGGCGATCTTGTGATCCGGCAGATTACCAAAAACTACCTCACCTCGGTGAGTGCTGCCGTCGGCGAGATAAATGCCCAGGAGGGCCGCATGCTCGAGCTCGCCAGCAATCGGGGACGGGTCGCCCCGCCAAACTCCGCCGGCTCGCAAAACTGTGCGGCGTCGGCCCAGCGTCTCGTGCGCGGGCTCGAACCAAAACGGCTGGCGGTAGTGATCATCTTGCACGTACATGTTGTGACCGGGTGTGACCAGAATGTCCAAGTACGGCGTCTGCCACCCGATCAACTCGCCGTCGAAGTCGCCGACGACCACCCGCTTAGGCTTCTCGTACTCAATCTGACCGTCTTTTAGCGTGCAAATGTCGTCGTCCATGGTGACCTCAGGCCAGGCCTTCCAGCCAGTCCGCGTCAGCACCTCCGAATCAGGCGTGAAGCAGTTCGGGCCCTTGTCCCCGGCCATCAGCTTCTTGTGCTCGAAACACAGCTGCCACTTGTCGGCCAGGAAGCCCGCCGGCCCCACCCAGCCGGACACCCCGAACTCGGCCACCATGTCGATCTTCTCCTGCAGCATGCAGGGGCCTTTGAGCGTCAGCCCGCGCGCCTGCTGGCGCTGCAGCCAGCCGACCAGGTCGGCGGGGTCCGAGGAGACGTAGGACAGCGACTTGTCCTCCTCGTCGCCCATGGTCTTGAACACCCACGCCTGGTCGCTCTTGCGGGCGAAGGTCTCGGCGGCCTTCAGGGAAGCGAACTGCTTGTAGGGCGGAATCTCAATCCCGACCTCCTGCATCGCTTGCATGCCGGCCGCCCGGTCGATTTCGAGCTTGGCGCTGGCCACCGACGGTCCGAACACCGGAAAGCCCATGCGGCGGTAGCCCTCGAGCTCGCGCAGGTACTTGGCGTTGCCGGTGAGCACGATCAGGCCGTCCTTGGCCCACTTCATGTGCTCGCGCCAATCGGGGACGCGCTTGACGCCGTCGAACCCCACACCCTCCTTGCCGGTCGAAGGGTTGAGGAACCAGCGCACCTCGTGGCCGTCCTCGACGCAGCGCTGGGCGAAGTCCAGGCCCATCAGCTCGCAGTCGATGATCAGCACCCTCATTGCTGGGGCTTTTCCTGGTTCCGGCGTTGCTCGGCGGTGATCGCCGAAGTGATCGCGCCGGCCTGCGCCGCGCGGGCGACGCGCTGGGTGGCGCCCTTCAGGTAGTTCCGGGACGAGCCGGGCTGCAGCGCGGCGGCGCGGCGCTCGCGGATCGCCATGGCCGCGAGGCGGTTGGTCAGCGGAGGCACCGCGGCGTTGACCGCCTCGCCGGCCGCCCACCCCGCTGCGGCGCCCGGGATGCCGCCGATGGCCCCGCCGACGCTAGCGCCCACACCGCCCGCCATGCGGTTGCGGGCGAGGCGCTCGGGCGTGCCGCTGTCGGGCAGTCGGTTGGGGATGACCGCGTTCGCATCCTCGGCCAGGTCCTGCAGCATCGCATCGCCGCGCGCGAACGAGCCTTTCCCGGGGCTCTTGTCCTCGCGCTTGATCGCCGAGAGCAGGTCGCCCACGGTGAACACCCCGCCGGACGAGGCGCGGTTGGCAGCGGCGCCGCGCAGGCGCACATACCCGGCCCATGCCTGGTTGGTCTTCTTCAGCTGCTCCCGCACGGCCGGATCTGAGTGGCGCTCCATGTTGTCATGCAGGGCGCTCTGCACGCGCTCGATATGGTCGGCCAGCAGCTTCTGAGCACCGTCCTGCGACGACCCGTACTGCCGTGCCAAGTAGCTGAGTTCGCTCTCGAGCCGCTTGACCTCGCGGCCGTCGAGTTCGCCAGCCTGCATGCGCTTGACGATCCGCTGGTCGATGATGTGGTTCAGTGTGCTTTCGTAGGGCCCCAGCAGGCCGCCGTCTTCCTTGATCTCGGACAGGTCTTCGACCAGCTGGTGGTCGGGCTTGGCCCGCATCTTGGGCAGGATCCGTTCGTACGCCGCGCCGATGCGCTTGCCCACCAGGTCGATCCCCTCCCGCCCGATCATGTCGTCGGGCAGCTCCTTGGCGGCCACCTTCTCGCCGAGCGGCGCCAGCACCTTGTCGTAGGTGGCGCGGTTGAACGAGACGATGGACTTGTTCTCGGCCTCGCGCACCGCCTTGCCCCAGAGCGGGTGCGACTTGTGCGCCTCCTCCTGCCGGCGGGCCTCGCCGCCCTTGATCTGGCCCGGCGTGAGCTCGACGCCCTCCTTGGTGAGGCGATCGACGCGGGCGCGGTAGCGCTCAGCAGGCGTCCCCGCGGGTAACGCGGGGGCCGTGGGCTTGGTCCGCCCCTGCGGCTTGCCCGCAGCCGCCGCGGCCTCGCGAGCGGCCCCAGCGGTCTCCGGAGCGGCTTTGGCGGCGGTTCCCGCCCCGCCCAGCATCTTGGCGCGGTACGCCGCCTGCTCGCCAGCGCCCATCTCCGGGCCCAGCACCGCCAGCGCCTCGGTCGGATCCAAGCCCTTGGGGATCGGGGCGACCACGTCGCGCAGGGCAGGCGGCAGCGCCGCGCGCGTCTTGGCCAAGCGTTCGACCTGGTCGGGCGTCATCTTGTAGCGCGTGGCGCGCTCAACCACCGCGCCCGGGCCGCCGATGAACGGGGCCGTGACCGCGCTGAGCGCATCCGCCACCGCATGCGTCGGATTGGTCGCATCGAAGGCACGCTCGGCGAGCTCCCCCAAGTTCTTGGGTACGGTGAACTGGCGCTTGACGTCCCCCACCACCGCGTCGACCGCGCCCTTGACCGTCTCGCCGTAGGCTTCCAGCGGGTGCTCGCGCTCGGCCTGCGACTGCAGGATCATCTGCCGCTGGCGCTCGATCTCCTCGTCATGCGGATCCTTGGGCGCCGCGGCAGTCTTAGGCCCCCCGAAGTGCTTGGCCATGGCCGCCTTGATCGTCGCCGTCGGCGTGCCGTCGGGGAACTCCACCGTGTGACCGTCCGGGCCTTCGACTTCGATGGTCATTTGATTTCGTCCAGCTCACCCGTTTTCGGGTTGTAGCGGAGCTTCTTCCCCGGCGGCGGCGCGGGACCCTTCTCACCCTGGTCGCGCAGGTTGGCGCGGGCCGACACGTTGGCGCCGCGCTCCTTGGCCACTTCCTTGAGCATCGCATCGAGCACCGCGTTGTGGGCCTCGACGCTGGTGACCTTGCTCAGCAT
>DATKPD010000047.1:0-33412 GCA_035524315.1 Caulobacteraceae bacterium
CGCCACCGCCAACGCCGCGCAGGCGCTGCGCGAGGGCAGACCGATCGCCGAGGCCGAGGCCGCCCCCTCGGCCGGACACGCCGAGCCGGTGGTCGAGGAAGTCCTAGGCCTGATTAGCGCGGTGCGGCCTTTGACCGAGTCCAATCAGGCATCGGTCGCCAAAGCGGCTCCATTTTCCGTAAATTGACAGCCGTGTTAGCAGCCCTGCTGGGCAGCCGGACGATTCGCTAGCGGCTAAAGTCAACTTGAAAATTAGTAATAATGGCTAATGGTGGGAGCCATTACGGCCAAGCTGGCTACATGGGCGCACCTGGAATGGGGCGGCCTCACGCACAATTGGACCGTCAAGACTATCGCCTTACGCGCAAATTCTTGCGTCATCCTACTTTTTGAATTTTATATGACGGTCCGAGTTCTCCCGTGAGCGCTCGGCGCGTGCACGACGGGCCAAGGCGGAAACGAGCAGATCCCATTGATCGATTTCGACGACAAACTGAGCATGGCGCTCAACCACGCGCTCTCGGCGCACCCGGCGTTCGCCAATCTCTATGACGTGCTGTCGAACAACGATTTCGTCCGAGGCCTGCCCATCATCGCCGCGCTGGCCTTCCTTTGGTTCTCGCGCGATGCGCGCGGCCAATTGCACCTGATCGTCCAGCTGCTGGCGATATCCGCCGCGACCGTGACCTCGGTTTTGGTGCAGCGGCTGCATCTGTTCCACACGCGTCCCATGCTCAGGCCCGAACTGGGTCTGCACCTGCCGGCCGATCTGGCCGGCCAGCTGTGGAACGACGCGCCCTGGTCTTGGCCCAGCGACACCGCCACCCTGTACGCGGGACTGGTCGCCATTGTCTGCCGCGACAAGCCGCGCCTGGGCGTCGCGCTGGGCGTGTGGACCTTGGTGGTGATCCTGATTCCACGCGTGGCCTTCGGCTACCATTACGCCAGCGACGTCGCGTCGGGCGTGGTGCTGGGCGCGAGCGCCGTCCTGATCGCCGACGCCCTGTTCAAGGCCGGCGAGCAACCCCTGGTCGACCGCCTGAGCGCGCCCGTCGGCCATCACCCGGTGCTGATCAATACCCTGTTCATGATCGGCGTGTGGCAACTGGCCGATCTGATGATCGACCCGCGCGCGGCGATCCACGCGGTGGCGCTGTTCATGCGCCATTAGGAGGCCGCACGGCGGCTGAAATCTTGGGAGGACTGGTGGACGCGACAGGGATTGAACCTGTGACCCCCTCGATGTCAACGAGGTGCTCTCCCGCTGAGCTACGCATCCGCACCAGGAGACGGCGGGATATATATGGAAGCGGGCCTGTGCTCAAGCGTTAGCGCAGACTGCGCGCGCGGCTTGTTTTCCCAGAGCCGGGCCAATGGCCCAAAAACCTTCAGGCGGCGACCATCCGCTCGACCTCGGCGACGATTTCGCGCAGATGGATCGGCTTGGACAGGACCTTGGCCCCCTCTGGCGCGCTCTCCTTGGCGGCCAGGGCCACGGCGGCGAAACCGGTGATGAACATGATGCGCAGGTCGGGCTGATGCTGGGCCGCGCGGCGCGCCACCTCGATCCCATCGGCGCCGGGCATGACGATGTCGGTCAGCAGCAGGTCCCAATGCGCCTGGGGTAGAGCGATGAGGGCTTCCTCGCCATCGGCGCAGGCCCGCACCTCATAGCCGGCGCGTTCGAGGGCCCGGCACAGAAAGCCCCGGAGCGAGTCGTCGTCTTCGGCGAGCAGAATGCGAGTCATGGTCCCCCTAGGCGCTCATCGCAGGCGCTTCACGCCCGCCGATCCGCGTAACTTAGACCAACAGGCGTAAACCGGCGATAAAGCGCGCCGCGATCAATGCCCGTGCGTTGACGCCCCGCCCATCCTTCCCGCAAATGTCGCCATGGATGCGTATGAAGGCCCAGGGCGCGCGGCGCCGGAGGAGGCGGCGGCCTGTTCGAGCGCGCCGATGTTTCCGGAGAGCGCCGCCTGCGCCGAACGCCCGTTCGATATCCTTCGGCCGGAAGGCGGCGAGCCAGGACGCCCGCCTTGCCCCCTGGTGTTCGCCTCGCCTCACTCTGGCCGGTGCTACCCTCCCGCGCTGATGGCTCAAAGCGTGCTGGACGAGGCGACGATCCGCCGTTCGGAAGACGCGCTGGTCGATCGCCTGATTGCCGGCGCGCCGGCCTTTGGCGCGGTATGCCTGTCGGCGCGCTACGCCCGCGCCTACGTCGATCTGAACCGCGAGCCCTATGAGTTGGACCCGGCGATGTTCGAGGACGAACTGCCTCCTTTCGCCCGGGCGCGCCGCTCGCCCCGGGTGGCGGCGGGCCTGGGCTCGATCGCGCGGGTGGTGGGCGAGGGCCAGGAGATCTATCGCGGTAAGCTGAGGTTTGACGACGCGCGCAGGCGGATCGAGACCATCCATCGGCCCTATCATCAGGCGCTGACCGAGTTGGTCGACCAGGCGCGCGCGGCCCATGGCGTGTCCATATTGATCGACTGGCATTCCATGCCGTCGGCCCCGGGCGGAACGACGGCTGGGCGGCGCGTGTGCGACATCGTGCTGGGCGACCGGTTCGGGTCGGCTTGCAGCCCGCGCTTGATCCGGCTGGTGGAAGGGGCGCTGGAGGGCATGGGCTACCGCGTCGCGCGCAACACGCCCTACGCGGGCGGATACACCACCGAGTTCTACGGCCGACCCGAGCGCGGATCGCACGCCCTGCAGGTCGAAATTAGCCGCTCGCTCTATCTGGACGAATCCAGCTTGCAGCCGAACGCGGGTTTCGAACGCCTGAAAAGGGACCTCGATCGGCTGTGCCAAACCCTGGCCCGGGACTGGCGCAAAACGATCTGACCGGCCCGGACGCCGAAAGACAGCGCTGTCAATACATTGAAATGTAAGCGTTTTCATCGCGGCGCATGGCGGCGAAAAAAAAGCCGCGCCCGAAGGCGCGGCAAGTCATAGGGAGGAAACGCCCAGGAAGGGCAGAGGCGTCAGCGACGCCTCACAGGGTCTATATAGATTGCAACGCAGCACGCATCAACCCAAAAACGCCCCATAGTCGTGGGAATTTCTCTCACACCGCGCAGATTTCCTTAGAATATAACGAATTCCGAGCGTTGCGCCAAAGCCACAGATTGCTGCACCGCACAATCAATCGTGGCGCGCTGTTCGCCCATTCTATATAATGCGCCCTGCGGCGAGACCGGCCCCGGCGCCGATTCGCCGCGCGGGCTAGCGCGCGACGCCCGCTTCGCGTACAACCCCCCGCCTTCTCCCCGGCCCCCTTAGCTCCTCAGTCTGGTTTCTCATGGCCCTGCGCAATATCGCCATCATCGCCCACGTCGACCATGGCAAGACAACGCTGGTCGACCAGCTGCTCGCACAGTCGGGCGTGTTCCGCGAGAACGAGGCCAAGGTCGAACGGGCCATGGACTCCAACGATCAGGAGCGCGAGCGCGGCATCACCATCCTGGCCAAGTGCACCTCGGTGCTGTGGCACGGCAAGGCAGGCGAGACCCGCATCAACATCATCGACACTCCCGGCCACGCCGACTTCGGCGGCGAGGTCGAGCGCATCCTGGGCATGGTGGATGGCTGCCTGCTGCTGGTGGACGCCGAAGAGGGCGTGATGCCCCAGACCAAATTCGTGCTGGGGAAGGCGCTCAAGCTGGGCCTGCGCCCGATCGTGGTGCTGAACAAGGTAGACCGCCCGCACGCCGACCCCGACCGGGTTCTGAACGACGCCTTCGACCTGTTCGCGGCCATGGGCGCGGACGACGACCAACTGGACTTTCCGCACCTGTACGCCTCGGGCAAGCAGGGCTGGGCCGTGGTCGATATGAAGGACCCACAGGAAAGTCTGGCGCCGATTTTCGACAAGATCGTCGAGCACGTGCCCGAACCCACGGCAGTGGCCCGCGCCGAAGAGCCGGCCCAGATCCTGTCGGTGCTGATCGAAAATGATCCCTTCCTCGGCCGCCTGTTGACCGGCCGCGTGGAAGCGGGACGCTTCACTCCCGGCCAGGCGATCCACGCCCTGTCGCGCGACGGCAAGGAGATCGAACGAGGGCGGGTGACCAAGATCCTCGCCTTCCGCGGCCTCAAGCGCCAGCCGATCGACATGGCCGAAGCCGGGGACATCGTCGCCATCGCCGGCCTCAGCAAGGCGACCGTGGCCGACACCCTGTGCGCCATGGAGGTGACCGAAGCGCTTCCGGCCCAGCCGATCGATCCGCCGACCATCTCCATGACCGTGTCAGTCAACGACAGTCCCCTGGCCGGCAAGGAAGGCGACAAGGTGCAGAGCCGCGTGATCCGCGAGCGCCTGCTGCGCGAAGCCGAGAGCAACGTCGCCATCCGCGTGACCGAGACCAGCGAGAAGGACGCTTTCGAGGTGTCGGGTCGCGGCGAACTTCAACTGGGCGTGCTGATCGAGAACATGCGCCGCGAGGGCTTTGAAGTGGCGATCTCGCGTCCGCGCGTGGTGTTCCGCACGGACGAGGAGACCGGCGAGAAGATGGAGCCGATCGAAGACGTCGTGATCGACGTGGACGACGACTACACCGGCGTGGTCATCGAGAAGCTTTCGGCGCGCAAGGCTGAGCTCAAGGACATGCGCCCCTCGGGCGCCGGCAAGACCCGCATCACCCTGCAATCGCCGTCGCGCAGCCTGATCGGCTACCAGGGCGAGTTCCTGACCGACACCCGCGGCTCGGGGGTGCTGAACCGCGTGTTTTCGCACTACGAGCCGTTCAAGGGGGCCATCGAGGGCCGCCGCAACGGCGTGCTGGTGTCGAACTCGGACGGGGAAACAGTCGCTTATGCGCTGTGGAACCTGGAGGAGCGCGGCGTGCTGTTCGTGGGTTCAGGCGAGAAGACCTATCAGGGCATGATCATCGGCGAGAACAGCCGGTGGGACGACCTGGATGTCAATCCGCTCAAGGCCAAGCAACTGACCAACATCCGCTCGGCGGGTAAGGACGAGGCCATCCGGCTGACCCCGCCGCGTCGCCCGACCCTGGAACAGGCCATCGCCTATATCGACGATGACGAGTTGGTCGAGGTGACGCCAAAGGCTATCCGTCTGCGCAAGCAGGTGCTCAACCCCTCGTTCCGCAAGAAGCGCCAACGCGAAGAGGCGTAACGCGCCCGCTCACCCCGGCCAACGCCAGGGTGAGCGCGGTCATGCGTCTAGGTGACCTTCTTGAACACCGTGTAGCCGAGCACGATGAACAGGACGAACAGCACCAGGAACAGGAAGAACAGGAACTTGGCGATGCCCATGGCCGCGCCGGCGACGCCGCCAAAACCAAGGGCGCCGGCGATCAGGGCGATGATCAGGAAAATAAAGGCCCACTTCAGCATTCCAGCCTCCAACCGACAGGATGTGGCTTGTGGAACGCCGCTTCAGGCTGAGCTGTTCCGCCGAGCTTAGGCCGAGGTCTTGCGGGCGCCTGCCGCCAACCCCACAAACAGCAGAAACAGCACTTCGAAGGCAAGGAAGACCTCGCCCATCAACTCGCTGTCGACGTAGTGCATGGTGCCCAGGAAGCCGGCGAGCACGGCGATGGCGGCACAGATCAAAGACAGCTTCAGCATTGCGGCTCATCCTGGTGCGTTCGAACGCTCAACTTAGCGCAGCCGCCCGGCGTCGAACAATAGGCTTGCTCATGGGAGCCGGGGGCTTGGGCGAGCAGGCCGGGAAGGCTAAGGAGGGGTCATGACGCCCGATGACGACCACTTCGCGGCCCGCAAGGCCGGATCCGCCCAGCAAAAGTTCGGCGAAGGCTTCCTGTACGACATCTGGTATTTCGCCGCTCTCGGCGCTGACCTGAAACCCGGCAAGCTGCAGCGCTACGAACTGCTCGGCCACCCGGTGCTGCTGGGTCGCGACCGGGCGGGCAAAGCCTATGCCTTGCGCGACATCTGCCCCCACCGCGCCGCGCCCCTTTCGGCGGGCCAGATGGTGCGCGATCCGTCGGGGGCCGAGGCGGTGGAATGCCCCTATCACGGATGGATGTTCCGCACCGACGGGGTGTGCTCGAAGATTCCGTCCCTGTCGGGGGACCAGGCGATGGACCCCCAGCGCATCCGCGTGCGGTCCTACCCCTTAGCCGAAAGCCAGGGCCTGGTGTTCGTGTGGATGGCGTCCGACGAGCGGCGCGACGCCGAACCGGATCAACCGCCGCCTGTGTTCGCGGGCGTGGTCGGCGGCGCGCCCAAGCTGATCGACCGCATGGTGTTCGACGCCCACATCGACCATGCCGTGGTCGGCCTGATGGACCCCGCCCACGGCCCATATGTGCACCAGCAATGGTGGTGGCGCTCCAAGGCCAAGCAACTGGACAAGGCCAAGGCGTTCGAACCGCGCGAGGCCGGCTTCGCCATGGCGCGCCACGCCCCCTCGTCCAACAGCCGGGCCTATCGCCTGCTGGGCGGCAAGCCCGAGACCGAGATCACCTTCCGCCTGCCGGGCCTGCGCTGGGAGCACATTCAGGTGGGGACGCGGCAGGTGCTGTCGCTCACCTGCTTGACCCCCCTGGACGAGACGCGGACGCGCATCACCCAGATCATCTGGTCGGACCATCCGGCGTTCGTGGCGCTGCGGCCGCTGATCGCCATGGCCGCCCGCGCCTTCCTGCGTCAGGACGGGGCGATGGTGAACCTGCAAAATGAGGGGTTGCGCTACGATCCGGCCCTGCTGTGGATCGACGACGCCGACCGTCAGGCCAAATGGTACCACGCGCTCAAGCGCGAATGGGCCGCGGCGCGGCGCGAGGGGCGGCCGTTCAACAGCCCGGTGACGGCGCAGGTTCTACGGTGGCGCAGCTGAGGCCGCCGCCCCGGCGATGACCACGCGAATCTGGCGCGCCACGCGCTCGGACAGCTGATCCAGTCCCCAGTCCTCGAACAGGGCCCGTCTGTAATTGGACAGGTATGCGTCCCACAGCATCTCGGCCACCAGCGCTCCGTCGGCTTCCGGCGCCAGTTCGCCACGGTCCTTGCCGCGGGACAGAATTTCACCCACGGCGGCGAGGGCCAAGCTGTAGGCCGGACGGTTGCCCAACGGACCGGTAAGGCCCTGAGACCAGGACAGGCCGGTGGCGGCCTGCAACAGGGGCAACTGCTCCAGATGGAAGCCGTAGGCCAGGCGGAACAGCCCCATCAAGGCGGCCTCGAGCGGCAGGTCGGCCGAGGCGGCCAGGCGGATCGGTTCGGCCTGGCGCTCCATGTCCTGCTGCAGCACGGCGTTGAAGAGGTCGGCCTTGTCGGAAAACGACGCGAACACCGCGCCGGTCGATAGCTCCGCGCGGGCGGCGATGTCGCGAATGGTCGCCGCATCGTAGCCGCGATCCATGAACAGGCTGCGGGCGGCCTGCAAAATCTTGGACCGTGTGCGCGCCTTGGCTTCGGCCCGGCGTGAGGATGGCGCGGCGGCGCGCCCGTGATGGCGTTGTAAAACCACGCGATTCATCCAATAGATCCGTGGGTTAGGGAGACGCGGCCCAGCGCGGGGATTGCGCGGACCGAGGTTGATTTGTCATCCATAGGGCCGTTACTTTGGTTGCGTATTTCAACTTTCCCTGGCGGCTGACACACACCGCAACTCTTGTTGGCGCCTCAACCTCAGCGACTGGCCATCCCGACCCCGCGCGTCTAACATGGGCTAATGCACGCGGTATTCAACGTCCTGATCCCGTTCTGCCTGTTCGTGGTCGTCGCGATCCTGTTCACGGGCGTCTACGCCCTGATGCGCGGCGGCCAGTTCGGGCGCAAATGGTCAAACAAACTGATGCAGATGCGCGTGGTCGCCCAGGCGACGGCGATCCTGGTGCTGCTGGCCGCGTTCTGGTGGTCCCGGCATTCGGTCGGCTGATCGGTCAGTGACGCGCCTCTACACCCGCACGGGCGATCAGGGACAGACGGGCCTCGCCACCGGCGCGCGGGTCGACAAGACCGGCGTACGGATCGAAGCCCTGGGCGCGGTCGATGAGACCAACGCCTGCATAGGCTTGGCGCGGGCGTCGCTCGCGGCGTCGCCAGAGCTGGACGGACTGCTCGACCGGCTGCAGCACCGCCTGTTCGACCTCGGCGCGGACTTGGCCAGCCCGGGCGCCGCACCGCGTATCGGACCGGACCAGGCCCTGGTCCTGGAAGGCGAGATCGACGCGCTGGAAGACCAGCTCGACCCCTTGCGGGCCTTCATCCTGCCGGGCGGGACCCCCGCCGCAGCGGCGCTGCACCTGGCGCGCACGGTGTGCCGGCGGGCAGAGCGTGACGTTATCCGTTTGGCCGACACGCCTGGCGAGCCACCCGCCCCCGGCGCGCGGATCTTCCTCAACCGCCTGTCGGACTTGCTGTTCGCCGCGGCGCGCGTGGCCAACCGCGCGCAGGGCGACGTTCTATGGCGCGGGCTTGATTGAGCTTGGGGTCACGCCCAGGACCTGGGCTTCCTTGGCCTTGGCCGCTTCGGCGCGCGCCTTGAGCTGGGCCGGAGTCAGGCCGGCGATCGGGCGGCCCGTGAGGTTGGGCAGATAAATCGGCGTGGCGCAGACCCGCGCGCTGGGATCCCACCAGTCGCCTTGGGATTCACAATGCTTCGCCGGCGCGACCCACAGCAACTGGTAGGCCCACACCGCGACGCAGGCGATCACGAACACGCCGAGAAAGAAAAGCTTCAGACGGTCGATAAAACGGTTCATGGCGGCTCTATGGGCACAGGACGCCGGCCCCGCAAGGGCCAATAGATGGCGACGCTATTACCCCCGCTCGACCAGGCCCGACACCCGGAACAGCAGATCGGACGGATCGAACGGCTTCTGCAGCATGGGCTGGGCGCCAAGCTCGCTCAGCACGGCCTCATGCTCAAGGTAACCGGTCATCATCAGGATCGGTTGTTTGGGATGCCGTTCGCGCACCGAGCGGGCCACCTCGGTGCCCGTCATGCCGGGCATGGCGAAATCGAGTAGCAGCAGATCAAACGGCCCCTGATCGCCCAGGGTCCGCAGGCCCGCCGGTCCGTCCTCGGCCGACGCGACGGTGTAGCCGGCATCGGCCAGAAGATCGACCACGAAGCGGCGCACGTCGGGATCGTCGTCCACAACCAGCACCTTAGCCCCGTCGGCGGCCCTGGGGATATCGTCGGCGACCGGCTCGGCCGGCGCTACGCCGTCGCTGATCGGCAGATAGATGGTCACCGCCACGCCGTCGCCCTCGGCGGTCTCCAGCCGCACGCCGCCGCCCAGTTGCTTGGCCAAGCCGAGCACCTGGCTTAGGCCCAGGCCCGAGCCACGCCCCTGCGCCTTAGTGGTGAAGAACGGTTCGAACGCCCGTTCGGCCACTTCGGCGGTCATGCCCGGACCACTGTCGGCCACGGTCACAGCGACGTAACGCCCCGCTTCCGGTTCGATCGGCCCGCGCGGCGCGCCCAGGGTGGCTACGCCGGTGGAAAGGTGCAGCACCCCGCCCCGGGGCATGGCGTCGCGGGCGTTCAGCGCCAGATTGAGCAGGGCCAGCTCCAGCTGGGCCGGATCGGCCTTGGCCAGGGGCAACCGGTCGGCCAGTTCGTGCTCGACCTTGACCATGCCGCCCAGGGTGCCGGAAAACAGGCCGCCCAGGCGCTCGATCATGGCGTTGAGATCGACCGGCTGGGCCTGCAGCCTTTGGCGACGCGAAAAGGCCAGCAGCTGCGAGATAAGCTTGGCCCCGCGCTCGGCCGCCTGCATCGCGTTTTCGATCTGGTCTCGCGCCTTGTCATCGGTGACCCGGCGCACCGCCAAGGACAGGTTGCCAAGCACCGCGGTCAGCACATTGTTGAAGTCGTGGGCCACGCCCCCGGTCAGCTGGCCGATGCCTTCCATTCGCTGGGATTGTCGCAGCGCCTCCTCGGCCTTCAGCTTGGCGGTGACATCGTGGAAAGTGGTGGCCCCTTGGACCACCCGCCCATCGGCATCGCGGATGGGGGCCGCGGCCACCTCAAGCATGACGACCGAGCCGTCGGGCCGGCGGTAGCGCTGGATGGTCCGCTCGGTGCGATAGCCGCGGCGTACAGCCCGCATCAGGGGCGAGCTTTCGACGCTGCGCAGGCGCCCCTGGTCGTCGATCGCGCCGTAGGCGGCGTTCTCCGACGAAATCGGCTGGCCTACCAGAGCGTGGCCCAACAGGTGCGCGGCCTCGGAGTTGGCGAAGCGGATTTCGCCGCTGGGAGCGTCGGCCACGATGATGCCGACAGGGGTCTGTTCGAGGATGGCGCGCAGTTGGGTCTCGTTGCGCTTGGCTTCGATCGCCGCCAAGGCCTCGAAGCGCCGGTCAAACAGCGCCGCGATCGAGGCCAGGAACAGCACGAACACCGCCCCGCCCGCGACCGAATAGGCCAGGGCCGAACTGTCGACCCCGTCGATCCATCCGGCGCCGTCAGGTTGGAAGCGCGAGGCCGCGATCGACGCGTAATGACCGCCGACGATGGCGAAACTCAGCGCGAGCACAGCGTAGGCGCGCATCTTCAGCCCCTCGTCGTCGCGGTCCGCCGCCATCAGGCCCGCGCCCGCGCCCAGCGCGGCCGCCAACAGGGCAAGGACCAGCATCGCAGGCTGAAAGCCCAGCACCGGCGCCGTGCGCATTGCCGTCAGGCCGACGAAGTGGGTGAGGCAGATCGCGCCGCCGAGGATCAGGCCCGAAGCCGCGGCCGGCCCGAGCTCCCCGCGGCGGAGCGAGGCGAGATATAGCGACAGGCCCGCCCCGCCCACGGCGACCGCCAGGGATAGGGCGACGAGCGCCGGATCGTAGCGTTCCGGCAATCCGGGGTGAAAGCCGAGCATGGCCTCGAAATCGGCCGCCCACACGCTGAGGCCCAAGGCCACCGCCGCCGCCGCCAGCCACGCCGAGCGGGCCCGTCCGATATTGGCGTGAACCCGGCCGAACAGGTCGAGCGCGGTCCACGACCCAACCAGGGCCGAGGCCATGGATAGCGCCACATACAGAGGTTGATGCAGCCCGTTCATCGCCGTCCTTGGTAAGCATGGGTCAGGCCTAAAGCAATGCTCGGCTTGGTTGAGATCGACAAGAACTCGCGTCCGAACGAGATCGCGCGATCGCCCCCGCCTTTCATTGCAGTGCAACAAAATGCTTCCCCGGGCGGGGGGTTCTGGTGTTTAAACTCGCCCTTCTGCCCGCGGCCTCCATGGCCGCGCGTGTAAATGCGGGGATGATGATGGCGCAAATCAACACGGTCGGCGTGGTCGGCGCCGGACAGATGGGATCGGGCATCGCCCACGTCTGCGCCGCGTCCGGCTATGGCGTTGTGCTCAATGATATCAGCGCCGATCGGATCGAGGCGGGCCTTGCCGCCATCAGAAAGAATCTCGACCGCCAGATCGCCAAGGGCGCGATCACCCAGGCGGCCGCAGACGAGACCCTGGCGCGCATCAAGCCCGCCACCGACTTCGCCGGTTTCGCCGACTGCGACCTGGTGATCGAAGCGGCCACCGAAACCGAAGAGACCAAGAAGGCGATCTTCCGCAACGTCTGCCTGCACCTGAAGCCGACCGCGCTTTTGGCCTCCAACACCTCGTCGATCTCGATCACGCGCCTGGCGTCGGTGACCGACCGTCCGGAAAAGTTCATCGGCCTACATTTCATGCGGCCGGTGCAGGTGATGAAACTGGTGGAGATCATCCGCGGCATCGCCACCAGCCCGGACACCCACGAAACCGCGCACGTGTTCGCCAAATCGCTTGGCAAGGAAACCACCAACGCCGAGGACTACCCGGCCTTCATCGTCAACCGCGTGCTGGTGCCGATGATCAACGAGGCGATCTACACCCTGTACGAGGGCGTCGGCACGGTCACCTCGATAGACATGGCCATGAAGCTGGGGGCCAACCACCCCATGGGCCCGCTGGAGCTTGGCGACTTCATCGGCCTGGACACGGTCCTGGCCATCATGAACGTGCTGCACGACGGCCTGGCGGATTCCAAGTATCGGCCCTGCCCGTTGCTGGTGAAATACGTCGAGGCGGGCTGGCTAGGCCAGAAGTCTGGCCGAGGCTTTTACGACTATCGAGGCGAGACGCCGGTCCCGACGCGCTGACGCGCTCGCAAGTCGGATCTGGGCGGGCCGCGCGAAGTGGGCGCCGGACGGCCCTTTCATTCGACGACGGCAGACTTTCCGCGACGGCGCCCGATTTTGCCGCAGCGCAGCATTATCTGCTGCGTCGCAAAATCTTATTTTGCTCTTCCCGGCCCTGCGTCTTAGGATTTTCGGCAGCGGCCAAGTTAAAAGGCTGCGGGAGAAGCGTCAGGAGGAGGTTTGTTCAACCACCTTCTGGAGAGTAGTTTTATGTACCGTACCCTCGCTTTGGCGGCTTCCGTCGCCGTCCTCTGCACCCCCGCCTTCGCGGGCGACATCTCAATCAGTCTCGCTGGCAAGACCAAGGCCCAGGTGATCGCGGAAATCCGCAACGCCGCCGCCTCGGTGTGCGCCCAGGAAGGCTACACCCATCTCGATCAGCGCATGACCTGCATGACCGAAGCCGAGCACGAAGCCGTGTCGCAATTGTCCGCGGCGCCCAAGCCGACCAAGGTGGGCTGATACGTCCCTGCGGCGGGGCCCGGCCGGAGCGGCCGGGCCCCGATCGCTCACACTCGACCGGCCCCGTTGACAGATCCGTTGACTGGCCCGTTGACAGGCGCGGCCCCCGCCCTAGCCTGCGCCCTATGAACAACACACCCCGTTTCGCGCTCATCGGCTTTGGCGAAGTGGGCCAGATCCTTGGCGCGGATCTGGTGAAGGCCGGCGCCGAGCCAGTCGGCGTGTACGACCTCACGTTCGCCGATCCCGCCAGCGCGCCGAGCCGCGCGGCCGGCCCGCCGTTCATGCCCGCCGCCAGCGCCGCTGAGGCGGTGAGGACCGCGCAACTGGTGATCAGCGCGGTGACCGCGGCCAACAGCCTGGACGCCGCCAGGGCCGCCGCCGAAGGCCTGGCCCCCGGCGCCTTCTTCCTCGACCTCAACTCGGCGTCGCCCGGGGTCAAGCAGCAGTCGGCCGATGCGATCAACACGGCCGGCGGTCGCTATGTCGAGGCCGCGGTGATGACCTCGGTGCCGCCCAAGCGCATCGCCTCGCCCATGTTGCTGGGGGGCCCGCACGCCGACGCCTTCCTCGAACTGGCGACGCCGCTGGGCTTCAGCGCCAAGGTCTATTCGCAGGACTACGGGCGGGCGTCGGCGGTCAAGATGTGCCGCAGCGTGATGATCAAGGGCCTTGAGGCGCTGTTCACCGAAAGCCTGCTGACCGCACGGCGGCTGGGCGTCGAGGACGACGTGCTGGCCTCGCTCAAGGACACCATCCCCACCGACTGGGAGCGTCTGGCCGGCTACATGCTGATGCGAACGCTGCAGCACGGCCGGCGGCGCGCCGAGGAGATGCGCGAGGCGGCCCGCACGGTGGCGGAAGCGGGCGTCCAGCCGCTGATGGCCAGCGCGACGGCCAAACGGCAAGACATCGCCGCGAGCCTGTCGCCGGGCGTGGACCTCGGCGCGGGACTGGACGACATGCTCGACGCGCTCCTGGCCAAGCTGCCGCGATAGCGACCTAGCCGAAGGTGAATGTGTAGGCCTGCGCGCCGGGATCGAGGAACTCGATCTGGAACAGGCGGTCCTTGCCGATCTGCTTCTGGCGCACAAGCTGGTAGAGCCGTTGGCCCTTGATGGTCCCGTTGCCGGCGGCGTCGACGTCCAGTCCATGGTCGGCGCCCGGCGGCTTGCCGTCCAGGGTAATACGGAATCGCACGGGCCTGGCGCCCGCCGCGAGCCCCAGGACCATATGCAGGTCGCGCGCGTGGAAGCGGAAAAGCACCCGCGCGCCGGGCGCCTGCGCGCCGGCGAATTCCTTGACCACCGCCCAGCGCCCAGCCAGGGCCCAACCGTCCGGAGCGAACGTCGCTGGCGGCGCATAATCAGTGGACTGGTCGCGCTTTTGGCCGCCGGGCGAGGCAAAGCGTTCGGCGCGGGCATAGCCGAGATAGGTCTCCGGCGACTGGTCGCCCTCGGCGTCCGCGGCGGCCTGCACGCCCGTCCCAGCCGCACCGGCCAGGGCGCCGGTCACCGGCGCGCCGTTACGCTCAGCGAGCAGGGCGCGGATCACCTGCTCGGACTGGTCGTAGGCGCCCTCGCCCAGATGGACGAAGCGAATCTGGCCCTTGGCGTCGATGAAGTAGTGCGCAGGCCAGCTGTCGTTCCCGAACGCCCGCCAGATAGCGTAGTCGTTGTCCATCGCCACCGGATAGGTCACGCCGAAGTCGTGGACGGCCTTTTTGACGTTGTCCGGCTGCTTCTCGAACGCGAACTCCGGCGTGTGCACTCCAACCACTACCAGACCCTGCGCGGCGTAGCGCTGGGCCCACGACTTCACATAGGGCAGCGACCGGAGACAGTTGATGCAGGAGTAGGTCCAGAAATCGACCAGGACCACCTTGCCCTTGAGCTGCTCGCGGGCGAGCGGCGGCGAATTGATCCACAGGGTCGCCCCCGCCAGCGGCGGCATCGGCCCTAGCACCGGCAGGCCGGACGCCGGTGCGCCGGATCGCGCCGTCATGGAGGGGCCGGTCATGGAGGGGCCGGTCATGGAAGGGCCGGTCATGGCCCCGCCCGTCATCGCGGGCCCCGCCATGGCGGCGCCGGAGCCCGCTTGGGCGGATCCGGGCATGATCACCGAGGCCGTCTGCGGCGCGGGTTTGCCGGCGTGAAGCTTGTCGAGCAATTTTTGCTCAAGGGCGGTGGTGGAGGCGGTGGAGAGCCGGGTCAGCAAGCCGGTGTCCAGGCCAAGGGCGATGGCCGCCACCGCGGCCAGCACCAGCACCCCCAGGCCGCGCCGGACCCATTCGCCCACGCCGAGCGAGCGCTTCATCGCCGCGAACACCCGCCCGCCGACCATCAGCGCCAGCGCCAGCGAGGTGGCGGCGCCCAAGGCGTAGACCAGCAGGAGCAGGGTTGTCGAGGCGCTGGCGCCCTTCAGGGCCGCGCCTGTCAGGATCAAGCCTAGGATCGGGCCCGCGCAGGGCGCCCAAAGGAAGCCAGTGGCCACGCCCAGCAGCAGCGACGAGCCAACCGTGGCCGGGCCCGACGCCCCCTGGCCCGCTAGCTTTCCGCCGAAGGCCACCAGCGGCCGGGTCAAACGATCCGCCAAGCCGGGCGCCAGCAGGGTCACGCCGAACAGGGCCAGCAGCGCCAACGCCGCGTAGCGCCCAGCGGCGTTGGCCTGGACCGCCCAGCCTCCGGCCACCGAAGCCAGCGTCGCCACCAGGGCGAAGGTCAGCGCCAGACCCGCGAGCATCGGCAGGCCGCTCTTGAGGAACGAGCGGTCGGCGCGGGCGAACACGAACGGCAGCACAGGCAGGATGCACGGGCTGACGATGGTGAGCGCCCCGCCGAGATAGGCGAGGATGAACAGGATCATCGGAGGCCCGCTTTCGGCGGAGGTGCGGCTCTCATCAGGCGGCCGTGGGCCGGAAGCCCATGGCGACCCCGTTCATGCAATAGCGCAGGCCCGTGGGCTTTGGCCCGTCATCGAACACATGGCCCAGGTGCCCGCCGCAGCGCGAGCAATGCACCTCGTCGCGCACCATGCCCAAGGATGTATCGGTCGAAACCTCGACCGCCGTCTTGGTGATCGGCGCCCAGAAGCTGGGCCAGCCGGTGCCGCTGTCGAACTTGGTCTTGGACGAGAACAGATCCAGTTGGCAGCCGGCGCAGAAGAACACGCCTGTGCGGTGCTCGTTGAGCAGGGGACTGGTGAAGGGCGCCTCAGTCGCCGCCTTGCGCAGCACCGCGTATTGATCGGGCTTGAGCCGGCTGCGCCACTGCACGTCCGTCAGGGTCAGAGGAAAGGTCTCGGCCCGCGCCGGCAGGCCGTGAGCTAAGGCGACAAGGCCGATAGCGGCGCCCGCGCCGCCGGCCATGAGATGGCGTCTGGTGATCATCGATCGCTCCGATCCAATCAAAACCCCGCCCCGAGGGGCTCAGGTAACACGCTAATCTCGAAATCGCACGATTTCACGGCATGCAGCGCATAAGCGCGGGCCATCGTCGCGGATTTCTCATGGGCTATTTCGACGGACGCAACCCACAGGTTACAGGCCTTGGGCGGCGGTGCGCAAAGTCTTGGCGAACCAGGACAGCGCCGGTTGGCTGAGCCGGTCGGTTCGGAACAGGGCGCCGACTTCAAGCGGCTCGATCGGCCGCAGCGGTTCGATCACCGTCGCGCGCCCGCTGCTCGATGAGATCTCGGCCAGCCGGCGGGGCGCCAGGGTGATCATGTCGGTGCGTGTGGCGATGACCACGGCCGAGAAGGCGTCCGGCACGGTCACACTCACATCCTCGCCCTCGGGCTGGGCCGACCGGCGGCTGATGGCGGCGCCGACGCCCGCCACGCCTTCCACCGCCTCGCGATAGGCCGAAATGACAATACGCCGCGAGGCCGCCAGGCGCGCCTCGGTGATCTTGCCCCCGGTCAAGGGATGGTCGCGCCGCGCGACCCACACCATGTCCTCGGTGAACAGCGGCAGGAATGTGAAGCCCGCCCTCTGGCTGTGCTGGCCGACGATGGCCGCGTCCAGCCGGCCCACCTCCAGGCTTTCGTGCACGTCCGACCCGTAGGCCTGGATCTGCAGCCGCACTCCCGGCGCGGTCTGGTGCAATCGCTCGACCAGCGATGGCGCCAGGATGGTGCAGGCGTAGGGACCGGCGGCCAGGGTGAACCGTCGCTCGGCGATGTGCGGGGTGAACTGGGGCGGCGACAGCGCCTCTTGCAGTTGCCGTAGGGCCGAATGCAGGGCGGGGCCGATTTCCAGGGCGCGCGGAGTCGGTTCGATGCCGCCGGCCTTGCGCACGAACAGGGCGTCGCCCAGCACCAGACGCAGACGGGACAGGGCGTGGCTGACCGCAGACTGGGTCAGGCCTAAGCGGGCGCCCGCGCGCGTGACGCTACGCTCCTCGATCAGGGCGTCGAACACGCGAAGGAGGTTGAGATCGAGATTGGCAAAATGCAGCTCGCTCATGATGCTCGTGATTATATATCATTTTTCTCATAAGCGCCGCGGGATTATGTGAGCGCGGTTGCGGAAGCGCGTCTGGCCGGTGCGGCGGATCGCGAGATATCCGCGGACGGAGTTCAGGAGCGTGGACGTGGCGCGGGATTCGGCGACCATCCAGACGGGGCCCAGTCGCGCCCAGCAATTGCGCCTGCCGCTGCTGGTCGGCGGGCCGGTGATCATCCTCGGGGCGGTCGCTTGGTTCGTGCTGACAGGCGGACGCTACCAGAGCACCGACGACGCCTATATCCAGGCCGCGCGCACGGCGATCAGCGCCAGCGTTTCGGGCCGGATCGTCGATCTGGAAGTCACCGACAACCAGCCGGTCAAGGCGGGTCAGGTGCTGTTCCGCCTCGATGACCGGGACTTCAAGAACGCCGTGGCGCAGGCCGAGGCCCAACTGGCCACCGCGCGCCTGCAGGTGCGCACCGAACGCGCCAGCGCCAGCCAGCAGGACGCCGCGGTCGCGGTCGCCCAAAGCGCGGTCGCCTACGCCGACAAGGAATTGGCCCGCGAACAGACCCTGAGCGCCGGCGGCGTGGCCTCGCAGCAGCAGCTGGACCAGGCCGTCAACGCCGCGCGCGACGCGCACGACCGGTTGATCGTAGCCCAGCAACAGGCCGAGGCGGCCAAGCTGACCGCGGGCGACAATGGCGCGATCGACGCCCATCCGGCGGTGATGCAGGCCCTGGCGGCCCTGCAGAAGGCGCAGCTGAACGAAGGCTACACCACCGTGGTCGCGCCGTCCGACGGGGTGGTCACGCGCGTCGAGCAGGTGCAGGTCGGCACCTATATCAGCACGTCCCAACCCTTGTTCTGGCTGGTCTCGGGCCGCCCCTATGTCGAGGCCAACTTCAAGGAAGATCAGTTGGCGCACATGGAGATCGGCCAGCCGGTCAGCCTCAAGGTGGACGCGCTGGACGGAAAGCCCCTGGCCGGCCACGTCGCCAGCTTCAGCCCCGGCTCGGGCCAGACCTTTTCGGTGCTGCCCGCCCAGAACGCCACAGGCAATTGGGTCAAGGTCGTGCAGCGCCTGCCCGTGCGCATCGAGTTCGACCAGGCGCCGCCCGCCGCCGCCCATGCCGGCCTGAGCGTTACCGCCAAGGTGGACACCCGCGCTCCGGCGTCGGCCTCCGCGCCGTAAGGCGCCAGCCGCGCCATGAGCCGATCCTCCAGCGTCGGGCGCGCCGAAAGCGCCGCCAAGTGGCCGATCACCATATCGGTCATGCTGGCCACGGTGATGAACTCGCTCGACACCACCATCGCCAATGTGGCCCTGCCCCACATCCAGGGCAGCGTCTCGGCCTCCCAGGATCAGATCGCCTGGGTGCTGACCTCCTATATCGTCGCCTCGACCATCTTCACGCCCATGACCGGATGGCTGGCCGGGCGCATCGGACGCAAGCAACTGCTGCTGCTGTCGATCGGCGGGTTCACCGCGGCCTCGGCCCTGTGCGGCATGTCGCAAAGCCTCGTCGAAATCGTCGGCTTTCGCCTGCTTCAGGGGATTTGCGGCGCTTCGCTCATTCCGCTGTCCCAAGCGGTGCTGCTCGACGTTTGGCCCAAGGAGCAGCACGGCTCGGCCATGGCCATCTGGGGCATGGGGGCAATCCTGGGCCCGATCATGGGGCCGGCGCTCGGCGGCTGGCTGACCGACAACCTCGACTGGCGCTGGGTGTTCTACATCAACCTGCCGGTCGGAATCCTGGCCTTCACCGGGGTGGCGATGTTCATCGCCGGCGCCAAGCAAGACAACCCGCGCCCGTTCGACTTCTTCGGCTTCACCGTTCTGGCGGTGTTTATCGGCGCTTTCCAGCTGATGCTCGATCGCGGCCCGACGCTGGACTGGTTCGCGTCCAAGGAAATTTGGACCGAGGCGATTGTCGCCTTGATCGCGTTCTACCTGTTCATCGTCCACTCGGCGACGGCGCGGCACCCCTTCTTCGACGCGGTGCTGCTGCGCGACCGCAGCTTCATGATCTCGACCTTCATGGGCCTGTTCGTGGGCCTGCTGCTCTATTCCAGCATGGCCCTGTTGCCGACCATGCTCGAGGTGCTGATGGGCTATCCGGTGGTGACCACCGGACTGGTGACCATGCCCCGGGGCCTGGGCGCCTTCGCCGCCATGGTCCTGGTCGGGCGGATCAACACCAAGGTCGACGCGCGCATCACCGTGATGGCGGGCCTTCTGTTCTGCACCCTGGCCGCGTTCCAGATGAGCCATTTCTCGCTGGCGATGGACTCGCGGCTGGTGATCGTGTCGGGCGTCTTCCAGGGCCTGGGCACGGGTCTGATCTTCGTGCCCCTGTCGACCCTGGCCTTCGCCACCTTGAACCCCAGCCTGCGCAACGAGGGCTCGGCCCTGTTCACCCTGGTGCGCAACATGGGCGGCAGCGCCGGCATCTCGGTGATCGAGGCCTTGCAGACCCACAACACCGAGGTCGCGCACGCGGACCTGACCCAGCACATCTCGTCGACCAACGCGGTGCTGCGCGCCTATATGCCGGGCCAGATCGACACCACCTCGGGTCTAGCCGCCCTCAACGCCGAAATCAGCCGCCAGGCGGCGATGGTCGCCTATATCGACGACTTCAAGCTGCTGATCTTCCTGTCGCTGGCCTCCATGCCCCTGCTCCTTCTGCTGCGCGCGCCCAAGAAGAAGACGGCGCGCGCCGAACCCGCGGAGATGATCGTTGACTAGCCGTTCCATCCTGCTCGCCCCCACCCTTGCAGCCGGCCTCGCCGCCGTTCTGCTGTGCGGCTGCGCCGCTGTGGGCCCTGATTTCGAGGCGCCGGCGGCGCCCGCCGCCTCAGGCTTGGCCATGAAGGGCGATGACGCTTCTCCCGCAGCGGCCATCGGCGCGGCCGCGCCCGCCGGCGCGTGGTGGCTGAGCCTCGGCTCGCCCGACCTGGACCACACCATTCGCCAGGCGCTGAAGGACAGTCCGAGCCTGGCCGAGGCGGACGCCACCCTGACCGCCGCGGCCGAAAACGCCGCCGCCGCGGGCGTGCAGCTGGGTCCGCAGGGCGGCGTGACCGCCGCCGCCTCGCGCGATCGCATCAATCTGGCCGCCTACGGCTTCACCTCGTTCCCCAATCCGACCGTCAGCCTGTATTCGGTGGGCGGGACGGTCTCCTACGACCTCGATCTGTTCGGAGGCCGGCGGCGGGCGCTGGAAAGCGCCAAGGCCCAGGCGGAAGCCCAAGCCTATCGCGCCGGCGCGGCTTACCTGACCCTGACCGGCGACGTGGCCCTGCAGGCGGTGCAGATCGCCGCCCTGCGCGCCCAGATCGCGGCGGCCAACGCGGTGATCGCCGACGACCGGTCCAACCTGGATCTGGTGCGAAAGGCCCTGCAAGCCGGCTCGGCCCCGCCCGCCGCTCAGGTCAGCGCCCTGGCCCAACTCGCCGAGGACCGAGCCGCCGTACCGCCCCTGACTCAGGCCCTGGCCCAGGCGCGTCACGCCCTGGCGGTGCTGGTCGGCCGTGCGCCCTCCGACTACGACGCGCCCGCCTTCGACCTGACGGCGATACAGGCGCCCGCCAGCCTTCCGGTCGAACTGCCGTCCGAACTGGCCCACCGCCGGCCCGACATCCTGGCGGCCGAAGCCGATCTGCACGCGGCGACCGCCGAGATCGGCGTGCAGCAGGCGAAGCTTTATCCCGACATCACCCTGAGCGCCGGCCTGACCCAAACCGCCCTAACGCCGGACAAGATCCTCGACTACGGCTTTTCCGGCTGGAATATCGGGCCCGGCCTGAGCCTGCCGGTGCTGGGCCGCGAGGGCCTGAGCGATCAGAAGAAGGCCGCCGAGGCGAACGCACGCGTCGCCTTCGCCCGCTACCAGCAAACCGTGCTCCAGGCCTTCGGCCAGGTGGCCGACGCCCTGCAGGCCCTGGCCAGCGACGAAGCCACGATCCAGGCGGAGACCGAGACGGGGGCCCAGGCGCAGAAGAACCTCGACAATATGCGCTTCGCCTACGCCAACGGCGGGGGCACGCTGCTCGACGTGACCGACGCCCAGCGCGGCCTCAGCCGCGCGCGCATCGCGCTGGCCCAGGCCCAGGGCCGCAAGCTGGCCGACGTGGTGCGTCTGTACATGGCGACCGGTGCGGACTGGGCCGACCTCGGCGCCGAGCGCAGCCTTGCGGCGAACGCGGGTTAGGTCTTCAGGCGGTAACCGATGGCGAACAGGCGCCACACCAGCACCGTCAGGCCCAGCGCGAGGACGCCGACGAACGCGGCGCCGGTCCACAGGTCGCCATCGGCATGGCCGATGAAGCCGTAACGAAAACCGTCGATCAGGTAGAACATCGGGTTGAGGCGCGAGGCCGCGCGGAACACCGGCGGCAACCGGGTGACCGAATAGAAGGTGCCCGACAGGAAAGTCAGGGGCATGACTACGAAGTTGGACACCGTGGCCAGGTGATCGAACTTGACCGCCCACAAGGCCGCCAGCACCCCGGCGCAGGCCATCACCGCGCAGGCGGCGAGGCCGAAATAGAGCACGGCCCAGAGGTGAGCCAGGCCCAGGTGCGCGAACGGCAGCACGCACAGCCAGGTCACCAGGCCCACCAGAACGCCGCGGGTGACAGCGCCCAGGGCGAAGCCGGCGGTCAACTCGCCTGGGCTTAGCGGCGGCGTGAGGAAATCCTGGGTCAGCCCCTGCATCTTGGCCTGGAGCAGCGAGGACGAGGAGTTGGCGAAGGCGTTATTGAGCATGGTCATCATGATCAGGCCCGGCGCCATGAAGGTGACGAACGGAATGCCCGCCGCGGCGGGCCGCGCGCCTGTGGTGGCGACCGCGAACACCATCATATAGAGCAGCGAGGTGATCACCGGCGCGCCGACCGTCTGGCCGCCGACCTTCCAGAAGCGGCGAATCTCCTTCAGATACAGGGCCCAAAGCCCCAGCCAGTTGGCGCCGCGATATCGGCGCGGCTCCAGGCTCTGCGCGGGTTCGATCAGGTCTCGCATGGCCCCTGATGTGCTCCGCTTGGCGCGCGTGCGCAAGAGTGCGGCGACGCGCGCCTGCGACATACGCAACATCTAGATCCTGTGGACAGAGCCCGTGGCGCCTATTGTGTGTTGCCGACGTTGGGTTACTGTATGTTGTGGATAGGGAGCGGTGACCTATCTGTTGGACGCAACATGTAGCGTCTCGGGTGACGCGGCGTCCCAAGCGGGGTTGGAGGCAGACATGGGCTGGACCGACGAACGGGTCGAGATGTTGAAGAAGCTGTGGCTGGACGGCCTTAGCGCCAGTCAGATCGCCAAGCAGCTTGGGGGCGTGACGCGCAACGCCGTGATCGGCAAGGTGCATCGCCTGGGCCTGTCGGGCCGGGCCACGCCCTCGCAACCGCAGCGGCCGGTGTTCAAGGCGCCCCGTCCGGCGCGCCCCGCCGTCGCGGCTCCCCGACGCGCGCCGAGCGAGGCTCCGTCTCTGCCGGTGACGGTGACCCCGACCTTCTACGCTGAGGAGCCGGGCTCGGCCACGGTGCTGACGCTGGGCGCGCACATGTGCAAATGGCCGATCGGCGATCCCTCGACGGACGGGTTCACCTTCTGCGGTCGCCGCAGCAGCGACGGCCCCTACTGCGTCGAGCACGCCCGGGTGGCCTATCAGCCGCAGCAGAAGAAGGGCCGCGCCTCGGCCTCCGATCTGGCCCGCTCGCTGCGCCGCTACATCTAGCTTGCGACATTCAGATCCGGGTCAGGCCTTGCTCAGGCTGACCTGGATCACGTCGCAGCGGCCGGTCCGGAAACCGGCTTCGCAATAGCTGAGATAGAACAGCCACAACCGGCGGAAGCGCTCGTCGAAGCCCAGGTCGGTGATGGCGCGCCAGGCCGCCTGGAACCGGTCGGCCCACTGGGCCAGGGTTCGGGCGTAGTCCTCGCCGTATCGCGCCGCCGAGCGCCAGACCAGGCCCGCCTGGTCGACCTCCTGCATCAGCCGGCTTTCCGACGGCAGCATGCCGCCGGGAAACACGTACTTCTGGATGAAGTCGGTGTTGCGCCGGTAGTGGCTGAACAGCTCGTCCTTGATGGTGATGATCTGCAGGCCGGCCATACCGCCCGGCGTCAGCACGTCGGACACTTTGGCGAAATAGTTCGGCCAATAGGCCTCGCCCACCGCCTCGAACATCTCGATCGAGGCCACTCGGTCGAAACGGCCTTGGACGTCGCGATAGTCGGTCAGCAGGATCTCGGCCCGCTCCGCCAAGCCCTGCTCGAACACCCGCTTCCGGGCGTACTCGTGCTGCGCCTTCGATATGGTGATGCCGGTGTAGCGCGCGCCGACATGGCCCGCGACGTGTTCGGCGAACCCGCCCCAGCCGCAACCGATCTCCAGCACATGGTGATCCGGCGTGATATCGATCGAGCGCGCCAGGGCGGCGTACTTGGCCTCTTGGGCCGCCTGCAACGACGCGCCTGGCGAAGAGAACACCGCCGAGGAATAGGTCATGCTGGGGTCGAGCCAGGCGCCGTAGAAGGCCTCGCCCAGGTCGTAGTGGGCGTGGATGTTGCGGCGTGAGCCGGCCCGGGTGTTGCGTCGCTTGCTGTGCAGCAGGCCGTTGACCAGCCGCATCAGGGGCTGGCCGTCGACCAATTGCTGCAGCCGGTCGAAATTGAGCGAGAACACCTCGAGCAATTGGGCAAGGTCAGGGGTGTCCCACTCCCCGGCCATGTAGCCCTCGGCGAACCCGATGGCGCCCGAGGCGAACACCCGGCGCATGAAACGGAAATGCCGGACCGACAAGCGCGCTTCAGGGCCGGGCTCGGCGCCGTGCAGGCGCAGCGACTGGCCCGAAGGCAGCACAAATTCAAGCGCGCCGAACTCCCAATTGCGCGCCAGCAGCCCCGCGGCCGCGCGGAACACCGGCGGGGTCTGGCGCAGGACCGCCTGGCTGGCTGCGTCGAGCGTGGCGTGGCTCATCACATGAGGCCCCATCAGCGACCGCCCCGGCCCAGCGCCTGGGCGGCGAAAAACCCGCCGGCCGAGGCGACGGCGCTGACCGTCACGCCCCAGGCCAAGTCGGCCAGGGTGATCTTGAGCGACCACAGGCGCAAGGTGGCCTGGTTGGTCAGGTCGTAAGTGGCGTAGGCGAACAGACCCAGCAAGGCGCCCGACAGCGCGGCGGTCTGCCACTCGCCCCTGGCCAAGGCCGGACGCACCGCGAACCCGACCAGGCCGGCGATGTAGATGGCGTAGAACGCAAGGGCCGCGCCGATGTCGATCTTGTCCGACAGCAGAGGCCCCAGCACCGGCCGATAGAGGCGTGCGTTCATCAGCGTCAGCCAACAGGCGTCCATGGTGAGAAACACCACCGCCGTCGCGCCATAGGCGATCACGAGCTTGAGCATGTCGTCAGGCCTCCATCGGACGAAGCAGATAGTGGCTGACGCCCCACACCTGACCGCCCGCATGGCCGAACAGGCCCGAGACAGACAGGAAGAACAGTCGCCAGCGCCGCGCCCATAGCGCCGCCTCGCCGCCATAGACCTGTTTCAGCACCCGGTCGATCTGGGCGCGGTTGCGGTCGAAATTGGCCAGCCAATGCTCCGCGGTACGGCGATAGTGCTCGCCGCCCCAGCGCCAGTCCTGCTCCACCTCGAAGATGTCGCCGAACTGGTGCACCAAGCCATGGCTGGGCATGACGCCCCCGGTGAAGAAGTAGCGCGCGATCCAGTCGGACGGATCGTTGGCGTCAAAGCGGTAGGGCGTGTCGCGGTGAGTGAACACGTGCAGGAACAGCCGCCCGTCGGGTTTAAGCCAACCCTTGGCGCGCGCGAGCAGCGCCGGCCAGTTGGCCATATGCTCGAACATCTCCACCGACACGATTCGGTCGAACGGCTGGTCCGCCGGGGGCGCGAACCGGTTCATGTCGGCGGTGATCACGCGCAGATTGTTCAGGCCGAGCGCCTTGGCCCGCCCCTCGATGAAGGCGCGCTGCGAGACGGAGTTGGACACCGACACGATGCGCGAGCGGGGATAATGCTCGGCCATCCACAACGATAGCGAGCCCCAGCCGCAACCCAGCTCCAGCACATCCTGGCCGTCCACCAGGGCGGCGTGGCCGCAGGTGGCCTCCAGGGCGTTGCGCTCGGCGTCGGCCAGGGTGTCGTCCGCCGCCACATAGAGGCACGAGGAATATTTGCGACGCGGACCCAACACCAAACTGAAGAAGGCCGCCGGCAGCTCATAGTGCTGTTCGTTGGCCTCGCGGGTGTTCTCCGCGATCGGGCGGGCGGCCATCTGCCGGGCGAACGTCCGCTCCACGTCGTCTCGCGCCTGGGCCAGCCGACGGCGGGCGGCGCCGACCAGGACATCGATGCCCAATCGGGTCACCAGGTCGGGCGCGGGCGCCCGTTCGAACAGGTCTATGGCGCTGGCAAGGGCGGTCATCAGGCACACTCCCGGTTCGTCGTCCGTTATCAGACGATCTAGGTGGGATGCTTCCTCGGCGGAGCCGGAAAGAACCGAGAAACGCGCGCCCGATAGTCCGCGAAGGCCTGGCCACGGCTTTTCGCCAAGTGGGCCTCCAAGGGCGGAACGCCGGTGCCCCGGTCCAGCACCAGAAACATCAGGACCGGAGCGACCCATGTCGCCCAGCCCCAAGCATATACGGCCGAGGATGGCCAGGCGATCACCGGATAGGCCAGCCAGCCGAGCCATTCGAAGAAATAGTTGGGATGGCGCGACCACGCCCACAGCCCTCGGTCGCAGATCCGCCCGTGAGAGGCCGGATCGGCCTTGAACCGGCGCAGCTGATCGTCGGCCAGGGCCTCGCCGCCGACCGCCAGCAGCCACAGGGCGGCGCCGGCGAGATCGGTGAGACCCAGGCCGGGGCGAGGGTTGCGCGCCGCCAGCATGATCGATACCGCAAGGATAAGGCCTACCGGCGCCTGGATGAGAACGAAGCCCGCCAGCCTGGCCTGAAAGTCGCCGCCCCAGTCCTCGCGCATCTCGACGTAGCGCCGATCCTCAGGCCCGGTCGCCACGCGCCAGGCGACGAACAGCCCCAGGCGCAGCGACCACACGGCCGCCATCGACGCGACCAGCGCCTGGCGCGCGAACGGGGCGTCGCCCTTGGGAAAAAGGGCCAGGGCCGCGCCGGCGACGCCGACGCCGAGAGTCCAGAACACGTCGACCCAGCCCACGTTGCGGGTGAACCGCTGAACGATCCAGGCGCAGCTCATCGTCGCCAGAAGAAACAAACCGGCGAGGACCAGGTCGGGGATCGGCATGGGTTAGACCTGCAGGTAGGGCTGGAGCAGGCGCCCGAGGCCGCGCACCTCGACGCTGCCCTCGGCGGTGATCAGGCACAGACATGCCTGGTCGCCCTCAACCATCGGCCGGTGCTCGACCTCGCTATCGCACTCGATGAAATCCCCGGCGCAATAGACGCCGGTTTCGTCGCGAAAGGCGCCGGTGAGAACGGTGGTCAGCTCCGCCCCCTTGTGGCCGTGCTCCAGCAGGCCTTGGCCGGGCGCGGCGTGCAGCAGATAGGTGCGCCAACCGTCGGGCTTGTTGGAATGAACGTGCGCAACCCACAGGTTGGGCGCCACGAACCGGCGCGGACCGATCCGGCGCCCCTGGAGCGCGCGGGGCAGGACATCGATGCCCAGGTCCCGGCGATCGGAGGCCGGCTCAGCCCGCCGCGTCGCCGGAGCGGGCCGCTCGATGCGCGCCATGATCTGGTCCAGCGCGAGACCGTCCATGGCCGCATCGTCCAGGGCGTCCAGAAGGCTCCCGCCGACCGCCTCCATCGCCGCCACCGCGGCGCGGCATTGAGCGCAATGCTCCAGATGCATGGCCACGCCAAGCCCCGGTCCATCGGCCAGGGCGCCGGAGGCATAGGCCGTCAGGATCAGTTCCGAAGGATGATGTTGAAGGGTCATGCCCGATCCTCCAGAGCCGCGCGCAGCCGCGCCATGGCCAGGCGAAGACGCGACTTGACGGTGCCGAGCGGCAGCCCGAGTTGCAGGGAAATCTCCGAATGCGGCTTGTCGGAGAAGAACGACAGCCGGATCACCTCGGCCTGCTCCTCCGGCAGGGACCGCAGCGCGATGCGCAGTTGGCCCTCGCGCTCTGCGGCGACCACGACCGAGTCGGCGCTGGCCGCCTCGACCGGGCGCAGCGCCGGATCGTCGAGCAGGTCGTCGGGGCGGCGCTCGCGGCGAAGGGCGTCGATGCGCAGGTTGCGGGCGATGGTGAAGATCCAGGTCGAGGCGCCGGCCTTGGACGGGTCGAAGTATTCGGCCTTGCGCCACACCGTCAGCAGGGTTTCCTGCGCCAGTTCTTCGGCCTGTTCGGGCCGGCAGCCCTGTTTGATCAGATAGCTCTTCACCTTGGGCGCGAAGCGGCTGAACAGGGCCGCAAAACTGGCCCGCGAACGCTCGCGAGCGACCGCCACGATCAGGGCGCCGGGATCGGCGTTGGCTTGCGCGTCGAGCTCCACCCCCAACCTCATCGGCTGAACGATAAAGGGAAGCGGCCTCCCTTTGGCGACGATCGCAGGTTCCGGGGCATTCATAGGCCTTAATACGTCGGGCCGATCCGTGCGGATCACTTACGCCTTCGCGGCATGGACGATCCCTGGATATGCTGGGGTGATCCGTGCCTCCGCCTGGAGCGTAGACGAGGATAAGACCAAGGGCGAGGCCGACCTCTCGCCGCAACGCAAGGCGCCCGCCGTCATGAGACCAGCCCACACGGACCGTCCGCTGAGGATCGCGGTGATCGGCGCGGGGATTTCCGGCATGTCCGCGGCGTGGCTGCTCAGTCAGGCCCACGACGTCACGGTGTATGAGGGCGAGGAGCGGCTGGGCGGACACAGCCATACGGTCGATGCGCCTGCCGGGGGCGACCACGGGGCCGACCCCGTCGATATGGGCTTCATCGTCTACAACGAGCCGGCCTATCCCAATCTGACCGCCCTGTTCCGCCACCTGAACGTAGAGACCCAGGCTTCGGACATGTCCTTCGCCGTCTCGCTCGACGGCGGGCGATTGGAATACGGCGGAAGCGATCTGCGGGGCTGGCTGGCCCAACCGGCCAATCTGCTGAAACCGCGGTTCTGGTCGATGCTGGGCGATTTGGTGCGCTTCTATCGCCTGGCCTCCAGTCAAGCCTGCGCCCTGGACAACAGCGCCCAGAGCCTGGGCGACTATCTGCGCCAGCATAGGTTCGGCGCGGCCTTCGAGGACGATCACCTGCTGCCCCAGGCCGCCGCGATCTGGTCGGCGCCGGTCGAGGCGATCCGCGACTATCCGGCCGCGGCCTTCATCCGCTTCTGCCACAATCACGGCCTGCTCAAGATCGCAGGCCGACCGATCTGGCGCACGGTCAAGGGCGGCAGCCGCACCTATGTCGAAAAACTCACCGCCGCCTACGCCGACCGCGTGCGGTTGGGCTGTACGGTCAAATCCGTCCGGCGACTGACGAACGGGGTGCAGGTGATCGACGCGCGCGGCGAGACGCGGCTCTACGACCACGTCGTGATCGGGGCCCACGCCGACCAGGCCTTGCGCATGCTGAGCGACCCGAGCGAGCGGGAGAGCGCCCTGCTCGGCGCGTTTCGATACACCCGCAATCACGCGGTGCTGCACAGCGACGCCGGCCTGATGCCCGCGCGGCGCGCGGTATGGTCGAGTTGGAACTACATCGGCGCAGCGCGTGACACGGGCGACCATCGGCGGCGCCTTTGCGTCACCTACTGGATGAACCGCCTTCAAGGCGTGCCCGAGAGCCGGCCGCTGTTCGTTACGCTCAACCCGACCGACCCGCCGCGTCCAGGTGCCCTGATCCGCAGCGAGCTCTACGAACACCCGCTGTTCGACGCCGGCGCCATGGCCGCCCAAACCCGTTTGTGGGACCTGCAGGGCGTCAATCGCACCTGGTTCTGTGGGTCTTATTTCGGCGCGGGCTTCCACGAGGACGGCCTGCAGGCGGGCCTGGCGGTGGCCGAGCAACTGGGCGGCGTGCGTCGGCCGTGGACGGTGGCCGAGGAATCCGGGCGCATCCACGTGGGCCCGGCCGCGGGCCCGCCGGCGGAGGCCGCGGCGTGAGTGCGCCAGCGTTCGTCTCGGGCCTGTACGCCGGGGTGGTCGGCCACGTCCGCCTGCGCCCCGTGCGCCACGCCCTGCGCTACCGGGTGTTCATGCTGCTGCTGGACCTCGATGAACTGGACCGGCTGGACCGAGATCTGGCCCTGCTCAAGATCAATCGGCCGGGCCTGCTCAGCCTTTACGAGCGCGATCACCTCGACGGCGGGCCGGCGCTGAAGGCGCGGGTGCGGGCCGTGTTGGTTGACGCCGGCCTGCCGGCCGACGGCCGGATCCAGCTGATGTGCATGCCGCGTGTGCTGGGTTTCGTGTTCAACCCGATCAGCCTGTATTTCTGCCACGACGCCGAGGACCGGCTCGCCGCCATGTTGTACGAGGTCAACAACACCTTCGGCCAGCGCCACAGCTATCTGATTCCGGTGGCGGCCGACGGCACCCTCGTGGTCGAGCAGGATTGCGACAAGCGTCTGTTCGTCTCGCCGTTTATGGGCATGGACATGCGCTACCGCTTCCGCATCGAGCCGCCGCGCGAGACGGTGCGGGTAAAGATCGACGGCGACGACGCGGACGGCCCCCTGATCGTGGCCAGCTTCATTGGCCGCCGTCGGGAGCTGAGCGATCGCGCCATCGTGGCGGCCCTGCTTGGTCATCCGTTGCTGACGCTGATGGTGGTGGCGGGCATCCATTGGGAAGCGCTCAAGCTTTTGATCAAGGGCGTGCGCCTGAGGCCACGGCCCGCGGCGCCGCCCGAGCCCGTGACGGTGGTCCACAAGGCGGCGTGATTTTAGGCAAAAGCGCCGAAGCGCGCACATTGCGCTAGGCGCGAGCGCCCACACGCGCCAGCTTGACGGTGATGAACACTAACGTCTCCGGCCTGTTCGGTTCGCCTCTGCGCAACCTGATCGCGGTCGTCGTCTTCATGCTGGTGCTGATCGTGGCCTGCACCGCAGGCTACATGGCCAACGGCTGGAGTTTCTCCGACGCCTTCTACATGGTGATCCTGACGGTGTTCACCGTGGGATACGGCGAAGTTCGCCCGGTCAACACCCCGGCGCTGCACGTTTTGACGGTGTCGATGATCGTGTTCGGCTGCACCGGCATGATCTTCTTGACCGGCGCCCTGGTGCAGGTCTTCACCGTAGGTCAGATCACCCAATTGCTCGGCCTCAAGCGCGTGAACAGCGAAATCGAAAAGCTCAAGGATCACGTGATCATCTGCGGCTTCGGCCGCATCGGGGTGATGTTGGCCAAGGAGCTCAAAGACGGCGGCGCCCCTTTCATGATCCTGGAGCGCAACGAGAGCCGCATCGCCCAGGCCGAGGCCCTGGGCTATCTCTGCCTGCAGGCCGACGCCGCCGACGAAGCCGCCCTATTGCAGGCCGGAGTCGAGCGCGCCTGGACCCTGGCCACGGTGCTGCCCGACGACTCGATGAACGTGTTCGTCACCCTCAGCGCGCGGCGACTAAATCCCAAGATCCAGATCATCGCTCGCGGCGAGGCGCCCACCACCGAAAGCAAGCTGGTCTACGCCGGCGCCGACAAGGTGGTGTTGCCGACCCACATCGGGGCCGAGCGCATGGCCGAGATGATCCTGTTCCCCGAGACCGCGCGCTTCATCCGCGGCTCCGAGCGCATGCTCGACTTCGACAAGACCCTGCGCGACTTGGGCCTGCAGCTGGAACTGATCACCGTGCCCAACAACTCCGGCGCGGTGGGCCAGACGGTGGGCGAACTGGAAAACAAGGCGCGCGGCGGCTTCTTCATCGTCCAGCTCGACCGGCATGGCGGCGAAACCCATACGCGCCCAGGCCCCGACGTGAAGATCGAAGCCGGCGACGGCGTGCTGATCGTGCTGCGCGGCGAGTTGGCCAATGTGGTCAATGTGCTCAAGGCGCCGAGCGGGCCGGTGCGCGCAGGCCGCACGCGGTTCTGACGGCTTTCGTTCGCGCCCGCCCCAATCGCCCGACAAATCGTCAACAACATTGTTGACTGATCGGCGCTGACCGCGAAGATCAGCGGCGAACCCATGGCCATCGATCAGGGGCCCAGGCGCGGCCCGCGCCAGACGATGGGACACCATCGCGGGAGGATGACTTGGCGACCAACACACTGACCAGCGGGCCGGTCATGCGCCGAACGCACCGGGCCATCGCGGTGTTCGCGGTGTTATTCGCCCTGTTCGTCGCGTGCACCGGCCTCGCGATCCAGATGATGGATTTGGGCGCCTTGCTGGGCCACGCGCCGGCCGCCGACCCGACGATCCAGGCGATCCACGCCGGCCTGAACGGGCCGCCCAACTTCCAAGTGATCCGTGACGCGGACTATTCGGCCCAGCCCCTGCCCGCCGACTTCGATTATCAGGCGTCGCTCAAGACGGTGATGGCCTCTGCGCGCACAGCGCTCAAGGGCAGGCCGGCCAGCTTCGTGCAATGGCGCATGACCGACGGAAAGCCCGTCGGAGAAGTCGCCACCGGCAAGACCCGGTTGGCCTTCGACGCGGTCAGCGGGGCCCAGCTCGGCCCGCCGGTCAAGTTCAAGTTCGAGCCGATCAGCACGCCCTCTTTGCGCAACACGCTCAAGGACTATCACCGGATGCGCGGCCTGAACGGCTGGCTGATCCTGCTCGATATGACCGTGGGCCTGACGCTGATCGCCATGATCCTGACGGGCTTGACCCTCTATCTGCGGTTATACCAGCCCCGGGCGAAGTCGGGCCAGGCCAGCCCGTTCTGGTCGGCGGGCGGGGTGTGGCGCAGCCTGCACCGTAGCGTCGCCATCTGCGCCAGCCTGTTTCTGCTGGTGATGGCCACCAGCGGCACGATCCTGTCGGTCAGTTCGATGGGCGTGACGCTCAACGGCGTGTTGAACCACGGCAAGAGGCCCGGCATCACCAACGACCTGTCCCAGCCCCTGACCGACGCCGAACTGCCGGGCTTGCTCGGCGTCACCCTCGCCGCCAACCGCGCGGCCGGGGGCGAGCCTGAGATCCGGGTGCTGCGCCTGCGCTATTACGCCGGCATGCCGCAGGGCGTGGTGGTCACCGGCGGCGACGCCGAACAACGGGTGTTCAACGCCCAGACGGGCCGGCGCGTCAGCCTGACCGAGCCCAACTATCCCGCGCCAGGGCAGACCTTCGGCTGGCAGGTGGACGAAACAGTCAAGATGATCCACCGCGGCGACTATTTCGGCCTGACCGGCCGGTGGATCGACCTGATCTCGGGCTTCTGTCTGCTCTACTTGGCGATCTCGGGGGCGGCGGTCTACCTCAAGCTCTGGGCCAACCGGCGCAGATCCGGGCGGCCGGGGCTGTTCTGGTCCTAGGCCGCCGCGCGAGAGCGGGAGCGTCCGCCGCGCGAGACGCTCCCTGCGACGCCGGGAGCCGGATCAGAAACGCTGGGGCTTGCTGAGCCATCCGCCGATGAAATCGAACATGCGCTTCTTGGTGTCGCCATACTGCGGCTGGCACGGGCCCAGGAAGTGGTCCGACCCTTCGACCCCGACGTAGGTCTTGTCCTTGCTGGCCAGGTGGTCGAACACCATCTCGGACGGCGTCACAAACTGGAAGCAGCTGTTGGTCAGCACCAGGGCCGGCACGCGGATGCCCTCGGCCTGGTAAGGCGAGGCGTCATTGGAGGTGCTCCAGTCGATGCCCGTGACGTCGTCGGCGGTCATCTTGAGGTCCTTGGTCGTACGCACCGCGTCGTTGGCCAAATAGCCGCGCACGGTGGTGACGCCGCGCGGGTGCAGGTCCTGGTCCACTGCCTTCTGGATTGCGGCCTCGCCCACCGGACCGCTGGCGGGCCGCACCGAACGGATGATCTCGACCGGCGTCGTGCCGTCGGCCTTGAGCAACATGTGCGGCGCCTTGGTTTGCGACAGCAGGCTCAGATCGGCGTGGTGCAGGGCGGCCACGTCGGCGGTGTTGACGACGCCGGGAACCACGAACGGCTCGTCCGCGGTGGGGCTGATCTGGTTGAGCGCCTTCAGCCGGGTGAGCGCCCGGTCGATCGTCTCGTTGTTGAGCCTGGACTGGGCGGCGAAATAGCGCTCGCGGAAGGCGGCCGAATAGTGGGCTGCCCCGGTCGCGGGGTCATAGCCGTTGGCGGCGGCGAGCAGATCGAGTTCGCCGCGGTTGCGTACGCCGTTGTCGAACGCCGGGTCGATGTCGAGCACCTTCCACGCGCCGCCGAGCGACGGATCGAGCAGCACCACCCCGTCCGGCTTGGCCAGATTGGACGCCTCGGCGTTGGTGCAAGGCGAG
>DATKPD010000048.1:0-25815 GCA_035524315.1 Caulobacteraceae bacterium
AGACGGACGCCCGCGCGCGCCGGGCGGCGCGGGCGTCCGCGAAGCGATCAGGCCTCTTCGGTCTTCTTGGCCTTGGGCTTGGCCTTGGGCTTCGCCGCCTTTGTCTCGGAAGCCTGGGCTTCGGCGGGCGCGGCTTCGCCGTCGGATTCAGCCGCGGTCTCGGCGGCGGCCTTGGCCTTTGCGGGCTTTTTCTTCTCCGCCTTGGGCTTGGCTTCCTTGTGCTCCCCGCCGTAGCTCTCGGGCAGCTCGTCGTCGGCCATCAGCTCGTCCTTGGACACGGCCTTGTCCTCGACCTTGGCAAGGCCGAACACCAGGTCCACAACCTTGTCCTCGTAGATCGGCGCGCGCAGCTGGGCCTGGGCGGCCGGGGTCTTGCGCAGATAATCGAACACTTCCTGCGCCTGCGGACCGTACTTCATGGCCTCCTGGCGGGCGGCTTCGGTCAATTCCTGGTCGGACACCGCCACATTGTGGGCGCGGCCGACTTCGGCCAGCACCAAGCCCAGACGCACGCGGCGCTCGGCGATCTTGCGGTACTCGGCCTTCAGCTGGGCCTCGTCCTTCTCGGCGTCTTCCGGCGGCAGCGAGCCCTGGGCGCGGTCGTTCTCGATCTGCGACCAGATCACGCCGAATTCGGCCTCGACCATGCGCGGCGGCAGGGGGAAGTCATGGCCAGCGTCCAGCACGTCCAGCAGGGCGCGCTTGAGCTTGAAGCGCGACTGGGCGGCGTAGCGTTGGGACAGCTGACCCTTGATCGCGTCCTTAAGGGCGTCCAGCGAATCCAGGCCCAGGGTCTTGGCGAAGGCGTCGTCCAAGGTGGTCTCGGCCGGCGCGCGCACGTCCTTGACCTTGACCTCGAACTCGGCGTCCTTGCCCTTGAGGGCTTCGGAGCCGTAGTCGGCTGGGAAGGCCACCTTGACCGTCAGATCGTCGCCCGTCTTGGCGCCGACCAGTTGGTCCTCGAAGCCCGGGATGAACTGGCCCGAGCCCAGCACCAGCTGCACGTCCTCGGCTGAGCCGCCCTCGAAGGCGACGCCATCGATGCGGCCGATGAAGTCGATCACCACCTGGTCGCCGTCGGCGGCCTTGGCCCCCTTGCCGGTCTTGGGCTCATACGAGCGGTTCTGCGCGGCAAGCTCGCCCAGCGCCTGGTCGACCTCGTCGGCTTCCGGCTCATAGACGGGGCGCGACAGCGTGATCGCCGACGGATCCATCGGCGTGAACTCGGGCATGATCTCGAACTGGATCTCGTAGGACAGGTCCGCCTGGCCGGCGATCACCTTGTCCATGTCCGATTCCATCTTCAGATCGGGCTGGGTGGCGGGGCGGACCTGCGCCTTGTCCAGCGCCTGCTGGGTGGATTCGGTCAGCGTCGCCTCGATCACCTCGCCCATGATCGACTTGCCGTACATCCGGCGCACGTGGGCGGCCGGCACCTTGCCAGGGCGGAAGCCCTTGAGCTGGATCTGCGGAGCGATTTCGGCGATGCGCGCATCGGCCCGCTGGCTCAGCTCCTGGCTGGTCACGACGACGCCGAACACGCGGCTCAGGCCTTCGCCCGACTTCTCAACAATCTGAATGGACATGGTTTCGTTTCCGGGCTGCGGCGGGCGATCGGATCCTCCCGCGCCGCGCTTATAGCGTGGTCCTAAAACATCGGCGCCGCCCGTCGGACAACCGTGGGCGGCAAGCGAACGGGCCTTATGTCATGACGCCGGGCGCGGTCCAAGTCCCAAAGCGCGCTTTGCGCCGGCCAATCACGACCGGCGCAAAGTTGCCGCCTCGCCCCGGGGTCAGAACCGGTAGCCGAGGCCCGCCGACACAACCAGCGGGTCCAGGTTGACCGTGCTCTTCAGCGTGCCGTTGTTGATGCTCGCGTCAGTGCGGAAAAACACCTTCTTGACGTCCACATTGGCGCTCCAGCGTCCGCTCAGGGCGACATCGACGCCGCCTTGCACCGCGCCGCCAAAGCCGTCGGGGACCTTTACCTTGAAGCCGTATTTGTCCTGCCCGGCGAAGAAGATCATGTAGTTCACCCCTGCGCCGACATAGGGGCTGATCCGCTGGTCGGGCAGGAAGTGATATTGCAAGGCGACCACCGGCGGCAGCACCCACGTATCGTGCACAGCAACGTTGGTCCCCGGGCCCTGGGCCTTGATGGTGTGATCGCTGGCGCCGGCGATGATCTCGATCGCCAGGTTGTTCGTGAAGAAGTAGTTCAGCCCTAGGGTGGGCACCACCGACTGGCTGACCTGTACCTTCAGCCCGCTGGCGGCGCCCGCGGCGGTGTTGATCGAGCTGTTGGCCGCCGGCGCGACGTCGGTGACGCGGACGTTCAGCATCCAGTGACCGGCCTGCTCGGGTTGGAAATCGTCGGCCTGGGCAGTCGTTGCGGCGGTCATCGCCAGGGCGGCCGATGCCGCCAACAGTAGCGTCTTCATGATATTCCCCTCGTTGCCGCTTTGTCGCGGTCAGGGGTTTGTTAGGCGCATGCACGAAACGCATGTTGCGCTGCGTCAAGCTTTTCGACGTTTATCGGCGGCGCGGCGTTGGCGCGGCCGCGCCTATGGGCTAATCAGCCGGCATGCGGGCGTGGCGGAACTGGTAGACGCACTGGATTTAGGTTCCAGCGCCGCAAGGCGTGGAGGTTCGAGTCCTCTCGCCCGCACCAACACTTGAAGGCTGTCAGGCCTGCAGCTGATACAGCCAGGTCTCGCTCAGCGTCTGATCGGCGCGGCGCAGATAGGCGCGCAGGTCGACCGTGTGGCCGAGCGGCGCGGTCAGGTCGAAGGCGATCCGCCAGGCCCCCTCGCCCGCCCCGCGCGTGGTCACGATCCGGTCGACCACGCCCGGGCTGCAGTCGATCTTGGCCTCCGGGGCGTTGGCGTCGCTCAATCCCTCCAGGGCCGGTCCCTGCACGTCGATGGCGATATTGAACCGTCCTGCCGGTCCGTTCGGGCTGACATGGGTGGCCAGGATACGGCCCAGAGGCGCGATGGGCGGGGCGTCGTCGCACCAGCGCAATCGATAGCTTAGCGCCAGGCTTGTCCCCGCCTCGGGCGCGCGGGCGGGCGTCCAGAAGGCGCCGATGTTGTCGTCGCTGTCACGAGCGGTCGGCAATTCGAGCAAGCGCACCGCGCCCTTTCCCAGCGGCGTCAGCGGCTCGACCCACACGCTCGGCCGCTTGGCGTAGAACAGCGGCGCGGCCTGGTAGTCGCCCGCGTCGCGGTCCCGCTGGATCAGGCCGAAGCCCCGGGGCGCCTGGTCAAGGAAGCTGTTAAGCGTCGGGCGCGGCGGATCGTTGAGCGGCCGCCAGATGCGCTCGCCGCGGCCGGTCCATAGCTCCAGGCCATCGGAATCGTGCACCTGGGCCTGAGGGCCTTCCGCGCCGTCGGTCGGTCCGCGCCAGTACATGCTGGTTAGCGGCATGAGGCCGAGGTTGGCCACGCCGCGCCGGAAATGCAGTTCGGCCTGGATCTCCTGCACCGGACCGGCCGGGGTCTGACGATTATCGATACGGTAAGCGCCCGCGACGCTGGGGCTGTCGAGCAGGGCGTAGGCGCGCACGCCGGCGTCCGGCAGGCGTTCGAGCCAGAAGGCGGTGAAGCGCGGAAACTCCTCAGGCGTCGGCTGTCCGGTGTCAATCGACAGGCCCCGCGCCGAAGCGCCGTACTGGTCAAACGGACCTGACGCTCGAAAATAGGATGCGCCCAAAAAAGCCAGCCAGTCGCTCCCACTGCGCCCGTTCATCACGCGGAATCCCGCGAACCCGCCCGTCTTGAGCCGCCTGAGCGGGCTGTCGTCAGGCAGCCGGAACAGATCGGGCCTATAGATCAGTTCGCGCGCTTGGCCCGCCTCGACCACATGGATTTGCACACGCTCGCGAAACCGGCGGCTGAGCGGAAAGAACCTCACCGCCTGGGCGCCTGGAACATCCGCCCACAGCGCCAGCTCCGGCCGGTAGAGAATCTGTCCGTTGGCGTCGTAATCGATTGCCTGTAGAAGGGCCCCCTCGCCCGCGGCCGGCGCCTTGTATGCAGCGGCGGCCATCTGTCGCGCGCGATGTTTGAGCGCGTCAAAAGAAAAAGACCGCGCGGCTCCGAATTCCAATTTCGAGGGAGCGGCGCCCACGGCCAAGCTTGGCCTTAGCGTTATTGCGCCGATGCCGGCCGTGAGCGCGCGGCGGGTGGTGTTGGAGGACATGGTTTGGCCAAACTACTCAGCGAAATACGGCCCCGGCGCCAAAACGATGTTCACGCGATGCGCCCCAGCGCGTTCAGAGCCAGTTCATCCCAAATAGCGCATCCGACCTTGAGATCCGAAAGCCTGCATGCGCGTTCAGAGCATGACAGACCTTCATCCTCTATCCCTTTGTGCGTGCGGTGCAATGAACGTGAATTCTGAGTCCGGCGGCGCCGGCTGGCTTCCCGAAGAAACCCCGCTGGCCATGCCCGCCCAGAACCTGGCGGCCAAGCCCGCGCATGCCTTTCATGTCACGCCGCCCGGCGAATGGCGCGTGAGGGAGTGCCACATCTGGCGCGTGGTGGCGCTGGTGTTCACCGCCGTGCTGATGTGGATCGCCGGCTACGCAACGCGCGAGGTCCTGATGGTCGACGGCTTCTCGGGCCTGGACCTGGCGGCGCTGGTCCTGTTCGAACTGCTGTTCGGCTGGATCACTTTCTCCGCCGTGGTCAGCCTGATCGGCCTTGCGGCCTCGTGGTCGGGCGACAGCGAATTGAAGCACCTGTCCGATACCGGCCCCGTGGCGCCGGTCAAGGGCCGCACCGCCATCCTCATGCCGGTCTATAACGAGGAGCCCGAGCCCGTGCAGGCTCGGCTGTCCCAGATGGCCGCCTCCCTCGCCGCGTTGGGCGCCGGCGAGGCCTTCGACATCTTCGTGCTGAGCGACAGCCGCAATCCGGACATCCAGGCGCGCGAGACCTTGGCCTTCGAGGGGCTGCGCGCCGCCCACGGCCATCGCGTCTATTATCGGCGTCGCGCCGAAAACGAGGGCCGCAAGGCCGGCAACATCGCCGAGTGGGTCGGCCGGTTCGGCGGCGCTTATGACTATATGGTGGTGCTCGACGCCGACAGCCTGATGACCGGCGACACCCTGCTTCGCCTGATCGGGGCGATGGACGCGCACCCCCGCCTGGGCCTGCTGCAGACCATGCCGCGCCTGATCAACCGGGTCAGCCTGTTCGGCCGCATGCAGCAATTCGCCAATCGGCTCTACGGCCCGACCATGACCCGGGGCCTGGCGCTGATGTGGGGTTCCGAAGGCAACTACTGGGGCCACAACGCGGCGATCCGCGTGCGGGCCTTCGCCCAATGCGCCGGCCTGCCTCTGCTCAAGGGGCCGGGTCCTTTCGGCGGCGAAATCCGCAGCCACGACTTCGTCGAGGCCGCGCTCCTGCGCCGCGCCGGTTGGGAAGTGCGCATGGCGCCCCAATTGTCCGGCAGCTACGAAGAGGCGCCGCCGACCCTGCCTGACCTGATGGTGCGCGACCGTCGCTGGTGCCAGGGCAATCTGCAGCACCTGGGCGTGGTCAACGCGGCGGGCCTCAACAGCATGAGCCGCTTCCACCTGCTCTACGGCGCGATGGGCTATATGATGTCGCCGCTGTGGCTGACGTTCCTGATCGTCACCGCCCTTCTGTCCCTCGAAGGGCGCGGCGTCGTCGACAGCGAATGGAATGACTACAACATCAGCGTGCTGCGCTGGGTGCTGTCGATCGCGTTCGTGTGCCTGTTCGTACCCAAGATCGTCGCTCTCGGGCACACGTTGGTGGCTGAGCGCGAGCGGCGCGACTGGGGCCGGCTGGACCGGCTGATCGCGGGGGTGGCGCTGGAAACAGCCCTGTCGACCTTGATCGCGCCGGTGATGATGGTCAGCCAGATCAAGGCCCTGTCCGAAATCGTCCGCGGCAAGGATTCCGGCTGGTCGGCCCAGACGCGCGGCGATGGTTCGATCTCATGGGCCGACGCCTGCCGCAAGAACGTCACACCGACCTTCGTTGGCGTCGCGCTCGGCGTGTTCTTCTACATGCTCTCGCCGGCGGCGCTGATGTGGGCTTCGCCCACGGTGCTGGGCCTGCTCCTGTCTGCGCCCCTGACCGTGGCGACAGCCTCCCCGCGCATCGGCGCCTGGTTTCTGGACTGGAAGCTGCTGGCTACGCCCGAAGAGCACGCGAGCCGGGCGAGCGCCGCCGCAAGCCTGGCGCTGATCGCCTTTGCCGATCAGACAGCCTTGACGCCCGAACCGGCGTAGAGCTTCGCCAACACCCTGGGGGCCAGGCCCGGCAGGTCCTCCGAGATCAACCCTGGCCCGAACTCGCTCGCCGCTTCGGCGTGAATCCACACCGCCGCGCATGCGGCGTCGAAGCTGTCCATCCCTTGGGCGATCAGGCCCGAGACGAAGCCGGCCAGGACATCGCCCGCGCCGGCCGTGGCCAGCCACGGCGAGCCGTTGCCGTTGACCACGGCCCGGCCGTCCGGCGCGGCGATCACCGTGTCCGAACCCTTCAGCAGCACCACCGTGCCAGCGCGCTCGGCGGCCCGGCGCGCGGCGGTGATCCGCTCGGGCCCCGCGGCCAGCAGGCCCGGAAACACCCGCTCGAACTCGCCCGGATGCGGGGTCAGGACGTCGTCGCGGTCGAGCACCGAGAACATTTCCTCCGGCTCGTCGGCGAACACGGTCAGGGCGTCGGCGTCGATCACCAGGCCGGCCCCGGTGCGCGCCAGGGCGAACAGGTTCGACACCGTAGACTCGTTGACCCCGGCCGCCGGCCCGATCACGGCGGCGTCGACCGCGGCGGCCGCGGCCTCCAGCTCGATATCGGTCTCGAAGGGACGCAGCATCACCGCTTCAAGATGCGCGCCGTTGACGGTCAGGGCGTCGGGCGGCGACAGCACCGTCACCAGGCCCGCGCCGATGCGCAGGGCCGCGCGCGCCGCCAGACGCGCCGCGCCGGTGCTGGACGCCTCGCCTGAGACCACGATGACGCTGCCGCGGGCATGCTTATGCGATGCCGTGGTGGGCCAGGGCATGCGCGCGCCCCACAGCCAGGGCCCGTTCTCCACGAGCCTGGCCTCGGTCGGCGGCGGCAGGCCGATATCGACCACCAGGATCTCGCCGCACAGGTCTCGCCCCGGCAACAGCACATGGGCCGGCTTCTTGCGGTGGAAGGTCACCGTGGCCGCGACCGGCGGCGCATAGCCCATAGGCTGGCCAGTGTCGCCGTTCAGGCCTGACGGCAGGTCGACGGCCAGGATCGGCGCCCCGCACCGCCCGGCCGCACGCAGCAGGCTCTGCAATCCCGACTCCAGCGGCCGGTCCAGGCCCGCGCCGAACAGAGCATCGACGATCACCGCCGCCCCGTCGAACAGCCGCGCGCCCAGGCGCTCGATCGGACCGGTCCACTCGCCCGCCGCCAGGGCCGCGTCGCCCTTGAGGGCGGACCTGTCCACCATACAGGCCAAGCGCACCTCGCGCCCCTCGGCCTTGAGCGCGCAGGCCGCCACGAAGCCGTCGCCGCCGTTCGATCCGGGACCGCACAGCACAACCACCGGTCCGCTGGGCCAGCGGGCCATGACCGCCCCGGCCACCGCTCGTCCGGCCCGGGTCATCAAGGTCAATCCCGCCGTGCCGGCGGCGATCGCCTGGGCGTCGGCCGCGCGGGTTTGTGCGGTTGTGAGAATTTCAGCGCGGGACATACGAGCTCCATCGATCGGCCGGAGTGTCGCGTCGCCGCCGGCGACCGACAAGCTCGCATAGCCGCTTGATTTCGCGGCGCCCAGATTGGGACAGCGAAAAACGCGAATGGCGCGAAATGCGGCGTTTGGCCGGTTAAACGCCTGGCATTTGGCCGCCCGAAGGCGCCGGTCGGGCTAAACGCGCCCGGATCGCCGTGGGGGCCGGCGCTGAGCGCGGTTAATGGCGGATTTGGGGCGTCGCCCAAAATATCGACTGATGGCGCCTATTTTGGTGGCGCCCGCCGTGCGAGCCGCTAGAGAGGACAAACAGGCGTTGGTCGGGCCTTGTGAAGCCTGGCTCCCCATGCTCCCTGCCCCTCGGTCCTTGGATCGACGGAGGGGGGCTGAAGCCCTCCGCCGAGGTTCGGACAAGGTACGGAATCAAGTATTTCCATGAAAAAAATCGAAGCCGTCATCAAACCCTTCAAGCTCGACGATGTGAAGGAGGCCCTGCAGGAACTGGGCGTGCAGGGACTGACCGTGATCGAAGCCAAGGGTTACGGTCGTCAAAAAGGGCATACCGAGCTCTACCGCGGCGCCGAGTACGTGGTGGACTTCCTGCCCAAGATCAAAATCGAAGCGGTCGTGCCCGACGCTCAACTGGGCCCCGCGCTCGAAGCCATTCAATCGGCCGCTCGCACCGGCCGCATTGGAGACGGCAAGATCTTCGTTTCGGAGATCTTGGACGTCATTCGCATACGGACCGGCGAGACGGGGGCTCTCGCCGTCTAATCCGACTTCACGCTCCACCAGCCTCAGGGGACGATCAGAATGACCACCGCGAAAGATATCCTGAACCAAATCAAGGAAAAGGAAGTCAAATACGTCGACGTGCGCTTCACCGACATGCGCGGCAAGATGCAGCACGTGACCTTCGACATCGACCTGGTCGATGACGACTTCCTCAACGACGGCACCATGTTCGATGGCTCCTCGATCGCCGGCTGGAAGGCGATCAACGAGTCGGACATGAAGCTGCGCCCCGACCTGTCGTCGGCCTACATCGATCCCTTCTATCAGCAGACGACCCTGTGCCTGTTCTGCGACGTGGTGAACCCGGACTCGGGCACGCCCTACGACCGCGACCCGCGCTCGATCGCCAAGGCGGCGCTGAACTTCGTCAAGTCCTCGGGCATCGGCGACACCGTCTATTTCGGCCCGGAAGCCGAATTCTTCATCTTCGACGACGTGAAGTGGTCGACCCAGCCGCACAACACCGGCTATTCCTACGACGCCTCGGAACTGCCGATCAACGGCGCCAAGGACTATCCGGAAGGCAACATGGGTCACCGTCCGGGACCCAAGGGCGGCTACTTCCCGGTCAACCCGGTCGACAGCGCCCAGGACCTGCGCGGCGAAATGCTGGCCGTGATGGGCGAGCTGGGCATGAAGCCGGAAAAGCACCACCACGAAGTGGCGCCCGCCCAGCACGAACTGGGCCTGAAGTTCGACACCATGATCGTCATGGCCGACCGTCTGCAGATGTATAAGTACGTCATCCACAACGTGGCGGCGGCTTACGGCAAGACGGCCACCTTCATGGCCAAGCCGATGTTCGCCGACAACGGCTCGGGCATGCACGTGCACCAGTCGATCTGGGGCGACGGCAAGCCGCTGTTCGCCGGCGACAAGTATGCCGGCCTGTCGGACATGTGCCTGTGGTACATCGGCGGCATCATCAAGCACGCCAAGGCCATCAACGCCTTCTCCAACTCGACCACCAACAGCTACAAGCGTCTGGTGCCGGGCTATGAAGCGCCGGTGAAGCTGGCCTACTCGGCGCGCAATCGCTCGGCCTCGATCCGCATCCCGCACGTGGACAGCCCCAAGGGCAAGCGTCTGGAAGCCCGGTTCCCCGATCCCATGGGCAACCCCTACCTGACCTTCACCGCCCTGCTGATGGCCGGCCTCGACGGCATCATCAACAAGATCGATCCGGGCGCGCCGGCGGACAAGAACCTGTACGACCTGCCGCCCCGCGAACAGAAGAAGATCCCGGAAGTGTGCGGCTCGCTGCGCGAAGCCCTTGAAAACCTCGACAAGGACCGCGGCTTCCTCAAGGCCGGCGGCGTGATGAACGACGATTTCATCGACGCCTATATCGAGCTGAAGATGGAAGAAGTGATGCGGCTGCAACTGCACCCGCACCCGGTCGAATTCGACATGTACTACAAGTGCTAGACCGCGCTTAAAGAGGGGGCGAGGAAGGGCCGCGGGCGATCCCGCGGCCCCTTTTTCATGGGCGGCCTGCGGCGTCGCTCAGCGCCGTGCGGGCGCCTGGGCCGGGGGCTTGGCGATAAAGTCGGCGATCGCTTCGATCACGCCCGGCGCCAGGGGCGCGGCGCCGTCCACCCCGGCCGACGCCTGGGATCCGGTGGTCTTCAGCGCATGGTCCACATTGGGCAGCACTACCAAGCGGATCGCCCGGGAAACGTTGGCCAGGCGACGGGCGTCATCGACGCTGACTTGCGCGTCATGGTCGCCCTGGATGATCAGCACTGGATAGAGGTTCGCCTGGGCCGCCACGGGGTCGCGCCCGAGCCACGAAATCAGATAGGGCTGCAGCGCCGGCCGGAACAAAGAGGCGAGCGCCAAGGGCACGTCGCTGACCGTGCGGCCAGCGCGCAACTCCGTCAGGATCTTCAGGGCGGCGGCGTAGGTCTCGTCGCTCAGATTGCCCTTGTCCTTGGCGGCCTTGAGCTGGGCTTCCAGCACCTCGCCGGCGGGCCGACCCGCCCCCGCGATCTCGATCACGCCGCAGGTCTTGACCTTCTGCGCCGCCAGCGCCGCGACCAGCGCGCCCTCGGAGTGGCCCAGCAGCAGGACGCACTTCACCTGGGGCTGCAGGCTGAGGAACTTGGCCCAGGCGACGGTGTCGTCGATATAGGTGTCGAGTGTGATCTTGGATTCGTCGCTCACCGCCGCGGCGCTGCCGGCGATCCCGCGCCGGTCGGTGCGCAGCGACCCGATTCCCTTGGCCGCCAAGCCCCGGGCCAGCAGTTCGTAGGTGTCGGGCTTGGGGCCTGCCCCCGCGGAATCGCCGTTGCGGTCGACGGTGCCGGAGGCCGGCACGATCAGCACATAGGGCGCGGGATCGGTCGCGGCGGGTCTGAGCAGGCTGCCGTACAGGAACGCGTCGTCGCCCGCGTCGATGCCGACCATCGCGTCCTGGGCGCGCGCCTGAGGCGCCCAGGCCAGGGCGCAGGCGCAGGCGCCGAAAGCCAGGGCGGCTCCGATTAGTCTTTGCATAGGTCCATCCGATCGCCCGCCCCTGGCGTCCTTATGGACCAGGAGCGCGGGTCGGCGCCAGCCCGGGCGCGCAGGCGGCGGACGCGCGCGGCCCTAGTTGGCCGAAAGCCTGACCATGCGCTTGCCGTCCTCCAGCACATAGATCGCGCCGTCCGGGGCGACCTTGTTATTCCTGATGGTCAGGTGATCGAGCGTCGATCCCTTGCATCACCACGGGCGTTAGGGGCCGCGGGCGCTTGGGCCAGCGCCAGGCTGGGGGGCGCGCAGAGGGCCGCCGTCAAAAACCACCGCTGGCGCCGAGTCACATGTATCCTCCCCGTCCAATCTGACGATATGACCGTGCGTCCCTTTAAAGGCGCGCGCCCACCGCCGGCGGCGCGCGAAATCGTGCTCACGCCTTGATCGCCGACCCCGTCCGCCCATACCTCATCAATCCGAATCGTCACACCGTGCTTACACATGCCTAACGTTGCCCCCAAACGCCCTCCAGCGGACCTGTTCGACGACGCCCTCGCCCCGGCGCCGGCGTCGCCCCTGCAGGCCCATTCCGAGCCCGCCGCGTCCGGCTATTCGGCCAAGGACATCGAGGTGCTGGAAGGGCTGGAGCCGGTGCGCAAGCGGCCGGGCATGTATATCGGCGGCACCGACGAGCGCGCCCTGCACCACCTTTTCGCCGAGGTGCTGGACAACAGCATGGACGAGGCCGTGGCGGGCCACGCCAAGCTGATCGAGGTGCGGCTGGACGCCGACGGCGCGCTGACGGTCAAGGACGACGGGCGCGGCATCCCGATCGACCCGCATTCGAAATACCCAGGCAAGTCGGCGCTGGAGGTGATCCTGACGGTGCTGCACTCGGGCGGCAAGTTCAAGGAAGGCGCCTACCAGACCTCGGGCGGCCTGCACGGGGTCGGCGCCTCGGTGGTCAACGCCCTATCCGAGCGCCTCGACGCCCGAGTCTGGCTCAACGGGTTTGAATGGAAGCAGAGCTTCTCGCGCGGCAAGCCGCTTGGCCCCCTCGAACAGGTCGGCCCTTCGCGCAAGCGCGGCACGGCGATCACCTTCCTGCCCGATCCAACCATTTTCGGCGAAGACGTGGCGTTCAAGCCGGCGCGGCTCTACCGCATGGCCCGGTCCAAGGCCTATCTGTTCCGCGGCGTCCAGATCCGCTGGTCGTGCGCCAAGGAGCGCATCCTCGACCAGACGCCCGACGAGGCGGTGTTCCACTTCCCCAACGGCCTGGCCGACTTCCTGGAGGAGCGGGTCAAGGGGGTCGAGACCGTCACGCCCGCCTTCAGCGGCCGGGTCGAGCGACCGAGCGAGGGCGGCGTGGTCGAATGGGCGGTCACCTGGAGCGCCCAGGGCTTCGGCGAGGCCGACGGCTTCATGCAGTCCTACTGCAACACCGTGCCCACGCCCGAAGGCGGCACCCATGAGGCGGGCCTGCGCGCGGCGCTGACGCGCGGGCTGAAAGCCTACGCCGAAATGACCAATGAGAAGCGCGCCGGCCTGATCACGGCCGAGGACGTGATCTCCGGCGCGGGGGCGCTGATCTCGGTGCTGATCCGCAATCCCGAGTTCCAGGGCCAGACCAAGGAGCGCTTGTCGTCGATCGAGGCCCAGCGGCTGGTGGAAGCGGCGCTGCGCGATCCAGTCGATCACTGGCTGACGGCCTCGCCCAAGATGGCCGACGGCCTGCTGCAGTTCGTGATCGAGCGCGCCGAGGAGCGGCTGAAGCGCCGCAAGGACAAGGAGGTCGCCCGCGCCTCGGCCACGCGCAAGCTGCGCCTGCCGGGCAAGCTGGCCGACTGCGCCGACGCCTCCTCGGCCGGGGCGGAACTGTTCATCGTGGAGGGCGACAGCGCCGGCGGCTCGGCCAAGCAGGCGCGCAACCGGCGCAACCAGGCGATCCTGCCCCTGCGCGGCAAGATCCTCAACGTGGCCTCGGCAACCGGCGAAAAGGCCGACCAGAACCGCGAACTGTCCGACCTGATCCTGGCGCTGGGCGTGCAGGGCGGCGCCCGCTTTCGCGAGGAAGATTTGCGCTACGAGCGCATCGTGATCATGACCGACGCCGACGTCGACGGCGCCCACATCGCCTCGCTGCTGATCACCTTCTTCTATCGCACCATGCCCGCCATGATCCGCGCCGGGCGGCTGTTCCTGGCCCTGCCCCCGCTCTATCGCATCACCCATGGGGGCAAGACGGTCTATGCGCGCGACGACGCGCACAAGGACGATCTGCTGGCCACCGACTTCAAGGGCAAGAAGCCCGACATCGGCCGTTTCAAGGGCCTGGGTGAGATGAACCCCAGCCAGCTCAAGGAGACCACCATGGACCCCGCCACGCGGACCATGGCGCGGGTGACCCTGCCCCGCTCCGAGGAGGCGGTCGCCTCCCTGGTTGAGACCTTGATGGGGCGAAAGCCTGAGCTGCGTTTCCGCTTTATCCAGGAAAACGCCGAGTTCGCGGCCGAAGACTTGGATTTATAGACGCGATAAGCTTGCCCCAGCTTAGGCTTGGATTGACAAGATCGGTCCAGACCCTATGTTCCGCCCCAATTCGCCGGGCCTCAGCCTGATCGCGCCCCCTTCGTATGGACGCGGCTGACCGGCCAGACCCGCAGGACATGACCAGCTTTTCCGACCTGGGGCTGAGCCCCGAAGTGCTCAAGGCCGTTACCGACGCCGGCTACGATACGCCGACGCCGATCCAGGCCCAGGCGATACCCATCGCCCTGGCGGGCCGCGACGTGCTGGGCATCGCCCAGACCGGCACCGGCAAGACCGCCGCCTTTACCTTGCCGATGATCGACCGCCTCGCCGCCGGCCGGTCCAAGGCGCGCATGCCGCGCTCGCTGGTGATCGCGCCGACGCGCGAACTGGCCGACCAGGTGTCCGCCTCGTTCGAGAAATACGCCAAGGGCCGCAACCTGAGCTGGGCTTTGCTGATCGGCGGTGTGTCCTTCGCCGATCAGGAGCGCAAGCTCGACCGGGGCGTCGATGTGCTGATCGCCACGCCAGGCCGGCTGCTCGATCACTTCGAGCGGGGCAAGCTGCTGCTCACCGGCGTGCAGATGATGGTGGTCGACGAAGCCGACCGCATGCTCGACATGGGCTTCATCCCCGACATCGAGCGCATCTTCAAGATGACGCCGCCGAAGAAGCAGACCCTGTTCTTCTCCGCCACCATGCCGCCGGAAATCACCCGGCTGACCGCCCAGTTCCTGAACGACCCGGTGCGGGTTGAGGTGACCAAGGCCGCAACCACCGCCGAGACCATCACCCAGTATCTCGCCCGCATCCCCAGCTCCGCGCCCGAGGCCAAGCGGCTGGCGCTGCGGACCCTGATCGAGCGCTCGGACGTGAAGAACGGCATCGTGTTCTGCAATCGCAAGAGCGAGGTCGATGTGGTGGCCAAGTCGCTCAAGCGGCACGGTTTCGACGCCGCGGCGATCCACGGCGATCTGGACCAGGCCACGCGCATGCGCACCCTGGACAGCTTCCGCAAGGGCGAGCTCAAGCTGCTGGTGGCGTCTGATGTGGCCGCGCGCGGCCTCGACATCCCCGAAGTGAGCCACGTGTTCAACTTCGATGTGCCGCACCACGCCGACGATTATGTCCACCGCATCGGCCGGACCGGGCGCGCCGGCCGCTCGGGCGAAGCGTTCATGATCGTGACGCCGGCCGACAGCCGAGGCCTGGAAAAGGTGCTCAAGCTGATCGGCAAGACGCCGCAGGAATACGCCCTCAATCTCGAAATCGGCGATGCGCCCGTCCGCGCCGGCGCCGGCGAATCGGCCCGCGGCGGCCGCAGCCGCAGCCGCGGTCGGCCCCAGCGTGAGCCCCATGAATCAGCCCATGCGGAGGCCTCCGCCGAACCCGCGCCCGTCTCTGCGCCCGAGGCGGTCCCCGAGCCCAGGCCCGCCCCCGCCAGGGACCGGGCGCCGGCCCCCCGCCCGGCGGCGCCCGCGTCGCCCGCCGCGTCCGCCCGCCCCCGCGAAACCGTGCCGGAACCCAAGCGGGACAACGATTCCGTGATCGGATTCGGCTCGGACACCCCGGCGTTCCTATTGCGCGGCGCCGCCCGGACGCCGGCCACGGGACGCAAAGCCTAGACTTCGAGCTATGCTGCGCAGGATCAAAAAGCCCTGGCCGTCTGGCTAGGGTCTGTGCCTGAATTTAACTTCGGTTTCAGCACTTGCCGCTAACTTGACCTGACGAAATTCGAAGCGCGTCGGGGAGTCAGCGTTCATGTCGGTCGAAGTCGAAGCCATCCTCCGCAGCCCGGAAGCCTACGGCTTGGCTAGCAAAGCGCTCGAGCTGATGGAACGCCATAAGGTTTGGCCGACCGCCCTGAACTACGAACTGTGGATTCACTGCGTCGGCGACCCCGATGGCCAGCTGGCTCACGAAATCCATCGCCTGATCTCGACCGGCGAACCGATCACCGAGGCGATCAGCGAGGATCTGGCGGCCTCCTATCTGCCCAAGGCCCGCATCAACGAGCAGATCCGCGACGCCGGCGACAAGCTCAGCCGCGAGCTGGACTCCGTGGCCAAGGCGATCGAGGCGGCGACCAAGTCCAGCCAGACTTATGGCGCCACCCTGGCCGACGCGAGCAAGGAGCTCGCCGCCGACCGGGGGGTTGAGGCGGTGCGCGCTCTGGTAGCCGGCCTGTCGGAAGCGACCCGCCGCGTCCAGCGCGAGAACAGCTCCCTGGAAAAGCGCCTGAAGGACTCCACGGCCGAGGTTGGCCGCCTGAAGGAGCATTTGGAACAGGTCCGCCGGGAAGCGACCACCGATTCCCTGACCAACCTGGCGAACCGAAAGGCGTTCGACGAGGAATTGGAACGGGCCCGCGAGGAAGCGGCCCGCACCGGCGAGCCCCTGTGCCTGGCGGTGCTCGATATCGACAATTTCAAGCGCTTCAACGACACCTGGGGCCACCAGACCGGCGACCAGGTGATCCGCTACGTGGCCAGCGTCATGGGCCGCGTGGCCGCCCCGCCCCGCTTCGCCGCGCGCTACGGCGGCGAGGAATTCGGCATGCTGTTCCCCAATGAATCGGTCCGGGACGTGACGCGCATCCTCGAGGAGATCCGTGAAGAGATCGCCTCTCGCCTGCTGCGCCGTCGTTCGACCAACGAGGAATTGGGCGCCATCACCGTGTCGGCGGGCCTGGCCCAGCTGCGCGGCAACGAATCCGCTGTCAGCCTGATCGACCGGGCCGATACGGCGCTCTACGCATCCAAGCGCGGCGGCCGTAACCGCGTGACCTGCGCCGAAACCGTGAAAGTCGGCGCGGCGGCTTAAGCCCGCGCCGCTCACGCGCCCGCTTTAGGTCCAGCAGCGCCGGACCTAGGGAACCGCTTTGGCGCTGCTAGCGCGCCTCGGCCGGTTTGATCGTCACGCTCTCCCCGCAACCGCAGGCATCGGTCTGGTTGGGATTCCTGAACACGAACTTGGCCGCCAGTTTGCTGGTTTCGTAATCGATCTGCGACCCCAGCAGGAACAGCACCGCCTTGGGCTCGACCAGGATGCGCACGCCCTTGTCCTCGATCACCTCATCGAGCGGGTTGTCGGTCTCGGCGTATTCAAGGGTGTATTCCATGCCGGCGCAGCCGCCGTTCTTCACCCCGACGCGCAGGCCGGCGTAAGGCCGTTCCGCCCCCTGCATGATCTCGCGCACGCGCTCGGCGGCGCGGTCAGTCAGGCTGACCACCTGGGGGCGGGGACGGCGCACGCGGGTTTGGATCTCAGACATGACGATCCTCAAAACATGTTCAGTTGGAGCTTGGCTTCGTCGGACATGCGCGAGGGATCCCACGGCGGATCGAACACGAGGTTGACGTCACAAGTCTTTACGCCGTCGATCTTCAGGATCGCGTCCTTGACCCAATCGGGCATCTCGCCGGCCACCGGGCAACCGGGGGCGGTCAGGGTCATCTCGATCGCGACCTCGCGCGCATCCGAGACATCGACCTTGTAGATCAGGCCCAGCTCGTAGATGTCGACCGGGATTTCCGGATCGTACACGGTCTTCAGCTGCTCGATCAGGCGATCGGTCAGGGCGTCGAGCTCCGCCTGGTTCGGCGGTTCGATCGGGGGATTTAAGGCGGCGTCATCCATCGCGTTCACGGACTCTAGGCAAAGAAACTGCGGGCCTTGTGCAAGGCCTCGACGAAAGCGTCGGCCTCCTCAAGGGTGTTATATAGGGCGAAGGACGCCCGGGCGCTCGAACTGACCCCGAACCGGCGCATCAGGGGCTCGGCGCAATGGGTCCCGGCGCGCACGGCCACGCCGTAGCGGTCGAGCAACTGGGCGATGTCGTGGGCATGGGCGCCCTCGACCGCGAACGAGAAGATCGCGCCCTTGCCCGGCGCCTGGCCGAACTCGGTCAGCCATTGCGCGCCGTCCAGCCCCGCCCTGACCCGGTGATAGAGGGCGTCCTCGTGCCGGCGCGCGGCCGGACGGTCGATCGTCTCGAGCCACTCGATCGCGGCGCCCAGGCCGATCGCTTCCAGGATCGGCGGCGTTCCGGCCTCGAACCTATGGGGCGGCGCGGCGTAGATGATTTCGTCTTCGGTGACCTGAGCGATCATATCGCCCCCGCCCTGATATGGCGGAAGGGCGGCAAGACGCTCAGCCTTGCCATAGAGCACGCCGATCCCGGTCGGGCCGTACAGCTTGTGGCCCGAGAAGACATAGAAATCCACGTCCAGCGCCCGCACGTCCACCTCCAGGTGAACGATGCTCTGGGCCCCATCGAGCAGCACCGGGACCCCCGAGGCGCGCGCCGCCTCGACGATCGCCTTGGCCGGATTGATCGTGCCGAGCACGTTGGACATGTGGGTCAAGGCCACCATCCGCGTGCGCGGACCGAGCATGGCCCGGTAGGCGTCCAGATCGAGACTGCCGTCGTCGAGCACCGGAACCCAGCGCAGCAGCGCGCCATACCGCTCGCGCAGGAAGTGCCACGGCACGATATTGGCGTGGTGCTCCATCTGCGAGACGATGATCTCGTCGCCCGGCCTGATCGATTGACCCAGGCCTGCGGCGACCACATTGATGGCCTCGGTAGCCGAGCTGGTGAACACAACCTCGTTCACGCTCTCGGCGTTGATCAGGCGCTGCACGCTGGCGCGGGCCGCCTCATAGGCGTCGGTGGTTTCGTTGGCCAGGGTGTGCAGTCCCCGGTGCACATTGGCGTAGGACCGCTCCATCGCCCCGCTCATGGCCTCGATCACCGCACGCGGCTTCTGGGCCGAGGCGCCGCTGTCGAGATAGATCAGCGGCTTGCCGTGAACCTGGCGCGCCAGGATCGGGAATTCGGCGCGGACCGCGTCGATCTCGAAGGCCTTGGGCGGGGCGACGGGGGCGTTCATGCCAGGCTCTCCAGCTTGGCGGCGACCCACGCGGCGACAGCCTCGCGCGCGCCTGGGTGCTCGATGCGCTCGCCCACCTCGCCGACGAAGGCCTGCATCAGCAGGGCCTTGGCCTCATGTTCGGGCAGGCCGCGGGCGCGCATGTAGAACAGCGCCTGGTCGTCGAGCGAGCCGACCGTGTTGCCATGGGCGCACGACACCTCATCGGCGTAGATTTCCAGCTCGGGCTTGGCGTCGACCTCGGCCCCATCGTTGAGCAGCAGGGCGTGGTGGCCCATGCGCGCATCGGTTCGGTCCGCGCCCTCCTCCACCAGGATGCGGCCCTGGAACACGCCCCGCGCCGCGTCGCGCACCACGCCCTTGGTCAGCTGGCGGGTGGTCCCGTCCGGCGCGGCATGCGTCAGCACCGTGGTCAGATCGGCGTGACGCTTGCCCGACAGCAGATAAAGGCCGTCCAGCCGCACGTCCGCGCCGCCGCCGGGATGACGCACCTGGGTTTCGTGGCGCTGCAGGCGCGCGCCGGCGGTGACCACGCTCTGATAGAGCCGCGCGCCGGGCTCCAGGTCGATCTGGCTGCCGCTTATGGAGATGGCGTCGGCCGGCTCGTCCACCAGCACGATCCGCTCCATCCGCGCGCCCGCGCCGACCGTGATCGCCAGGGCGATGTCGGACACATAGTCCGCGCCTTGGCCTTCATAGGTCTCGATCAAGGTCAGGTCGGCCCCGGCATCCAGGTCGATCGCCACGGCCCCCTGATGCAGGGTGTGGTCGGCATGGGCGAAAATGCGCAGGCGCAGAACTTGCGGCGCGCCGGCCTTGGCGCGGAACGCGGCCTGGGATGGGCGGCCGTTGAGCACCAGAATCTCATGATCGGCCTTCACCGCGGCCAAGGGCGCCGTGGTCGTGGGCGTGGCGGCGCTCGGGGAGGCGTCGGGAATCGCACGCAGGGCCGCGCGCAGGTCGCTATAGCGCCACGCTTCGTCGCGGCGGCTCGGCAACAGCGAGGCGTCGCCGGCTTCGATGGCCTTGAGCAGGCTCATGCCGGCGCCATCGCATATTGATCGTAGCCGCTGCGCTCCAGCTCATGCGCCAACTCCGGCCCGCCCGAGGCGACGATTCGGCCGCCCGCCAGCACATGCACGCGGTCGGGTTTGATGTAGTCGAGCAGGCGCTGGTAATGGGTGATCACCAGCATGGCGCGATCCGGCGCGCGCATGGCGTTGACCCCTTCGGACACGATGCGCAGGGCGTCGATGTCCAGGCCCGAATCCGTCTCGTCGAGGATCAGCAGGCGCGGCGAAAGGATCGCCATCTGAAGGATCTCCATGCGCTTCTTCTCGCCGCCGGAAAACCCGACGTTGAGCGGGCGCTTGAGCATGTCGAAGTCGATCTTGAGCTTGTTCGACGCCTCGCGCGCCAGTTTGAGGAAGGCTGGCGCCGACACCTCGGCTTCGCCTCGCGCCTTGCGCTGGGCGTTGAGCGCCGCGCGGATGAAGGTCAGGGTCGGAACGCCGGGAATCTCAAGCGGATACTGGAACGACAGGAAGACGCCCTTGGCCGCCCGTTCGTTGGGCTCCAGCGTCAGCAGATCCTCGCCGTCCAAGGCGGCCGAGCCCTCGGTCACGTCGTAACCGGCGCGGCCCGCAAGCGTATAGGACAGGGTCGATTTACCCGCGCCATTCGGCCCCATGATGGCGTGCACCTCGCCGGCGGGAACCTGCAGCGACAGGCCCTTGATGATCGCTTTGTCGCCGATGGAGACGTGCAGGTTGTCGATGGAAAGCATGGTCATTGTTCGGGTATCGCCATTATGTCTGAGCGTTGGCCATCGACGCCGTAGGCGCCGATGATCTCGATGCGGCCTTTGATCGCGGTGTTGAACGCCGCAATGTCGGCCGCGGGAATGGCGTAGGCCGCGCCTTCGCCCCGCGCCGCCAGTTCATAGGCCGCGAGGAAATCATCGCCGATGGCGAAGCGCGCGACGAAGCCCAGGCCGTCGTAGTTGTTGGACGCTTTCCAGTCGGCGGCGACCTTGCGGGCGAACGCCTCGTCGGGGGTGGCGTAGAACACCGGCTGGCCTGACAGGCTGGGGGGAAAGGCGCGCCAGCCCGAAGCCTCCAGCAGAGCCAATTCCTGCCCGCTGACCGACCTGAACAGGGTGACGCTCATCCGACGCTCCCTTCCAGGCTGATCGCCACCAGCTTCTGGGCCTCGACGGCGAATTCCATCGGCAGCTCCTGCAGCACCTCGCGCACGAAGCCGTTGACCAAGAGGGAGACCGCCTCCTCCTGCCCCAGGCCGCGCTGCATGGCGTAAAACAGCTGGTCTTCGGACAGGCGCGTGGTGGTCGCCTCATGCTCGAAATGAGCGCTGGCCGTGCGCGCCTCGATATAGGGCGTGGTGTGGGCCGCCGCGTGCTTGCCGATCAGCAAGCTGTCACACTGGGTGAAATTGCGCGCGCCGGAGGCTTTCTGGTGGGCCGAGACCAGGCCGCGATAGGTGTTGGACGAGCGCCCGGCCGAGATGCCCTTGGAGATGATGCGCGAGCGCGTGTTCTTGCCCAGGTGGATCATCTTGGTGCCGGTATCGGCTTGCTGGAGGCCGTTGGTCACGGCGATCGAGTAGAACTCGCCGACCGAGCCTTCGCCCTTGAGGATGCACGAGGGGTACTTCCAGGTGACGGCCGAGCCGGTCTCGACCTGGGTCCACGACACTTTGGCACGGTCGCCGCGGCAGTCGGCGCGCTTGGTCACGAAGTTGTAGATGCCGCCCTTGCCCTCGCTGTCGCCCGGATACCAGTTCTGCACTGTGGAATATTTGATCTCGGCGTCGTCCAGGGCGATCAGCTCGACCACCGCGGCGTGCAGCTGGTTCTCGTCGCGCTTGGGCGCGGTGCAGCCTTCCAGATAGGACACATAGGCCCCCTGGTCGGCGATGATCAGGGTGCGCTCGAACTGGCCGGTGTTCTCGGCGTTGATGCGGAAATAGGTCGACAGCTCCATCGGACAGCGCACGCCCGGGGGCACATAGACGAACGATCCATCGGAGAAGACCGCCGCGTTGAGGCAGGCGAAATAGTTGTCCGACGCAGGCACGACCGAGCCCAGGTACTTTCGCACCAGTTCGGGATGCTCGCGCACCGCCTCGGACATGGAGCAGAAGATCACGCCGGCCTGGGCCAGCTCTTTCTTGAACGTGGTCACCACCGAAACGCTGTCGAACACAGCGTCGACCGCGTACTTGGGCGCGCCCTTCACGCCGGCCAGAACCTCTTGCTCCTTCAGCGGGATGCCCAGCTTGGCGTAGGTGGCCAGAAGCTCCGGATCGACCTCGTCCAGGCTCATGGGCCCGTCCTTGGTCTTAGGCGCGGCGTAGTAATACAGGTCCTGGTAGTCGATCTTGGGATAGTGCACCCGCGCCCAGGTCGGCTCGTCCATGGCCTGCCAGCGCTCGAACGCCTCCAGGCGCAGGGCCAGCATCCATTCCGGTTCGTCCTTCTTGGCCGAGATGAAGCGCACGGTGTCGGCGTTCAGGCCCCGCGGGGCGAAGTCCTGGGCGATGTCGGTGATGAAGCCGTGCTTGTACTTGTCGCCTTCGAGGGCGGCGACCTGGGCGACGGTCTGGGTGACGGCGGCCATGGGTCAGGCTCCCGCGAACTGAGGATGGCGCGCGGCGTGGCGCGCATGGGCGCCGAGCCAGGCGTCGACGAAGCGCTCCCAATCGGCGGCGGTGCTGTTCCAGCCGCTGGAGACACGCAGAACGTAGGGGCCAAGGTCCGGGTGGCCCATGGCCAGCACCGTGCGGCTGGCCTTGACCTTGCCCGAGGTGCAGGCCGAGCCGGCCGAGACCATGATCCCGGCCAGGTCCATCTGCATCACCTGCATGTCCGAGGCGAAGCCCGGCGCGGCCAGGCACAGGGTGCCGCTGAGGCGCGGGGCTCCCTCGCCCATCACAACCACGCTCGCTTCGCGCTTCAGCCGGGCGGCGGCAGCGTCGCGCCAGGCCGCGTGATCGGCGATATTGGTCTTGGCCACCCGCGCCGCTGCGCCGAATCCAGCGATGCCGGGCAGGTTCTCGGTGCCGGCGCGCAGGCCGCGCTCCTGGCCTCCGCCGTGCAGCCGGCGCGACAGCTTAGCCCGCGGATCGTAGGCCAGGGCGCCGCAGCCTTGCGGGCCGCCGATCTTGTGGGCCGAAACGCTCATGGTATCGGCGTCCAGCGCCTTGAAATCGATGGTGATCTTGCCTGCCGCCTGAACCGCGTCGACGTGCAGCCAGCCGCCGGCCTCATGCACAATCCGCGCGGCCTCGGCCACCGGCTGAATCACGCCGGTTTCATTGTTGGCCAGCATCAGGGCGACGAAGGGCGCGCCGTCGTCCGCGCTCCAGTCCGCCAGCCGCGCGCTCAGCCAGTCGAGCTCGGCCACGCCCCGCCCGTCCACCGGCCACAGCTCGACCGCCGCGCCCGACGCCTCGGCGATGGCGGGCACGGTCTCATGCTCGGTCGCGCCGATGATCAGCCGCCGCGCGCCGGCCTTGACCGCGCTTTCGATGGCCAGGGCGTTGGCCTCAGCCCCGCCGCTGGTGAACACCACCGCGCCAGTCCCGCAGCCGATCAGGGCCGCGACATCCAGCCGGGCCTGCTCGATCATGGCCCGCGCCGCGCGGCCGTTCGCGTGGACCGACGATGGATTGCCGCTGACGCGCAGCGCCGCCAGCACCGCCGATTCGGCCTCGGGCCGCACCGGGGCGGTGGCGTTATGGTCCAGATAGATGCGTTCGCTGGTCATCACGCAGCCTCGGTCCGGCGCGCCTTGAGCCGGCCTTGGAGAATGTCGTCGAGCGACACGCCGGCCAGGAAGGTGTGGATGTGATCGCCCAGAGCCTCCCACAGGTCGTGCGTCAGGCACCGCTCGCCGCCCGGCATACAGCCGGAACTGTTGGAGGTGCAGCGCACCGCCTGGGTCTGCTCGTCCACAGCCGCCACGATGTCGGACACCGCCAACTCCGGCGCCGAGCGCGACAGGCGATAGCCGCCGCCGGGCCCCCGCACGCTAACCACCAGGCCCGCGCGGCGCAGCTGGGTGAACAGCTGTTCCAGATAGGCCAAGGACAGGTCCTGGCGCCGCGCGATCTCCGCCAGCGACACCGCGCGCGGCGGCTCGACGGTGATCGAATGGCGCGCCAGATCGACCATGGCCATGACGGCGTAGCGGCCCTTGGTGCTGAGGCGCACGGTCTGCTCCTTTGACCTGATGGCGAGGGCGCAGAAAACCCGCGCATCCCGCGCGGCCTGTGTTACAAACCGCGCCTTCGACGCGGGCGAATTTCCTCACGGCGAACGGGTTTGATGTAAGAAGCCTGACAAAACTAGTCAAGTATTAGACGCCGGTTCGCTCCGGCGATCCACACGGTGCTATGGAGAGCCCATGCCTGAGGTTGTTCTGACCGGCGCCGCCGGCCGGATCGAGGGACGGTATTCCCCGGGGAAGTCGGAAACGGCGCCCATCGCCCTGATCCTGCACGCCCATCCCAAGGCCGGCGGGCACATGAACAATCCTGTGTCGGTTCAGCTCTTTCACCTGTTCATGAAGCGCGGGTTCGCCACGCTTCGCTTCAATTTCCGCGGCGTGGGCCGCAGCCAGGGCGAATTCGATTCGGGAATCGGCGAGCTGGCCGACGCCGCCTCGGCGCTGGATTGGTTGCAGGCGACCAATCCGACCGCCTCGCAGTGCTGGGTCGCCGGCTACAGCTTCGGGGCCTGGATCGGCATGCAGCTGCTGATGCGCCGGCCCGAGACCGACGGCTTCATCTCCGTTTCGCCGCCGACCAATATGTACGACTTCAGCTTCCTGGCGCCCTGTCCGGCCTCGGGCCTGATCCTGCACGGCTCGGCCGATACGGTGGTGCCGCCAGTCGAGGTCGAGCGGGTGGTGTCCAAGCTGCGCACCCAGAAGGGCATCGTGATCGACTACGAACTGGTCGAAAACGCCAGCCACTTCTGGCAAGAGCACTTGACCGAGGTCGAACAGCGCGTCGGCGCCTATCTCGACAAGCGCATCGCCGCCAAGCCGATCTGATCCTCAGGGCCGGGCGACGCGGCCGCCTGTCATGGGCGCCGCGACCCCCGTCGTGCCGGGAAAGCTGATCGGAAGGCCGCGATGGGCGCGCGCGGCCAAATAAGCGAAGGCCTCGGCCTCGATCGCGTCGCCGCGCCAGCCATGATGCTCGGCGGCGACGACCGGAACCCCCACGCGCCGCGCGATCTCGGCCAGCAGCACGGGATTGTGCCGGCCGCCGCCTGTGGCCACGATCTGGCGCGGCGCCTCGGGTAGCGCCCGCACCGCCAGGGCGACCGCTTCGGCGGCGAACGCGGTCAGAGTCGCGGCTCCATCCTCTAAGGTCAGGTCAGCGACACGATCCAGCGTGAAATCATAGCGATCGAGCGATTTGGCGCCGTGTGTCCTGAAGTAGGGATGGTCGAGATAGGCGGCCAGGATGTCCGCGTGCGCCTGCCCGGCCCTGGCCAGGGCGCCGTCGTGATCCAGTCGCCGGTCGGTCCTGGACTGGACCCACAGGTCGATCATGCCGTTGGCCGGCCCCGTGTCGAACGCCCACAGCTCGCCATCCGCGCCGACCAGGGTGATGTTGCCCACGCCGCCGAGATTGAGCACGGCAAGCGGCCCCTCCAGCCCCGACCAGCGCCGGATGGCGTTGTGGTAGATCGGCGCCAGCGGGGCCCCCTGCCCGCCCGCCGCCACGTCGGCCGAGCGGAAGTCGAACATCACCGGCGCGCCCAGGCCCCGCGCCAAAATGTCGGCCTCGCCCAGTTGCACCGTGCGCCCTTCGGCCCGGGTGCGCCCCGGCGGTTCGTGCCACACGGTCTGACCGTGGAAGCCGACCAGATCGAGATCCGCCGCGACCAGGCCATGCTGGGCCAGGAAGCCGCGCGCGGCGGCCAGGTGTTCCTCGGCCACGGCGCGTGCCGCCGGCGCGAACGAGGCGGGTTCGGGCGCATCCCACGGCCAGGCGCGCGCATCGGCGGTCGCCGCCTCGACCAAGGCCCGTGTTGCCGAAGACAGCTTGCGCTCGCCCGAAGGCCCAAAGGCGAAGATCGTCTCGCCGTCGGTGTCCAGCACGGCCATGTCGACTGCGTCGAGCGAGGTGCCGCTCATGAATCCGAGTACGCGCATGCGATCAACTCCGCCTGAGCCTTGGGACCGGCCGCAGGAGCGTGCTACACGCGCCCACTCCTATGCAAAAGCCGTCCGATAAAACCATGTCCGAACCCGCCGCCTTCGAACCGAAATCCGACTTCGTGCGGACGATGCAGTCGCGCGGCTATATCCACCAGTGCTCGGACCTGGAAGCCCTGGACAAGGCCGCGAGCGAGGGTGTGGTCACGGCCTATGTCGGCTACGACGCCACC
>DATKPD010000049.1:0-12949 GCA_035524315.1 Caulobacteraceae bacterium
GCTCTCCCCGCAGCCGAAGGAGGAGCGGTCGGGCCGCGCGGCGGTCAGGATCATGCGGTTGGGTCCGGACAGGGTGGGGATCAGGCTGCCGGAATAGCAGGCCGAGATGATCACGACGGCGGGTTTGCCGGCGGGACAGGCGTTGTCGATGATGGACGCCAGACCCGATGCCATCAGCGGATGGTCGCTCATCATCACCAGGCCCGGCGCGCCGTGCGAGGTGAAGTAGAGCAGGCAGCCGTCGGGCGCAACGCGGGCCAGGCGCATGAACTCGCCGGTGATGATGTCGAGCTGCGCGGGCATCACGCCAGGGGGCAGCTCGCCCGGCTGGCTCGAGAACTGGGTCATGTGTTCGGCGGTGAAACCCAGCTTGAGCAGAGCCTGGGACACGTCGCGCCGGGCGTTGTCGAACGCCGGCGATATCGCGCCGGAATGAGCGTGGTAGTCGCCCGCCACCACCACCGCGGCCCAGGTGGCGAAGGGGCTCTGCGCTCGGGCGCCCCCCGCCAAGGCGCAGGCGGCGATGACGGCCAGGACGCCCGCGGCGAGACTCCTGGTCAGGGTCGCGGCGGGGCGCCTCAACTCACTTTTTCCGGAACTGGTCCAGGGAGACCACCTTGGGCTCCTCGCCATCGGCGGCTGGCGGCCCGGCGTCCTCGCCGCCCGAAGGCGCGGCCGCGGGCGGCTTGACCGCTACGGGCGGGGCCTCGTCCTCGGCCTCGGCCGCAGGCTCGAACTGCAGCAGGAACTGGACGCTCGGATCGTAGAAGCGCGTGACGGCGGCGTAGGGCACCGACAGTCGCTTGGGCTGGCCGCCGAACTTCAGCGTCACCGTGAAGAAGGTCTCGCCCGGCGCCAGGTCGCGGTACTGGTGCTGCAGCACGATGGTCATCTCCTCGGGATATTTGGCGAGGAGGTCGGGCGGCGCCGAGACGCCCGGGGCGTCGGTCTTGAAGGTGATGTAGAAGTGGTGCGCGCCGGGCAGACCGTCGGGCGAGGCCGCACGCTTCAGCGCCGAACGCACCACGCCGCGCAAGGCGTCCTGCGCCATCGCTTCGTAGTGCATCAGGTCCTCGGGCGTGTCGTCCTGGGCCATGCGGCGGGTTCTCCAACGGAGCCAGACCCTAGCGCTTCCCATCTGCGGCGCAAAGCGGGCCGTTGCTGCAGGTACTGGAAAATCTGCTTTCAGACGGATTGGAAGGTGGAGGGCTTCTGTGGCAAGGCGCCCCCGATCTTCGATTGGGGAAAACAGGAGGGCGCCGCAGGCGGTGCGGAAGTGGAGGGCTTCTGTGGCAAGGCGCCCCCGATCTTCGATTGGGAAAACAGGAGGGCGCCGCACGCGGTGCGGAAGTGGAGGGCTTCTGTTGCAAGGCGCCCTCCGGGCCCCGCCTAGCGCTGCTAAGACGCTAGGAGTTTAGGTCGAGTTCGACCGCACCGCATTACGCGGCGAGGGCGTACTCTTGAGCGAAGTTATCGTTCGCAGTTAGTTTAAAGCCCGAAACGGTGAGCCACGCCGAGAGAAAGCAACGTCTTTACACGTCTGTCGATGCTGATCGGCCCCGCACGACCCGGCGATAACCCGGAGAAGATTTGGTGGAGCCGCCGGGAATCGCACCCGGGTCCAGTCCGCTTATTGCACGCGCGTTTATCTCCATAGTCAGGCGAACCTGACGCGGTAGATATAGGCCCGATTGGTTAGCGGTTCCAGTCCGGCCCCGTCCAGCGGCCGCTAATCGACCCCGCGCGTCAGCGACAGGACGCCGGTGCGCGACATCTCGGCCAGGCCCAAGGGGCGCATCAGATCGACGAACTTGTCGATCTTCCCGGGCGCGCCGGTCAGTTCGAACACAAAGCTCTCGTGACTGGTGTCGATCACCTTGGCGCGGAAGATGTCGGCCAGGCGCAGCGCCTCGGCGCGCTGCTCGCCCCTGCCGCGCACTTTCATCAAGGCCAGTTCCCGCTCGATGCCCTGGGGGTCCAGCGTCACGTCCTGCACGTCGCGCACCGAGACCATGCGGTCGAGCTGAGCGCGGATCTGCTCCAGGATCAGGGCCGTGCCGGAGGTGACGATGGTGATGCGCGAGACGTGCGCCTTTGCGTCGGTCTCGGCCACCGTCAGGCTCTCGATGTTGTAGCCGCGCGCCGAGAACAGCCCGACCACGCGCGCCAGCACGCCCGGTTCGTTGTCGACCAGCACCGCGAAGGTGCGTTTCTCGGTGGATTCGTTCAGGCGCGGGGGCATGGCCGTCTCTCGATGATCCGCGTGAGCGGAGTTTATTCCCGTTTTAGCTTCGGCTTCGCCGACAATAGGTCTGGCGGCCTTACACCAGCATCTTGCCTTCGTCATCGATGGCCGAGTCCAGGTCGTCGCCGGAATCGCCCAGCAGCATGTCGTTGTGGGCGCGGCCGGAGGGGATCATGGGGAAGCAGTTCTCCTCCTTGGCCACGCGGCAGTCGAACAGCACCGGGCCCGGCGTCTCGATCATCTGCATGATCTTGGCGTCCAGTTCGTCCGGCGTATCGGCGCGCAGGCCAAAGCCGCCCATGGCCTCGGCCAGCTTGACGAAGTCGGGGATGCTTTCCGAATAGGAGTGGCTGTAGCGCTGGCCGTGCAGCAGTTGCTGCCACTGGCGCACCATGCCCATCCACTCGTTGTTGAGGATGAAGATCTTGACCGGCAGGTTGAACTGCACCGCCGTGGAGAACTCCTGCATGGTCATCTGAACCGAGGCCTCGCCAGCGATGTCGATCACCAGGGCGTCCGGATGCGCCATCTGGGCGCCGACCGCCGCGGGCAGGCCATAGCCCATGGTGCCCAGCCCGCCCGAGGTCATCCAGTGGTTGGGCTCCTCGAAGTGGTAGAACTGGGCCGCCCACATCTGATGCTGGCCGACCTCGGTGGTGATGTAGGTCTCACGGTCCTTGGTCAGCTCGTACAGCCGCTCGATCGCGTACTGCGGCTTGATGACCTTGGCGTCCTTGCGATAGGCGAAGCCCTTGCGCGCGCGCCAGGCGTCGATCGACCGCCACCAGTCGCCCTGGTCGGTCGCCTTGTGACCCTTGGCCTTCCAAGCCTCCAGCATGTCCTTCATCACCGAGCCGACGTCGCCGACGATGCCGATGTCGACCAGGATGTTCTTATTGATCGAGGACGGGTCGATATCGACGTGGATCTTCTTGGAGCCGGGCGAGAAGGCGTCGATGCGCCCGGTGATGCGGTCGTCGAAGCGCGCGCCCAGGCAAACCATCACGTCGCAGTCGTGCATGGCGTGGTTGGCCTCGAAGCTGCCGTGCATGCCCAGCATCCCCAGCCACTGCGGATCGGATGCGGGAAAGGCGCCCAGCCCCATCAGGGTCGAGGTGACCGGCGCGCCGGTCACATGCGCCAGCTCGCGTAGGGTGCGCGACGCCTCGGGCCCGGCGTTGATCACGCCGCCGCCGGTATAGAAGACCGGTCGCTTGGCCGTGGCCAGCAACTCGACCGCCTCGGCGATCTTGCCCGCGTCGCCCCGGGTGCGCGGATGATAGGTCAGGCTGGGCGCGACCGCGCCGGGTCCGACATAAGGGCCGGCCAGGAACTGCACGTCCTTGGGAATGTCGATCACGACCGGGCCGGGGCGGCCGGTGGTGGCGATGTGGAACGCCTCGTGCATCACCCGCGCCAGGTCCTCGACCCGCTTCACCAGGTAATTGTGCTTGGTGCACGAGCGGGTGATACCGACGGTGTCGGCTTCCTGGAAGGCGTCCGAACCGATCAGGTGGGTGGCGACCTGGCCGGTGATGACCACCAGCGGAATCGAATCCATCAGGGCGTCGACGATGCCGGTGACGGCGTTGGTGGCGCCGGGACCCGAGGTGACCAGGACCACGCCCGGCTTGCCGGTCGAGCGGGCGTAGCCCTCGGCGGCGTGGGTCGCGCCCTGCTCATGGCGGACCAGGACGTGCTGCAGGCGCGGCTCGTCGAACAGAGCGTCGTAGATCGGCAGCACCGCCCCGCCGGGATAGCCGAACAGGGTGTCCACGCCTTGATCGACCAGGGCGCGCACCACGATCTGGGCGCCGGTGAGGGTCTCGCCTTGGGCCGGGGCTTGGGGCGGGGCTTTTTCGTCGATGGCGGTCTGGGTGGTCATGACGGTGATCTCGGCAGGGGCTGGGCGTCTTGGAGGGCGGCTGAACTTTGGGCATGAAAAAAGGCCCGCGAGGGGCCCGAGCATGCGACCGATTACGGCGTGATCAAGCGATCATTCCGTGGTCGGCCGCTCCGTAAGTACGAGGTTCGCGCGCACGCGGGGTTCTCCTGATAGAAGCTGCTCAGATGCCATGCGGCGGCGGCGCGGTCAAGGCCGGGCTAGAGGGCGCGCAGCCAGGCTTCGGCGTCCGTCTCGCCGGCCAGTCGCGGCCAATCCGGCGTCTGATTGCGCAGCCAGGTGCTCTGCCGCTTGGCGTAGCGGCGGGTCTGCTGCTGCGCCAGGGCGACGGCGGCCTCCAGGCTGGTCTCGCCCGCCAGGTGCGCGCCCAGTTCGCGCACGCCCACGGCTTTCATCACCGGCGCGGCGGGATCGAGTCCCCGCGCCATGAGCCGCGCCACCTCGTCCAGGGCCCCCGCCTCGACCATGGCCTGCATCCGCGCGTCGCAGCGGGCGTAAAGCCACGCGCGCTGCGGCTCCAGCACCGCGGCGCGCCAATCGGCGGCGGCGAGCGGGGGCCGGGTCTGAGCCTGCCAATAGGTCAGAGGGCGCCCGCTGGCGGCGTGGACCTCCATCGCGCGCACGAGCCGCTGGCGGTCGCCCTGCTCGATGCGCGCCTCCGCCTGCGGATCCACCGAGGCCAGCCGCTCGCGGAAGGCCGCCTCGCCCAGCGTGCGCCACTGCGCCTCCGCCTCCTGGCGCGCCTCGGGCGGCGTATCCGGGATTTCGGCCAGGCCGTGGGTCAGGGCGCGGAAATAAAGCCCTGTGCCGCCGACCACGATGGCCGCGCGGCCTCGGCGGCGAATGTCGTCAAGCAAGGGCAGGGCGGCCTTGAGCCAACGCCCGACCGACCAGCCGTCCGCCCCGTCGGCCACGCCATAGAGGTGGTGCGGCGCGCGCTGCTCCTCGGCCGCGTCGGGCCGCGCGCTCAGCAGGCGCAGGTCCGCATAAAGCTGAAGCGCATCGGCGTTGACGATCTCGCCGCCCAGCCGCTCGGCCAGCCGCAAGGCCAGGGCCGACTTGCCGCTGGCGGTCGGGCCGGCGATCAGAAACACGGACGGTTGGTCTTGGGGGGCTTGATGAGCCATGGATCGGGGTCTAACCCGCACGCCATGCAATTGGCCATCACCCTTGTCGCCGCCGATCCGTCGGCCTTGCCCGCCGCCCAGGAGCGGGTGGAGCTCGTGCTGCCCACCGAAAGCGTGGCGGTCGACGCCTCGCGCCTGCTGGGCCCAGCCGCCCTGGACATCGAAGCCAGCGCGACCTTGGCGCTCGATCCGGCTGAAATCCTGCGCGCCGTTCGCTTGGCCGTGTCCCAAGGCCTGGCCGGTCTGCCGGTCGATGTCGCGGTCCAACCCGCCGCGAACCGGCGCAAGCGGCTGTTCCTGGCCGATATGGATTCGACCATCATCGGCTGCGAGTGCCTGGACGAGCTGGCCGACTTCGCCGGGGTCAAGGACCGCGTCGCGGCGATCACCGAGCGGGCTATGCGCGGCGAACTCGATTTCGAGTCCGCGCTGCGCGAGCGCGTGGCCATGCTGGCCGGCCTGCCCACTGGGGCCTTGCAGCAGTGCTATGACGAGCGCGTTCGGCTGAACCCCGGCGCGCGCACGCTCGTGCGGACCCTGCGGGCCCATGGCGTGCGGTGCGTGCTGGTCTCTGGCGGCTTTACCTTCTTCACCGAACGCGTGGCCGAGGCGGCCGGGTTTCATGCCCAACGCGCCAACCGGTTCGAGATCGAGCGCGATACGCTGGTCGGGCGCGTCCACGAGCCGATCCTGGGCCGCGAGGCCAAGCTGCAGGCGCTGCGCGAAGAGGCCCAGGCGCTCGGGGTCAATCTGGCGGCGGCCTGCGCCATCGGCGACGGGGCCAACGACCTGGCGATGATCGAGGCGGCGGGCCTGGGCGTGGCCTATCGCGCCAAGCCGGTGGTCGCGGCCCAGGCCGATGCGCGCCTGGATCACACCGACCTGACCGCCCTGCTGCATTTCCAAGGCTACGCGGTCGAGGATTTCGCGGGCTAGAGAAGGTCGGCCGCACAGGCTCGGCGTCAGCTCTTCTTGACCGGCGAGACGAACATATAGCCCTCGTTGCGCACGGTGCGCACCAGATCGCCCTCACGGCCATCGGCGCTGAGCAGCTTGCGCCTCAGCCGGCTGACCTGGACGTCAACGGCGCGGTCGAACGAGAAGCTCTCGCGTCCGCGCACCAGGTTGAGCAGCTGGTCGCGGGTCAGAACACGGCGAGGATGTTCCAGGAACGCCCTCAGCAGGCTGAATTCGCTCGAGGTCAGGGCGACCGGATCGCCGTCCGGCGTCTTCAACTCGTGCGTCCAGACCGACAGAGTCCAACCCGAGAACTCATAGAGTCCGTCGTCCGAGCCTGCCGGCAAGCTGGCGCCCGTGGCTGGGGGGGTGAAGCGCCGCCGCAGGGCGCGGATGCGGGCGAGCAGTTCGCGCAGGTTGGCGGGCTTGGACACATAGTCGTCGGCCCCCAGTTCCAGGCCCACGATCCGGTCGGTTTCGTCGGCCGCCTCCGACAGGATCAGGATGGCCGGGCGGGCTTCGGTGCGCGCGGCCAGGCGGCGGCAGATGCTGAGGCCGTCCTCGCCCGGCAGCATGACGTCGAGCAGGACCACGTCAACCGGGCGGACGGCGAGCAGGGCGTCGACGCCCGCGCCGCTGGCGGCGCAATACACTGTGATGCCGTGCCGTTGCAGGAAATCGCTGATAAGCCCTTGCAAGGTCCGATCGTCATCGACAATAAGGACGCTGGGCGACAGCGCAGCGCCTAGGCCAAGCGCGCCGTCCTCGGGCCTGGGGTGAACACTTTCATCGACGCCTGTCACGCTCAACACCCTGCGCCGCACCCCTCGAGACGACCTGAAAAGCCAAGCTGATCCAAGCGCCTGATTACCCCAGACCTTGACCAAAACATGTCCTGGTGGCTTGGGTGTCGCGGATTGTCATACCGGAATTGAATTGGGACACGATGCCGAAAGCTGATCGACACGCCCGCCCGCTAGATCGCTGTTTTCGATCGAGAGGCGGGAGGAGCATGCGGTTCCGGTTGATGACAGCGACGGCTCTGGCGCCCCTGTGCCTGATGGGGCTGCGGGGCCTGGCCTGGGCCCAGACCGACACGATCTCCAGCTCCACCTCCACGGCAGTTCAGACCGCCACCGCGGTCAGCGGCGGGCCGGGCAATATCGACGTGGCCGCAGGTGGCGCGGTCTCCCCCTCCGGCGGCACGGCGGTCACGCTGAACAGCGCCAACACCGTGTCGGTCGAAGGCACGGTCTCGGTCGCCAACGCCAATAACGCCATTGCCGTTCTGGCCACCAACGGTGGGACCGGCGCGATCAACCTTGCCGGCACAATCTCGCTGACAGAAAGCTACACGCCCACCGTCAACAGCGACGGCTACACCAACGCGCCCTTCGCTCAGGGCACGGCCCGGTACGGGCTGCAGACGAACGGGTCCTACACGGGCACCGTTTCCGTCAACGGCGCGGTCACGGTTCAGGGCAACCAGTCGTATGGCGTCGCCATCCTCAACGGGCTGCAGGCGGCAGGCAACAACCTCTACATTGGCCAGGAAACCGTCGCCACGGGGTCGGTCACCGTCACAGGCGACAACAGCTACGGCGTTTTCACCCAGGGCTCGATCGCCGGCTTGGTGCAGATCGCCAGCAGCGTGAGCGTGACCGGCGTCGGCGGAGGCTCCGGCACCAGCACGGGCGGCAACGCCGTCCAGATCACAGGACCGGTCACAGGCAGCCTGTCGGTCTATTCGGCGCTGACCTCCAGCGGCTACAGCAGCGACACCCGTCCCGGCACCCAGGCCCAGCTCAACCTGGTCCAGGCGACGCCGGCCCAGGTGCAGCAGGGCGGCTCGGCCTTGGTGGTGGCCGGCAGCGTGGGCGGAGGCATATTCCTCGCCGCCCAACCGTCGGGCACCACCTCCAGCAGCACCGCTGACGCCGATGGCGATGGCGTGGCCGACGGCTCGGAAGGCACCTCTGCGCTAGCCACCTATGGTCGCTCGCCCGCTCTGGTGATCGGCGGCGCTGCTCCAATCACCATCGGCGAGTACGGTTCGTGCAACGCCGCCAATTACGGCCTGCTCGACCACTGCTTCGGCTTGATCGTCGATGGATCGATTACCGCCAGCGGCGTGTACGACGGCGTCGCCTCCACGGCGGTGGATATCGGCGCGGGCTCTTCCTACCAGGCGGCGGCGCAGGGCGCCAACGCGGGCGGGGCGGGAGTCAGCATCCTGGGCGGTATGCGTATCGGCCCTAGCGCCACAATCAGCGCCAGCGCCTATAAGGCCAACGCCACGGCCATCCAGCTGGAATCCGGCGCCAACCTGCCGCTACTGCAGAACGAAGGCACCGTCGCCTCGACTCTGACGTCCGCGACCGCCAACGCTTCGACCGCCCTGTTCATCCAGCCCGGCGCCACCCTGTCGACCGTGACCAACTTCGGCATCATGGAGGCGTCGGTCACGGGCGACTCGGCTTCGTCCTATGTCGTGGTCGACAAGAGCGGATCGGTCACCACCTTCAACAACTACGGCACGCTCGAGGCCACGATCACGCCCGCCAACGCCGGCGAGACGACCACGGGCTCCACCGTGGCGGTGGACCTCAGGGCCTCGTCGGGCGTGACCTTCACCCAGGCGGTGTCCAGCCAGACGAGTTCGCCGCCCACCACCGTCGGCGACGTGCTCCTGAGCAATACGGGCAGGAACGATCTGGAGCTGCTGTACGGCGAGATCGCGGGCACCGTGAGCCTAGGCTCGGGCGCCAACAGCACGCTGAATCTCGAGGGCGGCGGCACGATCCAGGGCAAGCTGATCTACACGGGCAACAGCCTTTCGATCGACGTCGGCTCGGGCAAGCTGAATAACCAGCTCTCGTCGGTGATCACGGGCACGAGTCTAACGGTCGGCTCGGGCAGCACCCTGGGCTTCGCCCTGGATCCGCGCTTGACCACGCTGCAGAGCAGCTACCCGGGCGTGACCTTGGGGACCAGCACTGAATACAAGGTCGGAACGGCCAATATCGCCAACGGCGCCACCATCGCGGTCACGTTCCTGTCCGCGCCGTCCACCACTCAAAGCTTCACGGTCATTCAGGCCAATTCCCTGACCAGCGGCGCCCCGACCCTCGCCGCCAGCGCGCCTTTCCTGTTCAACACCAGCGTCCAGGCCAATACCGCCACCGGAGCTGTGACGGTGACCGTGTCGCCCAAGACGGCGGTTCAACTGTCGCTGAACAAGGCCGAGACGGCGGCCCTGCCGGCGATCTACGCGTCTTTGAGCCAGGACTCCGGCATCTTGAACGCCCTCGCCAACGCCTCGACGAGCAGCAGCTTCCACCAGGCCTATCAGCAGATGTTGCCGGATTCCTCGGGCGACGTGTTCGAGGTGGTCAGCGCGATGTCGAAGGCCGTGGCCCGCTCGGCGGCCCGCGCGGCCGACTTCGAAAGCCCCGACGCCCAGCCCAACCGCGTGAGCGCCGACGACTCGCCCGACGAGGAAGACGACATCGGCACGCCGGGCGGCCTGTGGGCCAGCGAGTACATCATCGGGCTGAACCAGGATCGCCAGGACAACGAGGCCTATCGGGCGGCGGGCCTGGGCCTGGTCGGCGGGGTCGATTTCGGCGGTATCGGCGCGGACCTGTCGTTCGCCAGCGCCAATGTGGTCAAGCCGCACGATCCGGGCGACAGCATCGTCTCGATCAACCACCTGCAGTTGGGCCTCTACGCCACGCCGCAGTTCGGCATCCTGCACACCGAAGCGAGCTTCAGCGGCGGCTATCTACGCATTTCCGAACGGCGCGAATTCGCCGCGACCGTCCTGTCGGGCGACGAATCGACCTCGACCGCCGTCTCGCGCACCGCCAACGCGGCATGGAACGGCTACGATTTCAGCGGTCACATCGGCGCCAGCGCGCCGTTCGACATCACTCAGCATCTGTTCCTGACGCCGGAAGTCCACATGGACTACTACGACGTGAGCGAGCAGGCCTACAAGGAAACCGGCGGCGGCCTGGGCTTCGACACGAACGTCAACGCCCGCACCAGCACCCAGGGGACGATCACCGCCGGCGTGATCGCCGGCGCCCACATCGGCTCGTCCTTCGTGTTCAAGCCCCAGATCGAACTGGGCTGGGACGATGTGGTGACCGGCGGCCCGGCGGCGACGACCGCCCGGTTCGCCTACGGCGGCCCGAGCTTCACCCTGGTCCCGGACTCGGTATCGGGCGGGGCGGCGGTGGCCCGCCTGCGGCTGCAGGGTGACGGGGCCTTCGTGCACTTCGCGCTGGAAGCCGGCGGCGAATTCCGCAGCGACTACCAGAACGCCGACCTCCGCGCGGTCTTCCGCGTCAGCTACTAGGGCCGGGGATCGGCGCGCCCACGTGGCGCTCAGGCGGCCGGGCGGCCTTCGCGGCGCTGTGTGAGCGGCCGCGCAGAACGATGGAGTCGCGCCGGATATCGGCCTGGATCGGCAAAGCGGCCTCAAGCCGTTTGAGGATTCGGTCTTCCCGGTCGATCGCCAGGGCGCCGGTGAAGCGAATCTGACCAACGGCGGCTTGCGGTATGACGATCGGCCGATCGATATAGCGATTGAGCGAGGCGGCGACATTGGCCAAGGGCTCGCGGTTGAACACCAGTTCGCGCCGCTGCCAGGCGAAGGCGGCCTCGGGATTGACCCGGCGCGCCGCATCGGCCGCCTGCCCATCGACCCATCGGATCTGATCGCCGGCACGCAGCGTCCAAGGATCGCCCGTCGCGCCGACCTGACCGACTTCGGCTTCGCCGCGCCGAACGGTCAAGGTTGTGACCACCTGTCCCTGCTGGGGGTAGCGGCTCAGGTCGAGGTCGCCATCGCGGGTGCTGACGCGGCGGTCGCCGACGGAAATCGCGAACGGCCGGCTGGCCGGCGCGACCGCCATCTCCGCTTCCCCGCCGTCCAGAACCGCCAGGCGCGACCGATCGTCGAACACCACCCGCACCGCGGCGGCGCCGTCCATCCAGAGCAAGCTCTTGTCGGCCAGGCGCACGCGGCGGGTCTGGCCCTTGAGCGATGTATAGAGGGTCCAGGCCGGCGGCGGCGGGCGCACCAGGTTTGGGCCCCATAGGCCGAGCACGATGGCGCCGGCCAGGATCGCGGCCGGCCACAGGCGGCGCGCCTGCAGCGGCCCGCTGGTCGGCTGCACGCCGGCGCTCGCTCCGGAACGCCTCGGCGTGGCGGCGTTTTCGTCGCTGACGCTCAAGCCCACTTGTCCTGTTTCGGTCTTCAGGGCGGTTCTGCGCCGATGGCGAGGGTTCTATCACGCGCCGCCGAGCCGGTCGCGGGGACCATTGCCGCAGTCAATCGTCGGCGAACCTGTAACCTACGCCTGGTTCGGTCACGATTAGCCGCGGCGAGGTCGGGTCGGCTTCAAGCTTTTGCCGCAGATGACCGATGAACACGCGCAGGTACTGCACGTCGTGGGCGTTGGCCGGGCCCCATACGGCGGTCAGGAGCTGAGCCTGGGTCATGACCCTGCCCGCACCCTCGGCTAAGGCCGCCAGCAGGTCGTATTCACGTGGCGACAGGCGCACCAGTTCGCCCCCGCGCTTGACCAGGCGACGAACCAAGTCGATTTCCACCTCGCCCGCCTTGACCACCGCGTCGGCGCCGGCGCGCACCAGCCGATGGCGCAGGGCCACCCGCAACCGCGCCAGCAACTCTCCGACGCCGAACGGCTTTTCCACATAGTCGTCGGCGCCGCGGTCCAGCGCCTCGATCTTCTCCACCTCGCGGTCGCGCGCCGACAGCACGAGGATCGGACCGTCGTAGAAGGCCCGCGCCCTGACCAGCGCGTCCTGACCGTCCATGTCCGGCAAGCCGAGGTCGAGCACCACCGCATCGGGCGGCCTGTGGGCGATCGCCTTCAGGCCATCGCTGGCCGTGTCGGCGCGCACCGGCTCATAGCCGGCGGCATCGAGCGCGGGCCCCAGAAACCGGTGGATCTGCGGCTCGTCGTCGATCACCAGGATACGCGGACGATGCGCGCTCATAACAGCATGGCGGGGGTGTGAACGTCCTTGGGCAGGCTGATCAGCACGCGGGTGCCGCCGCCCTGACGGACCGGGCTGGCGGCGGCGATGCGGCCGCCCATGGCCTCGACGAAGCCCTTGGCGATGGTCAGGCCCAGCCCGGTTCCCTTGACGCGGTCGGAGGCGTCTTCCATGCGGCGGAATTTCTCGAACACGCGCTCCAACTCCGCCGTGGGAATGCCCTTGCCCTCGTCTTCGATGCTGATCACGACGTTGCGCTCGTCCTCATAGACCGCGGCTTCGATGCTCGATCCGTCGGGACTGTAGGCGATGGCGTTTTCCAGGATGTTGACCAGCGCCTGCTCCAGCAGCGCGGAGTCCGCCTTCACCACCGGCAGGTCGGCGGGGAAGTCGCGCGTGACACGGCGCTGGCCGATCCGGCCCTGCTGGAGCAGGCGCTGGTCAACATCCTGGAGAACGCCATCGCCTACAGCCCGGACGGCTCGCGGATCGAGGCGGCCGTCTACGAGGACCAGCGCAACGTGGTGATCAGCATCGAGGACGAGGGCCGGGGCATCCCGACCGCCCAGCTGCAGCAGGTGTTCGAGAAGTTCCTACGACTCGAGCAGGCGTCCGACCGCGGCAAGGGCACAGGCCTCGGCCTTGCGATCGCCAAGGGCTTCGTCGACGCCATGGGCGGGCGGA
>DATKPD010000050.1:0-15299 GCA_035524315.1 Caulobacteraceae bacterium
GGGCGCGGCGTGCTCCCGCGCATGATCCTTGTGTTATCACTGGAACGTAGGGACAATAAGACAACGCTGTCAATGCTTTGCACGATGATCTAGGGTGCATGTCACTAGAAGCGGACATCGGCGAACCGAGCCAGCGGTCCGCGAGAAAGCGGCCCTTTCAGTGGAGGAACACATCATGCGCCGCACATCCTCCGCCATGGCCTTGGCGCTGGCGATCGCAGGACTCACGGGGCCAGGCGCTAAGGCGCAGACGCCGACCGCCATTGGTCACGCCGACGAACTGGCGATCAAGCATATTCCGGCCAAGGCCACGCTCACAGTATCCAGCCCCGCTTTCAAGGACGGCGGCGACATCCCCTATGAAAACACCCAGTATCGCGGCAACCGCTTTCCCGGCCTTCAGTGGAGCCAGGGCCCCCGGGGCACGCAGTCCTATGTGGTGATCATGCAAGGCGCCCTGGGCGGCGGCGACGACATGAGCCACGGAACAAGCATCCACTTCATCCTGATCAACGTGCCGGCGCGAACCACGCGACTGGACGCCGGCCTGACCACGCCGCCGGCGGGCGCGATGTACGGCCTGAACGTCCACGGCCCGAACCAGCCCTACGCGGGGCCGCACACCCACAACTTCGTCGAGCACAATTATCACCTGCAGGTGTTCGCCCTCGACACGGTGCTGCCGGGCGATCCCATGATGAGTTTCCCGGCGCTGGAGGGGTTCATGGCTGGCCATGTGCTCGCCAGCGGCCAGACCGCGGGCCAGGCGGCGATGGACCCGGACTCGCCGGAGGCCAAACAGATCGGCAAGGGCCGTCCCGCGCAGGACTGACGCCCGAAAAGTAAGCACGGCGGCGTCGCGCAATCGGCTTGCGTGGGATAATCGGATCGACATCGAGGGACATCGCGTGACGGGCTCGGACATCCACCTGCTGATCCTGACGGTCGTGGCCATCGCCGCCGTCGTCGCCGGCATCGCCGCCCTTAAGCTGCATCCCTTCCTGACGCTGCTGATCGTCGCGCTGGGATTCGGCGTCGCGGCGGGCCTGGGCCCGAACGGCGCGCTCGACGCGATCCGGATCGGCCTGGGCGATGTGCTGTCCAGCAGCGGCTTGGTCATCGCCCTGGGCGCCATTCTCGGGCGCACCTTCGCCGCGTCCGGCGCCGCGGACGCCCTGGCCGGCGCCATAGCGCGGTTCAAGAGCCCCCTCGCCGCCCCGTTCCTGATCGCCGCCCTGGCTTTGCTGCTGGGCCTGCCGCTGTTCTTCGAGAGCGGAGTGGTGGTGATGATGCCGGCGATCTTCGCCCTGGCCTACAAGCTGGGGCAGGCGCAAGGACGCCCCGCGCCCTATCTGCAGATCGCCTTGCCGGCGCTGGCGGCGCTGTCGGTGGCGCACGGGTTCCTGCCGCCCCACCCCGGCCCGCTGGCCGCCATCGACGCCCTGCACGCCGACACCGGGCGCACCCTATTGATCGGCCTGGTCATGGCCTTGCCCATCGCCGTGCTGGCCGGGCCGGTGTTCACCCTGGCCTGTCTGCGCCGCACGCCGAGCGCGCCGTCCGAAGCCCTGATCGCCGAATTCGTGCAACCGCAGGGCCCGGCAGCGCCAGGCGGCGCCGGCCTCGCCGCCACGGCGATCCTGCTGCTGCCCGTGGTGCTGATGCTGGGCAAGGCCGCGGTCGACCTGGCCCTGCCCAGCGCGCCCGCCGCCCGGCGCTGGGTCGATTTCGTCGGCGCGGCCCCCAGCGCCATGCTGATCGGGGTCTTGGTCGGGCTGGCCTGGGTGCGCGCCAGGCAGGGCGCCGACGCGGGCCTGTCGCGCCTGGTGAGCGAAAGCCTGTCCGCAGTCGCGCCGATCATCCTGATCGTCGGCGCGGGCGGAGCGTTCAAGCAGAGCCTGATCCAGTCGGGGGTCGGCAAAGCCATGGCGCACGCGGCGATGAACGCCCACGTCTCGCCGCTGCTGCTGGGCTGGACCGCCGCGGCCATGATCCGCCTGGCCACAGGCTCGGCCACCGTGGCGACCATCACCGCCGCCGCGCTGATGGCGGGCGTCGGCCCTTCGGCCGGGTCGCCGGCCACGCTGCTGGTGCTGGCGGTCGGCGCGGGCTCGGTGTTCTTCTCCCACGTCAACGACGCGGGCTTCTGGATGGTGAAGGAGTATCTGGGCCTGTCGCTGAAGGACACGCTCAAGTCCTGGTCGGCGGCCGAGACCATCATCTCGGTGCTGGGCTTGGCGGCCTGCCTGCTCGCGGGCGCCCTGGGGATCGGTTAGATCCCGCGCCGTCCGAGCTCGGCGCAGACCAGTTCGACCTGGCGCGCCGGTCCCAGCGCGGCCGGCGCCTCGATCGCCGCCTCGTCGGGAGCCGGCGGCTCAAGGGCGGCGAACTGGCTGTCCAGCAGCGAGGCGGGCATGAAATGGTCGCGCCGCCCCTGCATCCGGCGGCCGATCAGGGTCGCGTCGCCCACGATATGAACCAGGATCAGGTCCGGGCGCCAGGCCCGCAGCCGGTCGCGGTACGCGCGCTTCAAGGCCGAGCACGCCACCACCGCCCCGCGCGGCTCCGTCGCCGCAGCCTGGCCCAACCGGTCCAGCCACGGCCAGCGGTCCTCATCGGTCAGCGGGACGCCAGCGGCCATCTTGGCCACGTTGGCCGGGGGGTGGAAGTCGTCGCCGTCGAGGAACGGCAGGTCCAGGCGCGCGGCGATGGCCCGGCCCAGGCTGGTCTTGCCCGAGCCCGAGACGCCCATCACCGCGATCACCGGCCCTGAAGCGCTCACCAGGCGTCCTGCGCCGCGAAGAAGCGCTTCCAGAACGCCAGGCGCGGCGCGGTCGCCACGGGGATCGGCGCGAAGTGGTCGCCCAGTTCCATCACGCTCTTGGCCTTGGCGTCGAACTTGGGCCAGACGGGCAGGCCCGGCCCGTTGGGGTCGCCGGTGGCGATGTAGTTGGCCCAGTAGGACGACATCATGTCGGCCACCTTATGGTCCTCGTCCGTCCAGGCGGCCTTGTTCGGATCGAGGTTATCGAAGGCGAAGATGATCTCCGAGCCGTGGTGTGCGCCGCCGGGATCGCCGGTGGGCCGATGCGTCCAGAAGTAGGTGTAAACCGGCTTGTCCACGTTCTTTTGCCAGTCGGCGGCCCACAGATAGGTCGAGACGCGCGAGTTGTCCTGCACCGAGGCGTTGTTGGACAAGGCCGCCTGGTCGTCCGTGGCGGCGGGATAGAGCTTGAGGAACCGGTCCGCGAAGGCGCCGAACTTGGTCTTGGCGTAACTGACGAAGGCGGCGACAGTGACATTGCTGGGCGGCGCGCCGCCGCGAAGATTGGCCGCCTGGGCGCGCAGCCGAGCGAAGGCGAACTCGGGCACGGCGCCGCTTTCGTCGCGGTTGTTGCCAGCCAGGAATTCCACGTCGTTCTGCAGGCCCCGGCTGTAGGTCTCGCTGTAGGTGTGCGGCAGGACCCAGCCGTCGATCACCGGGCGGAACAGCGGCGGCTTGGAGGGCGTGCCGGTGTAGACGTCGGCGTCGGTGACGTCGCTGCCCTTGATCACCGCCTGCCACGGCAGGGCGCGCAACTCGGCCAGGGAGTGAGCGCCGTGCGCCTCGGCGTATTTGGCGCCCGCCGCCTCGGCCTTGGCCTTAGTGGTGTAAGACACCGACAGGTAGCGCAACTCCAGGTCGCGCGGGTAGCGCGCGTGGCTCTGGGCGATCACCCGCTGGAACAGGCCCTTGGCCAGGGGCGAAATGGCCAGGAAGCCGCACGATCCGGCGCCGGCCGACTGACCGCCGATGGTCACCCGGTTGGGATCGCCGCCGAAGGCCGCGATGTTCCTGCGCACCCACTTGAGCACGGCGATGTCGTCCATCAGGCCGTAGTCGCCCGAGGCGTCGTGGCCGGACTCGCGGCTGAGCTCGGGCGTGGCCAGGAAGCCCAGGGCCCCAAGCCGGTAGTTGAACGTGACCACGATCACGCCCTTCTTGGCCAGGGCCTCGCCGTCGAACTGCGGGTTGGAGCCCGCGCCGCCAATGAAGCCGCCGCCGTAAATCCACACATAGACCGGCCGTCGCTCGGACGGCGAGGCCGCGCCGGTCCACACGTTCAGGGTCAGGCAGTCCTCGCTCATGCGCGCCGCCGCCTGCGGGCCGCCCTCGGGACTGGGGCAATCGGCGCCGTACTGGCCCGCCTGACGCACGCCCTGCCAGGGCGCGGCCGGCTGGGGCGGCTTCCAGCGCAGATCGCCCACCGGCGGGGCGGCGTAGGGAATGCCCTTGAACACGGTGATCGACGGATCGGCGCCGGGAACGCCCGCCACCAGGCCCGCGTCGAGCGCCACGGGCGCCGAGATGGCCGCCTGACTTTGGCCGGTGGCCGCGAGGGCTCCGATCAGTCCCAGGAGTGCTGCGGTGGTCTTCATGGATGCCTCGTCCGCTTGTGGATCGTCGGCGTCCTTCCTCTCGAAGGAATTGCCGCCGCCGGCGCGTGGCGACATTGGGCGCGGCCGCGACGCCGGCGGCAATTCAAACCACGGACAGGTCTATTCAATCCGCGAATGGCGAGGGTTTTCAGCCCTTGAGCGCGCCGTCGAGGAAGGGAACCAGGGTGCGCCAGTGATGCTCCGCCTCGACCGGATCGTGCACCGGCATGTCGCGGGGCACCCAGCCATGCTTGGCCGGATAGGTCTCGACCGTATGCTCAACGCCCGCCTCGGTCAGCGCCGTTTCGAGCATCTGCTTCTGCTCGTCGGTGAAGTTGGCGTCCTGGATCGCGCCGGCGACATAGACCTTGGCCTTGATCTTGGGCGCCAGCCTGTGCGGGCTGTCCGGCTTGTCGTTGGCCAAGCCGCCGCCGTGATACGAGGCCATGGCGCCGACCCGTTCGGGGTAATGGCCTGCCACGAACAGCGCCAGACGCCCGCCCATGCAGTAGCCGGTCACGCCGACCGGGCCGGGCTTGACATCGGGCCGAGCGGCCAGGGCGTCCAGGAACGCGGCGGTGTCCGACACCACATTGGCCGGGGTGGCCAGGCTCATGAATTTCTCGCGGTGCGCCTCGCGCAGCGTGGCGTCGGTGAACACCACCTTCGGATCGATCGGCGCGTAGGGACCGGAGCGATAGAACAGGTCCGGCAGCAGCACGACAAAGCCGTAGCTGGCCAGGCGTTCGGCCATCTCCTGCACGGCGGGGCGCATGCCGGGCCCGTCCATGTACAGGATCACGCCCGGCCACGGCCCCTCGCCTTCGGGGCGGTAGACATAGCTGGGGCACACGCCGTCGCGGGTTTGGATGTCAATCTTCTGCATGGCGATGGCTTAACACGGAAGGCGCCGGGCAGGTCAATGGGCCCGGCGCGTTGAGGGCCCCCGTCAAGAAAGCTTCGCGTTGACAGCGCTATCACAGCCGCCGCAAATGGCGCGCAGCTGACGTCCGTCCGCGCCGCGCCGACAGGTCCGGTATGCAAGGGCGACGCTATGCAGTAGCAGAGACGCAGCGCGCCGCAGACAGGCGCGAACACGGGAGGTCCATTTGACCACGGAATCCTTGGCCGGCGCGCCGCCCGCCATCAAAACCTCGCCGCGCCTGCTGGGCCTGGTGATGTCGCTGTTCTTCGCGTTCGGCTTCTGCACCGTGCTGGTCGACAGCCTGATCCCCAAGCTCAAGGCGACCTTCGCGCTGAATTACGCCGAGGTGATGCTGACCCAGTTCTGCTTCTTCGGCGCCTATTTCATCGTGTCCCTGCCCGCCTCGCGGCTGCTGATCCGGGTGGGTTATCTGCAAGGGGTGGTGATCGGCCTGGGCCTGATGGCGCTGGGCTGCCTGCTGTTCACGCCCGCCGCGAACGCTGGCGTGTACGAAGGCTTCCTGGCGGCCCTGTTCATCCTGGCCTCGGGCGTGACCATCCTTCAGGTGGCCGCCAACCCGCTGGCCGCGACCGCCGGCGATCCGACCAAGGCCTCCAGCCGCCTGACCCTGGCCCAGGCGTTCAATTCGCTGGCCACGACCGTCGGCCCCCTGTTCGGCGCGGCCTTCATCCTGTCCAAGGGCCTGGCGACGCCTGACGCGGCCACCCTCAGCCCCGCCGCCCTCGCCGCCGCGCGCGGGGTCGCCGCCCACACGGTGCAACTGCCTTTCATGATCATCGCCGCCGTGCTGGTGGTGATCGCCGCCCTGTGCTGGTTCTTCCGCGATTGGGCCGAGCGGCCGCACGCCGAGGCGGCCAACAAGGAAGGCTTCCTCAAGCTGATGCGCCATCCGCGCCTGGCCCTCGGCACCGTTTCGATCTTCGTCTACGTCGGCGCCGAGGTGTCGATCGGCAGCGGCATGTCGAACTATCTGATGAGCGCCCACACCCTGGCGGCGCCCGCGGCCATCGCCGGCGGCATGGTCAGCTTCTACTGGGGCGGCGCCATGATCGGCCGCTTCATCGGGTCGGCGGTCTTGCGCGCGCTTAAGCCCGGCTTCGTGCTCACCGGCTGCGCCCTGGGCGCGATCGTCCTGGCCCTGACCTCGTCGGTGACGACCGGTTGGACCGCCGCGGCCACGATCCTGGCCGTGGGGCTGTGCAACTCGATCATGTTCCCGACCATCTTCACCCTGGCCATCGAGGGCCTGGGCGAGCGGGCGGCGCGCGCGTCGGGACTGCTGTCGATGGCGATCGTGGGCGGGGCCGTGGTGCCCTTGATCTACGGCGTGGTGGCCGACAAGGCCGGGCTTAACGTGGCCCTGCTGGTGCCCGCCGCGTGCTACGCCTGGATCGCGGTCTACGGCCTGCTGACGGGCACCGGCGCGGTGGACCGGGCCGACCACGTGACGGTTTAGGACCGGCTCAGACCTCGACCACCGTGTTGATCAGCTTGCCGATGCGGCTGATCTCGCAGGTCATCACGTCGCCGTCCTTGAGCAGGCCCGGCGGGTCCATGGCGAAGCCCACGCCCGAAGGCGTGCCCGAGGCGATGATGTCGCCCGCTTCCAGCGTCATTCCGCCTGACAGCGAGGCGATGATGGCCGGAATGTCGAAGATCATCAGGTCGGTGGTGGCGCGCTGGCGCTCCTGACCGTTGAGGTGGAAGGTCAGCTCGAGGGTGGTCGGGTCGCCGATCTCCGCCTTGTCGACGATCCACGGGCCCATCGGGCAGCTGGTGTCCAGGCTCTTGCCCTTGAACCACTGCAGATGGAGCTTTTGCAGGTCGCGCGCGGTCACGTCGTTGAGCACGCTGTAGCCGAACACGTGCTCGTAAGCGCGCTCGGGCGGGATGTCGCGCCCGTCCTTGCCGATGATCACCGCCAACTCGACCTCGTAGTCGAACGCCTTGGTCAGCTTGGCCGGGTAGCGCACCTGGGCTCCAGGACCCACCACCGTGGTCGGGGCCTTAGTGAAGAAGTTGGGCGCGGTGGGAACATCGCTGGGGGCGATGCCGCGCATGGCGTTGCCCTCCTTGACGTGCTCCAGGTAGTTGCGGCCCACGCAGAACACGTTCTTGGCCGGGCGCGGGATCGGCGCCAGCAAGTGCACCGATCCAGCCGGCAGAACCGCCGCGCCGAGCGCGCCGGCCTTGTCATGCAGGGCGCGCGCCGCGGCCAGGGCGGCCTCCCCGCCCCGGATCAGCGCCAGCATGCTGGAGGCGTCCAGCGCCACGCCGTCCAGCGCCGCGGCGGCGGCCAGGTCGAGCACGCGCTCGCCCTCCAGCCACAGACCCGCGCGCTCGTCCTGTCCCTGACGGAAGGTGACGAACTTCATGATCGCTTCTCCTGGCCGACGGGGCGGCGATGCCTAAAGCTTGGCGGTCAATTGCGGCACGATCTCGAACAGGTCGCCGACCAGGCCGAAATCGGCCACACCGAAGATCGGCGCCTCGGGATCGCTGTTGATGGCCACGATGGTCTGGGCGTCCTTCATCCCGGCCAGGTGCTGGATGGCGCCCGAGATGCCGATGGCGATGTAGAGCTCAGGCGCCACGATCTTGCCGGTCTGGCCGACCTGATAGTCGTTGGGCACATAGCCGGCGTCGACCGCCGCGCGGCTGGCGCCCACCGCGGCCCCGAGCTTGTCGGCCAGGGGATCGATCACGCTGTGGAAGGCCTCGGCCGAACCCAGGGCGCGCCCCCCGGAAACCACCACCTTGGCCGAGGCCAACTCGGGCCGGTCGGAGCGGGCGATGTCGGCGCCGACGAACCGCGACAGGCCCTGATCGCCGGGTCCCGACACGGTCTTGACCTCGGCCGCGCCGCCCGAGGCGGGCGCCTTGGCGAAGGCGGAGGCGCGCACGGTGATCACGCGCTTGGCGTCGGACGACCGGACGGTGGCGACCGCCGCGCCGGCGTAGATCGAGCGGGTAAAGGTGTCGGGGCCCTCGACCGACAGAATGTCGGACACCTGCATCACGTCGAGCAGGGCCGCCACGCGCGGGGCGATGTTCTTGCCGTTGGCGGTGGCCGGCGCCAGGAAGGCGTCGTAGTCGGCCATCAGCGCCACCGCCAGGCCCGCCACGTTCTCCGGCAGGGCGTGGGCGTAGGCCGCGTCGTCGGCCGCCAGCACGGCGCTGACCCCGCCGATCGCAGCGGCGGCGGCGGCGACATCGGCGACGCCCGAACCGGCGACCAGCAGATCGACCTGGCCCAGCTTAGCCGCGGCGGTGACGGCGCTCAGGGTCGCGTCCTTGATCGCGCCGGCGTCGTGTTCGACCCACACCAGAGCCTTCATGCCACAATCCCCAGTTCCTTAAGCTTGGCCGCCAGGGCGTCGACGCTGTCCAGCACCACGCCGGGCGGGCGCGGCGGCGGTTCGGCCACATTAAGCACGGCCAGGCGCGGGGCGATGTCGACCCCGTAGTCGGCGGGCGTCTTCTGCGCCAGCGGCTTGGAGCGGGCCTTCATGATGTTGGGCAAGGAGGCGTAGCGCGGCTCGTTCAGGCGCAGGTCGGCGGTGATCACCGCCGGCAGAGCCAGGCTGACCGTCTCGAGCCCGCCATCGACCTCACGCGTCACCTCGACCCGGTCGCCGACCACCGCGACGGCGCTGGCGAAGGTCCCCTGCGGGCGCCCGAGCAGAGCCGCCAGCATCTGGCCGGTCTGGTTGCTGTCGTCGTCGATCGCCTGCTTGCCCAGGATATAGAGGTCGGGCTGTTCCTCGTCGGCCACGGCCTTGAGCAGCTTGGCCACCGCCAGGGGCTCGACCTCGGCGTCGGTCACGATCAGGATCGCGCGGTCCGCGCCCATGGCCAAGGCGGTGCGCAGGGTGTCCTGGGCCTTGGCCGGGCCGATCGACACGGCGATGACTTCCTTCACCGCGCCCTTCTCGCGCAGCCGCACCGCCTCTTCGACCGCGATCTCGTCGAAAGGGTTCATCGACATCTTGACGTTCTGCAGGTCCACGCCGGACCCATCGGCCTTCACGCGCGGCCGGATATTGTAGTCGATCACACGCTTGACCGGGACCAACACCTTCATGGACTAAGCTCTCCAGGCGCCGCGATGCGGCGGTCTTCGCTTTGGGGCCTGTCCTGTCGGGCCGGCGCGGCCGTGTCAATGCCGGAAGGCCTCGGTAGTGTCTCAGTCTGAAATCGTCCGGCGGCTCAAGGGCGGGAACTCGCGTAGCACGTGCTCCGAGATATCGACGTACAGCTCGCCCGCAGGGCTTCTGTGGACGGCCCCAATATTTCGATCGTAATTGATGAATCCCACGGCGTTCGGGTAGATAGTCGAGAGATATGGCTGGTGCCTGAAGACGACGCGGGCCACGCGTTTAACGAAGCTCCCATAGAAAATGAGGATGGTCTCAGCATCGTCCGCGACCTGTCCCATCAAGCGCCCCACTTCTTGTACGGCTCCCGCTTAGCAAGTTTAGCCGTCCGCCCCTAAAGCCTCGAGCAGCATGGTCACGGTGTTGATCGATTTATCTTAAACCCGGCTGACCGAACGCATCGACGAATCCTCACCGAGCATCGAGAGTACTTGGACACGCTTGGTGAGGGGCAGCTTATTAATGCCTCTTTGCATGACCTTTTTGCCTGAGCGACAATCATTGAGGCCACTCCTAGTGATCATCCGGGCAATGAGGCTAAACTGCCGTCGTCACCCGGGCGCTTCTATCAATTTAGGCCTTTAAGAATCTTTTGGCCTTCCCTTCTCGACTTGGCGATAGACGGGAATGCGAGAGCTATTCCAGCGGTCGAGCACTTGGCCGCATTCACATTCAAAGGTGTCACGATCCCGAAAGGTCAACTTGTCTTCGCGGACTAGTTCATAGATCGCGCCGCAGCCGGAGCATGTAATCTTTTCGCCCATGACACCATGATAGGAGTTCGCCGGGCTTTTCGCCAAGCTTTGCCAACGGCGTTGAGATTTCAAACTGAGACACTAGCCAGGCCGCACGCCGCGTTTCAGGGCGCGATCTCGAATATCGCCGAGGCCCAGCCGACCAGGCGGATACGGGGGCCCGGGCCTGGCGCGGTATCGGGCGCAATGGCTTCGCTGGACAGGACCAGGTCCTCGATCGCGATCCCGGCCGGGAGCTCATAGTCAAGCTCAGCGCGGCAGAAATTGCTGAGGATCAGGAAGCTTTTGCCCTCAAGCGTTCGTGTGAAGGCGTAGGCGGCGGGATGCTCGGGATCGAGGTCGCGGTAGGCGCCGAACACCAGCGCCGGCTCGGCCTTGCGCAGGGCGATCAGGCGGCGGTAGTGGGCCAGGACCGAGTTCGGATCGCCGGCCTGGGCCTGGACGTTTACCCAGGCGGCGTCGGGATTGAGCTTCAGCCACGGCGCGCCGGTGGTGAAGCCCGCGCCCGGCCCCGCGTCCCACTGCATGGGCGTGCGGGCGTTGTCGCGGCCGGTCAGCCGCAGCCGCCGCAAGACCGCTTCGGCGCTCTGGCGCCCGCTCAGCACCTTTTCGCGCCACAGGGTCTTGGCCCACACGTCCTGGAAGTCGTCGATGCCGGCAAAGGGCGCGTTGGCCATGGCGATCTCCTCGCCCTGATAGATGAACGGCGTGCCGCGCAGGGTCAGGAGCACCGTGGCCAGGGTCTTGGCGGAGGCCATGCGCCAGGCGGGATCGTCGTCGCCGAAGTGCGAGACCGCGCGCGGCTGGTCGTGGTTGCCGAGGAAGGCGGCGTTCCATCCGTGATCGCCCGCCAGCCGGTCCTGCCGCGCGAGGACGGCCTTGAACTGAGGCAGGGCGAAGCCGCCGGGGGGCAGGTCGACCAGGGCGAAGTCGAACGCCATGTTCAGCGCGCCGTGGCGCTCGTCCACCAGGGTCTGCAGTTGCTGGGTCGAGACGCCGAACGCCTCGCCGACGGTCATCGAGTCACGGCCGGCCAGGGCCTCGCATTGCATCTCGCGCAGATAATCCTGCAGGCGCGGCCCGCAGGCATAGGCGCGCTCGGGGCGCTCCAGCTGCTCGGGCGTCAGATCAGGCAGGCCGGGCGTCTTGGAAATGAAGGCGATCACGTCCATGCGGAAGCCGGCCACGCCCTTGTCGAGCCAGAAGCGCATCAGGTCGTAGATTTCGGCGCGAACCCGGGGATTGTCCCAGTTCAGATCGGGCTGCTGGGGCGTGAACAGGTGCAGGTAATACTGGCCGCGGCCCGCGTCCCAGGTCCAGGCCGAGCCGCCGAAGATCGCGGGGTAGTTGTTGGGCGGGCCGCCATCCTTGCCGTCGGCCCAGATGTAGAAGTCGCCGTAGGGGCCGGTAGGATCCCGGCGGCTTTCCACGAACCAGCAATGTTCGTCGCTGGTGTGGTTGGCCACCAGGTCGATGATCAAGCGCAGGCCGCGCGCCGTCATCTCAGCCAGCATGGCGTCGAAGTCGGCCATGGAGCCGAAGGCCGCCAGCACCTTGCGGTAGTCGCGGATGTCGTAGCCGTTGTCGGCGCCGGGGCTGTCGAAGTGCGGGCTGAGCCACACCACGTCCACGCCCAGCGCCTGGACATGGTCCAGGCGCGCGATGACGCCCTTCAGGTCGCCCACACCGTCGCCGTCGCTGTCCATGAACGAGCGCGGGTAGATCTGATAGACCACGGCGGACTTCCACCAGGGCTGCGCCGCGGATCGCGCGTCAGCCATGGCGCTGGGTCCTTAGAACCTGGAAAAGACCTGTCATCTCCTGGGCATAGCGCTTGCGAGCGCCATAGTCGCGCCCACATTTACAGGGATGCTGGCAGGCAATGATTTATCGCTTCGGCGCCCTGCCAGGACCACCGAAGCGCGTATGTCGGAGATCGGCCCATGAAAAGGCTTTTGGCAGCGGCGGCGTGCGCGGCCCTGGTCGCGGCTCCCCTGGCCATGACGCCCGCCCACAGCGCGGCGGCGCCGCGCGTCGGCTTCCACGGCGGGTTCGGCTGGGGCGGCTATGGCGGTTGGCGCGCCGGATATGGCTGGGGCTGGGGTTTCCCCGCAGGCGTGGCCCTGGGCGCCGCCCTGTGGAACCCCTGGTACTACGACTATTATCCGCCCTACTCCTACGGCTACAGCTACTATCCGGCGCCCTATTACTATGGCGGCTACGGCTACGCCCCGCCGCCCGCCTCGTCGGACGCGCCGTCGGCTCAGGCGCCCGCGACCTCGGCCCAGCCGCCAGCCGGCGCGGCCTGCGGCAACTGGAATTGGAACACCGCCCAGTCCAAGTACGACTGGATCCCGTGCCCGCCCGCCGCGGCGCACTGACGATCCGGTCCGAACACGACGGCGACGGCCCGGGCTCACGCCCGGGCCGTTTTCGCTTACGGCGTCAGCGGGGCGGCGTCTCGGCGCCCTGGCCCGGCGCGGTTTCGGCATCGAAGGTGCGTTGCTGCAGCGGCGTCAGGCTAGCGTAGAACGCGCGAATAGCCTCGCTCTGACGGCGGAAATCGGCCAGATCCTGGCTCATCGCGGCGTCGAGCAAGGCCAGGCGGCGGGGCGTCTGCAACTGTGGCAGCAAGCGTTCGGTCGATTGGCGGCGCGCCATGGCCTGGGCGCTGGCGCCCATGGCCGCCTGATATTGGCGCCACCCCTCTTCCTGAGCGGGCGCCAGCCTCAGATCGTCGTGCAAGCGGCCGAGCAAGTCCGAGGACTGCTGCGCCAGAGCTGACGAACCGAACAGCAGCGCCAGGCACAAACCGATGCAACCGCAACGCATGAGGACCTCCCGACTGGTCGATCCGCATTCTAGAGCCAAATGGGCCGCCAATATGTTCGCCGGACGCCGCTGAAGCCCCCAAAAGCAAAGGGCCGCGCCTTTCGGCGCGGCCCTCCAACCCAGGTCTTATGAAGACCTTAGAAGGGGTAGTAACGGAAGCTGGTGAACAGCATGTTTTCCGTCGCCTTCGGGCCAAGGCCGTTGGCGTCGGCGAAAGCCGCACGCTGGGTGTAGGAGTACTGCAGGCCGAACTGCAGGCGGCCGTAGGGGCCTTGATAGAAGCGATCCCAGAAGCCGGCGGTGATCTGGTTGACCGACTTGGTGTAGGGCGAGCAGGACCCGCCTTCGGTCAAGCAGCCCGCGAGGTTGGCCACAGCGCTGGCGCCGGTGCCGTAGACGGTGGTGCCGACGGTGAAGGTCTTGTTGGTCTCGGCTTCCTGGCCGCCGAACAGATAGACGTCCAGTTGCTTGATCGGGTGAAGCGTGGCGCCGGCCAGGAACATGGTTTCCGGGATCGCCGCCAGGGTGCCGTCGGGCCGGGTGGTCGCGTCGGGCAACTGCGAGGAGCCGTAGCGGCCGATGCCGTTGCCGGCCATGGCCGAGGCCTGCACGTCGAGCAGGTTGGGCACCAAGTTGAACACGGCGCTGCCGCCGTAGCCGGCGGTCCACACCGACGGGCTGGAGCTGCCCGGGATCAGGCCCAGGGAGTTCGTGCCGATGGTGACGCGATCATACAGGTTGCGGCCGATGACGAACGCTTCCAGGTGCAGGGTGTGGTCCTTGATCTTCGGTTCGAAGGCCACCTTGCCGACGACGTCGGGGAACTGGTTCAGCGAGTAGTTCGTGCCGCTATAGTAGCCCGAGCCCGGCGCCTGGTTCAGGGTGGCGGTCACGCCCGTGCCGACCTTGGTGTTGCCCAGGGTGGTCTGGGGGTTTTCCAGCGAGGCGGCGACCCACAGTTGCTTGTCCATGAAGTCGTGGGCGATGCGCACCTGGGGCTGACGCGCCCAGGCGAAGCCCGGCACGTACTGGGCGTCGATCTGCGGCGGGGTCAGTTCGTTGCGCGGGGTGATGCCCTTGGTGTTCAGGGTCACAAGCGACCAGTTCTGACCGACCAGCAGGTGCCAGCCGTCGTCGGTGTTCAGTTCGCCATACATCACGCGGATACGCGGGTTGTAGGAGTTGGACTCGTTGGAGTTCGCGGTTTGCGCGGCGCCCAGGAAGTCCAGCTCGCCGTAGAAGGCGGCGTGGGTGGCGGCGGTCGGGTCGCCCTGGACCAGGGCGGTGACGCGGCTTTGACGGGCGGTCAGGTGGGTTTCGCCGTTGCGGCCCGCCGGATCGTTCGGGAAGGGGACCTTCTGGAAGGCCGAGGCGATGTCGGCGGTTTCGTCACGCGTGCGGTAAACCGATTCCGCCGCCAGGAAGCCGCCGAGCGTGACGGTCACGCCCTTGTAGTAGATCTTGTCGGTCTTGGGCGCGGCCTTGGCGACGGCGGTTTGCACCTGCGTCGGAATGGTCAGGATCTTGGCGGCGTCGGCGCTGGCCGTGGCGGCGGCCGTCGAGGCCGTGGCGTTGGCTTGCGCGGCCGAGGCCTGAGCCGCAGCCAGCTTGGCTTGAGCGTCGCGCGAAACGGCGGCCTGCTCGTCCAGGCGGTCGGTCAGGAACTGGACCTTGGCTTCGAGGTCTTCGATTTCCTTTTGGGTTTCCGACTGCGCGGCGGGCTTGGCGTGGTGCTTCTTGGTGGCGGCGTCAGCCGACGCGCCCCAGGACAGCGTCATCAGCATGCCGAAGGCGGCGCTGCCGAGCAGAATGGAACGAGTCCGCATGTAGTTAATCCCCCTTGGGGCCTGGCCAATTTCGGGCAGGCTAGACGGGGCAGGCCTTAATCGGCGGCCATGACAGAGCCGACACGATTAGATGACGGTTATATGACATGGGCGCGGCTGTCGCCGATGGCGCCAAAATTACAACACACACTCGCTAAGGGCTGGATGCGCTTTGGAAAACCACCGCATGCGGAAGTTGGTAGGCCCGGAGGGTCTTCGGATGATGAGCGAAACAGGCGCTTGGTTCCCAACCCGGCCTGGATCGCTGGACCGGCGTGTCGTGTATCGTCATCAGCGCAGGGCAGTGCAACTGAACAGCCCTACGACTTCATCCTGAAGCGCGTCATCGACTACATCTCCAAGC
>DATKPD010000051.1:0-34558 GCA_035524315.1 Caulobacteraceae bacterium
AGACCTTCGCGTTGAGGAGCCGGAAAATCAGCCGGCGGTCGTCGAGCGTGAGGTGGTTGTAACGGTTCCCCAAGGGCCAAATCCTTCCGAAGCCAACCCTCTGAAAACGCTCAGAGGTCGCACTTCAGAATGGAATCCACCGATCTACACCCATTTAGCGTCTAAGGTATATTATCGGCAATAATAGATGGCCCCAAGCCCAGGAACGCGCTCAGGAACCTCTATTTCGGCGGCAGTTGGCGCACCATGGCCAAGGCGGCGTCCAGCAGTTTTCTCCGCAGCGCGTCGTCGCCGCACGCCTCGGCTTTCAGCCAAACCCAGCCCGGCATGAGCCGCGGTCCGGCGCGCATCGGTTCCACGTCCGGGCTGGCCAGCGCCCAATCCACGTTGTCCTTGCCGAGCCGCGCCAACATCCCGTCGTGGCGCGCGCCGCACAGCAGATTGCCGTGAAGCAGCCACGCCCGGCCGCCGAACATGGTCATTTCGCTGAGGTCCGGCTCGCCCTGCAGGTCCTCGCGCAACAACTCCTCAAGGCCTTCGTCCCGCGCCATGGCGCCAAATCCTCATCCGGCGAAAGGTTAACAGGGCAGCGCGCTACAGCCGCACCGTCAAGCCGTCGTAGGCCGGCTCGACGTTGGCCGGCAGCTCGCGCGCCAGGGTGCGGTAATCGAGATCGACGTGCAGATTGGTCAGGATCGCGCGCTCCGGCTTGACCCGCTCGATCCACGCGAGGGCCTGCTCGACCGAGGCGTGAGTCGGGTGCGGCCGGTAGCGCAGCGCATCGACGATCCATACCTTGACCCCGGCCAGGATCTCGAACGCGCTCTCGGGCAATCTGACCACATCGCTGGAATAGGCAAGGTCGCCAAAGCGATAGCCGACCGAGCGGATGTCGCCGTGGTCCTGGTCGAAGGTGGTCACGGGGATCGGCCCCGACGGTCCGTCGATGGCCCAGCCCACGCCGAACGGCGGCAGCTCGCGCATTTCGCACACCGCCGGATATCCGCTCTTGCCCTCGAACACATAATCGAACCGCCGCAGCAGCGTGCTCTGGGTATAGGCGTCGGCGTAACAGGGCGTGAGGCGACGGTTGTGCAGGTAAAAGGCCCTGAGATCGTCGATGCCGTGCGACTGGTCGGCGTGGTCGTGGGTGTAGAGCACCGCGTCCACGCGCTTGACTCCGGACCCCGCCGCCTGGGTGCGGAAATCTGGCGAAGTATCGACAATGATTGTGGTTTCGTGCTCTGGGCCGATGTCAGATTTCCGGCGCGCGAGCAGCGAGCAGCGGCTGCGTCGGTTGCGCGGCTCGGCGGGATCGCACGCGCCCCAGGCCCCATCGGCGCGCGGCACCCCGCCCGAAGATCCGCTGCCGAGGATCACGAATTCCAGAGCGCCCTCGCCCGCCGCCCCAGTCATGACGCCAGGCTCGCGTTGAGCGCAGTCTCGCGCGGAATGGCGTCGAACAGGGCGAAGAACGCATCGGCCGTGCGCCGCTCGGCCTCCGCCAGGCTCCAGCCGCGGATTTCGGCCAGCTTGGCCAGCACATGGCCGACATAGGCCGGCTCATTGCGCCGTCCGCGGTGCGGAACCGGGGCCAGATAGGGGCAGTCGGTCTCCACGATGATCCGGTCTTCCGGCATGTCGGCGATCACCGCCCTCACCTCGTCCGCCGCCTTGAAGGTGGCGATGCCCGACACCGAGAACCAGGCGCCGAGGGCCGCCGCGCGCCGCGCCAGCTCGGGGCCCGAGGTGTAGCAGTGCATCAGCAGCTTGAAGGGCGCGCGCGCATGGGCGTCCTCCAGCATATCGCCCATGACCGGGTCGGCCTCGCGCGTGTGAACCACCAGGGGCAGGCCGGTGCGCTGGGCCGCTTCGATATGGGTACGGAACACCGCCGCCTGCACATCGCGCGGCGACAAATCGTAATGGAAGTCCAGGCCGCATTCGCCGATGCCGACCACGCGCGGCCGGGCGGCCAGGCGCGCCAGGGCCTCCACCGTCAGGCCCGCGTGGTCCTTGGCCTCGTGCGGATGGGCGCCGACGGTGCACCAGATGTCCGGATGGGTCATGGCCAGGGCGTGCACGGCCTCGAACGACGGGATCTTGTCGCAGATGGTCAACATCAGGCCGACGCCGGCCGCGCGGGCGCGCGCGATCACCTGGTCGACCTCGCCCTCGAACTGCGGCGCGTGCAGATTGACGTGGCTGTCGATCAGCATGCTCAGGCCCGGGCCGCCAGCTTGAGCTGGCCCATGACGCTGAACAGCACGTCGGCCCGATCGAGGTTGACCGCCTCGGCCTCGCCGGGGGCGGCCTGCAGCCGCTCCCACGCCTGGGCCCAGCGATCGAGGTCGGGCTGCATACCTTCGCGCTCGACCGCGCTCAGGGCCATGGCGCGCACCTGGTCGGCCAGGCGGTCGAACAGCAGCTCGAAGCGCTTCTGGCCTTCCGCGCCGCGAAAGCCGTCGGCCGCCGCCAGCAGCGCCGCCTCGTCCACCTCCGGCAGTCGCGCAAGAATGTCGCGCGCCAGGGCGTCGGCTTCCAGGGCGCCGGCCGAGGCGAGATAGAGCGCCCTGCCCGGTCCGCCCCGCGCCATGTGCGCGAGCCGCTGTCGGCTTTCATCATCTAACAGCGTGTGTTGCGCAAGGAAGCTCGCGACGCGGTCCTCGCTCCACGGCGCGAAGGTCAGGCGGCGACAACGCGAGCGGATGGTGGCGATCAGGCCGCCCGGGCGGTGCGAGACCAACAGCAGCACGCCGCGCGCCGGGGGCTCCTCCAGGGTTTTGAGCAGGGCGTTGGCGGCGTTGATGTTCAGATCGTCGGCGGCGTCGACGATGGCGACGCGGTAAGGCGCGCTGGCCGGGGCCTTGGAGAAGAACTCCGGCAGGCGGCGCACCTCCTCCACCGGAATGGACTTGCGCGGCTTGCCGTCGTCGGTCCGCAGCTCCAGCACCATCAGGTCCGGATGCGAGCGCGAAGCGATCTGGCGACTGACCGGATCGTTCGGATCCGATCCCAGCGCGCCCATGGCCGGGTCGGGCCGCGCGCCCAGCAGGCGCCGGGCCACGCGGTAAGCAAAGGTGGCCTTGCCGACGCCCTCGGGCCCCACCAGCAGCCAGGCGTGGTGCAGTCGGCCGCGCGCCATCGCCGTCAGGAACTCGCCCTCGACCGCCTCGCCGTCGTGAAAGGCGAACACCGCGCGCGGATGAGGCGTCGCGCTCACAGCAGCCGATCCTTCACCGCCGTCCACACCGCCTCGGCCACCGCCTCGATCCCGGCCGCCGCGTCGATCACCGCGCAACGCTCCGGCTCGGCCTGGGCGATGGCCAGGAACCGTTCGCGCAGGCGCCGATGGAAGGCCAGGCCCTTGCCCTCGAAGCGGTCCTCGGCCCCGCCTCGCCCCTGCGCCCGGGCCAGGCCCGCCTCGGCTGGCAGATCGAACATCAGGGTCAGGTCGGGCCTGTCGGCGCCCACCACCGCGGCTTCCAGGCCGGCGATCAGGGCCTCCGGCGCCCCACCGGCCGCGCCCTGGTAGGCGCGGGTGGAGTCGGCGAAACGGTCGCACACCACCCAGGTCCCGGTCTCGAGCGCCGGGCGGATGGTCCGCTGAAGATGGTCGGCGCGGGCGGCGTAGAGCAGCAGGGTCTCGGTTTCGGCCGACCAGCGATCGGCCGTTCCGGTCACCAGCAGGGCGCGGATGGCCTCGGCGCCAAGCGAGCCGCCAGGCTCGCGCGTGGCGATGGCGTCGATCCCGGCCTGGGCGAGTCGGTCCAGAAGGCGCCTGGCCTGGGTCGATTTCCCGGCGCCTTCACCGCCCTCCAAAGTGATCAATCGGCCTCGCGTCACGGGCCTCACATTGGCCGGTTCGGCGCTCGGCGCAAGTGCGCTCTAGCGAATGACCATGACCTTGTAGAGCGTGCGGCCGTTCTGCACGACCGGCACGATCTGGGCCTGGCCGGACTGGGCGGCGGCGACGCGTTCGGCGTTTGCGCGGCTGGCAAAAGCGCCAACCTGGGTCGCGGGCTGAGTGATCGGTCGGATGACCGCGGTCGGCGCGGCGGGCGTTCCCTCCGCCAGGCTGGCCAGCAGGGCGTCGACGTCGGTCGGAGCGCCGGTCGATGAACCGGATGGGGCGCTGGCCGACGCGACCACGGCGGTGTCGATCACCGAGGCGGACGGCGCGGGCGTCGCGGGACTGGCCGCCGCGATCACCGCCGGCGCCGGCTGCGCGGGCGGCAAGGGCGTGGCGACGGGCGCGGCGCCCCAATCCATAGTCGCGGGCGAATGTTGAATCGGCCGGTCGTCGATCTGGGCGCCCAGGATAGGCTGAGCCGAAATCGGCGCGGGGACCGGCGGGGCGGCGATCGGCGGCGTATCCCGGACCTGATAGACCCGCGCGTCGGTGGCCCGCTCGGGCGCCGGCCCGACATAGCGCACGCGCACCTGGGCCACGCCCTGGCCGTAGAAGCCCAACTCCTTGGCCGCCTGTTTGGACATGTCGATGATGCGTCCGTCGATGAACGGTCCGCGATCGTTCACCCGGACGATCATCTTGCGGCCATTGGCCAGGTTGGTCACCTCGACCAGGCTCGGCAAAGGCAGGGTCTTGTGAGCGGCCGAAGGCAGGTTCATGTCGAACACTTCGCCGTCGGCGGTGGTGTGGTTGTGGAACTGGTCGCCGTACCAGGAGGCGACGCCTACCTCGTCATAGTCGGGCTGCTCGGCCGGATAGTACCAGCGGCCGTTGATCTCGTAGGGCTTTTCTGTGCCGTGGGTTCCGTAGTGCGACGGCGCCCGGCCGGAGCCGCCATAGCCGCCCGCCTCGCCCGGCGCGGGATAGCGCGGACCGACGCTCGCGCACGCCGCGAGACTGAGCCCGGCGAAGACCAGGACGGTCCCGCGGGACAAGGCGGCGCTCGACGCCCCCATCTGGCTGCTCCGAATTCTTCAGGCGAGGGTCACTGTGCCGGTCGGAGGCTTGACTTTGGGTTAACCCTGGGAGCCTCGCCGCTCTGGCCAAAGCGCCGATGCGGCGGCGGGCGTTAATCGCCAAGTTAAGATCGACCGGGGCGGCCGATTGTCGCAGTCATGACAAGGGATAATGCTGAAGCGTTTGATTTCATGGGTTCCGCGCGGTCAGTATCCGCAGGAAAAGAAATGCATAACGCGCGTTAAATCCGTTCATTTCCAATCCGTAAGGGACAGGTCCCCATGCTGTGGTCGCAGCAAAGGGGGCGGGCATGCGGGCAAGACGCCTGATCAACCTGACGATAGCGCTTTCGATTGGGGTGGCAGGACTTGGGGCGGGGCGCCTACTTCAGCCGCGCAGCCGGCCCGGCCAGGCTGAGGCGGCCGAGGCGCCCACCGTCCCGGTGGTGGTGGCCAATGTGGCGTTGGCGGCGGGCGATCCGCTCACGCCGGACCGCCTGATGGTGATGCGGCTGCCGGCCGGTCTGGCGCCGCAAGGGGCTTTCGCTTCCATCCAAGCGCTCGAGGGCGGCCAGGCTCCGCCGACGGCGCTGACGGCCATGGCGCCGCTCGAGCCGGTATTGCCGGCGATGATCGTCGGCCGGTCGCCGGCGCCGGCCTAACGGGCGAAGCGCCTCGCGTTTGCCGCAAAGTCAGGTCAGGACTGGTTATCAGGCCGAGCGCGCCGTACACGGACGGCAGGCGGGGGCCGCGGGTTTTTGAGGCAATGCGTTCGATCGCTTTTATCGGCAAGGCCGCACCCTGGGTCCTGGCGGCCCTGATCGTGTTCTGGACCCTCGGCCCGCTCGGCGACCGTCCAAGCCTGGGCCACGCCAAGCTCGACCGGTTCGTGGCCTACTTCTGTCTCGGCTCTCTGCTGACCTTGGCCTATCCCAAGCGGCGCTTGTGGATTGCCCTCGCCCTGGTGGCGGGCCCCGCGATCCTGGAGCTTGGCCAGTTCCTCGCGCCGGGGCGCGATCCGCGTCTGAGCGACGTCGTCTCCAAGGCTGCGGGCGGGCTGATCGGCGTGTGGGTCGCCGCCATCGCGGCGCGACTGGCGCGGGGCCTCGCGCCTAGCGCCGGACCAGGTCTGCCGTCCTGAATCAGGCGGCGGAGATCGATCAAGGTTATTGAAAACGGTCGGATAATTCACGCTTTCCGGGCACGGTTGCTTCAGCCTGTTTTGGTAGCCTGGAGCCATGATCGCGCCTTACAGTTTTCCGGAGGAGCGAGCCACGCCGCTGCCTCCGGCGTGGCTGCGGGCCATCGCGTCAACGCTGTTCTTCCTGCTGGGCATGGCCGGCGGATTCACCGTGGTGGGCGCGGTCTGCACCGGCCTGTTGATCCTCCATCAGTCCGGATTCTTCATCCCGCTGCGGCGGTGAGCCCAGCCAATCATATTCGCTCGGCGGCGCGCGAGCGCGTCAGCGCTCGTGGTGCAGATAGCGCCCCGCCTTGGGCAGGCGCAGGCTGATGAGGAACACCACCGCCATGACGACGGTGACGTACCAGAAGAACACCGGTTCATGGCCGGCCGCCTTGAACAGCAGGGCGACGTACTCCGCCGAACCGCCGAACAGGGCGTTGGCCAGGGCGTAGGCCAAGCCGACGCCGAGGGCGCGCACCTCGGTGGGGAACATCTCGGCTTTGATGATGCCGCTGATCGAGGTGTAGAGGCTCACCGCCGCCAGAGCCAAGGTCAGTAACGCCCCCGCGACCAACGGATTGCTGGCGCCGTGCAGCACCAGCATCACGGGCACGACGCCCAAGGTTCCGAGAGCGCTGAACAGCAGCATATTGGCGCGCCGTCCGATGCGGTCGGACAGGGCGCCGAACAGCGGCTGCATGCACATGAACAGGAACAGGCAGGCGGTCATCACGTCGCTGGCCGTCTTGATCGACATGCCCGCCGAGTTGACCAGGTATTTCTGCATGTAGGTGGTGAAGGTGTAGAAGATCAGCGACCCGCCAGCGGTCAAGCCCAGCACGGTGAGGAAGGCGCGCCAGTGGTCGCGCAGCAGCACCGTCAGGCTGCCGGCCGTCGGACGGCGGCGGACCTCGTCGCTGGCGCTCTCTTGCAGGCGCAGGCGCAGGATCAGGGCGACCAGGGCGGTGAGCGCGCCGATCACGAACGGAATGCGCCAGCCCCAGGCCTTCAGCTGCCCCTCGTTCAGCACCTGCTGCAACAGCACCACCACCAGCGAGGCCAACAACTGTCCGCCGATCAGGGTCACATACTGGAACGAGGAATAGAAACCGCGCCGGCCCTTGAGCGACATCTCGCTCATATAGGTAGCGGCGGCGCCGTATTCGCCGCCGACCGACACCCCCTGGACCAGGCGCGCGGCCAAAAGCAGCGCCGGCGCCCAGACGCCGATCTTGCCGTAGGTCGGCAGGCAGGCAATGGCGAGCGAGCCGACGCACATGGTCAGCACCGACAAGATCAGGGCGATACGCCGCCCGCCCCGGTCCGCCAGGCGGCCGAACAGCCAGCCGCCGATCGGCCGCATGAGAAAGCCGGCGGCGAACACCCCGGCCGTGTTGAGCAACTGGCCCGTGGCGTCGGACTTAGGAAAGAAGGCGGGCGCGAAATAGAGGGCGCAGAAGGCGTAGATATAGAAGTCGAACCACTCGACCAGATTGCCGCTGGAGGCGGCCATGATCGCGCCGATGCGGTTTCGCCGCTCGGCGGGGGTGTAGCGCGCGTCGGGGGCCGCATCCGCCGCGGGGGCGGCCTCAGTCGGCATCTACCGGCTCCCCAGGCGCTGGCCTGTAATCACTTCAAATCGCCCAGGATCTGATTTCCATAATGATCGATGACGAACCTCGAGGCCGCTGGCGTCAAGTGGCCGTTGTCAATGGCGGTCAACCGGCCCGCGTCGTCGGAAAACCGCGTGAGGCACTGGCCAATCCGGCACAGGGCGTCCGTGGTCGAGAAGTAGCCGAGGCCGGCCCTTGCGGCCGCCTGGCGCAGATACCGGTCCCAGTCGAACGTTTCCGGCGCCAACCGGAAATCCGAGTAGAGCGGTGGCAGGCGCCCGCCGTGATCGCGCGTCCACGCCAAGATTGCGTCCTTCAGCGTTCCGTTCCAGATCGGCGCCGGCCCGACGAGCGCGATCTTCGCCGCCGGATCGACCGCTCGTATCCGTTGCACCGTGTCCAATAGCGCCGCCGCCGTCCTTTCGGGGGTAGGCAGGCTGTTGAGGCCGCCTTCGACCATCAGATCCAGAATGACCAGCTTAGGTTGGGTCTGGCGGATGGCCTGGAGCTTCTCGGCATTCAGGTCGGCCAGGGTGCGATTGTCGTGCGCCCAATCGCTGGAAACCCGATTGTCGTCGAAAACGGCGGTCCGTCGGCGTTGGTGAACTGGGCGATCCCGAACGCGCGGTCGGAGCCGGCCTGAAGCGACTTCAATCCCGGACAAAGCATCGCGGCGTGTGAATCGCCCATGACGAAGATCAGCGGACGTTCAGGGTCGACGCATGCGTCGAGCTTTTGCTGGAAGCCGACATCAACGGCGGGCGAAAAACAGGTGTTTTTCCGCCAGGTCGGGTCGACATCGAAGAATTTGTAGAGATCGACGATGGACGACAGATCGCGCGCCAGCCCCGTCTGTTCACGAATTGGAGGCCTGAACTGCAATCCGTCGAACCGATGGATCGACAGTCCAAAGGCGCCCACCGCAATCATGGCCATGGCCAGGACCAGGGTCTTGAGCCCGTCGTTCCGCGCGCGGCGAAGCGGCTTTTCGATCAGATAGTAGGTGGTTTCGCCGAGGATCAGGGCCAGGGCCAGCAGGCCGACCACGGACCAACCCTGTGGCTCGACTCCTGTTTCCAGGCGGAAGATGGCGAGGATCGGCCAGTGCCACAGATAGAGCGGATAGCTCAGGCGCCCGAACCAGACCGCTGCGGGATTAGCCAATAGCCATCGGTTGGTCCTGCTCTTGGATCCCGCGGCGATGATCAAGGTCGCGCCCAAGGCGGGCAGAAGCGTCAGCCATCCCGGGAACAAGGACGATGGTCGGGTCAGCGACACGCCCAGGCCGACGAGAACCAGCCCGGCCAGGCCCGAGGCGCCGGCCAGGGTGAGGCCGACTGCGGGGCCCGGGCGCTCCCATAAGATCGTGGCCAACCGGCGATCGAGCCACGTCAGCGACCGACGCTGCCAGTCTGGCCGATCCAGGCCCGACCACGCCAGCAGCGCGCCCATCGCCAATTCCCAAAATCGCGTTTGGGGCGCGTAGAACGTCATCACCGGGTCGCGCCGATTGTCCAGGAGCGCCAGCCCGAGTGAGAAAAGAATGATAGAAATCAGAGCTGTGCGGACATTCAGGCCATATTTTCTCAGCCCGACCAGAATGACCGGCCAGAAGATGTAGAATTGCTCCTCCACCCCAAGCGACCACAGGTGCAGCATGGGGTTGGTCTGAGACGAATTTTCGAAATATCCAGAACTTTTCGACTGGATGAAATTCGCTATGAAATAGGCGCCGCCGAATACAGACTTACCGAGCTGGGAATAAATATCGGCGCTCCAGAGGAACCAGCCCCAGGCCAGGCAACACGAGAGGACGAAGATCAGGGCCGGATATATACGGCGGATGCGCCGACCATAAAATCGGGTGAATTCAAACTCGCCCCGGTCTATGTCTGTCAGGATGATTCCCGTGATCAGAAACCCTGATATTACGAAAAATACATCCACTCCAATAAAGCCACCGGGCAATAGGCGGTGGGCGGCATGAAATAAGATGACGATAAACACTGAAAGAGCGCGCAAGCCGTCTATTTCGGGCCGATAGCGTGGACGTTGGATTTCCAGCGATCTGGTCGACCCGGGCGCAGCATCTATTTGTACGATGCGATTCATTGCAGAAGTTACTTAGCGCCCAGCCAATATATGGCTCTTCCATTTCTGTGCGGCTCAAACACAGGCACAATCTTGGGCATCCATCACGACAGTTGATCGGTCGTCAGATCCAGATCGCAAGACAACAGGCCCCATTCTACGTTGATCTTCAAGAAAGCATGACTGGCTCCAGGATCAATTCGAATACACCCCGCGAGCGATTTGCCGGGCCCTGGTTACGGCGGTGCCCGCGCCCGCGCCTTGCTTCGCAATGCTCCGCCAGTGTCCCTGCCGACGTGCAGACCTGGAACTCCATCGTCCGCCAAGCGCTGAGCCGCTCGTTCGATCTTCTTGCCCGCCCCTGCCCTTCCATGGCATCGGTCCGGCGAACGCGGCGTCACGGCCGTGTGCCCCATGCGCGTCACCAAGGCGCGCGCGGCTCGGGCAATCATTAAGCCCCTGATTTCTCTGGTGTGGATGGGTGGCCGAGTGGTTTAAGGCAGCGGTCTTGAAAACCGCCGTGGGTGGAAGCCCACCGTGGGTTCGAATCCCACCCCATCCGCCACTTCGGAACAAAGCTGGGCACTGCGCCTGGCAGTGGTCCCGCTCCGCCTGCGGCGGCAAGCGTCCGAAGCAGGTCGGACTTCGATCCCATGATCCGGACTTCGCCGTCGTTGACCTCGACGCGCTGCGCCAGCACGCGGAGATGGTCGCGGCGGTAGCCACCTCCTGGCAGGCGCATCCGCTGGCGTGCGGTCTGCGCGAACCTGGCGAGCATCGGCGCAGTGATCGCCTTATGGCCTGCACTTTCCAGCATCGCTGACGCGCGGTCGGCATCGATGCGCGACTGGTCGCGGATGGCCTTGAGGCTGGCGATTCGGTCTTTGAGATCGGGATCGTCCAGATCGGCGACACCACCTTCAATCGCGTCATAAAGGCGCTTGAGCCGCAGGTCAGTTTCTGTCGCCCGCCTGTTCAACTCGGCGATGTGGTCGCGGCGGCGCTCGGTGCGCTCCTGCCGCCGGTCGAGAACGGTCGCAAGCACTGACTCCAGCCGTGCTGGATCGAGCAGCCGGTCCTCAAGGTGCTTGGCGACCAAGTCGTCCAACTTCTCCATTGGGATCGTCATGCCAGCGCAGGCAGTCGGCCCCTGCCGCGCCTTGGTCGAACAGGCGTAGTAGCGGTAGCGCCCGCCCTTGCCGGTTCTGATGGTCATAGCCCCGCCGCACTTGGCGCAATGGATCAGGCCGGTCAGCAGCGTTGGGCCGCCGACGACCTGCGGCGGCGTTACCTTGGGGTTCCGGGCTTTCATACTGGCTTGCACGGCGTCGAACTCTGCCTGGTCGATGATCGGTGGGACCGCGACCGGGATGACTTCCTCGTCGGGCTTGTTCTCGCCGTTCTTGGTGCGCCGGTTGAACTCGTGTTGCCCGATATAGGTCCGCCGGGTCAGCATCCGGTGGACGGTGCCGATGCCCCAACGTCCGCCGTCGCGGGTGAAGATACGGTGTTCGTTCAGATATTTGGTGATCGACTTGACGCCCATAGGGCCGGACGTGCCGTCACCCTCGAGCGCGAGCCGAAACGCCAGACGCACGGTATCGGCGTGGAGCGGATCGATCTCCAGCTTCTTCTTGGTCTTCGCACCACGTTGCTCGGCCGCGACCACCCGGTAGCCGATCGGCGGCAGCGAGCCGTTCCAGAAGCCCTGTCGCGCATTCTCCTTCAAGGCGCGAAGGACGTGCTTGGCGTTCTCCTTGGACTGATACTCGTCGAACAGCGCCATGATCTGGCGCATCATGACGTGCATCGGGTCGTCGCCCATCTCCTGGGTGATCGACACAAGGCGAATGCCGTTCTTCGCCAGTTTGCGGACGTAGAACTCCAGCTCGAAGTGATCGCGGAAAAAGCGACTGAACGAGTGGACGACCACTACCTCGAACGGCGCGGGCTTCGCCGTCCCGGCCTCGATCATCTGCTGGAACTCGGGGCGGCGGTCGTTGGTGGCCGATGCGCCCGCGTCCACGAAGGTCTCGACAAGCTGATAGCCACGCGCGGCGCAATAAGCTTCGCCCTGGTTGCGCTGGTCGGGGATCGACACGTCATGCTCGGCCTGCCGCGCCGTCGAGACGCGCAGGTAAAGGGCAGCGCGCAGCGGCACGGTCATGACGACAATCTCCTCACATCATCGGCACGGCCCGAACAGCTCGTCGAACAGGTCGCCGAACCACGCCTCGAACACATCGACTTCGGCCTCGGTGATGGGGACGCGCTGAGGCCAATCGTCGGTGACGGTCCACCTCTCAAGGTCATATTTCGGCGGACGGCCCGGAAACGGCCACGGCCTCCCCAACAGTCGTTCGAGCTGCTCGGATGCAGATGGCTGATGCGGACGCGACAGTCTGGGCATTGCGCCAGAGTCGCCGAACTGACGCGGGGAAAGAATAGCGTTTCTCTACGCTGGGATACGCTTCCCGGCTTAGCGTGCGAATAGCGGCGCATGGCGGACACCGGCGCGGTGCGGGTCATGCTGATGCCACCATGCGTTCGACGACCCGCATCGGTAGAACGAGGCGCTGGGATTCCGGCAATCGGATGAAGCCGTGCGCCGCGTAGAACCCCGCTGCGGCCTCGTCCAAGGCATCGACCACGATCATCGACGATCCCACCGTCTCCGCGCTCGCCAACGCGCGGCGGAGCGCGTCCGCCAACAGAACTGCGCCGAGCCGCTGGCCCTGCCGGTCGTTCGCAATCGCCAGACGCCCGATCAACGTGGCGCTGACCAATGGGTAGCGGGGGATGTGCTTCCGCGCCACCTCGGGCACATCGCCGGGAGGGAGCGCGGTCGCGCAAAGCGTGTAGTAGCCGAGCACGCGTTCGGGCTGGACCTTATCGGCGAGCACGAACACGCCGTTCGCCCGACGACGGACATCCTGACCGGCCTGAGTGTGGAAGTAGCGGTCGAGAGTCTCTACCCCGCACGCGAAGGCGGCGCGGTCATGGCCGTCGTCCAGCGGGACGACGGCCAAGTCGGGTTCAGCTTCTGCCACCTGTCAAATGCCGACGCGGCGGCCATGCTCCGCAAGCGCGCGCGCCAGCCGCTCGCTGGGTTCAGGCGGATTGATCATCGCCTCGAAGAAGGCAGCCCGGTCCCGCTCCGACAGGTTGAGCGTTTCATGCTCGGCGATGGTCCGCCGTGCTGCCTCCGCGATGGCCGTGAGGCAATAGTCGCTGACCTTGCGCCGTTCAAGCTGAGCGGCGCGCTCGATCAACCCCTTGGTCTGCTCGTCGAGCCGGAATCCAAGGCGGTCCTCGCGGGTGATACGCTCCTTGCGGGCCGATGCTTTGCTGGTCATGGCACTCTCCATCATGGCGAATATGTACGTCAAAACGACGCACATATCAAGTCAGCAATTCCCAAGAGGCCGGATGGTGCCGTAAAGACTGTTGAAATCATTCGAGAAACTGCCTCGCGCGGCACGCGCGCCGACCGGATGGCACGGCGAAAACCAAGCCCGCTCAAGGGCTTGGGAGGCGCAGGTGCCGTGGCTTTTATCTTGCCCTCCTAAATCTCTCCTTCCCGGACCCTGAAATCGCCGAACAAAGTTGATCTCGATGCCATCTTCGGTGACCAAGCTATGGCGAAGCTGGACCACCAGCCCCCGGCCCATGCGATTGTCGCGCGGCCGCAAACAACCGCTCTTGCAACCACGCCTTGAAGGCCTTGTCGGTGTTGTAGAGGGCGTACAAATCGGTGTGGTCGGCGAGGCTTCCGAGCAACTCGTCATCGACAGCTCGATCGTGCTCGATACGCGCGTTCTGGGTGTCGCTGTTTCGCAGTGCGTTCTGCACCCGGCCGTTCGCGCCGATCTTCTCGGGCAGCTCTTCGAACAGGAAGCGGGTGACACGGTCCTGGTCGCGAAAATCGGTTGCACCGAAGCGTTCGTTGAACTCCCGGACAACCGAACTCAGTTGGTCCATTTCAGGTTCAAGGCGCCCGCCCGCCGCGCCGGTCGGAACGGGTTCGATCTCCGCGTCGGCATCGTTCAGGGCGATTTCCATCGCCGCTTCAATCTCGACCCGGTAGCTGTCCATGTCGATCGTCTCCAGCACGTCGAGCGGCGTATCGTCGCTCTTCGGGCTGGGCAATTTCGGGATGAGCAATGACAGGAAAGTCGACAGCTTTTCCCACTCGGGCACGGCGTAGGGCAGGATTGCACCGAGGAAAGCATAGGTCCGGACGAACGCCTTGGCGGCGCCCTTGAACGCAATCTGCTCGTCCTCGGTCAGCGCCTCATAGTGCACCGAACAAGCGTCCAGAACGGGGTCGAGCCGGTCGCGTGCCCGGCTGGAGAATGTCTATGGTGCGCTGCGGGGGCGCGATGCGAAGACGGGCCTTGATGATCCCGACCGCCGCACTGCCCAGTTCGCGCTGATGCGCGACGGTCAGAAGGCCGTCCTCAATCTCGCCAACTGGCACCATTTTTTGGATGCGCTGAAGCTAGCCGGTTACCGCAGCGAAAAGATGATCAGTTCGGGGACGACGATCATTTTCAGCTACGTGCTCTATCTGATCGGCCTGCGGGACTATGGCGTTGATCGCGTTACGATGCGGCAAACGATTGCCGAATTCTTCTTCATGGCGACGCTGACGGGGCGATACACCAACTCGCCTGAGACACGGTTCGAGAGCGACCTGTCGCTGATCCGCGATCTGGCGGATGGGGCCGCGTTCCTGGCGCGGCTACGTGAACTCTGCACCACCACCCTGACCGGCGATTACTGGACGATCACCCTGCCTAGCCAGCTCGCGACATCGGCGTCGCGCAGCCCGTCGCTGTTCGCCTATCAGGCTGCCCTCATCAAGCTGGACGCCAACGCATTGTATAGCCCGCTGAAGATCTCCGCGATGGTCGATCCGGCGGTAAAAGGCACCAAGGCTGCGCTGGAGCAGCACCACCTTTTCCCGCGCGGCTATCTCGAAGAGACCGGGATCGACGACCTCAAACAGATCAACCAGATCGCCAACTTCGCCGCCGTGGAATGGCCCGCGAATATCAAAATCGGCAAGAAGCCGCCTGCAGACTATGTGCCGCCGCTCGATAACGCCATGACTGCCGATGAGCGCGACCGGCTCTATGGCTGGCATGCACTTCCGCCGTTGTGGTGGGAACTGCCGTATCACGAATTTCTGGTCCAGCGCCGGGTTCGTATGGCCGACGTCATCCGTCAGGCATGGGAACTGCTGACGGTCGGCTCCGCACCTGCCGCTGCTGTTACGTCCATTGCGATTGCTGATCTCATTGCCGGCGGCGAAACCGGTGCGGTCGAGTTCAAATCGACCCTGCGGATGAATCTGCATACCGGTCAGGTCGACGACAAGATTCAGGTGTCGGCACTGAAAACTATCGCGGGGTTCCTGAACGCCAAGGGCGGGACGCTGCTGATCGGCGTTGCCGACGATGGCGAAGTCCTGGGCCTCGACGCCGATGGCTTTCAGAATGAGGACAAGCTTGGCCTCCACCTCGTCAATCTCATCAAGGATCGGATCGGAGAAGTCTTTCTGCCCTATGTCCATCCCCACTTTCAGGACGAGAAAGGCGCACGAGTGTTGGCGATCCGCTGTGAAAAGGGACCGAAAGCGGCATTTCTCAAAGACGGCAACTTGCAGCGATTCTTCGTGCGCGGCGGGAACGCGACAACAGAACTGTCCGGCGCATCTGTCACGGATTACGTAAAGCAGCGGTTCGGCTAGCGAGCCGTCATAGTGCTACGGCGTATTCGTAGTGATCATCACTATCGTCCGTGGCCCGCCAGCGACGCTCGTAACTCGCGCCTTCACCCCTGCATGCTGCCCTCGCGTCGCCGGCCTCGGCCCCGTTTTGGCCTTGCCCGGCGCCTAGTCTTGACCCAACCGGCCGGGGCCTTGGGCGAACGATGGAAAGGGATTGGCCTTTCGTCCGTTCATGGCTTGGCTTAGGGCGCAGGCGAAGCGGTTGGCGATGGCGATGCGGCGATGGATCGGGCGTGGGCTGGCGCGCCTTGAGTTGGCGCGCGCAGGGCTGGGCGCCGGTCTGATTGGGCTGGCCTTGGCGCACGCTCCGGCGGCCGGGGCGGCGCCCGCGCCGTTCGATCTGCAAGGGCCGCGGCTGGTGGTCACGGTGACCCGCGCCGGCCAAACCCTGCCCATCGCCCAGACGCCCAACCTGGCCGAGGGCGACGTGCTGTCGATCAAGGCCGAGATGCCGCCCAGCCAGTCGGTGCATTACCTGCTGGTGGCGGCCTTCCTGCGCGGGGTGACCAATCCGCCGCCCGAAAGCTGGTTCTTCCAGTCGCGCACCTGGCGGCCGGAAGACAGGGCCGGCCTGAAGGTCACCGCGCCCCAAGGCGCCCAGCAGGTGCTGGTGTTCCTGGCGCCGGAAACGGGCGGAGACTTCAAGACCTTGGTCAGCGCGGTGCGCGGACGGCCGGGCGCCTTCGTGCGCGCCTCCCAGGATCTGAATCAGGCCTCGCTCGACCATGCCCGGCTGCAGGCCTTCCTGTCGGGCGTGCAGCACATCGACCAGACCGACGCCAACCGGCTCAAGACCGCCTCGCCGCTGCTGGCGCGCAGCCTGGCGATCAAGCTGGATTCCGCGTGCCTGGACAAGACCGCCGACACCCAGGCCTCGTGCCTGACCCAGGGGCGCGACAGCCTGGTGCTGGACGACGGCCACAGCACCTCGATGGTCGAGGCCCTGAGCTCGGGCTACTCGGCCGCCCTGATCGAGCAGCTCAGCTCGGCGCCCCAGGCCGGCGGCGGCTATTTCAGCCCCTATGTCGCCTCGGTGCTCGACATCGCCCGGTTGATGGATTCCTTCCACACTGCGCAATACCAATACATACCCGCCCTGGCCGCAGCCGATGGCGCGCAGCTGTCGCTGCTGCTCAACGCCCCGCCCTCGTTCCAGAACCCCAAGTCGGTGCTGGTCGCCGCCCTGCCCGCGGTCGAGCCGGCCCAGCCACCGCCCCTGCACGTGATCGACGCCGACGTTCCGGCCTGCCTGGAGAAGCCGGGCCCGGTGCTGCAGGCCGAGGGCGCGCCGCTGGTCTACTCGACCGCCTATGCCCATGACCTGGTCCTCGACCTGAAGGCCAGGGACGGCCACGCGATCAAGCTGCCGGTCAAGGCCGACGCCCTTACCGGGGGGCTCGATGTGGACGCCTCGGGCGTCGATGCGGCCGCGCTCGGCGGGGTGCAGGACGCCCGCCTGGAAGGCTTCTGGGGCTTCGACCCCTATGTCGGCCCAACGTTTCGGGTGCAGGGCGCCCAGCCCCAGACCTGGCGGCTGACCTTTGACGACCAGCAGGGATTAACCGCCGGGCGCGACAACACGGTGCGGCTGGAGGCGCAGACCGCCGGGTGCGTCAAGACCGTTGAGCTGCAGGTCGGATCGGGCCCGCCCCTGACCGCCGCCTGGAAACCCGCCGGAGCCGACGGCGTGACGGTGACCGCGCCGCTGGAGGATGTCCCCGCGGGACCGGCGACCCTGCTCGTGCGGTCCTATGGCTTGGCCGCGCCCGACGCCGCGCCCGTGACCATCTACGCCACGGCCAGCCATCTGGAGAGTTTCGCCTTCCATGCCGGCGACGCGTTCGGGGTGCTGCACGGCGCGGACCTCGACAGCGTGGCGAGCGTGGACATGGGCGGGGTGTCGTTCAAGCCCGATCCCTCGCGCGACGTGGACGGCGGACTGACCCTGGCGGCGTCCGACGCCGCCGCGCCGCCGAAGTTCAGGGTCGGCCAACGGATGCGCGCCAGCGCCCGGCTGTCGGACGGGCGCACGGTCAACCTGAGCACCGTAGTCGGCCCGCCGCGCCCTGTCGTGTCGCTGATCGGCCAGAGCGTTCAGCCCGCCGCCGCGACCCAGACGGTCAGGCTGGAGCTGAAGGGCGCGGACGAGCTGCCGCACAACGCCCAGATGACCTTTTCCATCCACGCCGAGGGCGCGACCGCCTTTACCGGGGCCGAGACGCTGGAGGTGCAGGCCAGCCAGGGCGATTTCACCGCGCGGCTGACCTCGGCCAATGGCGGGTTCATCCTGCAGAACGCCCAGGTGGCCCTGGCCATGCTTGACCTGGGCAAGGCCTTCGGCCCTTCGGCTTTCGGCCCGCTGCGCTTTCGCCTGGTCAACGGCGCCGGGGCCAGCGACTGGGCGCCGCTGGGCGTGCTGGTGCGCCTGCCCGACGTGCACGACGTGCAGTGCGCCCCGGGCGAGCGCTCCTGCCAGTTGACCGGCTCGAACCTGTTCCTGATCGACTCGGTGTCGAGCGAGCCGGGCTTCGCCGGGGCGGTGCGGGTGCCGAGCGGCTTTCCTGGCAACGCCTTGCAGGTGCCCGCGCCCAACCGGCGGCAACTGTTCGTCAGGCTCAGCGACGACCCGGACGTGGTCAATGTGCTGACGGTCTCGCCCCGGCGCGAACGCATCGCTGAATCCGGCGGTGAACGGAGCAAACCCGCCCCTCCCTAGCGGTGAATTCGGCCTGGACGACAAGCATTTGAGCCGCGCGCCGCCAGCGGCTAGTCTCGCCCGATGAACACGGGGCAAGAGCGAAAGTCGAAGGGGTGGCGGCCCTTCCCCTCGCTGACCGATTTTTCGCCCGCCGGCGTGCGCGGCGATCTGGCGGCCGGGCTGACCCTGGCGGCCATCGCCATCCCCGAGCAGATGGCCACCGCGCGCCTGGGCGGGTTTTCGCCCGCCATCGGGCTTTACGCCTTCGTCGCCGCCTCGATCGGCTTCGCCGCCTTCGGTTCGGCGCGCCAGTTGTCGGCGGGCGCGGATTCGACCATCACCCCGATCTTCGCGGGTGGCTTGGCGGCGATCGCGGTGAGCGGATCGGCGGCCTACGGCCCGGACGCCGCGCTCCTGGCCCTGATGACCGGCGCCCTGGTGATGCTGGCGGGGCTGTTCCGGCTGGGCTGGATGGCCGACCTGTTGTCCAAGCCCGTGCTGACCGGCTTTCTCGCCGGCATCGCCCTGCATATCGTCCTGTCGCAGGCGCCCGCGGTGCTCGGCCTGCCCGAGGCGGGCGGCGACGTCTATCACCGCCTGGCCGCGCTCGCCGCCGCCCTCGGTGGGGTCAAGCCGGCCGCGCTGGCTATCGGCCTGGGCGTATTCGCGATGATCTTCGGCCTGGAGAAGCTCAGTCCGCGCCTGCCCGGCGCGCTGGTCGCCCTGGCGCTGGCGGCTGGGCTGACGACCGTCTTTCGGCTCGACCAGCATGGTCTGGCGGTGCTGGGGACGCTGGCGGGCGGAGCGCCGACGCTGGGGCTGCCCGCCGCGCCCTTGAACCGGATCGCCTCGCTCGGCGGGCTGGCGCTGATCACGGCCCTGGTCATCATGGTGCAGACCGCCGCGACCACCCGCGCCTTCGCCGGCGCCGACGGCGATCCGGACGTCAACCGCGACTATGTGGGCATGGGCGCTGCGGGCCTTTTGGCGGGCCTGGCTGGGACCTTTCCGGTGGACGCCAGCCCGCCGCGCACCGCCGTCGTCGCCCAGGCGGGCGGCCGCTCGCAACTGGGCGGCCTGTTCGCCGCCGCCCTGGTCGGAGCCCTGGTGCTGTTCGGCGCGGCCCTACTGTCGCGGGTTCCGGTCGCGGCCCTCGGCGGGGTGCTGCTGTTCGTGGCGCAGCGCATCTTTCGCGTGAACGTGTTCGCCGCCCTGCTCAAGGCCTCGTGGGGCGAGTTCCTGCTGGCCGCCGCCACCACCGGCCTGATCGTGGCGCTGCCGATCCAGACCGGCGTGACCTACGGCGTGCTGCTGTCGTTGGCGCATGGGGTGTTCACCACCACCCGCACCCACCTGATCCTGTTCGAGCGCCAGCCCGGCGGCACGGTGTGGTGGCCAACGGGATCGGCGCGCAAGGGCGAGCGCGTGCCGGGCGTGGTGGTCGGCGGCTTCCAGGCGCCATTGTCGTTCCTCAACGCCTACGAGCTGCGCCGCGACATTATCCAGGCGCTGGCGTCGGCCCCCGTGGGGGTGCGCCTGTTCGTGCTCGAGGCCGGCGCAGTGGCCGAAGTGGACTTCACCGCCGCCGAGGTCTTGATCCAGACCATCGCCGAGACCCGCCACCGGGGCGTCGATTTCGCCGTGGCGCGTCTGGAATCTGTCCGGGCTCAGTCCGCGTTCGATCGGCTGGGCGTCACCGAACGCCTGGGCCAGGACCATATCTTCCAAAGCGTGGATCAGGCGGTGCGGGCGCTGCTCCACGCGCCCCCGGCAGCCTGAGATTATCGATGTAGGTCTCGGGATTCTCGACGGTCCCTGGTGATCGCACGCTGTACCGCGCCATCGCCGCGCCTACGCTCTCACCCATCCGTGCAGGTCCGCGACGATCTGGCGCATGGCGGATATCCGCCCGTCAACGTCGTCAAGATGTCGCGGCCCGCGAAGTCCGACTTGCCCCCCCCTTCGCGTTAAAGCGAAGCATCTCGAGGGGTAACTATGCTTAACGGGTCCTCTCTCCCTAGCATTCCGTGTTGCAAAGCTGAAATTTAACGTGCTTGACGGCTCGACGGCCCAGGCGATCCAGTCGAAACGACCACGAGCTTGCGAGCCTTGGTCGAGATTTCAAAGTTGCTTGATACTGAGGCTCTGCTTTCTCTTTCGCCGTCCTTGGCGCATGTCGGTAGTGGCGGCGAGCTTAATCGCGTCAAGGTTTAGTAGATAGCGACCTTGGCCCCAGGTCGCAAAGCCGGTCTAATTGTCTTCCCTGGCGAAGGGCGCTAGTCCTGAACCGTTGAAGGAAATGGACTGAATGGTCGCAACGGAACAAACGGGACCCAACCCGATCGACTTACATGTCGGCAGCCGGATCCGCCTGAGACGTAAGGTATTGGGCGTCAGCCAGGAAAGCCTTGCGGCCGATTTGGGCCTGACATTTCAGCAGGTCCAGAAGTACGAACGCGGCGCCAACCGCGTCAGCGCTTCCAAGCTCTATGAAATCGCCCGCAGCCTTCAAACCTCCATCGCCTATTTCTTCGAAGGCTACGCCGACCCCGCGGGCGCCGGTTTTGATCGCGGCGAACAGCTCGAAGAAAAGGCCGCCGTCGACTTCCTGATGACGCCTGAAGGCATCGAGCTGGCGGCGCTGTTCCCCCGGATCGCCAAGGGCAAGGTCCGGCGCAAGATCCTGGATCTCGTGCGCGCCATGAGCGACGAAGGCGAATAGGCCGCCTGCGCGCCAGCCGCCGGCGTCTCGCCGCAAATCGGCTATGTTTTTGATCTAAATCGGCCTCTACGTCGTTCAACCATGCGAGGCCGGCGTCACGTCCGGCCACGATCCGGCCCGAAATCGACGCCGGTCGCGCAACGACAGGAGAGGCTGATGAGCCGATCGACCCTATTCAGCCGCGCCGGCGCCTGCCTGTGCGCCGCCGTCGCCCTGACCGCCGTATCCACCAGCGCCATGGCCCAGAACTATGGGCCGCCTCCGCCCGATGGCGCGCCGTCCCAGGGCTATGGTCCTGCACCGTCCGGCTATGATCAGAACGCCGGACCGCCGCCGCCGCCCGGGTATAGCGACCAGGACCGTCAACAGGACGCCGATGCTCGGGCCCGGCAACAGGACCAGGCGTACGCAGCCGCGCAGGAGCGATGGGCGGCTGAGAACTGCATCCGCCAGGCCCAGGACCGCGCCGTGGCCGGCACGATTATCGGCGGCATCCTCGGCGCGGTGATCGGATCGAACCTGGCGCGCGGGGGCGGGCGCACCGGCGGGGCTGTGATCGGCGGCGTAGCCGGCGCGGCGGCGGGCAACGTCCTGGCTCGCGATTCCGGCGGCGGCGTGTGTCCTCAAGGCTATGTGGTGCGCGAAGGCGCGCCGGTGTTCGCGCCTCCGCCAGCCTACGTCATCTATGACGCGCCCCCGCCCGACTACAATCCGTGGATCTGGTATGGCGGGCGCTGGGTCTATCGTCCCTACCCCTACCACCACTGGCGGCACGACTGATCCCGCATGAATTGGGGCGATTAGGGCCGTCGGCGGCGCGCGCCGGCGGCCTTTTCGTCTGAGGTTAGGGCTTTTGCGGCCACGCGGCGTCCGCCGCCGCCTGTAAGCCGGGGCCGATGCCGCGGCGGCCGAGCGCCAACCCCTCGATGCGCACCTCCGCGCCCTGCAGCAGTCGCCGATGGATGCTGAAGCCAATCCGGTAAAGCGCCTGGTCGGTGTGGATCTCACCGTCCTGGACGTAGTCGGTGCGCACAGCCACAGGCAAGTCGTGCTCCGCCCCGTCGTCGTCCGCGCCGCGCAGCGCCTGCTTCAGGCCGGACGCGAACCATGCAGCCTCCAGGCGACCCTCGCCCGTGGTCTGGACCGGGCCGCGGCGGACAGCCGATGGGAAGTAGAAGGTCTGGTTCTGGACCACCTGATCGGGATTGGCGGGCTCCAGCCGGACGCTGGCGCCCTGCCCTTCCGCGCGCAACACAAGCACCGCGTGGACGGCCGCTTCCTCGTGGGCGGATTGGATGGCCGCCTGCTGGTCGCGGGTATGGTTGGCGTAGCTGACGTAAAGGCCAAGTCCGGCGATCACCACGCTAGCGACCCCCACGATCTCGCCGAAGCGCAGAGGCGATTTCAGGCGCTTGGCGCTCACGCCGCCGTCTTCCGCGTTCATGCCGTTCGCCCAAAGTGAAGCCGCCCCGCGATTATCTCGCGGGGCGGCTCAGCGCAAGAGGACCGGGGCAGCCGTCCTCGTGGAGCGGAGGCGCAGCTTGGCCGCGCGCCCGGCTATTGCGCTGTGGCGGACACGGCGGGGGCCGGGGCGTCCGTCTGCGGAGCCGTCTGCGGCTGGGCGGCCCCGGCGTCAGTCAAGGGCGCGCTCATAGTGGCGGGCGGCGGATTGACCGGACCGCTGGCGGCGGGAGCCGGCGTCTGATCGGCGGGGGCCGGATTGGCCTGGACCGGAGCGGGTGGGTTGACCGGGCCCGGCCTGGCCGGAACCGCGTTAGCCTGGGCCGGCGGCTGCGCGGCGGTCACGCCCGAGTCGCGGCTGCTCGGCGCCGTGGACTCGTGCATCCGCACTCGCGAGGTCGCGTGCGCTTTGGAGGGAGCCGGCGGCGCGGCCAGAGCCGGGGCCGAATGCGCCGGCGCCGATTGGACCGGCGCGGGGGTGCTGGCGCTGGTCATGGCCGGCGCGGGCGCGGCCGGTGCGGCCGCCGGGGCCGGCGTGGACGTCACCGGCGCCACCATCGGCTGACTTTGACCGCCGTGTTGGCTGGTGGCGTAGATCACGCCGATAATCGCCACCGCGCCGATCGGCAGGGCGATCCAGGCCAAGCGCGACGCGCCGCCTTTGTCGCGGCGCTGCAGACGCTCGAACGTGGGGTTCGAGATGGGCGCTGACAAAGGCGCTGAAGGGGGCGCCGACCGGACCGAGGCCGCCGAAGCGGCGACCGGCGTGGAGGCGTCAGCGCGAGACGCCGTCGCCGTGGCCAAAGGCTTGGCGCCACGAACCGTGCGTCGCTGAGGTTGATCGGTAGTGATATGGGTGCTGCTCATGATATTGCTCCAGCGTGTTGAACGAAGTCGATCGTGCCTAACCAACGCGCATGTTTAAAAAAGGGTTCCTGAGCTGACGGGATCACGAACGCGTCAAACCAATATTGTGCGCTGCGGGCCAAACTGATAGGATTGACTTAAATACAAGGAATCCATTGGACAACATTCCATAGGCCAGTCTCGATCGTGTATTGTGCTCAACCGAAGCGGGGCGCGCATTGGACTCGGACAGACCTATTCTTGTTGACGCTCGCGGCCACCGTTGCCCGGCCCCCACGCTGCGCCTCGCGCGGGCGCTCAGGGGCGCCGGCGCTGGGCAGGCCGTGCGCCTCCTGGCCGATGATCCGATGGCCCGCATCGACGTGCCCCATTATGCGGCTCACAATGGCCTGACCGTGCTGGCGGTGACGGACGAGGGCTCCTGGATGAGCTTTCTGGTGGTCCGCAAGGGTCAAGCTTAGCGTTCGTGCGACTGGAGCGCCGGGCCGCGTCTGTTATTGTGGGGCGAATCTTCCGCATCGGGCGGAGGGCCAGCGCCAAAGGCATTGCGTGACGATCAACGCACGGGTCCTCATTCTCGCCCGCGACGATCAGTTCGCCGGTCCTCTGGCCGAGGGGCTGGACCGCCTCGGCTGGCGAACAATCACGGCGCGCGGCCCCTATGCGGCGATGGCGGCGCTGGGCGACCTGCAGATCGAGGCCGCGATCGTCGATATGATCAGCTTCGGCGAAGACGCCCTGGGCCTGGCCAAAAAGCTCAAGGCCGCGTCGGGCAAGCGGCGGCTTCCGGTCATCGCCATCAGCGACCCGGACGCCAATCTCGACGAATGGGGGTACGACCTGACCCTCGCCCCGCCGCTGCATCCGGCGCAGGCTGCCCTGCGGCTGGAATCCCTGGTGCGCGGCGCCGTGGCCGAGGAGGAGTTCGAGCTGCGGCTGGAGACCTTCGCCGACCGAGGCCGGCGGCTCGACTTGCCGGAAGACAACCAGGGGCCGTTCCGCATCCTGGCCGTGGGCGAGCCGGCGCCGCAGTTCCTGGCCCTGTCCAACGCCCTGACCCGCAGCGGCGTGGAGACCGTCGGAGCGTTCACCGCCTACACCGCCTTCGACTATCTGCACGAACGGCCGTTCGACGCGGTGGTGCTGTGGGCCGGCGACAACGATTCAGAGGCCCTGTCGATCGCCGCGGGCATGCGGCGCAACACCCGCCTCTACCACATCCCCGCCCTGCTCTATCTCAAGGCCGAGGCGATGGTGACCCTGGCCGAGGTGTATCACCGGGGCATTTCCGATGTCGCCTCGCCCGACACGCCCGAGATCGAAACGGCCAAGCGCGTGGTTGAACTGGCCCGCGCGCACCGTCGCCAGACCACCATCCGCAACGCGCTCGAAAAGGCGCGCAGCTCCGGCCTGATGGACGCCGCCACCGGGTTGTTCACCCGCGATCTGTTCGCCGCGCATCTGGTGCGCCTGACCCAGGCCTCTCGCGCGCGCCGGCGGACCCTGTCGGTGTGCGTGCTCAAGCTGACCGAGCGGATCGATCTGAAGCCCCTGCGCGACAATGGCTGGATCGACCGGGCCATCCCCCAGATCGGCTCGATGATCGGCCGCCTGGTGCGGGTGGAGGACACGGCCGCTCGTCTGGGCCCCGAACTGTTCGCCCTGGCCCTGCCCTCCACCAGCCAGCACGCCGCCCGGGCCGCCGCCGAGCGCATTTCCGCCGTGATCGGATGCACCGCCTTCGACGCCGGCGACAGCCGCCCGCCGTTCGTGGTCGAATTCGACATCGGCGTGGCTGAGTTGGAGCCGGGTGAGAACGCCGCCAAGGCCCTGGAACGCGCCGCGGCCGGCGCGATGCAGGCCAAGGCCAGCTAGGCGACGAGGGATCGGCCGATCGAGCATTCATCCAGCCGAGGTCGGATTGATGTCCAGGTGATCCCCACCCCCAGCAGGGCATCTCAGACTCGCGCGGCCTCCTTGTCGGCGCGTCCAAATCGCTCCGCAAGTGATAAGAATCTCGTCGGGGCAATAGAGTTGGCCGTCGCCATGCGCCATAAGGGCGCGGGGTGGAATAGACGCTATCCGCTGGATACCACTTATGTTGCGGATAGATCATATGCAACCATAACGGGGAACTCCTTCGAATGCCTATCAGCATGCTCATCAGGCAAATTCACACGTGGCTGGCGGTTTTCATTGCGCCTAGCGTTCTGTTCTTCGCCATCACGGGCGGCTTGCAGCTGTATCATCTGCATGAAAATCACGGGGACTATCAGGCGCCCGCGCTCCTGCAGGAATTGGCGTCGGTGCACAAAGATCAGATCGTGCAGACCGACAACCGGCGCCATGGACCGCCGCCGGCTGATGCTGGTAAGGACCACGGTCCGTCTGCCGACGCCGACCAAGACCACGGGCAGCCGGCGGCCGACGCTGGCAAAGATCACGGTCCATCGGCCGATGCCGATAAAGACCATGGGGACGCACGCGGGCCCGGCGCCCCGGACGCCGGTCCGCCGGGTGGCCCGCCCCCGGGGAAGCACGGCGAAGCGCGCTCCGCGATGGCCTTGAAGTTCGTGTTCCTGATCGTGTCCGCCTGCCTCGTCGTGACCACCCTGCTGGGTCTGTGGATGACGCTCAAATACAGCCGGAACAAGGTATTGTGCGCCGTGTTGTTCGGGCTGGGAATCCTGCTCCCGCTGAGCACCTTCCTGCTCTGATTTTTCGGCCCCACTCCTACCTCATCGAAATCAACGGCGCTTCAGCCTCTGAAGCGCCGTTGACGTATCTGGCCGAGGCCAGAGGAGCGTAGCAAGCTAAGCGCCCTTGGCTATCCGCTGGCGGCGCTCTTCACGAATCTTTTGAACAGGCCAGAAGCGGGGTCACGACCGCGCGGCGTCAGGCCTTACCGCCCGGCCCACACGGCGGTCTTCCTCCCAAATCTCAATGGCTTGGTAGTGCGCCGATCTTGCGAACAATTGATCGACGTGGGCCATGGCTTCCGGGTCGCCGGCCAGCTCTACAGTGAGCAGAGAGGGAACCTGATAGCGGTCATCTTCGATATACAAGGTGTAGATGTTCACGTCGGACCGCCTAGCATGGTCGACAATTAGCGAAGACAGGGAACGGAACATGTCGGCCAGCCGACAGTTTCGCTTGTTTATTTCGCTATATCTGCGCGCAAGCTGCGGCTCGTAGGTGCTTGTCGACTCGATGTTCATGCGCGGCCTAGTGGAGGATGCGCCTGAATGAGAGCTGAAAAACAACAGACGAACGCCATGGATACCCGCAACCATGTGCTCAATGGCTTGCCGGCGCGCGATCTGGCGGCGCTGTCGCCATTCGCCATGGCGGTGTCGCTCGCCTCGGGCGACGTCCTGTTCGAACCTGACGACGCCATTGAGCGGGTCTACTTCCCCAACACAGCCGTACTGTCCGTGGTGACCATCATGGAGGACGGCCGCGCGGTCGAGAGCGACACCGTCGGCTGCGAGAGCGCGGTCGGACTGCTGGAAACCCTGGCCGCGACACGCGCGATCAGCCGCACCTTCACCCAGATTCCCGGCATGGCGATCAGCATTCCCGCCGCGCGCATCCGCCAGCAAGCCGAAGCCAATCCGGCCCTGCGCGCCGTGCTGCTGCGCCATACCCAAGCCAATCTGGCCCAGGCGCATCAGTCGGTCGCGTGCAACGCCCTGCACAGCGTGGAACAGCGCCTATGCCGATGGCTGCTAGCCTCGCATGATCGCACCGCCAACGACACCATCCACATCACCCAGCAATATCTGGCCACCATGGTCGGCGTGCAGCGGACCACCGTGACCCAGGCGTTGCACGAGTTGGTGTCCGCCAGGCTGATCCGCCAGGGCCGAGGCCAGGTGCAGGTGCTCAACCGCCGAGGCCTGGAGGCGCGCGCCTGCGAGTGCCACGCCGCGCTGAAATGGACCCTGGGCCGTCTGGTGGGCCAGCCGTCGCACTCGGGTTAGGCGCGCAGGACGCCGCTGGCGCTACGCCGCCTGAAGCGCGACCTTGGCCAATTGGGCGAGGATGCGCTCAGCGGCGGCCAGCCGCTGGTCGGGGGTTTCCCACTCGCCCTTGATCACCACCTTGGCGTCGGGCCGCAAGCGCCAGAACGCCTGGTTCTTCTGCACCAGGCTGACCAGACCGGCGGGGTTGGTGAAGTGGTCCTCGCGGAATCCGACCACCGCGCCCTTGGGCCCCACATCGATCTTGGACACGTGGGCCTGGCGGCACAGGCCCTTGATCGCCACCACCTTGAGCAACTGGTCAGCTTCCTTGGGCAAGGGCCCAAAGCGGTCGATCAGCTCAGCGGCCAGGGCTTCGCGGTCCTCCGGGCGCTCGGCCTCCGAGAGGCGGCGATAGAGGGCCAGCCGCACGTTGAGATCGGGAACATACTCTTCGGGGATCAGCACCGCCGCCCCGGTGTTGATCTGCGGCGACCAGCCGCGCGTCAGGTCCGGCTCGCCCGCCCCGCTCTCGCGCAGTTCGGCCACGGCGTCCTCCAGCATCTGCTGGTAGAGTTCCACACCCACCTCGCGGATATGGCCCGACTGTTCGTCGCCGAGCAGATTGCCGCCCCCGCGGATGTCGAGGTCGTGCGACGCCAACTGGAAGCCCGCGCCCAGGCTGTCGAGCGACTGCAGCACCTTGAGCCGCTTCTCCGCAGACAGGGTCAAGGTGCGGTCGGCCGGTGTGGTCAGATAGGCGTAGGCGCGCGACTTGGCCCGGCCGACCCGTCCGCGCAGCTGATAGAGCTGAGCCAGACCGAACATGTCCGCCCGGTGGATGATCAGGGTGTTGGCGGTGGGGATGTCCAGGCCGGATTCCACGATGGTGGTCGACAGCAGCACGTCGTACTGGCCGTCGTAGAAGGCCGTCATCACGTCCTCCAGCTGGCTCGGGGCCATCTGGCCGTGACCGACCACGAACTTGATCTCGGGCGCCTGCTCGCGCAGGAACCGCTCGATCTCGGTCAGGTCAGCGATGCGCGGCACCACGTAATAGGCCTGGCCGCCGCGATATTTCTCGCGCAGCAAGGCCTCGCGGATCACCACCGGGTCGTGGGGCGTGACATAGGTGCGCACGGCCAGGCGATCGACCGGCGGGGTGGCGATGATCGACATCTCGCGGATGCCCGACAGCGCCATCTGCAGGGTGCGCGGGATCGGCGTGGCCGTCAGGGTCAGCATATGCACATCGGCGCGCAGGGCCTTGAGCCGCTCCTTGTGCTTGACCCCGAAGTGCTGCTCCTCGTCGACGATCACCAGACCCAGATCCTTGAACCCGACCTGCTGGCTCAGCACCGCATGGGTGCCCACCACGATCTCGATCTCGCCGTTCTTGAGGCCCTCGCGCGTTTCGGCGGCGTCCTTGCCCGTCACCAGGCGCGACAGCTGGCGCACCTTGATGGGCCAGCCCTGGAAACGGTCGGAGAAGGTCTTGAAGTGCTGGCGCGCCAGCAAGGTGGTGGGGCACACCACGGCCACCTGCTGGCCGCTCATGGCCATGACGAAGGCGGCGCGCAGGGCCACCTCGGTCTTGCCGAAGCCCACGTCCCCGCAGATCAGCCGGTCCATCGGTTTGCCGGCCGCCAGATCGCCCAGCACGTCGGCGATGGCGCTCAGCTGGTCGTCGGTTTCCTCGTAGGGGAACCGAGCGCAGAATTCGTCAAACAGGCCGTGCGGCGGGTCGACCTCGGCCGTGGCCTTCATCTGGCGCGCGGCGGCCAGCTTGATCAGGCCCTCCGCCATCTCGCGCAGGCGCTCCTTGGCGCGCGCCTTGCGCGCCTGCCACGCGGCGCCGCCCAGGCGGTCGAGCTGGACGCTTTCGCCGTCCGCGCCGTAGCGGGTCAAAAGGTCAATGTTCTCGACCGGCAGATAGAGCTTTGACTCTCCGCCGTAGACAATCTCCAGGCAGTCGTGCGGGGCGTCCTGCACCTGCAGGGTCTTCAGGCCGGTGTAGCGCCCGATGCCATGGTCGATGTGCACCACCAGGTCGCCCACAGTCAGGGACGACGCCTCGGCCAGGAAGTTTTGCGCCCTTCGCCGCCGCCGCGGCCGGGCCAGGCGGTCGCCCAGCAAATCGGTTTCCGACACCACGGCCAGGGAGTCGGTCTCAAAGCCGTTGTCCAGCGGCAGGACCACCCGCTGAGGAACCTTGGGGTCATTGGCCTTGGCCGCCTGCCAATAGGGCGCGAACGGGACGCGGGTCAGGCCGTGGTCGGCCAGCATCGCCCCCAGGCGTTCGGATGAGCCCTCCGACCACGAGGCGAACAGCACGCGTTTGCCGGCTGAGCTCAGAGCCCGCGCATGGGCGGCGGCAGCTTCGAACAAGTTGACGCTGTCCTGGGCGCGCTCGGGCGCGAAGTTGCGCCCCGCCTTGGCGCCCATGTCGATGATCGCGTCGGTCGGCGCCTTCTGGAACGGACTGAAGCGGCGCACCGGACGGTCGTTGAGGGCCCGAGCCCATTCGTCGGGCGTCAGGTAGAGATCGGCGGGCGCCAGGGCGTGATAGGCCGATTTGGCGCCCTTGGCCGTTTCCAGCCGCGCCTCATGCGCGTCCTCGATCATGGCCAGGCGCTCGTCGCGCGCCTCTTCGGCCTGATGATCGATGGCCACCAGGGCGTCTGGCCCCAGGTAGTCGAACAGGGTGTCGAGTCGGGCGTAGAACAGGGGCAGCCAATGCTCCAGGCCGGAGCGACGCGCGCCTTCGCTGACCGCGGCGTAGAGCGGATCGTCGCCCGGCGCGCCAAAGCGGCTGAGGTAGCCTTTACGGAACCGGGCGATCGCGTCGGCGTCGAGCAGCACCTCGGACACCGGCAACAGGTCGATCGTCTTGAGCTGGCGCGTCGAGCGCTGGGTCTCGGGATCGAAGGCGCGGATCGATTCCAGCGTATCGCCGAACAGGTCCAGGCGCACCGGCTCCTCGCCGCCGGGGGGCCAGACGTCGATCACCCCGCCGCGAATGGCGAATTCGCCTTTCTCCGCCACGGTCGATGCGCGGATGTAGCCGTTGACGGCGAAGTATCGCTCCAGGTCGGCGACGTTGACGTCGTTGCCGGTGCGCGCCCGATAGCTGGCCGCGGCGACCGCGTTCTTGGGCGGCAGGCGTTGCAGCAGGGCGTGGGCGGTTGTGACGATCAGGCGCGACCCCGGCGCCTTGGGATCGGCCGCCTTGGAATCGGGCGCTTCGGCCAGGCGGCTGAGCGTGGCCATACGTTCGGCGGCTATGGCCGCCGATGGACCAATCCGGTCGTAGGGCAGGCAGTCCCACGAGGGCAGGCGCAGCACCTCGAATTGCGGCGCGAAGAATGAGAATGCGCCAGCGAAGGCCGAGGCCCGCGCCGTATCCCGCGCCACATAGACGCTGACGCCGGCGCGCACGCGGGCGATGTCGGCCATGACCAAGGCGTCGAAGCCCTCGGGCGCATTGGCCAGCTCCAGGCTTTCGCGCGCCTGAGCGATGCGTTTGAGATCAGGAGATGCGGACACGGCTTACTCGTTCAGGCGCCGGTATCCGCGCCGATCGTGGTGTGGGCTTGCAGCATGAACGCGCGGAGCATCGCCAGGATCTCGCCCTCGAACACCTCCGGCGCCGCCTCGCGCCCGATGATCCAGGCATAGAGGTCCTGGTCGGGCTGGTCGAGCAGCTGCTCGAACGCGTCCACCTGAGCCGGCGACAGCTCGGCCAGGCGCGCGCGGGCGAAGCCGCCGATGATGATGTCGGCCTCGCGAAAGCCGCGATGGTCGGCGCGGTACAGCAGCTTCTTGAGGCGCGGGTCATCCATGGAACGGCCGGTATAGAGCCCCGCGCGGGAGCGCGCCAGCCACGCTATGCTGGCCAAATGCGTCCGCAGATTCTTTTCCCCCTGTTCGCGCCGATCGCGAGCCTGAAGGGCGTCGGTCCCAAGCTTGAGCCGTTGGTGGAGAAGGCCGCCGGCCCGCTGGTGCGCGACCTGGTCTTCACCTTGCCCCAGGGCATCGTGCGCCGTCCCCGGGTCAAGGTCGCCGAGGCGGCGGAGGGCGTGGTCCAGACCCTGACGGCGCGCATCGAGTCCCACGCCCCGCCGCCCCGGGCCGGCCTGCCCTACAAGATTCTGGCCTTCGACGGCACGGCCTTCGTCACCCTGGTGTTCTTCAAGGGCGGCGGCCCGCACCTGTTGCGGCAACATCCCGTCGGCGCCGACCGGGTGATCTCGGGCAAGATCGAGCGGTTTGGCTCAGAGATCCAGGTCGTCCATCCGGACTATGTCGTGCCGATGGAGAAGCTGGCCGAGGTTCCCGAAATTGAGCCGATCTATCCGGCCACCGCCGGCCTGACCTCGCGCACCATGCGCAAGCTGGTGCTGGAGGCGCTGGAGCGTGTGCCCGCGCTGCCCGAATGGCAGGACGATGCGTGGCTCAAGCGCGAGGGCTTCGCCGCGTGGCGCGAGGCGCTGAACCTGGCGCACGGGCCGCGGTCGGAGGCCGATCTGGCGCCCGATGCGCCAGCGCGCCGCCGGCTGGCCTACGACGAACTGTTCGCGCACCAACTGGCCCTGGCCGAGCGCAAGGCCGAGCGGCGGCGTTCGCCCGCGCCTGTGGTCCCATCGAGCGCCCTGAGCGAGGCGCTGATCGCCGCCCTGCCCTTCGCCCTGACCGGGGCCCAGCGGCGGGCCTTGGCGGAGATCGGCGGCGACCTCATATCCGGCTGGCGCATGTCGCGCCTGATCCAGGGCGACGTGGGCGCGGGCAAGACCGTGGTGGCGATGTTGGCCATGGCCGACGCGGCGGCGGCCGGCCTGCAGTCGGTGCTCATGGCCCCAACCGAGATCCTGGCCCGCCAGCATTTCGAAACGCTCCAGGCGCCCCTGGCCGCGCAGGGCGTGCGCTCGGTGCTGCTGACCGGCCGTGATAAGGGCGCCGGGCGCAACGAGAAACTGCGCGCCCTGGCCGACGGCGAGGCGATGGTCGCGGTGGGCACCCACGCCCTGTTCCAGGACGACGTCATCTACGGCCGGTTGGGCCTGACGGTGATCGACGAGCAGCACCGCTTCGGCGTCAACGACCGGCGGCGGCTATCGGACAAGGCGGTCTCGGCCCATTTGCTGGCCATGTCGGCCACGCCGATCCCGCGCACCCTCGAGCTGACCCTCTACGGCGACCTGGACGTCAGCCGCCTGGACGAAAAGCCGCCCGGCCGCCAACCGGTGGCCACGCGCGCGGCGCCCATGAGCAGGCTGCCTGAGATCGTCGAGCGGTTGCGCGCGGCGACCGCCCAGGGCGCCCAGGCCTTCTGGATCTGCCCCCTGGTGGCGGACTCCGAGGACAGCGACCTGATCGCCGCCGAGATTCGCGCCGCCGCCTTGGCCAAGATCCTGGGGACCGACGCTGTCGGCCTGGTGCACGGCCGCATGCCCGCGCCCGCCAAGGACGCCGTGATGAACGACTTCGTTGAAGGCCGGCTGAAGGTGCTGACGGCGACCACGGTGGTCGAGGTCGGCGTGAATGTGCCCAACGCCACCATCATGGTCATCGAGCAGGCCGAACGCTTCGGCCTGGCGCAGCTGCACCAGCTGCGCGGGCGTGTGGGCCGCGGATCCAAGGAAAGCGCGTGCGTGCTGCTGTACGACGCGCCCCTGAGCAAGACCGCCGAGGCCCGGATCGACATCCTGAGGCGAACTGACGACGGCTTCCTCATCGCCGAGAAAGACCTGGAGCTGCGGGGCGGCGGCGATCCGCTCGGCCTTCGCCAGAGCGGCTTTCCCGCCTACCACGTGGCCGATCCGGTGGCGCACCGGGCCATGATCGCCACGGCCGCGGACGATGCGCGGCTGATCCTGGGCAAGGATCCGGAACTTGTCAGCGGGCGGGGCAAGGCCGTGCGGGTGCTCAGGGCGCTGTTCGACTGGCGGGCGGACGCCGCCGACGTCGGCTGAACCCTAGCCGGGCTTGGCCGAGGGCGCGGAAGGCTTGGCGGCCAACGACTTCATATAGACGCCGATCGCCTTGCGGTCCGCCAGGCTGAGCTTGGTCGTGCCTTCGACCACCGTGGCCATGGACCCGCCGACATAGTCGCCGTCGGGCTCCATGCCGCTGTCGAGCATCTCGGCCACGTCGTCGGCCGACCAGCTCTTGGTCCAGCCGCCGGGCGTAATGTTCGGCGCCCTCTGGTTGTCCGGGCCATGAGGTTCGCCGGCGTAGGCGCGCCCGTTGTCCAGGCCGCCCAGGACGTTTCGCGGCGTGTGGCACTCCTGGCAGTGCGCCACCGCTTCAGCCAGATAGCGTCCGCGGTTCCACTCGGCGCTTTGTCCGGCCACGGGCTTGAGGGGGCCCTTGTGGAAGAACATCAAACGCCAGAAGGCCAGGGTCGGACGGATGTTGAACGGGAACGGGATGGCATTGTGCGGCGTGGCGTTGGCCGAGGTCGGCTGCGCCCGCAGATAGGCGTAGAGATCGGAGATGTCCTGGTCGGTCATGCCGGTGAAGGCCGCATAGGGAAACACCGGATAGAGGTATTCGCCGTGGGCGCCCTTGCCCTGACGCATGGCGCGTCGGAAGTCCGCCTCGCTCCAGTCGCCAATGCCGGCGGTCTTATCGAAGGTGATGTTGGGCGCGTAGAATGAGCCGAACTGGGTCGCCAGAGCCGGCCCCCCGGCCAGTTCGGCGCCCTTGCCCTTGATGTCGGTATGGCAGCCCCGGCAGTCGCCGGCCGCGGCCAGGACGGCGCCGCGAGCGACGGCGGACCGGTCGGGAGGCGTATTGGGCGCGCCATGGGGGCTTACGCACGAGGCGCATGCCAGAGCGGCCAGTACGGCTGCAAACCTTGATCGCATGTTCGGTACGCTCGGGCCGTCAGTGCTGGAGGGTGTCGCGGTAGTTCATATGGCAACCGCCGCAATTGGTCTTGGAAAAGGCGGCGGCGGCGGTCTTCACGTCGTCGGTCGAGCCCGTCTTGATCACATTCGCCAGCGTCTTGGAACCCTGATTCATGGTCTCGAAGGCGTCGGTGAACTTGGCGCCGTCGGTCCAGATCGCCGGCTTGGCTCCGCTCACGCCCGGAAGATCGGCCGAACTGGTGCCCTTGGGCCACATCTTGGCCAGCTTGGTCGAGGTCTCGCCAATATCTCCGGCGGCCTTCAGCGCGGCGTCCTTGTCCGCGGCGCCCTTCACATAGTCGCTGATCGTCTTCATCGAGGCGG
>DATKPD010000052.1:0-55484 GCA_035524315.1 Caulobacteraceae bacterium
AGACCTTCGCGTTGAGGAGCCGGAAAATCAGCCGGCGGTCGTCGAGCGTGAGGTGGTTGTAACGGTTCCCCAAGGGCCAAATCCTTCCGAAGCCAACCCTCTGAAAACGCTCAGAGGTCGCACTTCAGAATGGAATCCACCCAGCTACATGCGCGTCGCGCCTAATATATCTTATCGGAAATCAGATGTAAGTTTGCCGTTTCACACAAGGTATTCCGCTAATTCTGTTGATCTACCTACCGACTCCGGGCTCTAGTCTATAGCCCAGCGTCAGTTCTCCAGCGAACTCCCAATCTCTGCTCCCGCGCTGGAGCCCTGCGCGAAGGCCCCAATGCTAGGCGGATATGCCGTGCATCATGGCGTCGGTGACGCGCTCGATGAAATCATCGTCCACGGGCCGGCGGACGATGAGCATCTGGACGTAGATCGGCCCAAGCAGAAGGGCCAAGGCGGCTTCTTCGGTCACGCCCTCACGAAGTTCACCTCGCTCTGCGGCGCGCTGGATGATTGCGCGTGTCGCTTGGTGGCGCTCTCGGACGAAATCCGCGCGATTCTTGGAGAAGGCCGGGTCGTTGTCTACGAAAGACACCAACATTTGCAATATCTGCCCTCCAGTTGGGGTCGCGAAGTAGTCCGATAGGGAACGCGAAAACGCGACCAGGTCCCCGCGCAACGAGCCCGTGTCCGGAATTTTGATGGCCTGGTCGGCGAAGCTCCGGATCGCTTCGAACAGTAGATTTTCGCGCGAGCCCCATCGCCGTTGGACCGACGTCCCGTGGACCCCAGCGCGACGGCCGACATCGCTGAAGGTCACGCCGTCCAGGCCATGGTCGGCCATGGCATCGAGCGCCGCCTGTAGGACCGCTTCACGTACCCGAGCCGACCGTCCGCCCGTGCGGCGACGGACTGGAGCGACCAACGCCTCATGACTTTCAACGCTTTCGTTCAACGGCTCGTGTCCTGCCTCGGTCTTGCTTCGCGGTCAGAGATAGAGGGCTCAGCCCCTTAACGCAAGACATCTGCATTTATTTAACGCAGGGGTATTGCGTTAAGCGGGCCACGGCGCTACTGACTCCCTTAACGCAGATTGGCTGCGTTAAAAGCGACACGCAGGGGCCTGCCATGAACAACACCGTTGACTTCGACATCGTCATGCCGACGCCGCTGCCGGTCGCTGACCCGGCCGCCGCCGGCTTCTCCCCGGACCGTCTGGCGCGCATGGACGCGGCGATGCAGGCTGAAATCGACGCCGGCCACTACGCCGGCATCAGCGTGATGGTCGCCCGTCACGGCAAACTGCTGAAGTCAGGCTGCTACGGGTTCCAGACCGTGGAGAGCGGCGAGCCCCTGCGTAAGGACGCGATCTTCCGCATCGCCTCCATGACCAAGCCGATCGTCGCGGTCGCGATGATGACCCTCTACGAAGAAGGCAAGTGGCAGCTGGACGATCCAGTTACGAAGTTCATTCCCGAGTTCGCAGACCTGCAGGTGATGACCAAGGACGGCGGCCTGGAGCCGCTGGATCATCCCATGCTGATGCGCCATGTCATGTCGACGTCAGCAGGCTTCGCATTTGGGGTGCCTGTCGGGAGCACCAATCCGAAAGTCGACGCTCTGTACGCAGCGGCTGGCCTGTGGAGCGGCACGGCCGACGATATGATCGAACGGCTCGCCAAGCTGCCATTGGAGGCCCAGCCCGGAACGCACTTCCGATATGGCCTTCAACAGGAAGTCCAAGGCGCCATCATCCGCCGGCTCAGCGGCCAGGATCTCGACGCCTTCCTCGACGAGCGTGTCTTGCGTCCGCTCGGCATGAAGGACACCGGCTTCGGCATCCCCGAAGATCAGCGCGATCGCATCGTGCCTCGCTACACCCTGGACGAAAACCTCAAGCTCCAATTGGCGCCGGACCAGTCGCCCTTCCCCACCCTGGTCGGCAACGCGCCGGGCGTGACCCCGAAATACCTGCTGGCCATCGCGGGCCTCTATTCGACGGCGTACGACTACATGCGCTTCGCCCAGATGCTGGCCAACCAGGGCGAGCTCGACGGCGTGCGCATCCTGGCGCCCTCCTCGATCAGTCTCATGACCAGCAATCTCTTGGCGGACGGCGTGAAAATGCACTTCGAGCAGGACTTCGAAGGCGTCGGCTACGGCATGAACCTGGGCCTCGTGCTCGACACGGCGCGCGCCAGCTTCAACGGCGGCGGCTGCGGAGCCGGGACCTTCTACTGGGGCGGCGTACACGGCACCTGGTTCTGGGTCGATCCGGTCAACGACATCATCGTGGTCGGCATGGTGAACCAGGAAAGCGCCGGCAATTACATGACCGGCCGACCCTATCCGGCGCCCGACATCCGCGGGATTTCGCGGTCCATCGCCTACGGCGCTCTGGTCGATCCCACGCGCTAGTCAGCTCGCTTCCGACCTCCAACCGCATCGACGTCCTCGGGCCATCGGCGTGTCGCCCGCCAGGACGAGTGCCGACGCACGCCGCACGTCTCCCTCCAACACCGCTCAGAAGGAATCCCAGTCATGAACGCCCGAGTCCTCACCCACACCGCCTCCGTCCTCGCGTCTTCCGTCAAAACTGGAATGGCGCCAGCCCAACCTGCCTCTCAAAGCCATGAAGGCACCGACGCCCTACTGTTCAAGGACGACGCCGAGTTCTGGTACGAGATCGAACGCCTGTTCGGCGCAGCGGAATACGGCGCCGCGCTGTTCGGCGAGGTCATCGCCATCGCCAAGAACATCAAGTCCGGCGACTACGGCAGCTGGTACGACGCCCACAAGGTCTTCGCGGATCGGCTCGCGGCGGAAGCCGCCGACCAGCTTAAGCGGGGGCACAAGATCAGCGCCCGCGACAACTTCCTGCGTGCCTGCAGCTATTACCGCAGCTCCGAATTCTTCCTGCACGGCACGCCGGACGACCCGCGCGTGAGGTACGCGTTCGATCATACGACCGCCTGCTATCGGCAGGCCGCTGCGCTCTTTACCCCGGCCATCGAGCCGGTGGAGATCCCCTACGAAGGCACGACGCTGCTGGGCTACTTCCACCCAGCCGATACGTCAGGCCAGCCTCGCAAAACCCTGATCCTCAACAACGGCTTCGATGGCTCGCCGGAAGAAATGCACTGGAACGGCGCCCGGGCCGCCGTCGAGCGCGGCTTCAACGTGCTGGTGTTCGATGGCCCCGGGCAGTTCGCTTCCGTTCACCGGCAGGGGCTGCATTTCCGGCCGGATTGGGAAAAGGTTGTGACGCCGGTCGTGGACTACCTCCTGACCCGCAAGGAGGTCGATCCCAAGAAGATCGCCCTGCATGGCGAGAGCTTCGCCGGCTACCTCGCGCCGCGCGCGGCCGCCTTCGAGCACCGCCTGGCGGCCTGCATCGCCGACGATGGCGTCTACGACTACGGCGCTGCGCAGTTCAACGGCGTTCCCGAGGACAAGCGAGAGCAGGTCCTCGCCGGACTGTTCGCGCCCGAGGCCCCGGAACTCGACGCCATGTTGGCTCACGCGATGGAGGCCAGCAGCGTGTCCAGATGGGTGTTCACCCAGGGCATGTACACGTTCGGCGTCGATAGTCCCCGTAAGTACATCGCCGCGACGCAGGCCTACCATCTGCGTGATGGGATCGCGGAGCAAATCCGGTGCCCGACCCTGGTCTGCAAGGCTGAGAAGGACCTCTACTTCAAACAGTCAGCGCAGGAACTATTCGATCACCTGACCTGTCCCAAGACGATGATCGAGTTCACTGACGCCGAAGGCGCCGGCGCTCACTGCGAAATGGGCGCCAGCCGCTTGGCCTACGCACGCATGTACGACTGGCTGGACGAAACGCTGGACGCCGCGAAATAGGGCTGGCCGCCGTCGCCTCCCTGAGGCGGCGGCGGATTTTGCTTGGTTGAAATTGCATTGCCGCGCGAGCGGCGGATCGGCTGATCCTGGAATGTCCGCTTGTTGGAGCGGATCCTGAGTCCGTTAGTGGCGCGTATCGCCCCCGATCGCCGCTTCAGTCGAGCCGGGACTGGATCTTGCGGAGGCCGTCCTGGGCGCACTTCTCTTCCTCGTGGGCGGCCGCCCCGCTGGTGGCGATGGCGCCGACGAGCTGCCCGCCCTTGAAGATTGGCAGGCCCCCGGGAAGCAGCGACATGTCAGGCTTGATCCGCGCCATCAGCGCCGGATCCCGCTCGATCTGCCCGCGCAGTTGCAGCGTCGACATGCCGAAGCCGACCACCGTCAAGGCCTTGTGCATCGCCATGTAGACGCCGTTCGCGCGGAGGCCGTCGGGCGCCAGCGCCGCTTTCAAATTGCCGGCGGAATCGGTGACGGCGGCCGCCACCGTGTAGCCGTCTGCGGCGCAGGACTGCACAGCCGCCTGTGCTGCTTCAAGCGCAAGGGCGAAGCCGAGGCTCGAGGCCGCTTGCGAGGGGGGGCGGGGCGGATTGGCGTTCGGCCCCGCGGGCGGTCCCAGCGGCACCTTCAACTGCGCGCTCTGGGGGATGTCGAAATACTCGCCGGGCATGGATTGCGGGGGCGGGGCGGCGCCTGCGCCATCCTGCGCATGGGCGGCGAACGACGCCATAAGCGCCAGGGCGCCTACCGCGATGAAGGATGATGACTGCATGGCCCTGCTCCCACTGTTCAAGCGCGGCCGAATCGTCCGGATTTTTGAAGTAACGTTAGTCTGAAGAGAAACGAAAGAGCTTAGTGTCCACGCGAAAGTTCCAAACTTGCCTTAAGGCACCTACATCTTGCACCGAACCAAGGTCTCCCTGGTCTACAAGACCACGGGTACGCGCCGGCGGGCAATAAAGGTAGCCGGTGTTCCAGCCGGTTGGTGATCGGCACGCACCCCTTATGCTGATATTAGCCCGCCGCGCCCTTTGCCGCGGCGGGCGTTTCGGCGCCGACTAGTCTGCCCAGAGGGCCGCTGCTCCGCGGTCACCCTTCTTTCGGGCCGCATAGCGGGTTTCGGCGCGCCGTTCGTTCTTTAAGCAAAGACTAGGCGAACCATCTCCTCCTAGAACGCGCAGTCATACAGGCATGCTGTTCGGGATGGGGTGGTTTGCCCGACAGGCGTTGGAGGAAGCGAGCGTTGAAGCCATTCAAAAGCCTTAGAGCGGCTGTGCTCCTCGCCGGCTTCGCCCTCACTCCGGTGGCCGCTTTCGCACAGCGTTCCGACGTCGCTCCCATGGGGCCTATCAGCGGCGCCAAGTACCATGCGAGCCACGTGCAGCTGGGGACAACCCGTATAGACGGTCTGCTCTATGAGCCGAATGCGGGGAGCCCTCATCAACGCGTGGCGCTGGTCTTCTCCAACCCAGCCAACCTGGGCTTTACCGTCCCCGCCGCCGAGCTGGCTAGCCGCGGTTACCGTGTGCTGTTCGTGACCCACCACGTCGGCGGAAACCAAGGCGGTGACCTGGCCTCCCCTTTGGACGGGTTCGAGGAGACGTCGAGGGCCATAACCTATGCCCGCACCTTGCCGGGTGTTGAGAAGGTGGTCATCATCGGCTGGGGTGCCGGCGGCGTCGCGATGACGCTCTACGACAACGTCGCCGAGCATGGACCGGCCGCCTGCCAAGGCGCCGGGGTCCTCTATCCCTGCAAGACGGCGGATGCGGTCGACCGCGCCAAGCCGGATGGCCTGATCCTCTTGGAGCCGGGCTTGGGCGCGGGATCACAGGTGAATGATGTCGACCCCGCCTATGACGGCGCCGCCCGCAGCCGCTCCGCCCTGGACATGTTCGCGCCCTCGAACGGCTACGACGCCAAGACGGGCGCTGCAGCCTATCCAGCTGAGTTCCGCGCGCGCTACTTCGCCGCCCAATCCGAACGGAACGACCAGATCGTCGATGCTGCTGTGGCGCGCCTGAAGCTTATCGAGGCTGGGAAGGGGACCTATCCCGGCAACGAGCCCCTGATCGTGCCAGGTCTGCGTCTGGATGGCAGCGCCGCAAGCCTGCACGACACCGATCTATCCATCCTCGCCCATACCAAGCGGCCGCACCTGTTGCTCAAGGCCGATGGCTCCAAGCCCACGGAAATCCTGCGTTCGGTCCGGCCGACGATGAGCGGGGTCAAGTTGGTGGGCCGCGTCAGTCCCTGTTGCAGCAACACGGTGCGCAGCGCCTTGGCCAATGACCTGATCCGAACGACCAAGGACTTTGCATTGACCGAAGACGACATTGTCGGGGTCGATTGGAAGTCGTCCAACACCGGAACGCCCGCCAACGCCGAAGGCGTCACCGTGCCGACGCTGGTGATGACCGTCACGTGTTGGGAGTTCGTCGTCCCGTCGGAGATAGTGTTCGATCACCTGGCGTCGAATGACAAGGTCATGGTTGGGGTCGAAGGCGCCGATCATGACTTCAATGCGTGTCGGCCTGAGTACGGCAATCCCAAGGAACGCATGTTTGACTACGTCGCAGATTGGCTGAACCAGCCAGGCCGGTTCTAGAGTTCGACTCGGCGCCACATCCACGGTGGCGATTGGTGCAGTCAATAGCCGGAAATTTTTTGCGATTTGTCGGGAAATTACTGGAAATCGATTGGTCTTGAGCCGTTGGGAGTTTGATTGATGGGTCACAACCGAGCTGTTACAGTCGTGCTTTCGGCCTTTTTGGCCCTTTCCGGCGCCGTGCTCCCCGTTGCGGCGCTCGCGCAAGCGCCGGCGTATTCCTCCCAGGAAGAGGCATCCTTGCTTGCAGCCGAAGACGGGCGGTTCCAAGCCCAGATCGCCAAGGACATGCCGGCGATCGCCCATGGCTTGGCCGATGAATTGATATTCACCCACTCGGTTGGGCAGGTGCAGAATAAGACACAGTACCTCGATGCGATCTCAAACGGACGGCTTGATTTCAAGAGCATCAATGTTTCAGACCGAACGGCATGGGTGTCCGGAGACATGGGCGTGACGCACGCGATGCTGCATCAGGTGGTCGGCACGTTCAAAATTGAAGACAGCTATCTCGCAGCCTATATTAAGCGGGACGGTCGTTGGCAGCTTCTATGCTGGCAGACTTCGTTCGGGCCCAACGGCCCTTCCATACCGCCGCGTCCGCCGGCCGCGCACTGACCCTGCCGCAGGGCGGCAATCAGACTGCGGGGTAGTCGATCCAATTTCGCGAGGTCTTAGGGTTGAGCCAAGTAGATCCAAAAGAGCATAGCGCACTATCCAAGGAAGAGGCGCGATGGCTCATTCGGCATGTGCTGCCGCATGAGTTGGCTCTTCGCAAATGGCTGTCCCTGAATCGCATTCCCGGCTTGGAAATCGACGACATTGTCCAGGAGACCTACGCGAAGCTGATCCAGACGGCTAACCTCAACATCGTTGACAGTCCGAAATTGTACATGTTCATCACGGCCCGCTCGATCCTGATCAGCCATGTACGCCGTAGCAAGGTAGTGAGCTTCAAGGCGCTCGCAGACGTGGATCACTTGCGTCTGCATTTCGATGCGCCCAATCCGGAGGAGCAAGTGGCGGACAGGGACGAACTGTCGAGGTTCGCAGAGGCCATCGCCACCTTGCCGGGCAAGATCGGCAGGGCCTTCGTCTTGAGGCGCGTACAGGGTTATTCATTAAAGGAGACGGCTCAGAGGCTTGGGCTGTCGGAAAGTACTGTTGAGAAGCATCTGAGAAAGGCGCTCATCCTTCTTTTTGAACGGTTTGCCCGCGGCGGATATGCGGGCCAGCCAATGTCTCGCGTAAATGCCGAAAGGTTTATCTCCAGTCATGTCCAGACGACTAACCAACAAGATTGACGACATCGCCGTCGTCTGGATCTCGAAGCTTGAGCGGGGTCTGACCGAGCAGGAACGCGAAGAGTTGGACGAGTGGTTGGCGAGCGACAAGCGCCATTTTGGCGCCTTTTGTCGGATGCGGGCGTTCGCGTGGCACACGGAGCGCAGCGCGGGTTTGGGCGCGAAGTACGACCCGTCGAATTTCCGCAGGGGCCGATTTCAACCCTCGCGCCGTATGGTGGTGAGCGGCGGAGCCAGCCTGGCCGCGGGTTTGGCGGCTTTGGGTTGGTACGAGCTTCTAAACGGGCGCTACGGCACCCGCCTGGGGGAGGTTCGTAGAATCCCTCTATCTGATGGGACCATCGCCACGCTGAACACCGACACCACCATTGCCGTGCACTATTCCCAGCAGCAACGTCTGGTGAAGCTGGTCAAAGGGGAGGCGCTTTTCGATGTAGCGAAAGACCCTAAGCGTCCCTTCGTCGTCGCTCTGTCGGACCTGCAAGCCAGGGCTGTCGGCACCAGCTTCTCGGCGCGCCTGCGGGACAACATAGCCCCGTCACATGTGGTGGTTCGCGAAGGGATCGTTGAGGTTCGCCAACAGGAACATCCGCAAGCAGCGCCGGTGCGCCTGGCTGCTGATATGCGCGCGGCGTTGGGAGGGGGAGGTCTGGCCCTGTCGACCCTGCAGTCGGCCGACGTCGATCGTGAGCTGGCCTGGCAGAACGGGCGGATTTCCTTTGACCGGGAAACGCTGGCGCAAGCTGCGGAAGAGTTCGCGCGTTATTCAGATGTCCGGATCATCGTCGATCCAGCCTTGGCGCACGAGGAAGTGTCCGGGCTGTTCCCCGCTAATGATCCCGTCGCATTCGGCCAATCGGTGGCCCAGGCGTTCGGCGCCCAAGTCGCCCTAGGGGACAAGGAGGTGCGCCTGTACCGCTGAGTATCCCTGAAAGGCGTTCGATTTCAGGGGATGGATATGGACCACGCTTTACGAATGAGCGCCAAAATAACGGGATGAAAAACCCGGCGCTTCCGGGGGGAATAATGTCGATCCGCGTAGATCGTCGTGGGCTTTTAGCCACCCGCCTAATGGCAGGGGTAGTGGCTGCTGGTTCCTGGTGGGCAGCGGCGCAGGCGAAGCCCGTGAGTGTCAATGTACCGTCCGAGGAGGCGGGTAAGGCCATAGCCGATTTTGCGCGGCAAACGGGAATCGTCATTGTCGCGCCTGTCACCCAACTCAACGGCGTGAAGGTCCCAGCGATCGTTGGAATTTTCGAGCCCGAGGACGCCTTGGGTCGGCTTCTGGCAAATACAGGGCTGGAAGTATCGTCCTACAATGGGACCATCGTGGTCCTGCGGCCAAAGCCCGAGTCCAAGCGGCCAGCGCCGGCGCCGGCGCGGCCGGCAGCTCGGCCGATTCCACCGGCTCCTCATGTGGTAGCGGCCCCGCCCTTGGTCGAGGGGGCGGAGCTGGTCGTTTCCGCACGAAAGTGGGTCGAGGCTGTGTCCGAGACGCCGGTGGCGGTAGCCGCCTTCAGCGGTCCGCAACTCAACGAGATCGGCGCGCATGATCTGATCGACCTGCAATATCAGGCAGCGGGAGTGGTCGTTCGCCGCGGGAACCAGGGCGTCAGTGTCGGAATCCGTGGCGTCACGACCACAGACACCACCACTAAGGGCGAGCCCGGCATCAGTTTCAACGACGACGGCGTGCCGGTTACGCGTCCGGAAGAACAGGCGCTTCCATTGTTTGACGTCCAGCGCGTCGAGATCCTCAGCGGCCCTCAGGGCACGCTATATGGCAAGAACTCCACGGGCGGCACCATCAATGTGATCAGCAATGCACCTGGCGGGGAGTTCGATGCTGCTGCCGAAGCTGAGGCAGGCAACTATGGTACGCGGCGCCTGGACTTGATGGTCAACGTGCCGCTGTACGACAATCTCGCGGTCAGAGCCGCCCTTAGCGCCAACCATCACGATGGCTACCTCTCTCTTTTGAATTCGGCCGGCCAGACCGTCGGGCGCGCCGATGACGAGGATGATATCTCGGGGCGCCTCAGCGCCCTGGCCCACTTCGGTCCGGACTATAGCCTACGCGTGACTGCAGCCGCCGCGCACATTGGGGGCGTCGGTTACGGCAGCACCGGCGCCGCGCTGGACTTGAGCCCCAATTACACGGGCCAGGGTACAGCCCTGGGCTTCATCAACCAATTCAAGGGGTATACCGATGATCTGTACTTGCGCACCAACGTACAGTTCGACGCCAGCCATAATGGCCTCCATTTGGTTTATCTCAGTGCGTACGATCTCTACCAAGCGAACAAACTGATGCCTGATTATGGTTCGGGCGCGAACGGACAGCGGCTGCGCATCCGCAACCGATATGATTCAACCTATCACGAACTGAGGATTTCGAACGACTTACCTGGATCACTGGAATATTTAGCGGGGGTAAATTTGGGTTATGAGCACATCCAGGAAAATGGACATGTATGGTCAGTTGAAAGTCCAAACGTGGCGGCAGTCGGGGTTAATCCGGATTATGTAAATGTGTTGGGAATACTGAATAGCACTCATCATTTTGACTATTCGGTATTTGCTCATTTCGTATACTCGGTACTGCCCAATATCCATGTGTCTGGTGGCCTGCGCTTGGCGTTTGATCAAACCCAGCGGATCGGCACCCTGGCGAACGGGCCATTCTCCAGTCAAGGCAGTGCAGGACCGGTTCCTTGGCCCAATGCGACTGGTGGCGGTTGCACGGCGCTCCAGGACTGCATCGGGGTGCAGGATGACGGCGCCTCCAGTTCCGGAAAGATGATCTATGACGTGGGGGCGGATTATCAAATCGCCCCTACGCGGCTTGTCTACGGAAATATTGCAACGGGATATAAGCCCGGTGGTTTCAACGACTACAACCCCAGCACTCACAAGGTAGATGAGTATGGGGCGGAGCAGATGACGGCATATGAATTGGGATATAAGCAGCAAGAATCCGATGGATTTCGCGTCACGTCGTCGTTTTATTTTTATGATTATTCAAAAGCGCAGGTTACGCAGGCAATTGAATTAAACAATAATGCGAATGAGTTGGTTGTATTTACGAATCTCGCGCCAGAGATTGTGTACGGGTGGGAGAATGATGTTTCGCTGCCGGTATTGAAATCAGACGTTCTGAACTTATCCCTGAACACAGAGAGGGGGTACTACGTAAAATTCATGGCAGGCCCGACCACGAATATTAATTTCAACGGAAAAAATATAGATGATGTCCCGTCCCTACAGGGCGTAGCTGGATGGGATCACTATTGGTCTATTAGCGGGGTGGGGTCGCTCAAATTTCACATTGATACAATTTATTCGTCTTCATATTTCGTCAATAACCTATTTAAAGCTGTCCAGTATCGGCAAGATGGATATACGAGAACCAGTTTTTATATTTCATATTCTCCTGCTGGTAAAAAATATACATTTCAGATATTTGCGAATAATCTGGAGAACCGAGAGCAAATTGTCGATGGCGCCCAACGTTATTCGATCGGTGCGCCACTATCCGCCGTCGGGTTTGTGTCTGATCCCGAGGTCTTCGGTGTTCGGGTGCAGGCCCGGTACTAGCCTATGAATCCCCCTTGTCCGCCAAGGCGGCCGGAGTATGGAATGACCAAGATCACCTACATCGAATTTGGCGGCGCTTCGCACACCCTGGATGTGAAGCCGGGCATGAGCGTGATGGAGGGCGCGGTGCGCAACGGCGTGCCGGGCATCGAGGCGGAGTGCGGCGGGGCGATGAGTTGCGCCACCTGCCACGTCTATGTAGACGAGGCGTGGCTTGAGAAGACCGGCAAGCCCAACGCCGACGAGGCCTCGATGCTCGACTTTGCCAGCGACACTCAGCCCAACAGCCGCCTGTCGTGTCAGATCAAGGTCAGCGACGTCCTGGATGGCCTGATCGTGCGGCTGCCGAAAAGTCAGGGCTGAGTCGCGCCGATTCATGCGCTGGACCTGGGCGCGCCGATCAAAGTCCTCCGCGTGCGCCATCGGGGCGTCATGGGCAAGGGCCGAGCGGCACGAGAACATCAAGCATTTCACTCGGGCATGATCCGGGGCTGGGTCGGCCGCTTGGCCAACCCGATCAGCGGCTTGGCGCTGGTCTGCCTCTCGATTTCGGGAGGCAGGATGCGCGCGGACCTGTGGTCGAGGCGGCGCAAGGGCGGCAAGGCCGCATTGTTTTAGGTTTTATGCCTTGCGCTCCCGCCCTTTGGCAGGGTGCGACAAGCCGTCTGCAAAAAAAGTCCCCCGCAAATAGCGGAAGTGTGGGGTGCCGCGCGTTCTTTAGACAAACGTCCCTGGAGAAGCGGGGCGATGCGCGGGGGGAATTGGATGCGCGAAGTCATTTGAATTCAATCTGACGGATAGTTCTCTGAAGACGTGGGGTGCCGGTGTGTTGTCCGGTATTATCCCCTGGGGTTTGCGTTGCCTATTCATTGAATTGTCTGTCGGAGTGATTTCAGTTTCGGACGGATGTTTCCACCAGTGCTTGGAAGTCGAGTTCGAGTAGGTAGAATTGCTTAACCGGCGGTTCAGCGCAGGTCAGCGGAAAACGGAAAACACATGGACGAGTTGATGTCTAAGTCACCGGTCAGCGGGAACAAGAGACGGTATTCGCTGAATGCCTATGTCGTCGGGGGGCTAAGCGCGCTGGCGCTCGCGGCGCCGCTGGCGGTCCATGCCGCCACGCCGGTCGTGTCGTGCGAAAGCCTGGCCAGTATGGTGTTGCCACAAGCGACGATCACCAAGGCTGAAGCGGTCGCCGCCGGCGCCTTTCAATCGCCCCGGCAGGGTATGGGCTTCAACTCCGGGATGGACTTGGCCGGCCACCATGAGGCGGGCTCCAATCCCGCCTTTTGCCGCATCACCGCCACGCTCAAGCCGAGCGCCGACTCCGACATCCGCATCGAGGTCTGGCTGCCGCGCGACAGCTGGAACGGCAAGTTCCTCGGCGTGGCCAGCTTCGGCTGGGGCGGCTCGATCCAGTACCCGAACCTGCTCTCGGGCTTGGAGGAGGGCTACGCCGTCGCCAATACCGACACCGGCCACCAGGAGGGCAACGGCAAGTTCGCCCTCGGGCACCCGGAAAAGCTGATCGACTACGCCTACCGCGCCGACCATCAACTCACGCTCAAGGCCAAGGCGCTCATCAAGGCCTACTACGGTAAGGCGCCGTCGAAGTCCTATTGGGTCGGCTGCTCCCTGGGCGGGCTCGAGGCGCTGATCGAGGCGAAGCGCTACCCGACCGACTATGACGGCATCGTCGCCGGCGCACCGCCCAATCCGATCGTCAACTTCAACGCATCCCAGCTGTGGCCCAACTGGCTGATCACCCAGGAGCCCGATCGTCTGATGCCCAAGGAAAAGTATCAGATGATCCACGCCGCTATGGTCAAGGCCTGCGGCACGGCCATCGGTCAGCAGTTCAACTACGTCGACCAGCCGGACAAGTGCACCCTCGAGCCGGGCGCGCTGATGTGCGCCAATGGCGCCGACTCTCCCGACTGCTTGACCCCGCCCCAAGCCTATCTGCTGGAGAAGATCTACCAGGGTCCCGTCAACCCTCGCACCCATGAGCTGATCTACCAGGGCCCAGCCAAGGGCTCGGAACTGGAGTGGACGCCGTTCGTCGGGACCGAGCCGATGAGCGTGGCCGAGGACATGTTCCGCTATCCAGCCTTCCAGGATCCCAGCTTCGATTCCCGCCAGATGAACTGGGACAAGGACATTGAGACCGCGATCAAGAAAGTCGGCCCGCTGATGTCCGTAGACGCCGACCTCAAGCCTTTCTTCGCCCATGGCGGCAAGCTGCTGCTCTACATTGGTTGGAACGACTTCCACAATCCCGACGACCTGATCCGTTACTACCAGCGGCTGATCAAGACGGCCGGCCCCCAGACCAGCAAGCAGGTTCGCCTGTTCACCATCCCTGGCATGGGGCACTGCACTGGCGGCCAGGGCTGCGACACTTTCAGCAAGGTTGGCGTGATCGACGACTGGGTGGCGGGTGGCAAGGAGCCCGAGCGCATCGACGCGGTGAAGGTCGTCCAGGGCAAGGTGATCCGCAGCAGCCCGTTGTGCGCCTATCCCATGGTCGCCAACTACAAGGGCCAGGGGGACACTGCCGACGCCGCCAACTTCACGTGCGTGGCGGGGTAGCCTGATGCGCTTCGCTAAGGCGATCCATCGCTTTGTCACCGTCTTCGTGGTCCTGGTCACGCTCTATCTCGGCGTGACCGGAACTCTGATTCAGCTCGTCGACCTGCGGTCGATCTTCACCCACGCGCCGGCCACCGACCCCAATGTCATGGCCATGCGCGAAAGCTTCAACGGCCCGGCGAACTACCAAGTCATCACCACCGGGGACTACAGCGCGCCGGCGCTCCCGGCCGGCGCCGACCTGGCGGCAATGCTTGGACGGGTGATGAGCAGCGCGCGCAGCGCGTTCGGCGCGGCGCCCCTTCGCTATGTCGAATTGCGCATGGCGGGAGGCAAGCCCATCGGTCAGATCAAGGCGCCTGACGGTGTCTTCCGCTTCGACGGCCAGACCGGCGCAGGGCTCGGCGCGGCGCCGGCCGTTGGCAACGACGAGTTCGGCTCGCCCGCTTCGGATCGCAACACGGTCAAGCGGCTGCACCGGATGACGACCTTCGGCGACTGGGCCCTCTATATCAACGTGGTGGTGGGCGTCGGCCTTGGCGTTCTGATCGTCACCGGCCTGATCATCTACTGGAAGATGATGGTCGCCCGCGCCCGCAATGGCAAATCTGGCGTATACTGGGTGGCGGGAGGATGGTGGCGCACGCTCCACCGCGCCATCGCTTTGACGGCGTCCGCCTTCCTGGTCGTGGTCACCCTCAGCGGCACTTGGCTGGCGGTCGAGAGCCTTGGCTTCGGTCTCTATATGGCGAGCCATCGCCCGCCGCGTCCCCCTGGTGCGCAGGCGGTGCTGCGTGGCCCTGGAGGGGGCGGCGGTCCTGCAGTCGGCCGCGGCGGCCGACAACGCCCGCCGGGCGGCGGCCGCGATCGGGACGACGGAACGGCTGCGCCCCTGCGCGACGGCCAGCTCCAGGCGATGCTGCAGACCACCATCGGCGGCTACCGGGCGGTCCGGCCCTCCGGCCAAATCAAGGTGATCCGACTGCGCTATTTCGCGGGCATGCCGCAGGGCGTGATCATTACGGGCGGACAGGATGATCAGGTGCAGCAATTGGTGTTCAACGCCTCGACGGGCAAGCCGGTTAGCGAGACCGAGCCGGGCTATCCCCCGACTGGATTCCCCTTCGGTTGGCAGGCCCACGAGACGGCCAAGAACGTCCACCGTGGCGACATAATCGGCCTGCCTGGACGGTTCATGGACCTCTTCGCCGGGCTGTCGATGATCTACCTCTCGGTGTCCGGCATCTGGATTTACGTCGAGATGTGGAGCCGGCGCCGAAAGATCGGCCAGAGGCAGGTCATCTGGAGCTAGCCATGGCGACCTGAACCCAGTTCTCAGCCGAACCCCGTCTGCCGGCAATCAACCGGGGGAAGCCCATCCGGCGCTTCCCTCCAGGGGGCTGCTTGGAGCAGTACACAAGTATAAGTAGTAAAAATCAATCCCAATACGAGGAGGATACAACTCATGATTGTTCACACAAAAAAAATGGCGCTTGCCGGCGCGGCCTTGTCCGCCCTGGCGCTGGGGATGCCGATCCACGCCTTCGCCGATGAACAGGCCACCGCCCAGGCCCCGGCAGGCTCCGCCATCATGCAGACCGGCGAGGTCATCGTGACGGCGCAGAAGCACGACCAGGTCATCTCCAAGACCCCGCTGGCGGTGTCGGCAGTGACCACCACCGAACTACGTCAGGCCGACGTAACCAGCGTCGTCCAGTTGACTAGCCTCGTGCCCAGCCTCACCGTCAACAGCACCGGCCAGGGGGTCTATATCGGCATCCGCGGCGTCACGACCACGGACACGACCTCGAAGGGCGATCCGGGCATCAACTTCAACACCGACGGCGTGCCTGTCGCGCGCGCCGAGGAGCAGGCGCTCGGCTTCTTTGATCTGCAACGGGTCGAAGTCCTGAATGGGCCGCAGGGCACCCTTTACGGCAAGGACTCCACGGGCGGTGCGATCAACGTCATCACGAACGCGCCAGCGTTCCATACGGACGGCTATGCGTCTGTCACCTTCGGCAACTATGGCACTCGCAACTACGAGGCGATGTACAATCTGCCGGTGAACGACCACATCGCCTTGCGCGCCGCGGTGGCCGGCAACTACCATCTTGGCTATTTCAACGTCATCCAGCAGTCGGGCGATTTTTCGCAAGGGACCAGCCAGAAGCCGGGAGACCAGAACGACTTCGCGGCGCGTCTGAGCGCCCTGATCCGCTTCAACGACGTCACCACCCTGCGCGTCACCAATCTCGTGGGCCAGCGCAACGGCGTCGGCTATCCCCAGGGCGGCTCGCAAATCAACGTGAACTCGAGCCTGCAGGGCAACGGCACGCTGAACATCTACAGCTCGCCGATCATTGGCCACGACAAGGATCAGTTCAACAAAATCTACGGGCAATTGGACACAGGGTTCGGCCCCGTACACCTCAGCTACCTGGGGTCCTATTCGCACTACCATACCAACAACATGCAGGTGCCCTACGTCCCCTACGAGAACTTGAACGGGACGCGGCTGCTGGTGCGTGACAACTATAACGCCGACTATCAGGAAATACGGTTCAGCAACCAGAACCCCGGCAAGCTCATCTGGTCCGCCGGCGGCAATTACTGGCAGGAAGTGGTTACAGAAGACGGCCACGACTGGGAATACGCCAACACCTTCAACATTCCTCCGCCGGCGCTCGCGGGCATGGTCGCGGCGAACATCAACTTGAACGACCTGAGCGTGCTGAACCTGCTCAATAAGACCACCCATACATCGTATTCGGCCTTCTTCCACGGTATCTACGCCATCACCGACCAGCTGCATGCCACCGCGGGCGTGCGTTGGGGACATGACAACACCACGCGCGTCGGCACCCTGGCGGTTCCGTGGTTCAGTGGACCCGGGCCGATTCCGTGGATGGGCTGGCCGAACACTTCCGGCGGGCTATGCACGGGCACCCAGGACTGCGTGGGTCCTGCCAACAACGGTTCGGGTACGTCGGAAAAGGTCACCTACACGGCCGGCCTCGACTATCAGATCGACCCGACCCAGATGGTCTACGCCAACATCAGCACCGGCTACAAGGCCGGCGGCTTCAACGACATCCAGACGGTTTCCGCCAGCGGCGTCGCCACGCCGGGTCCTTACGGCCCCGAAGAGATGACGGCGTACGAGGCTGGCTACAAGTTGCGGCAATCCTCCGCCCTCCAATTCACCTCGGCGCTGTACTATTACGACTACTCTGAGATGCAGTTGGCGGTACCGGTTCAGATCAACGGACAGAACGCCGTGGGTCATACCATCCTGTCCCCGTCCAAGCTGTACGGCATCGAGAACTCGGCGACCTTCGCCCTATCTCCGAATGACGTGTTCACGGCCGAACTGGACTACGAGCATTCGTGGTACGTCCACTATATGGCTGGCCTGCTGCAGAGCTACAATCTGAGCGGTCAGGCCCTGGACCATGTGCCGGAATGGGTTGTCGGCGGCGGCTACACCCACACCTGGGAGTTGGCCGGCGGTGCTGTGGTGAAGTTTCACGCCAACACTCGCTATACCTCCAGCTACCTGCTGACGAACAACCAGTTCTCCGGCGGCGGCTACTCTAACGCGGTGCTCCGTTACACCCAGTTGCCGTTCACCCGCACCGACGCGAACCTCACCTACACCTCGGAGAACGGCAAGTTCGACATCGAGGCGTTCGTGACCAACCTCGAGAACAAGGTGCAGATGACCTCCGGACCCGGCGGTGACTTCAACTCGACCGGCGGCAACCAGGGGCCGACCTTCGGCCATGCGTCGATAACCGAGCCGCGCTTCTTCGGCATCCGGATCGACTACCACCTGTAACCCAGTCTTGGCGGGGGCTGAAAGCCCCCGCCATTTTTCCATCATTCGCGATTCAACCGGTACGGCCCAAGCCACCCGCCATGCGGTCAGTTCATCGTTTCGTGAGCGTCTGCGCGCTCCTGGCGGTCGCATTCCTGTCGGCCAGCGGCGTCGTGCTCGAGCTGATCGACCTCCGCGCGCTCCTGGTCCACGCCCCTCCGATCAGTCCCGACATGAAGGCAATACGCGCCGACTTCGCGGGGCCCGGCCAATTTGGCGTCATCACCGCCGGCGATTATGCCGCTGAATCCTTCCCGGACGGCTTCGATCCCACGCGCATAGCGCCAGCGATACTGTCGGCCGCCCGGGGGATTTTGGGCCATGCGCCGATCGACTACCTTGAATTGCGGATGATCGCCGGCAAGCCGACCGGTCTTGCGCGCTCGGGGCGCCAGCTGGTGATCTATGACGCTGCAACCGGCCGAGCCGCCGTCACGGCTCCGCCGCCAGACCCGGCACCGCAAGCGTCCCTCCGGAACTTTGTGGCGCCGTTTCATGCAGTCGGGCGCAGGCTCCGGCCGCTTCAGGCGGCGGCTATCGGCGTCCTGTCGCTTGCCGGCCTTGGCATATGCATCCGGCAGGCCTGCGCGTGGCTGGGCCATGTGCACCGCCCTACGGATGATTGGCGGGCACTGCGGTATGGTTGGATAGCCCTGGCCCTGGCCCTCGCCCCCGTCGCGCTGAGCGGGGCCTGGCTCACCTTCGAGTCGCTCTGGCACAGGATCTACCTGGACCTCCATACGGGCGACCGCTCCGCAAACGCCATCTCCCCGATGGATGACGGCGCAGCGCCGCAGATCTGGCGCAATACCCTCCATGCATTTCGCGCCAATGAGACCGCCGCGCCGCTCAAGGTTGTGCGGGTGCGGGTTTTCGCCGGCATGCCGCAGGGCGTGGTTATTGCAGGTGCGGGCGAGGATACCCGCCAGGAAGTCTTCGATGGCCGGACCGGCCGCCCCGTCAGCGACAGCGAACAGGGCTTTCCCCCTACCGGCTATCCCCTTGGCTGGCGTTTCCACCAATGGGCGCGGAGAATCCATCGCGGTGACTACCTGGGGTTGCCGGGCCGGTTTCTCCAGGCAGGAGCGGGGGTCGGCCTGCTCATCATCTCGATTTCCTTACTTCTCGCACAGTTCCGTGCGCCGCGTCGAACGCGGGCAGCGCCCATCGCGCTGCTGTCCACCTGACTCGCAGACCCGCTCAACCCGCTCACCCGGATATTGCCATTGAAACCCCTTCATCTGCTTCTGACCTGCGGCGCGCTCGTCTTCTTGGCGGGCGGTGCGGATGCGCAAGCCACGTCGGTCGCCGCGCTGGCTCCGGCGGCTGACCCATCCCGCCTGCCGGGCGACCAGCCAACCCCCACGCTTGAGCGCATGCTGCGCTTGCCCAGCGGCCGGCCTACCGGGGCGGCCGGGCCGCCGCCTGACGCCGCGCCTGCCGCGCCGCAGGAGGTCGCATTGGCGGGGGCACAGGCGGCGCTTTCGGCGTGCAATGCCGAAAACCTGCTCGTCAATGTGGTCGTGGTAGACTCGCTGGGCCGTCTGCGCCTCGTCCTGAGCGCCGACGGCGCCGACCCGGCAGGCGTGTTCGTGGCGGCGAAGAAGGCCGTGGCGGCCACCGCTTTCAAGAGCCGGACCTCGGACGTTCAGAAGCGGCTGCGTGCTGGCGATACCGCCGCCCTGGCGGTGCTAAAGCCCAACATGATTGTTCTGCCAGGCGGCGTGCCGCTCGTGTCTGCTGGCGCCGTGATCGGCGCGATCGCCGCCAGCGGGGCCACTGCGGAACAGGACGAGGCCTGCGCGGCCCTAGGAGCCGCGAAAATCCAATCAAACCTGAAGTAGGAGATGACTATGGCGCGAGCCCTGGCCCTGGCCGGTTCCATTCTGTCCCTCGGATTGATCGCGGGAAGCGTCGCAGCCCAGCCGGCGCCGCCGCCTATAGGCGATGGCCCACGGGTCTATATCGGCTCCCACGGCAACGCGATCTATAGCGCCCGGCTGGACGCCAAGACCGGACGCCTGTCCGAAGTGACCGAGGTCGCGCAGGTGGAGCGGCCCACTTGGTTGGTGACTGATCCCGAGCGGCCGCTGCTCTATTCGGTCAGCGAGACCGGAAATAATGGCAAGGAGCAGGGTGGTGTCCTCAGCCTGGCGATCGATCCGGCCACCGGCAAGCTAACCCCAATCAGCAAGGTCGCTTCCGGCGGCGGCGGCGCCACCCACCTGACCTATGATCCGCGCCTCCACGCTGTGTTCGTCGGCAATTTCGGAGGAGGGGCGGTCAGCACCGCCCAGGTCGGCGCCGACGGCGCGCTGTCGTCCGTGACCTCGGTCCAGATCAACTTCGGCTCCGGCCCGCTGCCCCGCCAAAACCGGCCGCACGCCCACGGTGTGGTGGTCGATCCCTCGGGTCATTACCTGCTTTCCCCGGACATGGGCGCCGACCGCATCTTTGTCTACCGTTACGACCCGGCGACCCAGGCCCTGTCCCCCGCAGCGCAGCCTTTCGAACAGACACCGGCCGGATCCGGCCCACGTCACTTGGTGTTCTCGCCCGATGGCCGTTTCGCCTATCTCGACACCGAACTAAGCGCTGAGGTGAGAGTGTTTAGCTGGGACGCCACGACGGGCCGCCTGCATCCGGTCCAGGCGCTGTCGATCGACAACCCCGATTTCAAGGGCGAGAAGAGCGCCGCCGAGATTGCGATCTCGAAGGATGGACGGTTCATCTACGTGTCCAACCGCGGCGAGAACACCCTGCTGGTCTACGCCGTTAATCCTAGGGATGGGACATTGACCAAGCTGCAGGAACTGGCGTGTGGCGGGGAAGTTCCCTGGAGCTTCGCCATTGACCCGAGCGGGCGATGGCTGCTCACCGCTAACGAAACCTCGAGCAATATCACCGTTTTCGCGATCGATCAGGCTACCGGCAAGCTCGCCGACACGGGTCAGAGCGTCGCCGCGCCTAAGCCCGTGGTCTTCGCCTTCTACCCGAAGTGATCACGTGAACCCTGCACCCCACCCTTGCGCCTGGAGACTCGCCATGTTCGCGTCAAAATCCCCATTGCGGGCCGCCGCCATCCTGGCCAGCGCCATATGCCTCGCGGCCTCGGTCGGCCTACCGACGATGGCCGTCGCCCAGTCGGCCTTGGCTGCGCCCAGCCAGGCCGAGACCGGCCTACTAGCCGCGGAAGACCAAAGATTTGCCGCTGAGGTGGCGCACGACGCCGACGCAGTTGGCCGGGCTATGGCCGACGAACTGACCTATACTCACGCCTCGGGCCAAATCCAGCACAAGGCTGACTATGTCGAAGCGATCCGCTCCGGCAAAGCCGCCTACCAGAGCATTGTTGCCAGCGACCGCGTTGCCCGGGTCTCCGGCGCTATGGGCATGGTCCACGGCGTGCTGAACATGGTGGTCGGCGACCACCACCTCGCCAGCACCTATCTGGCGATCTACCACTACCGTGACGGGCGTTGGCAACTGCTGTTCTGGCAGACTTCGCCTGGGCCGCAGGCGCCCGGCGCCGGGCCTAGGGGCCCCGGCGCTCCCGGCGGTGCGAAATAAGCCGGCCACGGGAGGTGTCGACGGTGCGCATGCTCATCGCCATCGCGGGGATCGTCATCTTCGTCTACGGCATGCTCGCCTCCATGCTCGGGACGATCGTGCCGGGGCTGGGCGAGCGTTTGGGTTTATCGACCCTGGAGCTGTCCTATTTGGCGCTCGCCCAGGGAGTCGGCTTGGCTGCCACCTCGGTGTGGGCCGGGGCCCTGATGGATCGCAGCGGCTGCAAGCTGGGCATATTGGCCGGGCTCGGCGCTGCGATCGCCGGTTTGACGCTCCTGTCGCATCCGGTGAGCCTTGTGCTCGGCATCGGGGCCATGGTCCTGCTCGGCGTGGGCGGCAGCTTGGTCATCGTCGGGGCCAACACCCTAGTCAACCAGGCAGCGACGGGCGCCAAGGCATCCGCGCTGAACGTGCTGAATCTCTTCGTCGGCCTGGGCGGCATGGCCACGCCGCTGTTGGCCGGCAACCTGCTGCACTCCGATCCGACGCTGACGGCCTATTGCGGCATCGCCATGGTGCTGCTGGCCCTCGCCCTGACACTTGCCGCGCCCATGCCGCGCGCGCGGCAGCGCGAAGCGGACGCGCCGATCGAGGGCCTGTTCGGCAAGGCCCCCCTCTATATCCTGTCCAGCATCACCTTCCTCTACACCGCCTGCGAATTCGCCATGTGGAACTGGCTGCCCAAGTTCCTGATCGCCCAGGGCGTGCCCACGACGACGGCGCTGAATATCCTGTCGTTGGGCTTCGCCTGCGGCATGCTGCTGGGCCGGCTGGCCGCCGCGATGCTGAGCCGCTTGCCAGCCTATACGGTCACCTTGGCCTGCGCCGTCGCCATGGGGGCGACCAGCTTCGCCATTCTGCACGCCTCTGGCGTGGCGGCCTTCAGCGTGCTGGTGTTCCTGGCGGGCCTGGCGATGGCCCCGGTGTTCCCCAACACCATCGCCATCGTCGGCCGCATCTTCCAGCGGCGCAGCGGTACGGCCATCGGCTTCGCCATCACCTGCGGCTTCAGCGGGCTGGTGGCGTCGTCCCCGGTGATCGGGCTGCTCGCTGGGCCGAGCCCCGCGGGCCTTGGTCGGGCGCTCCTGATTATCCCCGTGCTGTCGGCTGCGATTGCGGGGATTCTCTTGGTCTTCCGCCGGGCCATGCCCCAAGCATCCGCCTAGTCCTTCAGTTCGGAGACCGCCCCATGGACATGATCATCGCCGGCCGAAGCGCACAGGCGCTGTCGGGCAGGACCATCGAGATTAAAAACCCGGCCACCGGCGAGTTGATCGACAGTGTTCCGCGCGCGAGCGCGGAAGATGTGGCCCTGGCCATCGACAGCGCCGTGCGCGGGCGGGCGATCATGCGCGAGATGCCGGCGCACCGGCGCAGCGCCATCCTGCGCCAGGCGTCCGACACGATCCAGGCGCGCCACGAGGAACTGAGCCAACTGCTTTGCCGCGAGAACGGCAAGACCATCCGCCAGTGCCGCGGCGAGATGACCGCCACCGCCCGCCTGTTCCTGGACTTCGCCGAGGAGGCCAAGCGCCTGCGCGGCCAGTCCATCCCCATGGACGCGGTGCCTGGGCTCGAGCACATGATCGCCTACACCCAGCGCCAGCCGCTGGGGGTGGTGGTGGGCATCGTGCCGTTCAACTATCCCGCCGAGCTGTTCGCCCACAAGATTCCCGGCGCCCTCGCCGCGGGCAATGCGGTCATCGTCAAATTGCCCGAGCAGTGTCCCCTGACGGTGCTCGAGATCGGCCGCATCCTGCTGGAGGCCGGCCTGCCCGGCGACGCTCTATCTATGATCACCGGCTTCCCCCAGGACCTGGGCGATGGGCTTGTCACCCACCCCGAGGTTGCCATGGTGAGCTTCACCGGCGGGGTGGTCGCCGCGCGCCTCATCGCCGAGAAGGCCGCGGCCACGCTCAAGCGCACCGCCTTCGAACTGGGCGGGGTCGACGCCATGCTGGTGCTGGACGACGCCGACCTCGACCTGGCCGCCGCCGCCGTGGTGCAGGGCCGGCTGACCAACGGCGCGGGCCAGATTTGCTGCGCGGTCAAGCAGGTGCTGGTGGCCGAGCCTGTCTATGACCGCTTCCTCAGCCTGCTGCTGGACAAGGTCAAGGCGATCAAGCTCGGCGATCCGCAGGGGGACGACACGGAAATCGGCCCTCTCATCTGCGAGGCCGCTGCCGAGCGCGTGCACCGCGAGGTTCAGCAGTGCGTAGCGATGGGCGCCAAGGTGCTGGCCGGCGGCGAGCGCATTGGCAAGAACTTCTACGCCCCCACGGTGATGGTCGACGTCGCCGCCGACATGCCGTGCCTGACCGGCGAGATCTTCGGCCCGGTGGCGCCGATCACACCGTTTAGGGAGGTCAAGGAAGCCATCGCTACGATCAACGCCTCCCCCTACGGCCTGCAGGCCAGCGTCTTCTCCGAAAGCGTGCACCACGCCCTGGGCGTAGCGCGGCGGCTCGAGGTCGGCGGGGTGGTGGTCAATGGCCCCGGCTCGTTCCGCCCGGGCAATGTGCCCTTCGGCGGGGTGAAGCAGAGCGGCATCGGCTGCGAGAGCATCACGGACACGGTCCGCGAGATGTCGCACGAGACCGCCATCGTCCTGAACCAGCGCTCCGGACTGTGACCTCCCAATGCGCTAGCAACACACCCTTGCTCGAGACCTCTGTCGCCGCTGCCCTTGTCTCGTTTCCCTTGGGCAGGGATTCCGGCTGGCGGCACCCCTCCTTTGCGCGCAAGGAGGGGTTTTTTGTTGGCGTAATCTCACCCTTTCTGTACCGGTGAGTTGATCACCGCGTTCGCTGGCGCTCCGCTGCAGTTGTCAGTTCGGTCTGCTGGGGGGCGAATGTCGCTCCCCGGTACAACCAGTCGGCGATTCGTGTCAGCGCTCGATTAGCGCCGGCTGATTTCGTCGGGGACGTCACCGATGCGACCTCTACCCCTGCGATTGCTGGGACCGAGACCATTTTCCTGGGGCGAGCTATCGGGCATGGCTTACCTCGCGGGGTTGGGCGGCGGCGTCGATGAAGCGTTCGACCCAGGCTTCCACCTCCGCCTCGCTGGCGTCCGGCGACGGTGGCGCCAGGTCGGCCGGAAGGCCGGCTAGGTCAGGTGCGAGACGAAGCGGATCGCCGCTCGTCTGGACAAGTCCAGGCGCGGCGACCGGGCAGGGGGTTGGATCCGCCGACGCTGGGGTAGGCCGTGGCTGCCGGCGCCGGCATGACCCGCCGCATGAACGCCTTCTCTCGCCAGTAGACGATCTTCTCGCCCCGCACCGGCGGCATCCCCGCCTCGAGCACGACCAGTCGGCTGTCCGACATCTGGATCAGCTCCTGTGGCAACATCAGCGGCCGCCGTTGGTCAGACTCTGTGGTGCTTCAGTGCCGGACGAAAACAGCGCCGGCCGGCTTTTGCTGCGCCCGGCGTAGGTCCAGGTCCCCAGCCGCTCGGACAGGTCCTGGGCCACCTTCAGCTCCTTTGGCGCGAAGGCAATCTCAATGCCGCAGTTAGCCATGATCTCCTCGGCCAGGTCTGCGCCGTATTCGGCGCGCAGCTGGGCGGTGTGTAGCTGTGGCCGCGCTTGGCTATAGGGGATCGGAGTCATCGCCAGAAAAGCGTCAGTAGTCACCGTCATCGAGATTTTCCTCGTTGGGGTCTTGGCCTTCGGCCATGAGTTGGCGAAGCGTGGGTCTTTCGGTAGTCCTCAACCTGCGCCTTGGATACGTCGCGGGCATAACACAGCGGGGCGTAGCCGCCGGGCCGGCTGTAAGCGCTGCGACGCCCGCAAGAACTCCCATTGCGCGCCACGTTGTAAGGGCAGGCGCAGGGGCCTGGATAATTCGCGATCGATTCCTGGATGATGCGTTGCCGAATGGCGGCGTCTGAAAGGGAGGTCTCCTTCGCGTCAGCCGATTGGAGGCCCGCGGTGACGAGGTAGAGGGCAAGCAGGCCCACGCTGAAGGCTTGCTGTCCCCTCGCCGCTCCCAAATGCAAAGCTTGTTCTTGCGGACGCTGGGCTCAACCTTGCCGAGTGTCAACATCAAGCTTGGTTGAGCCGCGGACGTGGGGCGATGGAGGTTTTTCTCGACCCCCTTACGCTCAGGGGACAAGGTTCAAGTTCGCAAGGCGGGCCCGGGTACAGCGTTGGCTTATTGTCTGCATTTGGGCCGCGCCTCAAGGTCGGCGCCGCCGATGTCGTCCAAGGGTCGGATCCGGTCGTTCGAAGCCCATGACCGAACGACAGGTTGCTGGAGCGGGCCCAACTTCCGCTAATGGCGCAAGCAGGACGTTCGCCCATCGAAGGATTGGTCGGACCGATCCGCAGGCCGCTAAGTCTAAACTATCATCCCCTGAGACACGAATTCATCGATACAGAAATTTCAAGGCAATGGGCTTTTGAGGCGGATAAGCCGGGCTCACGATGCCTCGCTCGATTAAGAAATCGAGATGTTCTTGCACCTGGTCCGGCCCTGACAGTCCGGGCCAACCCAAGCGCTCCAAGTCTGTTGCAGCGAATATCCAGCACTCGCGGCCGGGGACTGCGATGCCTTGTGAACGGGCCCACGCCATTGCCCGGTCCTTACGGATGACCCGGGGCCCACCGCGACCGGCCCTCCAGAGATCGGTCGGCTCAAACGGCGGACATCCCGGTGGTTGCCGAAAAAGCCAACGATTGGCGACCATCTTGTCGGTGATCCCGAGGGCTTTTAGGAAGGCGACCGCCGTTACTACATCCCAGGCAAAACCGGGCAACTTGGCGAGGTTTTGCTCGGTGCCTGGTCCAATGAACGACGGCGGGTCGAAGAGTCTCGGCACTACGTGCCGGGAGGCAGGAGGTAATAGCCCATGCTTGAGAGCGGTTGGTTCACACAATGCGCCGCCCGATGGCCCTCTCCCGCTCCGTGCGTGTGCGGCAGGCGACATCCGTAAGGGCACCGGCCGGTCCTCCAATTTCCCTGTGAACTGCGCTCGGTTGAGACTGCTGGCACGATGTGGCCGCTACGCTGGCTGATTTTAAACTTCTTGGCATCTCTAGAGTTAGTGAGCTGGCGACAAAGGATGCCGACGCACTTTATGTGCAGCTATGCGGGGTAACCCGACAACGACACGATCCGTGTGTGCATGACGTTTTTACCGCCGCGATACATCAGGCAAAAACAGGCGAGGCCATAAACTGGTGGAAGTACACGCCAGCGCGGAAGGCGCGCCAAGCGGCTGGGCTATTTCCCAACGTGCTGCGTCATAATTCTTGATTTGCGATAACTTCCGTTGTGCGCGAGTTGCGGATTGGACCAACAGGGGCGACGGAGGAGGCTACGGGCTCGCCCTGGGGCTCGCTCTCGGTAAGGCTGCAGCGCTGCTACGTGGTTGAACCGACGTTCACCGTACAGGAATGAATACCACTCGCAGCGGTTGTGGGACTCGTCTATAGCCGAGGTCGTTGGGCAGGGCGGATACAGCCTTCGCGGTCATAGGGAGGCGTGTGTCGTGTGCTCAGTGCCTATTCGCGTACCCCGGGCTTTGTCCGACCACGGCCGCCAGACATGTCTCCAGTCAGCATACATTTGCGTCCTGATGGCAGGCGTGCGTGCCTGACAACGGGGGCCTGACCACACGACAAATCGAATGCCTTAGGCGGATCGCCGACGGGGAGACCTCGGCGGAAATCGCCGCGTCCCTCGGTCTGTCCAAGCGCACGGTCGACCACTACGTGCAGTTCGCGTGCGCCAAGCTTGGGGTTCGGAACCGCACCCAGGCGGTGGCGAAGGCCATCCAGCTGGAGCTGATCACGCCTAAGCCGCCCTAGGACACCGGGGCATAAGTACCAGGGCATTGGCGCCATATTGCGCCGCGACTCCATCAAAGGTTTAAATCCGACCCGTGGTTGCGTCGGCTCGCGAGAGTGAGCGGCGGTTCCGCGGCGGGGCTGGACGGGCTTTCGGAGGCGATCTCCGGAGCCAACGACGTGAACCTCGCCGTGGTGATCCTGTGACGCATGACCCTGCCCTATCGCCGTTCAGAGCCCTTCTCACCCAGAGCGCCGGAGACCTGATGGCGGCGCGCGAATGCGCCAGGTCACTGCTCGCCGGGACGCCAGGCGCCGCCGGCGGTGTCGCGGCGCAGATGATCCTGTCGGCCGCCTGTCTTCACCTGCACGCGCAGGTCGGCCCCGAACCCGGACTGGACGACGTGGGGCGCCTGCTCGCCGCCCTCCTCGCGCACGAACCTTCAGCATGGGCGGCGCTGCGGCACAGCTCGATTCAGTTCGTGCAGTATGCCGTCGAGGAGCTGATCGACAGTTGCCCGCATGTCGCCAAGCAGGCGCTGAACACAGCCCTCCTCGCCGTGACAGCAAAGCTTCCACTTTACTGCTCAGGTTGAAGGGGACTGCTCAGGTTGCTCGCAGTCGAGATGCGTAAAAACAGCGGGACGCAGTAAAATAGATAAAATACTGCTTGACGAGGAAGCGGCCCTGGCGGTTCTCTGGGCCTGCCCGCGTTTCCCGGGCGCCCCACGGCGAGGCCCACAATGAAGCGTCTGCCCCCTTCCCTCCGCTCCGCCGCCGCCCGGATCCGATCCGCGCCGCTGGTGGCCTTCGTCGCGCTCACGGTCGCGGCGCCCGCCTGGGCCGGGACCACCACGGGCGGGTCCATGCCCTGGGAAACCCCGCTGCAGACCATCGAGGCGTCGCTGTCCGGGCCGGTGGCCAAGGCGGTCGGCATCATCGCCATCGTCATCACCGGCCTGGGTTTCGCCGTGTCCGAAAGCGGCTCGGTCGTCCGCAAGGGGATGGGCATCGTCTGCGGCCTGGCCATCGCCCTCACTGCCACCACCTTCATCACCACGTTGTTCACCGCGACCTCCGGGGCGGTGTTCTGATGGCCGTCTCCCGCCTCGAGGGGTTCGAGATCGCCTTCCATGGCTCGTTGTCGGAACCGGTGACGATCGCCGGCGTACCCCGCACCATCGCCATCCTCAATGGCGTGCTGACCGCCGTGCTCGCCCTCGGCCTGCAGACGCCCTGGCTGGGCGTGCCTCTGGGGCTCGCCATTCATTCGGGCTGCTACTGGCTGAACAAGCGCGATCCCTACTTCTTCGACGCGCTGAAGCGGCACGTCCGCCAGCGGCCCTACCTGGACGCCTAGCGTGGTGTGGGCCCTGGCGATCCTCAGCTCGCCGGCCGCGCAGTTCGCGCTGTTCGCCGCCTTTTGCTGGGCGCCGGCCACGGGGTTTCCGACCTGGCCGGCCCTGAGCCGCGGCCGCCTCGGCTCGACTGTGGCGATCTCGCTCGCCGTGGGCGCCTTCGTCTTCCTCGCGGCGCGCCAGGCCGGCGTCTCCGCCGAACCGTGAGGCCGCGATGCTGTACCTCAAGGAGTATCGCCCCAAGGCCACCCGGCTTTTCGACCACCTGCCCTGGGCGGCGCTGATCGGGCCGGGGCTGATCCTGAACAAGGACGGGGGCTTTCAGAAAACCTTGGCGTTTCGGGGCCCCGACCTCGCATCCTCGACGGATGCCGGGCTGGTCGCGGCCCGGGCGCAGCTGAATAACGCGCTGCGCCGTCTCGGCTCGCGCTGGTGCGTCCACATCGAAGCGCTGCGCGCGGGATCGCAGGACTATCCGACGTCGGCCTTTCCCGAACCGGTCTCGGCGCTGATCGACGATGAGCGGCGCGGCTCCTTCGAGGCCGAGGAGCGGCACTTCGAGAGCCGCTACTTCATGACCTTCACGCACCTCCCGCCGGAGGAGGCGATCTCGACGGCGGAATCGTTGCTGTTGGAGAACGCCCCAGCCGGACGCGGCGCGGAGGGGATGTATCGCGCGGCGCTGGGCGGCTTCCTGGCTACGGTCCGCCAGATCGCCGACATCCTGGCCGCCATCATGCCGGAGGTGCGCGAGCTTACCGACGACGAGACCCTGACCTACCTCCACGGCTGCATCTCGACCAAGCGGCACTATGTCCGCACGCCCGACACCCCAGCCTATCTCGACGCCTTTCTGTGCGACGACGATTTCCAGGGCGGGCTCTTCCCGCGCCTCGGCGGCCAATACATGCGCACCATCTCGGTGCGCGCCTTCCCGACCGCCTCCTCGCCTGGACTGCTCGACCGGCTGAACGAGCTGGGCGTCGCCTACCGCTGGACGTGCCGGTTCATGCCGCTCGACAAGGAGGACGCCCGCAAGCTGGTCTCGACGGTTCGCAAGCGCTGGTTCGCCAAGCGCAAGGGCGTCATGGCCCTGATCAAGGAGGCGATCACCCGCGAGCCCTCGATGCTGGAGGACCCGGACGCAGCGGCCAAGACCCAGGACGCGGATGCGGCTCTGGCCATCCTTGGCGGCGACTATGCCTCGATCGGCTACTTCACCCCAACCGTCACCCTCATGGACGCCGATCCGGACCGGCTGGCCGACCGGGTCCGCGAGGTGGAAAGCGCCATCAACCGGGTAGGCTTCGTCTGCAAGGTCGAGGACGTCAATGCGGTGGAGGCGTGGCTGGGCTCCTTGCCGGGGCAGGCCTACGCGGACCTGCGCCGTCCGCTGGTCTCCTCCCTGAACCTTTGCGACATGATCCCGATGTCGGCGATCTGGCCGGGCCCCTCGCGCAACAGCCACCTGACAGCCGAGTGCGCCAAGCGCGGCCACGCCGGGAGCCAGCCGCCGCTGATGGTCGCCCATACCGCCGGCGCCACGCCCTTCCGGCTCGACTTGCACCAGGGCGACGTGGGCCACGCCATGGTGGTGGGCCCGACCGGCGCCGGGAAATCGGTGCTCCTCAACACCCTTGCGCTGCAATGGCTGCGGTATCCCGAGGCGCAGGTGTTCTTCTTCGACAAGGGCGCCTCCTCGCGCGCCTCGGCGCTGCTGTCTGGCGGCCAGTTCTTCGTCCTGGGCGGCGACCAGACCGACCTTGCCTTCCAGCCCCTGGCCGACCTTGAGGGACCCGAGGATCGCACCTGGGCTCAGGAGTGGGTGCAGGACCTGGTGGCGGCCGAGGGCGTGGAGCTGACGCCGGCGGTAAAGGAGGAGATCTGGAGCGGGCTTCGCAACCTCGCCGCCGGCCCCCGCGAACAACGGACCCTGACCCTGCTGGCCGCCACCATCCAGGACCAGGCGGTGAAGTCCGCTTTGCAGCCCTACACCCTCTCGGGCCCGCACGGTCACCTGCTCGACGCCCAGGACAACAGCCGTGTCGCCGCGCGCTGGCAGACCTTCGAGATGAGCGAACTGATGGCAGCCAAGGCCGCCCTGCAGCCGGTCCTGACCTACATCTTCCGCACGCTGGAGGCGCGGTTCGATGGCCGACCGACCCTGCTGGTGCTCGACGAGGCCTGGCTGTTCCTCGACCAGGGGACCTTCGCGGCGAAGATTCGCGAGTGGCTGAAGACCCTGCGCAAGTTTAACGTCGCCGTGGTTTTCGCCACCCAAAGCCTGGCCGACATCGCCCGATCGGCGATCGCCCCGGCCCTGATCGAGTCGTGTCCGACCCGCATTTTCCTACCCAACCCGGACGCCGCGACGCCCCACATTGCCGCGCTCTATGAGGGCTTCGGTCTCAACGACCAGCAGCTGCGGATCATCACCTCGGCCACGCCCAAGCGGGACTACTACTACCAGTCCGCAGCCGGGAACCGGCTGTTCGAGCTCGGGCTCGGTCCGATCGCGCTCGCCGCCGTCGGCGCTTCCTCGCCCGGCGATCACAAGCGCATCGATCTGGCGCTGGCCGGGGACGAACCGTTCGCGGCGGCCTTCTACCGGGGCCAATCGCTGCCTGAAGTCGCCGACTATCTCGCGCGCCTGCGCGTCGGGCGGGCGGCATGACCCCGATCACCCAAGGCCCTCTGACCGAGCGCGACCTGCGCCAGCTCCTGGGCCTCGCCGGTCGCCTGCCGCTGGCCTGTACCACGAGCGTGCGGCGCCGCCGCCTGCTGGTCCTGGGTCTGGCGTCGCCGGGCTTCCTCCTCGTGACGACCACACCCGTCCACCAGGTCTTCGGCCTTCTCGTCCTCGGCCTGGCGCTGTTCGCCGCGGCTCTCCTGTTCCGCGCTCGCACCGAGCCGGTGTTCGTGCGCGCCGAGGCCGCCGCCCTCTGGCCCCCCTCATCGTTCCGGGAGATCCACCATGCGTAAGGTCCTGTCCGCCGCCAGCGCCCTGCTGGCTCTCACGCTCGCGGCCACGCCGCCGCCGGCCCAGGCGCAGATGGCGGTCGTCGACGTCAAGGCGATCCTTCAGGCCGAGCAGCAGGTGTCCAACGAGCTGACCCAGATCCAGCGGCTGGAGAGCCAGCTCACCAACCAGGCGGCCATGCTGCAGAAGCTGCAGACCGACGTCACCGGCCCGATCACCCAGATCGCCAGCCAGGCGACGGGGATCCTGCAGCAGGCCCAAGGCATCGGCTATGGGGCCCAGAATATCGCCGGCCAGTACGCCAGCCTCTATCCGCAGACCATGCCGGGCGCGTCGCTGGCCACGACTCAGGCCTCGCTGGCAAGCTGGCGCAACAACAACGCCTTGGCCATCCAGCAGGCCCTGGCGATGCAGAACCTCATCGCCCAGGGCCAGCCGACCACGACCTCACAGGTCCAGGCGGCGGTCAGCGCGTCCCAAGGCGCCGCCGGTCAGACCTCAGCGATCCAGGCCACCAACCAGCTCTTGGCGACGGTCTCCGCCCAGCTGACCCAGCTGCAAAACCTGCTCATCACCCAGGCGCGCGCCGAACAGGTGCTCGCCGCCCAGGCTCAGGCCTCGCAAGCGACCGGCGCCGCCGACAGCCAGCGGTATTGGACGGTCACCGCGCCGGCCAGCCGCGTGCAGAACCCGGGGACCCTGTGATGCGCCGAATTCTCCTCATCGCCGGCCTGGTCGGTTTGGCCGCGCTGGCGGCCTGTTCGCCGGCCGCCCCGGCCCATGACAAGGCCTATTACGCCGCCCACGAGGCCGAGCGGACGAGCCAGATCGCCGCCTGCAAGAACGACCCCGGCGGCCTCGGCGCCACGCCGAACTGCGTCAACGCCCAGGCGGCCGACGCCGACGTCCACACCCAGCACTTCTACGACACGGCCAAGCCCGCCTCGCGCGTGCAGGACCCGGGCAAGCTCTAGGAGGACCTGACGATGGCGACCGCCGATCCCGCCGTCCTCGACGACTTCCTCAACAAGTTCAAAACCCAGGTCGATGCCGGGTTCGGCCTGATCTCCGGCGACGTCACCGGCGTCCTGGCCACCCTGGTGGTGATCTCCGTCGTGGCCACGGCCATGCTCTGGGCCATCGACGAGAACCAGAACGTCATGGCGTCCCTGGTGCGCAAGGTGCTGCTAGTCGGCTTCTTTGCCTGGCTAGTGACCCAGTGGCAGAGTCTGTCGGCCACCGTGGTCAACGGCTTCGCCGCCCTGGGGCTGAAGGCCGGCGGCGGCGGGATGTCGGTCTCCACCTTCACGACCGAGCCCAGCCAGATCGTCATGGCCGGCATCAAGGTGATCGCCGCCCTCTTCCAGTATGTCCAGAAGATCGCGCCCGGGCCGGTCGAGTTCTTCGCCCACATCGACACGGTGCTGATGACCCTGGTGGCGGCGATCGGCATCCTGATCGCCTTTGTGATCCTGGCCGTCGAGATCGTGGTCACGATCATCGAGTTTCACATCGTCACCCTCGTGGCCTTCGTGACCGTGCCGTTCGGCGTGCTCACCCAGACCTCGTTCATGAGCGAGAAGGCCATCGGCTACGTGGTGTCGGTGGGCGTGAAGCTGATGGCCTTGGCCATCGTAGTCTCGCTCGGCACAACCATCTTCAACAACTACACCGTCTCCACAGACCCCGGCATCGGCGAGGACGTCGGGCTGCTGCTGGCGGCTGTCCTGATGGTCATGCTAGCCCTGAAGGTCCCGGCCATCGCCGGCGCCCTGATCTCGGGTGGGCCGCAGCTGAACGCCGGCGGCGCGGTGATGGGCGCGGCGGGCGTCGCGGCCGGCGTCGCCGGCGGGGCCCTCGCGGCCCGCGCCCTTGGCGGCGCCGTCGCTGGCGGCTGGGCGGCCGGCGGCCAGATCGCCTCGGCACGCAGCGCCGCAGGCGCCATCCCCAGCGGCGGTGGCGGCGGCGCCCCCTCTGGCGGTGGGACCGGCGGCGGCGGCTCCCCGAGTGGCGGCGGTCCGGGCCCCGGCGATTACGCCAGCGCGCCGGTCTCCTCGGCCGCGCGCACCGTTCGCATGGTTGCTGACCGCATGTTCGGCGGCGGCGCGGCGGACGATGAACCGCCGCCGTCCCCGCCTCCAGCCGAGACCGTGGCCCGCGCCGAGTCCCGGGGACCCGGGCTCGCCGACGTGGCCCGCGGGGCGGCGGCGTCCACCCTGCAGGACGATGGCGGCGGCCCGGGCATGTCGGCCACGCCGCGCCGTGACGATTCGGACGAACCGCGAGGCTGATGATGAGCACTTTCCAGCGCGCTACCGACCGCTATGGCGAGTCTACACCGCCCGGCAGCCCGTTCATGCGGGCGGCCCAGGAATGGGACCGGCGCATCGGCGAGCCCGTGGTCCAGGCGCGCAACTGGCGGATGGCGGCGTTCGCCAGCTTCGCGGTCGCGGCGCTGGCGGTTGGCGGCTTGATCTATCAGGGCGCCACCAAGCAGGTGGCAACCTACATCGTGCCCATCGATCGCTACGGCCAGCCGGGGCGGATCGAGCTGGCGGGGCGCGCCTACACGCCGACGACGGCGGAGATCGGCTACTTCCTGGCCGACTGGGTAACCAAGACTCGCTCCAAGTCGATCGACCCGATCGTCATCCGGGATAACTGGACCTCGGCCTATCACTTCGTCGTCGGCCAGGGGATCGGGCAGCTCAACGAGTACGCCAAGGAACACGACCCGTTCGCCAACGCCGGCCAGCAGGCGGTGACGGTGCAGGTGGTGTCGGTGCTGCAGCGCAGCCCGTCGACCTACCAGGTGCAGTGGCGCGAGGCGACCTACGACCAGGGGGTGGCGACCACGACCGCCAACTGGACCGGCCTCTTCACCATCAAGATCCAGCCGCCGACGACCGAGGCGGAAGTCCGGGCCAATCCGCTTGGCATCGACATCACCGCTTTCCAGTGGAGCCGAGACCTATGAGCTTCAAACTCCGCCCTTCGCTCGGCGGCTGGTCGGCCGCGATGCTGGCCATCAGCGCCCTCACCGCCTCGGCCCAGCCGGCGGCCGGGCCCGGGGTCGCAGGCCTCCCGCCCCCGCCCGCCTCGGCGCCGCCCGGCGCGGTCGCCCCGGCGCCGCTCGCTCCTATGCCGGTGCGCAAACCCCGTCATTTGCGGCCGCTGCCCGGAGAGGCGGCTATCAGGACCGCCAATGCGGAGGCGCGCAGCTACCCGAAGCCGGACGCTTACATCAACTCGACGGCTTATTTCGATTTCGAGGCAGGCAAGCTCTACGAGATCCAGACCTCCCCCAATTTCCTGACCACGATCATGCTGCGCCGGGGCGAGAAGCTCCTGACCAAGGCCGCCGGCGACACGGTGCGCTGGGTGCTCGGCGAAACCGTCGAGGGCACGGGCCCCAACCAGCAGGCGGTCGTGTTGCTGCGGCCCATGCGTGGCGGTCTGCGCACCAACTTCGTCCTGACCACGGACCAACGCACCTATCTGATCGAGGCCTCCAGCCGCGAGGGCGGCGCCTACACCTCTTCGGTCAGTTGGAATTATCCGCAGGAGCAGATGCAGGAGCTGGCCGCCGCCCAGGCCGCCAAGGCGGCGCAGGACGCGGCTGTTGTGGCGACGCCGGCGCTGGCGATCGACCAGCTGCACTTCGGCTATGACGTGCGCTCGGTGAAGGGCAAGTCGCCGCGCTGGCAGCCGCTGCGCGTCTTCGACGACGGCACGCGAACCTACATCCAGTTCCCGGTGAACATGGCGGCGACTGACGCGCCGCCCCTGTTCCTGATTGGCCCCAAGGACAGCGCTGAGCTGGTCAACTACCGCTACATCAACGGCTACTACGTGGTGGACCGGCTGATGGACGTGGCGGAGCTGCGGATCGGTGAGAAGCCGCAGGTGATCGTCCGTATCACGCGCACCCAGGGGGGTTAGGCCATGTCCTTCCTCCCGCCCGACCCGCCCCTGGAAACCGCCGCGCGCGCGCCCAAGGCGCCCGCCGAGAGCGTGCTGGCCGCCCCGCGTGTGCCGGTGACGCGCTGGAACCGGCGCTACCTCGCCGCCGGCGGCGTCATCCTGGCGACGCTCGTCGCCGTGGCCTTCTGGATTGGCTTCAGCCCGCACCCAATCAAGAGGGCCGACGCCAAGCCCAATGACGACAGTCCGGTCAGCACGCCGGCCTTCCCCGACAAATATGCCCGTGGCTACGGCGACCCGGCGGTGCAGGCGATCACTGCGCCAGCCCCCTCGGGACCGGGCCTGCCGCCGCCGGGCGCCGGCGCCGCCGCTCCCGCGCAGCCGGGTCAGGCCCAGCCTGTCGATCCCGTCGTCCAGCGGGCGAGGGAGCAGGCCGAGGCGGCGCGAGCCGGTTCCCCCTTCTTCAATGGCGCAGGCCAGGGCGCGCCGCCGGCCCCAGCCACCTTGCCCGTCGCCTTCGCGCCTGGCGCGGCGCCGGCGGGCCAGACCGCGAGCGAGGCGGCCGCGCCCGACGTTCAGCCGGCCAACGGTCAGGGCGGCAAGCGCCAGTTCGCGGCTAACGCCAAGGCCGACGACTATCTGCAGAGCCCGCTTCGCGAGCCCGTCAGCCCCTGGGAAGTCAAGGCCGGCACGGTGATCCCGGCGGCCCTTCTGACCGCGATCAACTCCGACCTGCCGGGTGAGATCATCGCCCAGGTAACCGAGCCCGTGTACGACCACGTCACCGGCCGCACGGTGCTGATCCCGCAGGGCTCCCGGCTGATCGGCCAGTACGACAGTCAGATCGCCTACGGCCAGGAGCGGGCGTTGATCGCCTGGAACCGGATCGTCATGCCCAACGGGCGGTCGATCAACATCGGCTCCATGGAGGGCGCCGACCTGACGGGGGCTTCGGGCCTGCACGATCAGGTCGATGGCCACTTCTGGCAGTTGGCGCGCGGCATGATGCTATCAACGGTGTTCTCCGTGGGCGCCGCCTCGGCCCAGGACGCTTCGGCCCGCTCCTCGGGAAGCTTGGTGTTGAACAGCGCCGGCACCGGCGTGGCCAACTCGGCCGAGCAGGTGGGCAGCCAGATCACCTCCCGCGATCTGAACCGCCAGCCGACGATCAAGGTCCGTGCCGGCTGGCCGCTCCGCGTGCTGGTCAACAAGGACATGATCCTCGCCCCCTACCCGTGAGGCCGTCGTGTGCGCCGCCGCCAGCACCAAGTTGGGCCTGGTCGTGCCCGAGCCGCTCCATGCCCGCATGGTGGACGCCAGCCGTGGCAAGCCGCCGGGCGCCCTGCAGGACGACTACGCCGCTGCCTTCACCGCCCTGCTCGACGCCCTCGACGCCGGCGTCGAGGTGGTGTTCGTCGCCGTCCGCGGGCCCAAGCGCCGGGTGACCGTGCGCCTGACCGAGGGGCTGAGCCATCGCATCCGCGTCGCCCTGGCGCGGCGGAATCTGAAGATCACCGACTTCGCCTGCGCCGCTGTCGAACGCCACCACCCCCAAGCCTAGGAGCCCGCCATGGCCAAAGCCCCCGCCCCTCTCGCCCTCGGCAAGATCGACCTCGAGGAGAAGGTCCAAGAGGTGAAGCTCAAGCTAAAGGGCCAAGGCGCCGTCGACTTGGTCGACTATCAGCGCGCGTACCAGGCGCTGAACGGCGAGGCCATCGAGCTGGAGCCTCTCGTCGCCTCCATCCTCGCGGCCTTCATCGCCGGCGACAAAGGCTTCGCCGCCTGGCGCAAGGCGAACCCTCCCCCGAAGCCGGGCGCCAAGTGAGTCGCGCCGTCGTCGGCGTCGGCCGGCCGTTCAGTGTCGCCAAGGTGTCGGCGCGCGGCGTTTTAGTACAGCGAATCGCTTCGACCTGATTCGATTGTGGCCGACTCCGATTCTAGTGTTCGGACAAGGTCAACAATACCGCCCTCTGGCGGTAAAACCGGGGGATTCCTGCCTCCGCGAGCGTTGGGCGCTCCCCAGACTCATCCCAGGCTCCACCGTGCCGAACCGTATGCGGACGACGCCGCGTGCCTCGGCGACTGGAGCACTGATCGATGACCTAACGACGAGCCCCTGAAACGGCGAAAGCCCCCCGTTGGCGCGGAGGGCTCTCGGATATCGCAGTGCCGTTGTGGAAGGCGGCGAAATAACTGGTCCAGGCTATGGCTCTTCGAAAGAGGGGTCAAGGACCAGACGGGGATCTTTTGTCTCCGATTTCGGCGGTGTCGACCCCGTCCCAAGAGCTCGTCCCAATGAAGGGACCAACATGCAGACCGCCGAATCTGAGGATTGGCGGCCCGGCTTCGCTAAGCGCGCGGACAACTTCGAGGAGGTCTGCGCGCAGGCGGAGGGCTGGCGCTGGAGCCCAGGCGAGACCGTCGCCCGGGTCGCTGGCGCTGTGCTGAAGGGCACGCCCACCCTGACCATCCCGCAGCGCATGACGCTGCTGATCTATGTCGAGCACCTGAACCAGGAGCGCTTGGAGCAGGACATCGCCTGCGTCTGGCCGTCGACGGCCCTAGTGGCCGAATATCTAGGCTGCAGCCAGAGCCAGGCCCGGGCCAACCGGCGCGCCCTGGAGGCCGCCGGCTTCCTGGTGCGCGACTACACCAAGGCCAATCGGCCTGCTGGTGTGGAGGCCTACGACCTGCGTCCGCTGATGGCGCGGCTCGCTGAGCTGGAAGGCGTCGACGTCGCGATCCGCGGGGCGATGGAGGCCCGCAGGGCCGCCTATTCCGACAACGTCGTCTTCGCGACGAGATATAGCGCCCGGGCGCCGGAATCCCGGCGCCTAGAACAGTCCCATGAGAACTTCAGTTCTTCTGTACGAGAGAAGGCCACGGCTTCGCCGCGACATAGTTCGCCTTCTCGGCCCGCTCCGCGGTCCGGGAACGGCCAAGGTAGCGACGACTCGGGCGAACGCCCTCGCCGCGGACAGGGCCGCGCCCTTGGCTCTCCAGGGGGAGCCAGCGGGTTCGGCGGCGCGTCCCTGGCGCCCTCGGTGTACGCGGAAATGGTCCGCAAGGAGCTTCAGTCGGCCGCCGAGGTATGTCCGAGGCTGGCTCCGCTGGTCACCCCTGCCTTGCTGGCCGATCCGCTCGGCGCCGCGCCTGAGGTCTGCGCCCAGGTGGCGGCCGCCGCGCAGAAGTTCCTGCCCAACCCGGAGCGCAACAACGACAAGACCGCGCTCTGGGGCTGGCGCAAGCACGGAATCCGCGTGCTGGTGATGCTGGCCATCGCCCTGGAAGATCCCGAGGTGAAGAGCCCGTGCGGCTACTTCGGCAGCCTGACCGGCCAGGATCGGGGGGCCGCCGACCTGCGCCTGAACCTGGCGCGGATTCTCAAGGGCAAGGGCCTGGTCGCGCCGCCGGCGCCGGAGGCCGGCCCGCCTGCCGTTGCGATGCCAGACCCGGAACCCGAACTGATGTTCCAGCCGGGAATCGAGGACCCGCCCTGGCCCGAGATCGCCGCCCATCTGCGGGCGATCGTCCGCGAGGGCGCCTGGGGGAGCTGGTTCGGCCGCATCGGCTTCCATGGGATCGTCGACGGGGTGATGACCATCTCGACGCCGACCGGGATCGCCGCCGACCGGATCAAACGCGAGTACAAGGCCGCGATCCTGCAGGCCGCCGAGTTGGCGGAGGTGTTCGTCGACACCGTGGTGGTGATGGTGAGGAAGCGGTGATCCGACCCGCTTCGCTCGTCAAGCCGGGGACAGCGCGATGATGGGCCTGAGGCCAGCGCTGCCGTCTGCCACGTCGTCGCGGATCCGCTCCCTCACGGCGCGGTGCATGAAGCGGAGGGCCAGGGCGGTGTTGTTCGCCAGGGCGTCGTCCATCTCGGCCTGGCGCATGACCATCAAACTGTGGGTCGCATATGGCTTCGCCAGCCGTGTGACGAACCGGCGGATGCGGGCGTCATGGGCTTCGGGCAAACCGAGGAATGCCGCTATGGCGAACGCCCGCGCAATGTCGTGGCCGAGCACTGTGCGGCAGTCGTCGTCGGCGGCGCCGCGGCTCAGGAGCCAAGCCTTGAGGGTCAGTTCGACGCCGACGCAAAGGGTATGCACATCGGCCTCGGTGGCGGCCCCGGGATTGGCCGGACCGCTGAGAAAGCCCTCAGCGGTCTCCAGATGGTGCATCGCAAGATCGAGGCCGGTGTCGAGCGGGATCGACGGCTGTCGCTTTGCGAACCACGCCGCCAGGTCGGAGAGCGCTTCGGCCGCGGTCGGGAATGGCCCCTTCGGGCCGCGGCGGCTGTCATGCCAAAACCAGCCGGGTCGGCCGCCGAAGGCGTCTTCAGTCTCTGAGGTGGTCTGGATAATTTCGACGTCGAGATCATCGAGTTGGACGTGCATCGTCGCCTCCTGAGGTGCAGGAGACCGCCGTCCGACTCTATATTCAAACTATATTCGTCTATATTTTCAGCGGGGTACGGCGTCAGGCGTCCGTGGAGAGGACGATGGCCCCCCGGTAGCCCATGTCCTGTCGGACGGTCCGAATGGCCAGGGCGACGTCCTTGTATGTGCGCGGCAAATCGCTGTCGAACTTGTTGACCAGGTACTCACCCTTCTCGCCGGAGAGCCGTACACGGATCGTCCAGATGCCGTCGGCGCCTTCGATCAGGCGCGCTTCGGTGATCGCTCCGCCACGCGCTAGGAAGCCATTGAGGGCGCGCAGGCGCATGGCCTGTTCGCCGTCGGCGCGGCGAACCCAGGCTTCGTCCGGTCCGGACGCGATCGTGTCGTTGGATTCTGGTCCCGCCAAGGGTGGCTGATCTCCCTTCCCCAGCGCAGAGCTAAACTGAATCCCCGGAAATGTCCTGACCTTAGGACATGAATGCCGAGTCTTGAGGGGACCCTTTTGAGTAGTTTGGGGGGGAGCGCCCTCCCCCTGTGCCGAAGCCACTCAGCGTCTTCGGCAACCCCCACCTGCGGGGACACCCCGCAACGCCCCGTTTGGAGGTGCGTAGCGCAGTATTTATGATAAAATACTGCGTCCCGAGCTGGCGGAGGGGGAGAAAGGGACAGGACGACCGGACTTGTTCGGAGGTTTGTCATGTCCCTGCACGCCATCGTCCAGACGTTGGGCGGCGAGCTCTATGACCGGGGCCGGCGCGCCAACATCCCAGCGCCGGGCCACAGCCGCCACGACCGATCTGTTTCGCTGCTGCTCGAGGGCGACCGCGTCGTGGTCCACACCTTCGGCGGCGGCGACTGGCGCGAGGTCCTCGATCACCTGCGCGAGCAGGGCCTGATCGACGCCGCGAATGCGCCCCTGTCGGTGGCGGCGGCCGAGGCGCGGATCGGCCCCGCGCCGGCGACGCGCCTGGAGCGGCGCGATGCGGCGCTGTGGCTCTGGGAGTCTGGCCGGGCCATCGCCGGGACCCCGTCGGAGCGCTACTGCCGCGCGCGGGGCCTGGTCGGCGCCCTGCCCGGCGGCGAAGCCCTGCGCCACAACGCCGAGACGCCGGTCTCCGCCTACAGGCGGGGCGGTTACGCGCGCCCGGCGCTGCTGGCGGCCATCCTGACGCGTGACGGTGTGCTGACGGCGGTGGAGGTGACCTACCTCACCGCCCAGGGCGCCCGGGCCACGGACCTGCGGCTCGGGCGCAAGACCATCGGTCCCGCGCCCGGCGGCTGCGCCATCCGCCTCGATCCCGCCGGCGCGGACCTGCTGGTCGGCGAGGGCGTGTTCACGACCCGCTCGGCCAGCGAATGGTTCGGCCTGCCGGGCTGGGCCCTGGGCTCGACCCGCAATCTGCGGGTCTGGCGCCCGCCGGAGGGCGTGCGCTCGGTGCTGATCGCCGCCGACCGCGGCCGCGACGGGGAGGCCTCGGCCGAGCAGCTGCGGGCCGGCCTGGTCCATGACGGTGTCACGGCGACCGTCGCCCTGCCGCCGTCGCCCTACGAGGACTGGAACGAGTGGTCCGTGGCGGTCGGGCCCGGCCGGGGTGGGGAGAAGAGAGGAAGGGATGGGTCGGGCGCGCCCAGGGGCAGGATGGCCCTCGCCCAGGCGCAGGAGCCTGACCCTGATGACCGACACCGTCACCCCCCACACCGCTGAGACCGACGCCGCCGTCGCCCTTGCGGTCCCCATGGCCCGCATCCAGGTTCGCCTCGGCGACCTCGGCCTGGCCAAGGAGAACCTCCGCTTCGCCGAGCCGGCCGACGACGCCGTGCCGCAACTTGCCGACACCATCCTCGCCGCCGGCGTGGTGATCCCGCCGATCGTCCGCGCCGGGCGCAAGGGCGAGGAGGCCTTCATGGCGCTGGACGGCCGCCGCCGGCGTCTGGCGCTCCTGCTCCTGAAAGAGCGCGGCGCCGTCGACGACGACTATGTCGTGGAGTGCCAGCTGGCCGAAACCAAGGCCCAGCAGGCGGCCGCCATCGTCCTGCCGAACACCGAGCATGCCCCGGTCCACATCGCCGATGTGATCGTGGCCATCGGCCGGCTGCGCAAGGCCAAGATGGACACCAGCTCGATCTCCAAGGCGCTCGGCTACAGCGAGCTGGAAATCAAGCGGCTGGACGCCCTGTCGGGCGTCCACGCCACTGTGTTGAAGGCGCTGCGCCAGGGCAAGCTGACCCTGAAGCAGGCCCGCCTGTTCGCGCGCATCGACGACAAGAAGCGCCAGGCCGAGATCGCCGAGACAGCGCTGGCCGGCTACTTCCAGGACTACCAGCTGCGCACCGTGGTCGAGCGCGGCCGCCTGACGATCGAGGATCCGCGCTTCACCCTGGTGGGCATGGACCGCTACGTCACCGCCGGCGGCAAGGTCGCCTCTGACCTGTTCGGCGAGCTGCCGGACGCCCTGCTCGACCCTGAGGTGCTGCAGACGGCCTGGCGCGATCGGGTGCAGCCGATCGTCGAGCACCTGAAGGCCGAGGGCCTGGCGGTCTATATCGGCCAGGACGGCGCCTTCGGCGCGCCCGAGGGCTTCAACCGCCTCGCTTACGTCTACCACGGCGACCTCAGCGAGGCGCAGAAGACGGCGCTCAAGGACGCCCGCTACGCCGAGACCCAGGTCGCCTCGTCCCTGCAGGACGTCGACCCGCAGAGCGACGACGCGCCCGCGGCCTATGCGCCGTTGGCCAGCGCCATGGCGGTCGTGGCCGGGGCGCCGCTCACCCGTGATCGGATCGGGGCGGTGATGCTTTCGCCGGCCGACAGTGACTACGGATGGGGCGTGACCTTCTACTCGGTCCCCCTGCCCGCCGATCAGCTGCCACCGGACATCGAGGACGAGACCGAGGAGGATGAGGACGCCGCCCCGGCCTACGGTCGGTCCTCGGCGGACGTCGAGGTCCCGCGCGCCGAGGTCGAGACCGAGGGCTCTAGCCACGTGCTGCACGAGGTTCGCACCGACGTCGCCACCCGCGGCCTGATCCGCGACTTGGCCGACGATCCGGGCGCGGCGCTGACGGTGCTGGTGGCGCAGCTGTTCAAGCAGATGGCCCTGAATTCGTCAGGGTCGTTGGAGGAGTCGGCCCTGCAGATTTCGGCCACCCGCTATCGGTTCGGCGGGGCCGCGCCGATCGCGGCGCTGGACGGCGAGGTGAAGGCGCGGCTGGACGCCCGACGGGCGGCCTACAAGGCCTCGGGGCTTCGGCCTATCACCTGGGTCGAGAGTCTGCCGCACGGCGAGAAGATGGCCTTGCTGGCCGAACTCACCGCCATGTCGGTGAACCTGCGCGAAGCCCGCACCAGCTCGATCCGACACGCCGCTCGGGCCGAGGCCGCCGAGATCGCCGCCCTCTGCGGGGCCGACATCTCGGCCCACTGGACCCCGGATGCGGGTTTCCTGGGCGTCCACCCGAAGAAGCACCTCCTGACCATGCTCGACGAGATGGGCGTCGAGGACGACCGGGCCAAGGCGCTGAAGAAGGACGACCTGGTCGCCTTCGTCGGCGAGGCCGCGGCCGAGCGGCAGTGGGCGCCGGCCGGACTGGCTTGGGATCGTCCTCCTGTCGAGGCCGAGGCCAACGAGGCGGCGGAAGGTGAGGTCGACCCGCCTGAAGCCGAGCACGGCGAGCCAGAAGTCGAGGCCGCCATCGCCGCCTAAGGGATCGAGCCATTGGCACGCGCGCCTTCGCCACCCGGCGGGGGCGCGTTTGTCATTGCAGGCCCAACACCCGGTAGCCCGCCGCAGGCGGCTTGCCGGCTTCGGCCTGGTCGACGACGACGTGCGAGACCAGGCCGTGCTCGTAGAGCACCGACAGGGCGCGACGGATTTTCTTCTCGGGAATGCCGGTCTTCAGCCAGATGGTGTGGTGGTTGATCAGGGCGATGCGCGTGTTCCGGTCCTGCGTCCCGCAGATCAGCAGGTAGAGCTTCATCGCGTTGACGTCGGCCTCGTTGCGCAACGAGAGCTCGTAGAGGGTCTTCAGCTGGACCACGCTGGGCCCGCGATAGAGCAAGGCCTTGGGCATGCGTCCGAAGGTGTCGCCGACCGCATAACCGGACAGCCGGTAGCGCGAGGTCACGCCGGGCGCGGCCTCGACGGTGACGATCCCGCTGGCCTTCAAGAGGGCGACGCCCTTGGCGACCATGCCGCGCGACAGGTCGGTGAGCTCCATCAGCTGGTCGTAGCTGAGCAGGGCCGAACCCTGGTCGGGACCGGCGTCGGCGGCGGTCTTGTTCACGGCCCGAACGACGATCGCGATCAGCAATTTCAGGGCCGCGCCGGCGGCGCCACGGCGGCTCGGCGCCGCCGAGAAGGCGGTCAGCTTGTCGTCGTAGATCCAGCTGTTGGGCAGGCGCGCCCAGCGACTATCGGTTTTTGAGGCCGCAGCCATCAGCGGCGGGGGATCTTGGTCAGGGCGTAGCCGACCACGAGGATAGCGCCGAAGGCCACCAGGAACATGGCGGGCACCGGCTGGATGGACAGGAAAGGGGCGAGAGCTTGCAGCGACATCGGGGTCCTCGATTGCCGAAATTGGCTTCGACGACAAATTTACCTTCTTGGATATATGAGTATCTAGATAGGCCGCCATCCGCCCTGAGATCATGGGGCCGACGTTTCCGCCGCTAGATCAGCAGGTTGACCAAGAGGCACGGGGAGGCTTTTGGCAACACTGGTAGTTCACGAGACGGCCGGTTTTCAGGCCGGGATGGGCCGATCCTCGCCGTCGAGGCGGCGAGGCGACAGGGCCAAAGGGAGAGGAAGGCAGGCGCCGGGCGAGCCCGTCGGGTCTGGAGGGAGGAGCCCTCCGCGGCGGGTGAGCTGGATCCTGCCCCATGAACGCCCTGCTTCCGCTCTTGACCGTCGCCGGCGACGTCGCCGACCAGAAGGCCGCCAACCTGCTCGCCGCCGCGCGCGCCTTGACGCCGCACCTCAACCGATCGCGGGCGCTGGACCGCAAGCTGGTGTCTGGGGTGATGACCACGACCTTCGGGGCCTCGGACGCCGAGGGCGCGTGGCTCTGGCGTGACGCCTACGACGCCATAGAGGCGGCGCTTGTGCTGCAGCTGCGCCGCCTCGCGCCGCAGATCGGCCGTCTGGAAGATGCCCCGGCCGACATCGCAGCCCTGCTGGCCAACCTTTCGAGCCTCAGCCTGACCCACACGCGCCGCTCCGAGGAGCAGGTGGCGATGGACCAGTTCTCGACCCCGCCAGAGCTCGGCTGCCTCGCGGTCCTCGCCGCCCAGGTGCGCGCGGGCGACCGGGTGCTCGAGCCCTCGGCCGGCACGGGCCTCCTCGCCATCCTGGCCGAGGCCTGCGGCGGCGAACTGACCCTGAACGAGCGGGCCGCCGGCCGGGCGGCCCTGCTGGAGGGCCTCTTCCCGCTCGCGGCCCGTAGTCAGCAAGACGCGGTGCATCTGCCGGACACCCTCAAGACCTCGGGCGGGTTCCACGTCGCCCTGGTCAACCCGCCGTTCCAGGCGCTGGAGGCGCACCTCCACGCCGCGCTCGACACCCTGGCCGACGGCGGGCGCCTCGCGGCGATTGTGCCCGAGCGGCTGTTCGCCGATCCCGACGCCATGCGGGCCCTGGCCGCGCGGGGCCGGATCGTCCTGCGCCTGCGCTTCCCCGAGCGCGCCTACGCCAAGCACGGCACGTCCGTCGCGACCGGCCTGATTGTGGTCGATCGTGGTGGCGAGGCGGAGCCGCTGCCGGCAGTGATCTGCGCCGAGACCTTGGCGGACGCCGCCCAGGCCGCCTCGGGCGTGGCCGCCCGCCCGACCGCCCAAGCCCGCCAGTTCCGCAGCGTCGACCGCGCGGCCGTCCTTGTCCCCAAGGCCCGCGCCCTGGCGGCGCCCTCCGGCCGGCTGGCCTTCCTCTCCACGGCGGCGCCGATTGCCTACGAGAGCTGCGCCTGGTCGGGCGAAGGCCACGACGTCGGTCTCTACCAGGCCTATAGCCTCGGCCGCGTGCGCTTCGCGGCGAGCTCGGCCCACCCCTCCCCGCTCGTGGAATCCGGGCCGATGGCCTCGGTCGCGCCGCCGGCCCCGACCTATCGGCCGGTGCTGCCCGCCGACATCGCCGAGCGGGTCTCGGACGCCCAGATGGAGACGGTGATCTATGCCGGCGAGGCCCACGCCCAGGTCCTCCCCGGATCCTGGGTGCTGGGGGAGGCGCCGCACCAGGTGATCCTCTGCACCGAGGATCACGCCGCCGCGGTCCGTTTCCGCAAGGGCTTCTTCCTGGGCGATGGCACGGGCTGCGGCAAGGGCCGGGAGATCGCGGGGGTCATCGCCGACAACATCGCCCAGGGCCGGGCCCGGGCTGTGTGGCTGTCGAAGAACGACGCCCTCTTGGAGGACGCGCGGCGCGACTGGGGTGCGATCGGCGGGACCGCCGCCGACATCACCCCACAATCGGCCTGGAAGCAGGCGGATGCGATCCGCATGGACAAGGGTGTCCTCTACACGACCTACGCCACCCTGCGGCAGCCGGCCCGCGGCGACCGGCCCTCGCGGCTCGACCAGATCGTCGGTTGGCTCGGGGCCGACTTCGACGGGGTGATCGTCTTCGACGAGGCCCATGCCATGGCCAACGCCGCCGGCGGCGGCAAGGGCGCGCGCGGGACCAAGAAGCCCTCCCAGCAGGGCATGGCGGGCCTCGCCCTGCAGAACCGCTTGCCCAACGCCCGCGTCCTCTACGTCTCGGCCACCGGCGCCACCACGCCGGAGAACCTGGCCTATGCGGCGCGGCTGGGCCTCTGGGGCGGGCCGGAGGCTCCCTTCCCGACCCGCGACGCCTTCATGGACGCGGTCGAGACCGGCGGGGTGGCGGTGATGGAGCTGATCGCCCGGGAGCTGAAGGCCATGGGCCTCTACATCGCTCGCTCCCTGTCGTTCGAGGGTGTGGAATACGACGCCCTGCGCCATCCGCTCACCACCGAGGACATCGGGATCTGGGACGCCTGGGCCGACGCCTACCAGCTGATCCATCGCAACCTGCGGGCCGCGCTGGACGCGGTCGGGATAAGCGACGAGGGCAAGCCACGCTCCGGCCAGGCCGCCTCGGCGGTGATGTCGGCGTTCGAGGGGGCCAAACTGCGCTTCTTCGGCCACCTGCTGTCTGGACTGAAGGCGCCGTCCCTCGTGGCGTCGATCCGGGAGGACCTCGCCGCCGAGCGCTCCGCCGTCGTGCAGGTCGTCTCGACCAATGAGGCGGTGATGGAGCGCCGGCTGGCGGAAATCCCGCCCGAGGAATGGAATAACCTGGCCGTCGACCTGACGCCAAAGGACCAAGTGCTCGACTATCTGATGGGCGCCTTCCCGGTCATGGCGATGAACGCCGTCGAGGACGAGGACGGCGGGGTGACCTTGGTCCCCGTGGTCGACGCCGATGGACATCCCGTGGTGAGCCAGGAGGCCCTGAGGCTTCGCGACGAGCTGGTCACCCACCTCGCCTGCCTGCCGGCCGTTCCCGGCGTCCTGGACGCCGTGCTTGAGGCTCTGGGGACCGAACAGGTGGCCGAGATCACCGGTCGGGCCCGCCGGGTGATCACCCGCGATGGCCGCCGCGTGGTCGAGCGGCGCAGTGCGTCGGCGGCCAAGGCCGAGACCGACGCCTTCATGGCCGGTCGCAAGCGCGTGCTGGTGTTCTCCGACGCCGGCGGCACGGGGCGCAGCTATCACGCCGATCTCGCCACGGCGAACCAGCAGCGCCGGGTCCACTATCTGGTGGAGCCGGGCTGGCGGGCGGACGCCGCCATCCAGGGCCTTGGGCGCTCGCACCGCACTAACCAGGCCTGTGCGCCGCTGTTCCGGCCGGTGACGACTGACATCCACGGGGAGAAGCGCTTCCTGTCGACGATCGCGCGGCGGCTCGACAGCCTGGGCGCCCTCACCCGGGGTGAGCGGCGAACGGCCGGCAACGGCCTCTTCCGCGCCGAGGACAATCTTGAGAGCCCCTGGGCGCATCGCGCCCTGCAGGCCTTCTATGTCGAACTGCACTTCGGCAACGTCGAGGCGATGGACCGCGAGACTTTCGAGGCCAAGACCGGCCTGCGGCTGCTCGACGGCGAGGGAAACCTGAAGGCGTCCGACGACATGCCGCCGATGAACACCTTCCTGAACCGGCTCCTGGCCCTGCGGATCGCCGACCAGAACGCCCTGTTCTCGGCCTTCGACCAACTGCTGACCTCGATCCTGGAGCGGGCCGCCCAGTCCGGCGCCCTGGATCGGGGGATGGAGGACATCGTCGCCGACGATGTCGTGATCACCGGCGAGGAGGTCGTGCGGACCGATGCGGTCAGGGGCGCGGAGACTCGGCTGCTCCGCTTCCAGGTCCGCACCCGGCGTGAGCTCATCACCGCCGACGACGCCCTGGCGGGGCTCGATCCGGACGGGGTCATCTATGCGGTCAACAGCAAGTCCGGCCGCGCCGCCCTCGTGGTCCAGGGCCTGACCACGACCAATGACGAGGACCGCCTGGTCCCGGCCGTCCGCTTGATCCGCCCGGAAAAGCAGACGATCGCCTCGCTGAAGGGCTTCGAGGAATCGGCCTGGGAGGCGACGAGCGAGGCCGCGTGGCGGGCCGCGTGGGATCAGGAGCTGGCGAGCGCCGATCCCTGGGTCACCCGCGACCTGGTGCTGGTCTCGGGCCTCTTGCTGCCGATTTGGACGCACCTGCCCGACAAGGGGACCTCGGTGCGTCGCCTGAAGGCGCCGGACGGGCGGCGCTGGCTCGGTCGCCTGCTCGATCCGGGCCAGGTCCCGGCGCTGAAGGTGGCGCTCGGGCTCTCCGACGTCGCCAGCGCCTACGGGGATTCCGGACAGGTCCAGACCCTGGTGCTGCAGGACGGGGTGGCGCTCTGCCTCGCCGGCGGCCTGTGGCTGCGCCGGGCCAAGGTCATGGACCGACAGCGTCTGGAGGTGGTGGGGGCGGCCTCGCAACGCTCCGCCTTCCAGGCGCTCGGCTGCTTCACGGAGATCATCGCCTACACGCCGCGGGTGTTCGTCCCGGTCGAGAACCCTGACGTTCTGGCGGCCGTCCTGGCGAAGTGGCCGCCGCAGTCGGTGCTGGCCAACGCCGCCTGATCCGCTCGCGCAGGTCGCGGGACGCCCCACCCGGTCGCCCGGGTGGGGCTTTTCGCGTCAGGCTTCCTCGGCCTCGGGCTCAGGCCGATCCAGCGCCGTCAGCAACTGACCGGGGCGCGCCACCACGACGTTGGAGAAGAACCGCTCGACGCCGTCCTTGTCGGTGAACCGGTCGTGGCGGATCTCGCCTTGGACCAGGACCTTGGCGCCCTTGGGCAGGCCCTTGTCGGCCAGCCACTTCACGGTCGCCGGGGCCCAGACCTCGACCGTATGCCAGCTCGGGTACTCCTTCCGCTGCCCGTCCTTGCGGGTGTAGCGGCTGGTGCAGACCCGCACCGTGGCGACCTGCTTGTCGCCCGAGGTGGTGCGGACCTCGGCGTCCGCGCCGGTGTAGCCGATCAGTTGGACCTGGTTGAGCATCGTCGTTCTCCTGCTGGCCCGGTGCGGCCCGGGCGGCCTTGCGGTCCTTGCCGCGATCACGCGACCGCCGGGGGCGAGGCTTGGCGCGGGGGTGAAGCCTGGTCGGGCTGGAAACCGGTCTGCAGCCTGCGAAGACCGGAGGGTCCGGCGCGGCCGCCTCGCCAGAGGTCGGCTTCGCGCGCGCGCGCCTCGTCCTAGAGTCGCTGGGTGATCGCCAAGGGGACCGTCACGCCGCGGACGGCCGCGGGCGGCGGGTCGACGGTGCTCAATCCAGGCCCGGGCTCACGGCGGAGGATCGCCGTGTTGGACAGACCACGAGGGCGGCGCGCGCGCCGGGTGCGGGGTCTGCGCCGCAGGCGCGCCGTCAGAGGCAAAGGGAGGGACGGGCCGGTCGAACCGGCCGGAGGAATGGTCCTTGGCCGGTGTGGATGCTGGCCATGCTCTACCCTTTCCCGCCGACCCGAGGCTCCTCGTCCCCGTGGGGTCCGATCCAGACCGTTGAACCGCTGGGCCCCGACGCGGTGTCCGTCACCACGGCCTCCCATGGCGGCCTGCGGGTGTCGCTTACCGCCCTGGCTCGCCTGCCCGAGGCGATCCGCCAGACCGCGTACAGCACGAACGGCTGGTTCGAGGAGGATTGCGACTGGGCCCTGCCCTATCTGGCGCTGGGCCTCGACCAGTTCGAGGCCGACGCCGCGCGGGCGGCCGAGCTGCACCAGGCCGCGGTGCGCACCGTGCAGCGCTGGCACCCCCAGCACGCGACGCTTCTGGGCGTGGCCGAAGCGGGAGGCGAGGCCCATGGCTGAGCAACCCGACCTGTTCACGCGGGGGGTGGCCGAAGCCTCAGCCCTCTCGCCGCTGGCCTTGCCGGCGGCGGGCGACCTCGAGCACCGTTTCAGCGCCTTTGGCGTCGAGGCGCTTGATGACGGCGATGTCCTGGCCCTGGTGTTGGCCCGCTGCCTGCCGGCGGGCGCCCACTGCCAGGCGGCGGCCGATGCACTGATCGCGCGGTTCGGCTGCGCCGCGCGGGTGATGGGCGCGTTGGAGCCTGACATCGCCCGGGTGATCGGCGCCGGATCAGCGAGGCGCCTGGCCTTGTTGCACGCGCTGCTGGTTCGGACCCTGGCTTTTCCTCTGCAGCAGCGGACCGTGCTGACCTCGCACGCGGCGGTCACCACCTATCTGCGCGCCCGCTTCGCGGCCGCGCCGCGCGAGGTGTTCCACGTGCTGTTCCTCGACAAGAAGAACCAGCTCATCGCCGACGAATGCCTGGGGCGCGGGACGGTCGACCATGCCCCGGTCTACCCGCGCGAGGTGGTGCGCCGGGCGCTGGAGCTGTCGGCGAGCGCGATCCTGATCGCCCACAACCATCCGTCCGGGGATCCCACGCCCTCGAAGGCGGACGTCGACATGACCAAGCTTGTGGTCGAGGCGGCGCGGGCGTTGGGGATCGCCGTGCACGACCATTTCGTGGTTGGCGGCGACCAGGTGGCGAGCCTGCGGGCGCTGGGCCTGATGTAGGCCGTCCGCCGGTCGGGAGGCGGAGGAAGGGCGGGGGCCGGGTGCGCTCGATCCGAGCGCGTCTGGAGGATCCTCCCATGTCCGACGCCAACTGGTCCGACGACCGTGTTTCCACCCTGTCCAAGCTCTGGATCGATGGCCTGTCGGCCGCACAGATCGCCAAGCTGCTGGGGGGCGTCACCCGCAACGCCGTCATCGGCAAGGTCCACCGCCTCGGGCTCAGCGGCCGGCGGGCGGCGTCCGCGCCGCGGGGAACGACCACCCGGCCCGCACGCCAGCCTCGGGTTCGGCGGGCGGCGCCTGTTCGGATGGCGCGACCGATCCGTCCTGCGCGGACCGCCCCGATCGTTGCGCCCGAAGGGCCCGGCCTGGTCGGAGCTCTCGCCTGTCTGCCGGTCCACGCCTGCAAGTGGCCGATCGGCGACCCCAAGCGCGACGATTTCAGCTTCTGCGGCCGCCCTGCCGACGGGAGATACTGCGCGGCGCATGAGGCGCAGGGGGTGCGGCCAGGGACGGGCTGGCGGGCGGATCGAGACCCTGTCGTCAAGCGGGCCCTGGCCGGCCTGGTGTGATTGTCGGTGGACGGATGACGGGGGCCAGCGGAGGGCTGGCCCCCGGGGTTGCGGTGGCCCTCTGGCTCTAGGTGACCTCGCCACCCCTCGTCGGCGCCCACAAGGGACGCTGGCGCTCAAAGCCCTTGTGGGCGCCGCCGCTGGGCGGCGCGGGGCGGTCACGAGCCGACGGGCTCGCCCCCCAACCCACAAAGGGACTTTCCCATGCAGCTTTTCCCCTCTCCCCTCCCCTCGGATCACCTGACCGCCTATGAGGCCCAGGCCCTGGTCCTCGACGATGTCCGGCCTCACCCGCCTGAGGCCGCCCTGCACCAGCTCGGCTGCAGCCTGATGACCGAGCTGCTCGATGTCGTCGGCGAAAGCGCCCTGGAGGACTTCCACGTCCTCATCGGTGAAGCCCTGATCGGAGCGTTCCACTCCGTCGCCCAGCGCATCGAACGCGACGCCGACAAGGCCCGCGACCAGCTCGGCGGTCTGGTGCGCGATTTCGACGGCTCGGAGGTGCTCGACATCGAGATCCAGGAGGCCACCCGCAAGGCCCGCACCGCCGACGTGGCGACCCTGGCGATGGAGATCGTCCGCGACGCGGCCGCCGCCACCTACACGACCAATACCGGGGAAGTCTGGAGCCCCTGGAAGGGCTCGGTGAAGGCCTCGCGCAGCACCGCCGCCCAGATCGACGCCCGGGACGCGCTGCGCGCCGCCAAGGCCCGCCGGCACGCGACGAGCGACGCCGGGGTGACCATCGTGGCCTTCCGGGCCGCGCCGCAGGCGGACACGGCCGAGGATGCCGGTCGCATCTTCGACGCCCTGAATTGGGCGCGGGAGCAATGGCCGGACATGGCGCTCGCCACCTCGGGCGCCAAGGGCGCCGAGAAACTGGCCATCAAGTGGGCCAACCAGAAGGGCGTGACCCTGGTGCTGGCCAAGGCCGACTTCGACAAGCACGGCCGGGCGGCCCCGTTCCGGGCCAACGACGAGATGCTGGCGCTGGAGCCGGTGTGCGTCCTCACCCTGACCAACTCGGTCAATCCGAAGCGGGCGGAAGGCCTGCAACCCTTCGGGCCGGCGTTGAACCTGGCGCAGAAGGCTGGAGAGAAGGGCCTGCGTCATCATCCGGTGAAGGCGCGGGCCTGACCCCGCCGGTGCGGCGGCCGCAAGGTCGCCGCATCTTTTTTGCCAGCGAGCCGCGAGGGGTGTTGGGACCCGGGCCTCGATGACGCGCCCGAGGTCATCCAAGGCGAGCGGGGCGGGCTGAACGCGATCTCAGCTGCGAACCTGGGACGGGGCCAACGGGGCTCAAGGCGACCTCGCCGAAAGGCGAGGCGTCGGCGCCGGACCCTCCGGCCTTCCTCCGCTGTGCTCCGTGCAGGCCGGTTTCCACCGCCGCCGACCCTGAGCCCCGCCGTCTCCCCGTCCCGGGCGGTCGCATGATCGCGGGATGAGCCCGCCGATCGATCCAAGGAGACCGAAGATGGCGAGCATGGCGATGGCGCAGGCGGTTCTGGAACACGCCAATCAGTTCTACGACGTGGGCAACTGGTATGTGGTGGCCGAGTGCTGGGACGCCTGGGCGGTCCTCGAGGAGCTCGATCAGCACGAAGAGAAGACCCAAGTCGAATTCCATCTCGACACCGCGGCGATCGCGCATTTCGCGAGCTTGTTCGGACGCAGACGCACCGTCCACTGACGGCTCCGGGCGGCCGCAAGGCGGCCGCCCATCGAGCGGAACCGTGAACAGCCGCCGAACAGAATCCAAGCCCTGGTGGCTCGCGGTCCTTGGGCCGCGAGTCCTTGGGGTTGGTGATTCGTTCTAGTCGTCCTCGCCGGTTAGCTTCTTCCAGTGGGTCAGGCCGTGGTCGACGAAGGCGGCGGGATACCCCTGCGCCATGCTTGTGAAGCTGGCCTCGCCCTCGGTGTGGATCTCGAGGACGGCGGACGCGGGCAGCGCTCCGCGGGCGTAGAGATCGAAGCCCGAGGTCTCGCACACGGCGCCGCGCGAGCGGGCGAAGGCCCGCATGACGGCTTGCCCGGCCCCGTAGAAGTGTTCGCAGGCCGCCAGGGGCATGGCGACCCCGACGAACCGGGCGCGGCTGACGCCGGCGAGCCTTTCCAGCAAGGCCGCGTCCTTCATCCACATGGAGGCGGCCTCCCCGCCCCAGTGTTTCATCAGCGGCTCCACCCCGCTGTCGTCGACCCGCTGGGGGTGCGAGGTCGCCCAGAACTTTTCAGCGCGGCTGTCGTGCTGGTGATTGAACATATTGTGCGCCCACAGCACGTCGGTCTCGGCCGCGGTGAGCTGGCCATCGGCGACGATCGCGTCGAGACGGCCGCGCAAACTGGCCGGCGTCGACAGGTGGATGCCGTCGCGGCAAAGGGTGTCGACCTCGCGGTCGGTGAGGCGCGTGTAGTGCCACGCCCGAATCGTGCGCCCGTCCATCAGGCGGCTGACGGTATCGCGTAAGTCACTGTAATCGGATGCATATTCGTTGTCGGGGCGGATCATCGTCCGAGCGCGGCCGTAGTCATGGTCGAGGAAGATCGTGTTGGCGCGCGCGTGGTAGGCCGCCATCAGGTCGGTGTTCTCAGCCAGGCAGGCGGTCAGCGCCGGGTCGAAGGTCTCGACATCCCACACGTCGATCAGCGGCTCGGCCACTTGGGTGCTCCGGGTTGGGTCTGGTCCGTGGCTGGGTCGGGCTCCTTGGCCGCTGCCCTGGTGAAGGTGGTGTCGTCCTGAGGGGGCGACAAGCGGTGTCCCCGTCGAGGGCGTCGGCGTCTGCGGCGCCGTGACTGGTCAGGATGAGCCAGGGTTCAGTGCTTCGTTCGGGTCTCCTGGGGATGGGGCCTCGGCGGCAGACGGTCCCGCGCGATCAATCACGTAAACCTAGGCCGGGTCGCTCCCGGTTGAAGCCGACCTCGCTGGGCGAGGCGGCGGGGCCGGACCCTCCGCTCTTCGCTGCGCTGCAGACCGGCTTCCATCCCCGCCGGGCGTCATCCGCTCGCTTGTCCCCGACCTGGGCGGTCTCGTGATCGCGGCAGGGACCGCGAGCCGCCCGGGCTCCTCCGGGCGGAAGACGGAGAAAGACGATGCTGAACCAAGTCCAACTGATCGGTTTCACGGGCGCTGAGCCGGAAATCCGCACCACCCAAGGCGGCAAGAAGGTCGCAAGCCTGCGGGTCTGCACCAGCCGGTACACGAAGAAAAACGGCGAGCGAAAGGACTACCCCACCTGGCACCAGGTCGAGATCTGGAATCAACCGACCGTCAACTGGCTCGCCAGCAAGGGGCTCGCGAAGGGCTCCAAGGTCTTCGTCCAGGGTGAGATCCGGCACGACCGCTACACCGACCGGGACGACGTTGAGCGCTTCTTCTCCAAGGTGGTCATCGCCATGCAGGGCCACGAGCTGAAGTCGCTGGATCGGCCGGAGCACAATCCGGCGGACGACGAATAGGCGGCTCGCCCCGTCCGGTTCGCCGGGCGGGGCTCACCCGCGAACCTGCGATTGATGGTGACGCGCTCGGCGCCCGCGATTGGCGCCCTTCCCCTTTTGAATTTTGAAAAACGCCCGCTGCGGTCAGCAGCGGGTTTCTAAATTCAAGAGGATTCAGGATTCGGAGCCCACAAACCTCCGCGAATCCAATGCCCTACGTCGCCAATCCTGACCCGTCGGGGGCGCTAGCCTGTCCGGTCGGGGGCCCGATCCTGACCCGTTGGGGGCTAAAACCTGACCTGGCGGGGCCATCCTGACCGCTTGGGGGATGGCGCGACTCGGCCTGTTGTATCCTGACTTGCGATTTGATTCGAGGTCAGGAAAGGTGACCTCGCGTGAGGCGGGAGTAGGTCGCTGGTTGAAGCCGTAGACATCGCCAGTTCGGAGGACGCGCCCGCTGAAGCGCCGGGCCGTGCGATGCGCGTCGCCCACGCCCTGCAGGCGCGAGACGGTGACGAGTTCGCCAAGCCCGGCAATCTGGTCG
>DATKPD010000053.1:0-8593 GCA_035524315.1 Caulobacteraceae bacterium
CACCCGGCAGGTCTATATCGCCAGAGGCGCCGCCATTATGGGGCTGGACGTGGACTCGGGCCTCGTTACGCCAAAAGTGGCCAGCGCCATGGGTGCGCATTCCGCTGCGCCGCTGCCAGGTCGGCGCCTACTGACCACCAACGGCGCCTCCAACACCGCTATGATCGTAAGTGCGGCTGACGGTTCTGTGCTGGCGACCATTCCCACCGGCAACCTCCCTGACGCCGCGATCTTCGATCCGGCCAGCGGCTTGGCCTTCGTGGCCGAGCACATCGGGGGCGCGGTGGACTTCGTCGACGCCAAGACCCAGGCGGCTGTCGGTCAGGTGATGGTGGGCGGCACGCTCGAATTCCTCGCCGCTGACGGCAAGGGACACCTATTCGTCAATGTCGAGAGCACAAATTCAATCGCCGAGATCGACATCAAGAGCAAAGCGGTTATCGGGACCTTCCCTCTGACCGGGTGCCAAGATCCCAGCGGCGTGGCCTATGACGCGGCGGCGGGCGCTCTGATCGCGGCCTGCCACAACAAGGTGGCCGCGGTGGCCGACGCGGCCACCGGCCAGGTCTTGCAGACTCTGCCGATTGGCCTTGGCCCGGATGCGGTCATCTATGATCCTCAACGTAAGCTGGTCTTCGTACCGTGTGGCGGCGACGGAACGCTGGCGGTTATCGGCGGCGCTTCGCCAGCCAAGCTCGCGGTCATGCAGACCGTGACGACCCAGTTAGGGGCACGATCCGGTACTGTGGACCCTAAGACCGGCAAGCTCTATCTGCCGACCGCCAAATACAACGCGCCAGCGCCTGGCGCCACGAGGGGGGCCATGATACCCGGCACGGTTGAATTGCTGGTGGTCTCTCCCTGAGGTCAAGGGCCGCTCGCGGGAGTGAGGACAGTCTGTTCGCACGGTCGTGAGCGGCCGCTCATGGATGCCCAAAATCAAGCGCGCGGAATTCCCGGCGCAGTACAGTCAGAAAATGGGGGGATAGGGCGTTGAAGGATCAGTCTGAACCAATGCAAACGTCGACCCGCGTCTGTCCGATCCCAAGCGAACGCGCGGGCAAGATATCCCGAATAGGCGCCGCCCTGTTTGCGTTCGCGCTTTGGACCGGGGCGGCGGGGGCGGTCCATGCCCAATCTGCGCCTGTGAGCTTGATTGCGACCTATTTTGAATCACCGGTTCCCAAGTCCGCAACTCTGCTGCAGCAATTGAAATCCTACGCCGCCCAAGTTCGCGCGGCGGCTCCCGATCGTTCGGCGGACATATTTCGCGAACAGGGTCGGCCCAACCGCATGCTGGTGATCGAGCGACGGCCTGGATCGGATCCGGCCAAGAAGGACTGTGTCAGCGCCTCGATCGATGTGGAACTGGTGGCGCCCATAGATTGTCGGCCAAACACCTTATTCATTTCACATCTCCCGGCTTCGCCGCCCCAGGGCGCCTTCCACATGATCATGCATGTTGATGTGATCACCGAGGGCGCCGGTCCCACCCTGAAGGCTCTGCAGGACCACGGCGCGGCGGTGCTCAATGCGCCCGGCAACCTGGGCCTGGAGATGGGCGAGCAGACCGATCGGGCCAACCATTTCACCGTCCACGAAGTCTGGGCCTCGCGCAAGGATTACGAAGCCTTCGCAGCCTCGGCCGCCGGCCAACTCCTGCGCAAGCAGCTGATGCTGTTCCGGGGCGCTCTGTTTGACGACCGTTATTACGAGCAAATGCCCTGAGGGGCGACCAATCAACGGGAGGCCGCATTGAATAGACTGAAACTCGCGATCCTGGGGCTGCTGATCCTGCCGAGCTTGGCCCAGGCTCAGGTCCCGGCTCAGGCCCCGGCTCAGGCCCCAGCGCCTAAACGCCTGACGTCCGTCGAAGCGCCGCCTGCGCCGATGACCGCGAAGATCGATCTGGGCGCGGAGTTCCCGCAAATGCAGGGCTACACCTTCACCCAGAGCTACCAGACTGTGGCTCCCGGCGCTGGGCGTACTTGGCACAGCCATGCCGGAATGCCTGAGATCGTCCGCATCCTGTCCGGCGTCCTGACGGACGCCCGCAACGGCGAGCCGCCCAAGACCTATGGTCCCGGTTCGACCCTGATCAACGCGGGCGGAACGGAACATATGTGGGCAAATTTCGGCACCGAGCCGGTCATATTCGTCGCCACCGCGATCCGTTCCCCCGGCAAGTAGCCGAACCCGAGGCCTTTCGCGTGGCATGCGTGGCGCGGCTTGGCGGTCGCGCCGCTACGCGCGGAGCGCTTCACATAACCGTTCAACGGCCAGGGACGTGATGAATGACTAATCGGCTATGGCAGGCAGGATTTTGCGCGTTCGCGGCCGGCGCGCTCGTGTCGGGGTGCGCCCCGGCGAAATCCGTGGGACAGGGATCTGCCGCCCAGTCCGGCGTGTCGGAGTCTCGTCCAACGCCAGCGCAGGATGGACCGGACGGCTTTCCCCAGTGGGCCTTTCCCGGGCCCCTGCTAAAAGGCATTCCCGGCAGCGCGCCCAAATTCAGCGATGTGCAGATCTATGATCGCACCGCGGCCGTGGACTGGTTTCCGGGAAGCCACCCGCCGATGCCCGACGCGGTCAAGGGCCGGCCAGCGCTCTATGCATGCGGCTTTTGCCATCTGCCTCAGGGCGCCGGACGCTCCGAAAACGCCGCTCTGGCGGGCCTTCCCGCCGACTACATCCTACGCCAGGTGGCCGATTTCAAATCGGGGGCGCGTCAGACTCCGGATCCAAAGTTTGGCGCGGCCGTGAACATGCAGCTGACGGCCAAGATGGCGGCGGACGCCGACGTCGAGAAGGCGGCCAAATACTTCGCGAGCTTGAAGTACACAAAGCACTTCACCCTGATCGAATCCGCTGATGTGCCGCATTTCGAGAGCAATGCCTTCGTCTTCGTCATCGATCCAAAGGGTCCGCGTGAGCCTTTGGGCCAGAGGATCATCGAGGGCCCTGATGATTTTGAGCGTTTCGAGATGCGCGATCCGAACATGACGTTCACGGCCTATGTGCCTGTCGGCGCGGTGAGCCGCGGCGCCGCCTTGGCCAAAGGCGATGGCGGATCAAGACCGGCTTGCGAGACCTGCCATGGGCCGGGCCTCAAGGGGACGACCATCGCGCCGCCGATCGCCGGCCGGTTGCCCACCGGACTGTTCCGACAGCTCTACGCGTTCCAAACCGGCGCCCGTCATGGCCAGGGCGCGCTGTTGATGAAGCCGATCACCACGGCCTTATCGAAGTCGGACATGATCGACCTCGCCGCCTACGTCGCCTCTCTGGATCCCGGATCATGAGAATCTGACGGGCGAGATCTGACGGGCCGCCCCGGAGCGAGCATCGCGCCTCCCAAACTGGACGCAATCGGCGTCGCCACCCATTCGAGGAGGGAATCTTTGGGTAAATCCCGGTTGATCTTGCTGATCTCGGCGGCGCTTGCCTTGCCGGTCTTCGCTCATGCCGAGACCTACAGGGTGATCGATCGCATCAAAGTTCCCGACGGCGGATTCGATTACTCCACCTACGATCCAGCCACGGCGCGTGTCTACATGCCGCGCGGGGACTATACCACGGTCATCGATACCAAGACCGGCAATGTATCGCAGCTTCAAAGCGCGGTCGGCAACCACATCGCCTTACCTATTCCGCAGACTCCGCTTCTGGTGGTCACCCAGAGCGCAGGGACGATTCTTCTTGTCGACAAGGACATGGACAAAGTCGTCGCCAGTTTCATGGGCGAGAAGAACCCCAACTCCGCCGCCTATGACCCTGCAACCAAGGTCGCGGTTGTTTTGAACAAGGACAGTGGCACAGCCACGCTCATCGACCCATTCGCCCGCCAATCCCTGGGCACGATCCCGATAAGCGCCAACACCTTGGAATTTCCCGCCGCGGACGGGACAGGCAGGGTGTTCATCAACATCGAAACCAGTGCGGAAATCGCCGTGCTTGACGTCCATGCACGCAAGATTGCCAAGCTCTACAAGTTGAACGGCTGCGTTGGGCCAACCGGCCTGGCCTTCGACGTCAAAGCCAGGCTCTTGATCTCGGCTTGCGCCAACGGCGTGGCCAAGGTTGTGCGGGCGGATGATGGGACCGAGGTTGCCTCCTTGCCCATTGGCCGCGGGCCCGACGCGGTGATCTTCGACCCGGTCCGCCAGGTTGCCTTCGTTCCTTGCGGTAAGGACGGCGTACTTGATGTCATCTCCTTGGCCGATCCCCGAGCCATCAAGGTGGTGCAGCAGGTTCAGACCGAGCCGGGTTCGCGGACAGGGGCCGTCGATCCATCGACGGGCAAGGTCTATCTGATGTCGTCCAAGCCGGATCTTGCTGCGCCGATCCCCCCCAATGGTCGTCAGCCCCGACTCGCGGGTTCATGGGCGGTGCTGGTGGTCGCGCCATCTTGACGATCGACGGGGCGACCTTGGCTCGCAGAGCCAATCGGATGGCCAAATCCCGGCTCCTCGCGAATTCGAAGGCGGGGAAGGGGAAGGCAGACTCCCTCAGATTCAGGTTACGCCTTGCGGCGCGGGCGCGCCGCCCTGAGCCGTCAGTTTAGATCCTTCGACAGGATGAGCTTCAAGGTCAGGCGGTCGGTCGCTGGGGTCAAGCCGAAGCCGACGCCCGCTTCCACGTTAAGCGGCTTGCCATTATAGTCGACGACGCCGAACAACTCGTGTGTTTGCTCTCGCGCCGAACTGAACCGTTTAATGGCGCCGAAGTCGTCGTATTCCTCCGCGGCGATTTGCCAGACGTCGGAGACGTTATAGTCGAGGCGGGTTTCGGGCGCGAAGTCGAGCTTGCCGAAGCCTTCCCAACTATTGTCCAGGATGGGGTTGACGATCAAATCCATCTTGCCGAAACGCCAGCCAACGATCGGCCGGATCTCCTGGGTGTAGCGGTGCTCGTCCCAGTGCTCGGAATTGAAGCTGAATTCGAAATTCACGCCGTAAAAAAAGCTGTGCTTGGCGGCTTCCGGTTCGACGAAAAGCGTTCTCAGCTTGAATCCGTCGATCTGGACGCCGCCGCTGCGCGGCAGGCTGTAGAGCGGCAGATACAGACCTGCTTCCATCCAAGGCGAGACGCCGTAGGCCCATTCCGGAACGCCGTTGAGAGAGCCTTGGGAGACGATTGCGCCGGGAAACGCAGGGGTTTTTATGCCGCTCGGCGTGTAGTTGTCGTGCACGGTAAGATTGAACTTTCCCGGCTCCGCGATTTCAGCGTTGTAGACCTGTATCTCGTCGGTTTGCGCCAGGGCGGCATGCGGAAACGTCAGCGCCAGCGCGGCGGCATGGGCGGTGACGATGCTGGCTGGTCCGACCTTGGTGGCTGCCTTCAGAAGTTTTCGAATCATGATCGCGTCCCCCACTTGAATTGGATATTAGCCGCCCGCCGGCGCTGTCATGGCACGCAGAACCAAGCAATCGCGGTCAATGTCAGTAGGCTTACGGCGGTCAGGATAAGGCTGTTTCTCAGGCGGAAGCGTAGGCTGAAGAACAAGACATAGCCCACCAGCGAAAGGCCCATCACCAGCCAGGCCGATACGTCAATCACCCAGCGCCAGGCGACGCCGCTGTTCTTGCCCCGATGCAGGTCCTGGGCGATGGCCAGGAAGTTTGCGCGGCCGATCCGCGCCTGGGTCTTGCCCGACGCCAGATCGATGGTCAGGTCGGCCGATCCTTTGGGGCCGTCTAGCCGGACCAGGGCCTGACCATCCTCGATGTCCGCGCTGGCGTAGGCGCCGGGGAGGGGGGCGTGGGCCGCCGCTGCGCGCGCCAGCGACGGCCCGGGGTCCTGGGCGGCCTTCGCGGCGGACAGCTCGGCGGACGATAGAGTGAAGTCCGCTTCGCTGGCCGCCGGCTTGTAGGCGTCGAACCACTCCGGGTGATTGAGCAGAATTCCGGTGGCGGAGAAGAAGATCAGCAACAGGAAAGCGAACGCCGACAGATAGGCGTGCAGCATCCTATTCACCCGGAAGAAGGCGCCCCGGTCGAATCCGGCCCGAGCGGTCTTGGTCTTGGCGGCGCGCATCCCGGGACTCAGATCGAGGGTTGACCGTAACGCGCCGACGCCGGGCCGGATTCGTCCTGGCCGCGCGCCGAGCCCGCCACCGGGGCCTTGCCCAGGTTCAGGGGGATGGTCTGCAGGCTGTGGCCGCCGTGTTCGCGGGAGATTTCAATGTTGACCACATAATGCCCCTGGCCGACCGGCTTGCCTGCGTCGTCCTTGCCGTCCCAGGAGGCGCTGTATTTGCCCGGTCCCCTGCTGGGTCGGGTTACGGTCGCGAGTTTGTCCCCGCCATCGCCGTCGGCGTTGAAGGCCTTCCACCACACATAGTTGCTGTCCAGGAAACGGCGCGGATGCGAGCCCAGGTGGAACAGGGTGCGGACGAGTTTGCCGTCCTCGTCGGTGATCCAGATCGCGACAAACGGCGGCCTGTATCGGCCGGCGGCGACTTCGGGAATCTCGTAGTCGATGGCGACCTCGAAGCCCGCTGGCCAGGCTGCCGCCGTGGACGCCGCCGTCCGGATCAGACGGGGGATGGCGTTACCCGTTTGGCGAGGGGCTGCCTTGGGCGGCGCAGAGATGTCCGCCCAGTCCGGCGTCGCGGCGATCGAGCCGTCGGATTCGACGATGCGGGCCTTCGCGCCCCGGTCTGTGGCGAAGACCAGGCCTTGCGCCGTGGGCATCACCGACAGGGCGGTGGCCAGGGCGTCGGCCTCGGCCGCGTGGGCGGTCATCACGGTCACCGTGCGGCGCGGCGCGGGGCTGCCGTCGGTGGGGGAAAGCGTGTGGTTGACGCGCTCCTGCCCGATCTTGAGGTCGCGGGCGCCGGGACCACTCGTCGCCACCGCCCCCTGGGTCAGGCGGATCACCTCGGCCGGCGCAAGGTTGTCGGCGACCCCGGCGCTGGCCACGCCTATGCGCCAAGGCTCCAGGCCCGGACCCTGTCCATGGCAGCGCAAGTCGCCACCGATATCCAGCATCAGACCGGCGGCGTCGGGGGCGGCGCGGGCCGCCGCCGCCAGGGCGGCGTCGATCACATAGCCCTTAGCCAGGGCGTCAACCGTCAGCACGGCGTTGTCCCTGTCAACGGTGAGGTTCACCGGGTCGAGGCGGACATCCGCCCGAGCCGCCCGGTCCGCGGCCTTCATCAGCAACGCGGCAGGGGGCGCCACTCCCTGACCTTCGGCTTGCCGCCATTGGGCCTCCACCTCGCCCAGACGGGCGCTGAAGGCGCCGCCGCTGGCTGCGCGGAAGGCCTCGCATTGCGCGATCACCTGATAGAGGTCTGCGGACACGGAGACGGGGCCGGTCAGGGCGTTGAGCCTGGTCAGCTCAGAGTCCGCGCGCCATCCGCTCAACACCGCGTCCAGCCGGGCGATCTCCGCCTTTGCCGCCGCCAAGGCTCGCGCGGACGTTTCGGTGTCGGCCCCAACCACGACCAGATCCAGAGACGTCCCGAGCACGTGATCTTCGTGGAAACGGTGAACCGCTGCCTGGGCTGGCTGAACCGCGAAAGGAAGCACGGCGGCCGCACCGGCCATCAACCAGGGTAGTTTAGAGTTCATGGTGGGATCCTTTGCGCTGCGGGCTGAACACCTAAGGATTGATCCAGCTATTTATCGGCCAAAATAAGGCATTCAGGCGCGACATATATTGAATTAAGGTTGCCTCTAGAATTGTCATATATCTATGAGGCGCGACTAGACTGAGCGAATGACCGATCGCGAATTGGTCCGCTGGGAAATATTATCGTTGATCTTGATGTCGTCTTTTGGGTCGGCGCTGACCGCGGGCTCTCTCGCGGTCAGTGCACCGTAAAGCCGATCCAGCGGCCGCAGATGATCACCGTGGCCCAAAAGGCAAGGGAAAGACCGGCGGAGATGCGGGCGTTGACAGGCGGCGGGCCCATGTCCCAGCGATCGACGCCGCTATAGGTGGTGAAGTGGAACAGAACCATATTGAGGCCGGCGCAGGCCATCGCCAGGAACTTCAGCTTAAAGGGCGTGTCGTTCACATATTCAACGGCGCGAGATGTGAACAGCAGCCCGCCTGTAATGGCCGCCAACCCGAATGCCGCCCATGTGAATGGCAACACTTCGGCTGAGATTTGCCGGACCGGACGGTTCTTCGATGCGGCATAGAGCAACCGTAGGTCTAGCACCGAGATGGCGCCGACCATGGTGGTGATGCAAATGACGTGAATCGTCTCAATCCAGGGAAACCCGGTGTCGGACGAAGCGATCCATTGAGCGAGCGAAGTGTTCTGAATCCAATTAGCGAATTCTTGAACCATCGATTCAATTCCTGCGATGGGCATGGTTTCAACCGTGCTCGGAATAGGCGATCCAGCGACCGCACATGACGATGGCCACCCAGATGGCCAGTGAGGCAAGGGCGAAGGCGCGGGCGGTCCAGGGCAAGCCTACGGCCTCGCCCCAGCCGTCCGCGCGGCTTTGCACGACCTTATGAAACGCCGCGGTCAGCGCGCCTATGACAACGATCAGCAGCATCTTGAGGCGGAAGACGTTGTTCATCAGCTCGCGCGCCGGCTCGGCGATGGTCAGCACTGTGCCGGTGAGCA
>DATKPD010000054.1:0-51380 GCA_035524315.1 Caulobacteraceae bacterium
GCCCTTGAAGTTGAAGCTGCCGACGTAGGAGCGCGTGTTCACCTCGCGCTTGCCCACCATCATGATGTCGGTGCCGCCCGAGATCTCCTGCCACACCGTATTGCTGTCGGTCAGGGAGTCGCGGCTCTGATCGACATAGGCCAGCTTGACCGTCTCGCCGAGCTTGACCGACCCGCTATCGGGTTTTTCCTTGCCGGTGATCAGCTTGAACAGGGTCGACTTGCCGGCGCCGTTGGGCCCGATCACGCCGACGATGCCGTTGGGCGGCAGTTTGAACGACAGGTCCTTGAACAGCACCTTGTCGCCGTATTCCTTCTCCAGGCCGCTGACCTCCAGCACCACATTGCCCAGGCGCGGGCCGGGCGGGATCTGGATCACGGCGTAGGACTGGGCTTGGCGGGCGTTCTCCTGCTCGTCGACCATCCGCTCATAGGCGGCCAGACGCGCCTTGCTCTTGGCCTGGCGGGCCTTGGCGCCCGAGCGCACCCATTCCAGTTCGCGGGTCAGGGCGCGCTGGCGGGCCTCGGACTCCGACTGCTCCTGCACCACGCGCTTCTGCTTCTGCTCCAGCCAGCCGGAGTAGTTGCCCTCGTAAGGGATGCCCTTGCCGCGATCGAGCTCGAGCGTCCATTTGGTGACCTGGTCGAGGAAGTAGCGGTCGTGGGTCACCAGAATGACGCAGCCGGGGAAGCTCTCCAGGTGATGCTGCAGCCAGGCCACGGACTCGGCGTCCAGGTGGTTGGTCGGTTCGTCCAGCAGCAGCATGTCGGGCTTGCTGAGCAGCAGCCGCGCCAGGGCGATGCGGCGCTTTTCCCCGCCCGACAGGCTGTCGGTCATCCAGTCGGCCGGCGGGCAGCGCAGCGCGTCCATCGCCATCTCGATGCGGCTGTCGATGTCCCACATGTCGCCGGCGTCGATCTGCTCCTGGAGGGTGTTCATCTCCTCCATCAGCTCGTCGGAGTAATCCTCGCCCAACTTGGCCGCGATGTCGTTGTAGCGGTCGAGGATCTTTTTTTCCTCGCACTGGGAGATGACGTTGCCCCACACGTCGAGCTGGGGATCGAGCTGCGGCTCCTGCGACAGGTACCCGCGCTTGACGCCGTCGGCGGCCTTAGCCTCGCCCTGGAACTCGCTGTCCAGGCCGGCCATGATCTTGAGCAGGGTCGACTTACCCGAGCCGTTCACGCCCACAACGCCGATCTTGGCGTCGGGATAGAACGACAGCCAGATGTTCTCGAACACCTTCTTGCCGCCGGGATAGGCCTTGGTCAGGCCCTGCATCTGGAAAATGTACTGTGCGGCCATAGGGCGGCGCCTCGGACGGTGTGGGGTCAGGGAATTGGGCGTTCAGATAACCGGCGCGGACGGCGGAGGCAACGGCGGCGGCGGAAGGGAAGTCCTTCCCCAGTCACTTTATCGCGCCGCGCGGCTGGCGATATTTTCCGAACCCGGTCTAAAAACATATGTTAAGCGAACCTTTCCGCTGGCCGGTTCAGGGGCCGCGGACCAGAATTCGGATAGCGGACGGGAGGCGCGGGTGCTGGATCTCGGAGAGTTGACGCGCGCCGAAGTCATGTCCCTGCGGGCGAGCCTGGGGCGGAGCGCCGTCTCCGACCAGACCCATCTTGTCGACACCACCATGCTGTACGGCCCGCGCAGCGGCGGGGTGAAGCGCTACCTACTGGCCAAGCATGCCTGGCTGGCCAAGGAACGGCCGCACCTGATGCATTCGCTGGTGGTGCCCGGCCGGGCCACCCGCGCCAACGCCGACGGGTTGGTGACCATCTCCGCGCCGCCGATCCCGTTCGGCGACGGCTATCGCTGCCCGACCTCGCTGCGCAAATGGACGCGCATCCTGGCCAACCTGCGCCCCAGCCTGATCGAGATCGGCGACACCTATGTGCCCGGCCACGCGGCCTTGGACGCCGCCGAGGCGGTGGGCTGCCCGACGGTGGCGTTTTGTCATTCCGACCCCGCCGCCCTGGCCGCCCTGCACTTCGGCGAATGGGCCGCCGCGCCCGCGCAAAAGCGCGTGGCCAAGTTCTACAGCCGTTGCGATCTGGTGGCCGCGCCTAGCCGCTACATCGCCGGTCGGCTGGCCGAGGCGGGCGTGGATCATGTGACCGTCCAGCCGCTGGGCGTGGACCTGGACCTGTTCAACCCCAGCCGTGCCGATCGCGAGACGGTGCGCGCCGATCTGGGCCTGTCGTCCAAAACCAAGCTTCTGGTGTTCGCCGGCCGGCCCGCGCGGGAGAAGAACCTGGAGACCCTGCTGGAGGCCCTCGACCTATTGGGCGAGGACTACCGCCTGATGATGATCGCGGCGGGCGCCTATCTGAAGCCGCACCGCCAGGTGATCGGCCTGGACTATGTGCGCGATCCCAAGCTGCTCGCACGCCTGATCGCCAGCTGCGACGCCTTCGTCCACGCCAACGACCAGGAGCCGTTCGGCCTGGTGGTGCTGGAGGCCCTGGCCTCGGGTGTGCCGGTGGTGGGGCCCAATACCGGCGGGGTATCGGAGCTGATCGACGACAGCGTGGGCCAGGTCGCCCACCGCGCCACCGGCCAGGGCATGGCCGAAGCGATCGAGATGCTGTTCACCCGCGACCTGGACGCCCTGTCAAAGGCCGCCCGCGCCCGGGCCGAGGCGCGTCACGGCTGGAGCCGGACCTTCGACAACCTGATGCTGGTGTATGGCGGACTGCTTGGCCGCAGCCTGTCAGCGGCGCCCCAACTCGCCTCCTAAGCGAATTCGTAACCTTACGCATTGACCGGGCGGCAATGAATTTCGGCGATAGTCGTCCAAGGTCGGCAGAAGGCCGCGGGGACGGATTTGTCATGGCCAAGGCCCTATTCCACCGAAATCAGAAGGTCTGGGTCGACAGCGTCGGCGCATGGGCGGTGGTCGAGCGGATCGTGCCGACCTGGGCTCGCGGCTTCGACGAGCCGGTGCGCATCGCCTATGATGTGGGCCTGGGCCGCGAATTCCTGGCCCATGAGCTACGCTGCGAGGAAGAGTCCGCCGATGCGGAGGCCAACGCGGCCAAGGGCGGGACCTGGCGCGTGATGCGCGCCCGCAACAAGTGGCAGCAACCGGAAGACTGCGCCCACCATCCCCATCCGGGCTCGTTTCCCGTGGTCGTGACCGACAGCGCCGACTGGGGCGGCTGGCGCGTGCCGGGCGCCGAATACGACCGCGACCCCGCCCGCATCGAATTCCAGGCGCGCCTGATGGTCGAGGCCCCGCGCCTGCTCAAGCTCGCGCGCGATCTGATGGCGATGGTCGATGAGTCGGCCGGCGACGCCCCCGCCGAACTGCAGAGCCTGGCACAGGCTTATGGCCAGATCGTGCGCCGGATCGAGGAAAGCCCAGCCGCGCCGGTGGCTCAAACCCAGCCGATCGCCAAGGCGAGCTAGGACCCCGCCGCGCGCCCGCGCGCCTGGAACCACGGGATCAGGCGGCTGATAGCCTCGCGCACCTCGGGCGTGGTCACGGCGAAGCTGAACCGCATGAAACGCGGCCCCTCGACCGGATCGAAATCCAGCCCAGGCGCGGCCGCCACGCCGGTCTCGCGCAGCAGGGTCTCGCAGAAGGCCATGCTGTCGGCGGTCAGATGGCCGATGTCGGCGTAAATGTAGAAGGCGCCGTCGGGCGGGGCGATGCCGGTCAGCCCCAACTCGGGCATGGCCTGCAGCATCAGGGCGCGATTGGCCCGGTACATCTCCAGATGCGCCTGCAGTTCGGCGACGCAGTCCATTGTCACCAGGCCGGCGTGTTGCGACAGGCTCGGCGCGGTCAGGAACATGTGCGCCATGTAGGCGTGGGCCTGCTCGGCCTGGTCGGGCGGGGCGACCACCCAGCCCAGCCGCCAGCCGACCATGCTGTAGTACTTGGAGAAGGTGTTGATCACGAACGCGCGCGGTTCGAATTCGAGCAGGCTGTGCGCCGGCTCGCCATAGGTTAGCCCATGGTAGGTCTCGTCGGAAATGATGCGGATGCCGCGGGCCTGGCACACGCGCACGATCGCCGCGAGCTCGGCCGCGTCCAGCACAGCGCCGGTGGGGTTCGCGGGGCTGGCGACGATCACGCCCCGGGGCGCGGGCTCAAGCGCCGCCAGAGCCGCCGCCGTCAGACCGAAGCGCTCGGCCGGACCACAGGCGATCTCGACCGGGACCATGTGAAGCGCCTTGAGCGTGTTGCGATAGGCGACATAGCCGGGCCGCGCCAACGCCACCCGATCGCCGGGCGCGAAACTGCGGGTCAGGGCCAGGAGCAGGGCCGGCGAGGCGCCGCAGGTGAGGATCACTTGCTCGGGCGCCACCGTCACGCCGTAAGCCTCATCGTAATGGCGGGCGATGCGCGCCTTGAGCGCCGGGCTTTCCCAATAGCCCATGGCGTCGGTGTCGAGCACGCGATGCGCGGCCGCGATCGCCGCCTTGGGCGCGCCGACCGACGGCTGGCCGTATTCCATATGGATCACCGACCGTCCCTCGGCCTGCATGCGATAGGCCAGGCGGCCGATGGCGAGCGAGCGGAACGGGTCGACTTTGGCGGTCATGGCGGGGTCCTAGCGTCTGGGCACGCGAAACGCCAGTTACGGCGATGTTTGGCGCCGGCCGGTATGCTTTACGCGTCCCTAACCGGCGCGGCCGCAAATGAGCGAACCGTCCCGTGCGCGAAGGTGCGACCTTGACCCTGCAGGCTTGGCTTGCCCACCGATCCGAAACGACGCGGCGCCTGGCTTCGGCGCTGGCGATCCTCGCCCTCGCCGTCGTCATCGGGTCCGGCGTGAGCGGCGGCGTGCAGTCGAACAAGGCCCCGACCGGTCCGGGCAAGGACGACGTGTCCTTCTACGTGCGCGTGATCGCGCGGGTGAAGCAGGGCCAGCCCTACTACCCGGTCGTGGCCGACGAGGTCCGTGCCCTGCACGGTTCGCTCAAGCCTTTCCTGACGGTGCGCACCCCGTGGCTGGCCACGGGCCTGGCCGCCCTGCCGGGGCCGGCCTGGGGCGTCTGGATCATGCGCGCCTTCGCGGCGGCCGCCCTCGCGGCCTGGGCGTGGCGACTTCGGATCCTCAAGCTCGAGCCCCTGCCCATGACCTTCGCCGCGGTCATGCTCGCCTCCGGCTATGGCGGCGTCCTGATGGGCCAGGCCTATGTGATGCACGAGGCGTGGGCGGGCCTGCTGATCGCCCTGGCCCTGGCGCTCCATCGTCCGGGCCGGTGGTGGCCGAGCCTGGTCCTGGCATTGCTCGCGGCCCTTGAGCGCGAGTTGGCGGCGCCGTTCCTGCTGGTGATGGCCGGCTTCGCCCTGGCCGAGCGGCGACCCCGGGAAATGGCGGCGTGGCTGGCCGCCTTCGCCGTATTCGCCCTCGCCCTGTGGCGCCACGCCCGCCATGTGGAGGCGCTCTATCTGCCGAGCGACACGGCCTCGCCGGGATGGCTCGGCGGCAACGGCTGGCCGTTCGTTCTGCACGCCGCGACCTGGAACGCCCTGACCCTGGCGTGGCCGGCCTCGGTCGTCGTGCTGTTGCCGCTGGCGCTGCTGGGCCTGGCTGCGGCCGAGGACACCGCCGTCAAGCGGGCCGCTGTGACCGTGTTCGGCTTCTGCGCCGCCCTGCTGCTCGTGGGGCGGCCGGAGAACTACTACTGGGGCATGATGATCGCGCCCTTGTGGGCGCTTGGCCTGATCGCCGCGCCGCGCGTGCTGAGGCGCCTTGCGCGCGATCTGGGCGGAAGCCCGCCTCCAACCGGTCGCTCGACCGTGACGGGTCTGGCCGCCAACCGATAACCGCTGACGGCGTTAGCTGCCTCTGGCGTTCGGCCTGCTGCGGCGCCAAGTAGGAACACTTGCGTCCCTCCCAGCGAGCTTGATCATGCGCACCGACGTTCCCCAGCCGATCCGCCTGGCCGACTACAAACCGCCGGCGTTCAAGGTCGACACGGTCGAGTTGGATTTTCAGCTGGAGCCACAGGCCACGCGGGTAAAGGCCAGGCTCGGGGTCCGGCGCAACGGCGTCCACAGCGAGCCCCTTTCGCTCGATGGCGTGCGCCTCAAGCTGATCTCGGTCGCCCTGGACGGCGCGCCGCTCGATCCCGCCCGCTACACCGCGACCGACGACCATCTAGTTGTGGCCGACACGCCCGACGCCTTCACCCTGGAGACTGAGGTCGAGATCGACCCTCAGGGGAATACCTTCCTCGAAGGTCTCTACATGTCGGGTGGTCGCTTCTGCACCCAGTGCGAGGCCGAAGGCTTTCGCAAGATCACCTATTTCCTCGATCGCCCCGACGTGCTGGCGCGCTTCGAAGTGCGGATGGAGGCGGATAAGGCGGCCTATCCGCGGCTGCTGTCCAACGGCAACCTGATCGAGGCCGGCGAAGCGGTCGGCGGGCGCCACTTCGCCCGCTGGCGCGACCCCTTCCCCAAGCCTTGCTACCTGTTCGCCCTGGTGGCGGGCGAGCTCGACGAGCTGGCCGACGGCTTCGTGACCATGAGCGGGCGCAAGATCGACCTGCGCATCTATGTCGATCCGGGCCAGTCGGAACGTTCGGTCTACGCCATGGACGCGCTCAAACGCTCGATGCGCTGGGACGAGCAGGCGTTCGGGCGCGAGTACGACCTGGACCTGTTCATGATCGTGGCCGTGCGCGACTTCAACGCCGGCGCGATGGAGAACAAGGGCCTGAACATCTTCAACTCCTCGCTGCTCCTGGCCGATCCGGCGACCGCCACCGACCTCGACTACGAACGCATCGAGAGCGTGATCGCGCACGAATATTTCCATAACTGGACCGGCGACCGGATCACCTGTCGCGACTGGTTCCAGCTGTGCCTCAAGGAAGGCCTGACCGTGTTCCGGGATCAGAGCTTCTCCGCCGACCAGCGGGGCGCCTCGGTCCAGCGGATCAAGGACGTGCGCTCGCTCAGGGCGCGCCAGTTCGCCGAGGACGCCGGCCCCTTGGCCCACCCGGTGCGCCCGTCAAGTTTCGTCAAGATCGACAACTTTTATACAGCCACGGTGTACGACAAGGGCGCCGAGGTGATCCGTATGCTGAAGACCCTTTTGGGGCCGGAGCTGTTCCGCGCGGGCATGGACCTCTATTTCGAGCGTCACGACGGCGAGGCAACCACGGTGGAGGCCTTCGTCGCCTGTTTCGCCGACGCCTCTGGCCGCGACCTGTCGCATTTCTTCGGCTGGTACGAGCAGGCCGGCACGCCGCAGGTGAGCCTGCGCGCCGCCTATGACGCCGCCGCCCAGGCCCTGGACCTGACCTTCACCCAAATGACCGCGCCCACGCCCGGACAGCCCGACAAGAAGCCCCTGCCGATCCCGGTGCGTCTGGGCCTGCTGGACGGCGAGGGCGTGGTTCTGCCGTTCACAGCGCCCGGGGCCGCGGCGCCGTCAGACGAGACCCTGATCGTGCTCGACGAGGCCCAGACCACCGTCCGGCTTGAGGGCGTCGCCAGCGCGCCGGTGGTCTCGGCCCTGCGCGCCTTCTCGGCTCCGGTCAAGCTGACCAGCGACGCCCCCGAAGCGGACGCCTATGTGCTGCTAGCCTCCGACCCCGACCTGTTCAACCGTTGGGAGGCCGGCCAGACGCTGGCGGCCAAATTAATGCTTGCCCGCGCCGGCGGCCAGCCCGACGAACAGGGCGAGATCCGCTTTGCCGCAGCGGTCAGGCGCGCTCTCGCCGACCAGGCCGCCGAGCCCGCGTTCAAGGCCTTGTTGCTGGGCCTGCCGAGCGAAAACGACTTGTCGCTGATGATGACGCCGGCCGATCCGGCGGCGATCCGCGCGGCGCGCGAGGCGCTGCGCGCACGGCTTGCGGCGGAAGTGGGCGAGACCCTCGCCCGTCTGCACGTCGACCACGGCTCGGGCGGCGCCTTCTCGCCCGACGCGGCCAGCGCCGGACGGCGCGCCCTGTGCAACGCCAGCCTCAACCTGTTGGCCGCCGCGCCCGACGCCGCCATCGCCGAGCGGGCCGCCCAGCACTATTACGGCGCCACCAACATGACCGACGCCATGGGCGGGCTCAACGCCCTGATGCTGCTCGGCGGCGAGGGCTTCGACCGCGCGCTGCAGCACTTCTACGATAAATGGAAGGACGAGCCCCTGGTGGTGGATAAGTGGTTCGCAGTCCAGGCCACCAATCCGGCCGCCGACGCCCTGGAGCGGGTCAAGCGTCTGACGCAGCACCCCGCGTTCGATCCCAAGACCCCCAATCGCCTGCGCGCGTTGGTGGTCAGCTTCGCCTCGGGCAATCCCGCACGCTTCCACGATCCCAGCGGGGCCGGCTACGCCTTTCTCGCCGACCAGATCCTGACGGTCGACGCCTTTAATCCGACGGTGGCCTCGCGCCTGATCGAGCCCCTGGGTTCATGGCGTCGGTACAAGCCCGAACTGGGCCAACTGATGCTGGGCGAGCTGAAACGGATTCTCGCGGCGCCGGGCCTGTCCAAGAACGTCCACGAGTTGACCGCCAAGGCGATTGGTTCACAGGAAGATCGTTAACGCGCCTTTTAGAGACTCGCTGCGCCGCGTAGGATTCGCCTTTGCGGGGCGAATCAACAAGGAGCGGGCGTGGCAGGCCGCGCTGAGGGCGACTCAGGTCGATCGGAGGCCGAGGGGCAGGGCTTGATCGGCGCTCGGCGGGGCACGGGCAGCCCCCTGTCCGCAGGCGTGCGCATCACCCTGTTTTCTTGCCTGCTGCTGCTGGCGCTCTACGTCCTTTACCTGACCCTGCAGATGAACGCCGGAGAGACCCTATCCTCGGCGACCTCGGACGCGGCGACCCAGAGCGCGCTGGCGGGCGGCCAGGCGGACAAGACCCTCGCCAACCTGCGCGCCGCCCTCAACGCCACGGCGAACGCGCGCGCCCGCATGGGCGGCGACGCGCTGGACGCCGCCGAGGCCGGCTTGGCGGCGACCGACGGCGCGGCCCAGGCCATGGCGGTGGCCAGCGATGGCGACGTGCTCGCGGCGGCTGGTTCGCTCGACGCCCAAGCCCCCGCTTGGCGCGAGGCGGCGGAGGCGGCCCGGCAAGCCGGCAGGCCGTTCTGGGCCGGCTCGGTCAAGGACGGCGCCGGCGCCTACTACGCCGTGGCCATGGGCCCGCCGGGCAGCGCGCCGGACGGCCAGGGGCGCAGCTACACCATCGCCGCGGGCGTTCCCGCCAAGCTGTTCCTGGCCGCGTTGGACTTCGGCAAGGGCCCGCTGGCCCAGGCCGTGGCCTCGCCCGACGGGCGGCTCCTGGCGGCGACCGGGCCGCGCCGGATCGCCGGCGCTCAGACCCTGGCCGACGCCTTCGCCGTCACGCCCGCGGACTTGAAGGCGGCGGGCGGCGGTGTGGCGACGGCGCGCGGAACGCTGGCCGATGTCGGGCCGGTGACGGTGACCGTGCGCCCGATCGCCGGCGGCGCCCTGGTTTCGGCGGTGGTCGAACCCGGCCCGTCCATGCTCAACGCCGAGGCGCGCTCCAAGGCCTCGTTCCTGTTCAGCCTGCTCGCGCCCCTGGCCGCGGGCTGCGGTCTGGCGATCATGCTGGTGCGCCAGGGTCAGCAGACCCTCAAGGCCCGCGAGGCCATGGCCGTGAGCGAGGAACGCTTCCGCCTGGCGGTCGACGCCGCCCGCTGCGGCATCTGGGAGTGGGATCTGAAGTCCGACAAGGTCTTCATCTCCGATGTCACCGGCGTGATCCTCGGCTGGGGCGGCGGGGGCGTCGCCGGCGGCGAGGACGTACTGGCGCGCGTGGCGGCGGATCACCGCGACCGCGTGCGCCAGGCCCTGCTTTCCGCCTCGGTCTATGGCGCCTTCGACGTTTCGTTCCGCGTGCCCGACCGGCACGGCAAGACCGCCTGGGTCGACGCGCGCGGCCAGGCCTATGGCCGCCAGGAGGACGGCGGCTACCAGCGCATCGTCGGCGTGGCCTTTGACGTGACCGAGGAGCGCATGTCCCAGGCGCGGGCGCAAGCCGCTGAGACCCGCCTGCGCGACGCAATCGAGAGCGCGTCTGAGGCCTTCGTCCTGTGGGACCGCGCCGGGCGCCTCCTGATGTGCAACCGCAACTACCGCGAGGTCTTCTCGCTGGAGCCGCGCCTGCTCAAGCCTGGCGCCCCGCGCGAAACGGTCGAGCGCTACGCCCGGCTGGCCATCCGCCGGGAAATTCCCGAAAGCCGGGGGGCCAAGGGCGTACTCGAGGCCGAATTGAACGACGGCCGCTGGATCCAGATTTCCGAACGGCCCACCGCCGATGGCGGCTTGGTCATGACCGCCGCCGACATCACCGCGATCAAGCTCCAGGAACAGACCCGCAAGCTCAACGAGGAAGCGTTGCAGAAGGCGGTGACCAGCCTCAAGGCCAGCCAGGAGCAGTTGGCCGAACTGGCGCGCAAGTACGAGGCCGAAAAGGTGCGCGCCGAGAGCGCCAACAAGGCCAAGAGCGAGTTCCTGGCCAACATGAGCCATGAACTGCGCACGCCGCTGAACGCCATCAACGGCTTTTCCGAGATCATGGTGGGCGAGCTGTTCGGCCCGCTGGGCGACGCGCGCTACAAGGAATACGCCGGCGACATCCTCAGCTCGGGCCAGCATCTGCTGTCGGTGATCAACGACATCCTGGACATGTCCAAGATCGAGGCCGGCAAGATGACGCTGAGGTTCGAGCGCATCGACCTGCAGGAGGTGGCCGAGGACGCCGTGCGCCTGATCCGCAACCGCGCCGAGACGGCGGGGCTGAAGGTCGTGATCGACATGCCCGGACTGCCCGAGGTCGACGCCGACTTTCGCGCCCTCAAGCAGGTGCTGCTCAACCTGCTGTCCAATGCCCTCAAGTTCACGCCCCGCGGCGGCCAGATCCGCGTGTTCGGCCGGGTCGGCATCGACGGCCGCGGCGCCGAGCGGGTATTGGTGGGGGTTCAGGACACCGGCATCGGCATTTCGAAGGAAGACCTGGCGCGGCTGGCGCGGCCGTTCGAGCAGGTCGAGAGCCAGCACGCCAAGACCCAGCAGGGCACGGGCCTCGGCCTGGCCCTGACCAAGTCGCTGATCGAGATGCACGGCGGCCTGATCGACATGAAGAGCGAGCCGGGCAAGGGCACCACCGTCAGCTTTATCCTCTCGGTCCGGCAAGCCGGTTTGAGCGCCGAACACGCCGCCTGAATCCGCTTTTGCCCGGGTCTGTGGCTATCGTCACGGACCAGGCCTATGGTGCCGCCGAACCCGGGGAGGCGTCGTCATGTTTGGTGGAATATCGGTGGTGGGCGTCGCCCTTCTGATCGGCGCGTTTTACCTGATCCTCGGCAGCTTCTTCACCGTCTCGACCGCGCAGGTCGCGGTGATCCAGCGGTTTGGCAAGTTCAAGAAGGTTGCCGAACCAGGCCTCAACTGGAAAGTCCCCCTGATCGACCGCGTCGCCGGTCGTATGAGCCTGCGGGTCGACCAGATCAAGCTGACCATGGAGACCAAGACCCAGGACAACGTGTTCGTCAGCATCCCGATTTCGGTGCAGGCGCGCGTGCGGGCCGACAGTGTCTATGACGCCTTCTACAAGCTGTCCGATCCGACCACCCAGATTCAGTCCTATGTGGAACAGGTGATTCTGGGCCACGTGCCAGGCATGACCCTGGACGACGTGTTCGCCAGCCAGTCGAGCATCGCGGCGGCAGTGAAGAAGGAGCTGGACGCCGACATGGCCGGGTTCGGCTACGAGATCGTCAATGTGCTGGTGACCGACATCGTGCCGGACGAGAAGGTCAAGGCGGCCATGAACGACATCAACGCCGCCCAGCGCGAGCAGGTGGCCGCCAGCGCCCGCGGCGAAGCCGAGAAGATTCTGGTGGTCAAGAAGGCCGAGGCGGAGGCCGAGAGCAAGGCGCTGCAGGGCCACGGCATCGCCAATCAGCGCAAAGCGATCATCGAGGGGCTGCAGACCTCGATCGACCAGTTCCAGAAAGTGGTCGGCGGAACCAGCACCTCAGAGGTGATGCAGTTGGTGCTCGTGACCCAATATTTCGACACGCTCAAGTCGATCAGCGAGAACGACAAGACGCACACGCTGTTCCTCAATCACGCCCCCGGATCGGTCAAGGACATCTCCGACCAGTTCCTTGAATCGATGATGGCTGCAAAGCAGACCAGCACCTAAAGAAATCCGCTACTTACCGCGCAGCATTTGGTCGTGTGCGTGCCGTGCGGCGGCCCTTTTGCTGCGCAGCATGTCTTGCAGCATTTTCAAGTCTTTGGCGCCCCCGGCCTTGGCCAGAAGGGCGCGGAAGGCGGGCGGTTCCTGCGCCGGATCGCCCGATTCCGGCAGCGCCAGCTTGAGCAGTTGCGACAGGTTTTGCTGCAGCCGCCAGGCGCCCTCCAGGTCGCCGATAAGGCCTTCGTCGGCCAAGCCCGCCTTGGCAAGAAGCGCGAGCGCCTGGGCGGTGTGCGGATTGAGCGGACCGCCGTCCGCCGCGCCGAGAATCTGCAGCACCTGCGCCGCGAACTCGATATCGACCAGTCCGCCGCGCGACAGCTTCATGTCCCACACGCTTTCGGGCGGCTTTTCCTTCTCCATCAGGGCGCGCATCTCGCGCGCATCGGCCAGGGTCTTGGCCCGCGGGCGGGGCTGGCGCAGCGCCGCCTCTATCGCCGCCTCGGCCGCCGATGCAAAGGCCGGCGAGCTCGACCACGTGATCCGCGCCCGGGTCAGCGCCAGGAACTCCCACGTCTCCGCCTCGTTCGCGTAATAGGTCTCGAACGCCTTGAGGCTGACCGCCACGGGCCCCTGGGTGCCTGAGGGCCGCAGGCGCAGATCGACTTCGTAAAGGCCCCCTTCGCCGGTGGGGGCGGTCAGGGCCGCCACCAAACGCTGGGTGAAGCGGGCGTAGAAGGTCTCGGCCGCCCAGCCCTTGGTCGCCGATGTGGCGCCGGGCTCGGGCGAGCGATAGAGCGTCATCAGGTCGAGGTCCGAGCCGGCGGTCATCTCGCGCGAACCGGCCTTGCCAAGGGCGACCACCGCCACCTCGCCGGGGAAGGCCCCGCCGATCCGCTCGACCTCCGCCAGGGCGGCCCGGGCCAGGGCGCGAATGCAAGCGTCGGCCAATTCGGCGAATGCTGAGCCCATGGTCTCGGCGTCGGCCACGCCGGACATCACCTGCACCCCGATGCGGAACGCCTGCTCGCGGTGCAGGCGGCGCACCGCGTCCATCGCCGCCTCGAAGCCCGCCGCCTGCTCGGCCGCCGATTCGATCGCGCGGGCGTCGTCGGGATCGAGACCCTCGTGAAAATCGGCGTCGAGCATGGCGTCGAGCGCCGAAGGCCGCCGCGCCAGTGTGGCGGCCAGGCGGGGCGCGAAGGCCAGGGCCTGGACCAGCAGCTCGAAGATCTTGGGCTGAGCGAGGAACAGGGACTGAATCTGCACCCCCGAAGTCAGGTGCGAGAAGAAGGCGGCGAACCGATTGAAGGCGGCGTCGGGCGCGCCCGTGGCGTGGGCCGCTTCGAGCAGGCGCGGAGCCAGGCGCGTGAACAGCTCGCGCCCCCGCTCGCTGCGCGTGGCGGCGATGCGTCCGTGGTGCCAGCCGCGGATGGTCTCCGCCACCTGGTGCGGATCGGAAAAGCCCATGCGCGCCAGAGTCTTCAGCGTTTCCGGATCGTCGTCCACGCCGGTGAACACCAGACTGCCGAACGGCGAGGACAGGGCCTCTTCCTCCGGAAACAGCTCGCCGAAACGCGCGTTGACCCGCCGCAGCAACGCCTCGACCGCCTTGTCGAAGCGCTTCAAGTCGCCATAGCCGTAAAGCGCCGCCACCCGTTTGCGGTCGGCCGCCGCCTCGGGCAAGACGTGAGTCTGCTCGTCAGCCAGCATCTGCACCCGGTGCTCAAGGGCGCGCAGCACGCCGTAGGCCTCGGTCAGCGTCTCGGCGGCGTCGGGCGTCACATAGCCGGCGGCGGCCAGGGCCGCCAGGGCGTCGAGCGTGCGCGAGGATCGCGCCGAGGGGTCGCGCCCGCCCAGGATCAGTTGCAGGGTCTGGACGTAGAACTCGATCTCGCGGATGCCGCCGTGCCCGAGCTTGAGATTGGCGCCGGGCGCGGTCAGCCGGTCGTCGACCTTGTAGACGTGGATCTGGCGCTTGATCGAATGGATGTCGGCGATGGCCGCGAAGTCCAGATTGCGCCGCCAGACGAAGCCCTGCAGCTCGTGCAGAAAGGCCTCGGCCTCGGCCAGGTCGCCCGCGACCGGCCGCGCCTTGATGAAGGCCGCGCGCTCCCAGTTCTGACCGACGGATTCGTAGTACTCCAGCGCCGCGCCGACCGACACGGCGGGCGGGGTCGACGACGGATCGGGCCGCAGGCGCAGATCGACCCGGAACACATAGCCGCCCACCAGCCGGTCGTGCAGGATCGAGGCGAGGGTGCGCGTGAGGCGCGAAGCGACCTCCGAGGGCGCGGCGCGGTCGGTGACCGGCAGCAACGCCTCGGCGTAGAACACGGTGATGTCGATGTCGCTGGAGTAATTGAGCTCGAACGCGCCGTGCTTGCCGAGCCCGAGCACGAACAGGCCCGGCGCCGGGCCGCGCGGATCGTCGGCCTCGACGGCCTTGAGCCGCCCGGCCTCGACCTCGACCGCGACGGCGGCGGCCAGGGCCGCGCGCACAGCGGCGTCGGCGAAGCGGGTCAGAGCGCGGGTGACTTTGTCCAGGTCCCAGACCCCGCCCAGATCCGCCAGGGCGGTCAGCAGGTGCACCTCGGCCTTCAGTTCGCGCAGGCCCGTGCGCACGAGGTCCACGTCCCTGGCCCGCCGCTCGAGATGGCCGGCCGTGCGCAGCAGGGCCGCCAGCCGCGCGTCGGGATCGTCCTCCAGAACCCGCCGCAGGCGCACCGGATCGCGACGGGCGAGGGACAGGAGGTAGGGCGAGGCGGCGAACACCGGTTCGAGCGCGGGCCAGCCTTCCAGCAGGCCGAGCGCTTCCTTGGCCCTCGTCGCGGCGCCGGCGTCGACCACCGGACCACACGGCTTGATGGATTTGATCAATGATTCCGACACCGTGGGACGATGGCGGGCCGCGTCGCCCATGGCAACCGCAACGACGCCGCCGGCGGACGCTTGGCGAAGTCCCCTTCCATATCCGCCGCCGCGCCCCTACCTTGCGTTCATGCCCCGTTCTTCCGGATTTCAAGAGGCCCCGGCGAACTTCGCCCAGGACTTCAGCCCCAGCTTGTGGACCCCGCACCGGCCCGCGCGGCCGGCGAAGTCCGAAGGCGGGCGCAGGTTCAAGCTGGTGTCGGACTACGCCCCAGCCGGCGACCAGCCCGTGGCCATCGCCGAGCTGAGCGAAGGCATCGGCCGGGGCGACCAGGACCAGGTGCTGCTGGGCGTAACCGGCTCGGGCAAGACCTTCACCATGGCCCAGGTGATCGAACAGACTCAGCGCCCGGCGCTGATCCTAGCCCACAACAAGACCCTGGCCGCCCAGCTCTATTCCGAGTTCAAGAGCTTCTTTCCCGACAACGCGGTCGAGTATTTTGTCAGCTACTACGACTATTACCAGCCCGAGGCCTATGTCCCGCGCACCGACACCTACATAGAGAAGGACAGCTCGATCAACGAGCAGATCGACCGGATGCGCCACTCGGCCACCCGCGCGATCCTCGAGCGCGACGATGTGATCGTGGTCGCCTCGGTCAGCTGCATCTATGGCATCGGCTCGGTCGAGACCTACACCGCCATGACCTTCACCCTGGCGGTGGGCGACCGGGTGGACGAGAAGAAGCTGCTCGCCGACCTGGTGGCCCAGCAATACAAGCGCAACGATCAGGCGTTCGAGCGTGGGACCTTCCGCCGACGCGGCGACGTGCTGGAGATCTTTCCCGCCCACTACGAGGACCGCGCCTGGCGGGTCAGCCTGTTCGGCGACGAGGTCGAGGCGATCCACGAGTTCGATCCCCTGACCGGCAAGAAAACCGCCGACCTGCCGCAGATCAAGATCTACGCCAATAGCCACTATGTGACGCCGCGTCCGACGCTGAAACAGGCGATCACCTCGATCAAGGCCGAGCTTGGACCGCGCCTGGAGTGGCTGACGGCCAACGGCAAGCTTCTGGAGGCCCAGCGCCTGGAACAGCGCACCACCTTCGACCTGGAGATGCTGGAGACGACCGGCTCGTGCGCCGGCATCGAGAACTACAGCCGCTACCTCACCGGCCGCCGGCCGGGCGAGCCGCCGCCGACCTTCTTCGAATACATCCCCGACAACGCCCTGCTGTTCGTGGACGAGAGCCACCAGACGGTGCCGCAGATCGGGGCCATGTACAAAGGCGACTACCGGCGCAAGTTCACCCTGGCCGAGTACGGCTTCCGCCTGCCCTCATGCCTGGACAACCGCCCGCTCAAGTTCGAGGAGTGGGACGCCATGCGGCCGCAGACGGTCAATGTCTCTGCCACGCCCGCCCAATGGGAGTTGGAGCGCGCGGGCGGGGTGTTCGTCGAGCAGGTGATCCGCCCCACCGGCCTGATCGATCCGCCGGTGGATATCCGCCCCGTGTCCAAGAACGGCTTCAGCCAGGTCGACGACGTAATCGCCGAGGCGCGCGAGGTGGCCAAGGCCGGCTATCGCACCCTGGTCACGGTGCTGACCAAGAAGATGGCCGAGGACCTGACCGAGTACATGCACGAGCAGGGCCTGCGCGTGCGCTACATGCACTCGGATATCGACACCATCGAACGCATCGAGATAATCCGCGACCTGCGCCTGGGCGCCTTCGACATCCTGGTCGGCATCAACCTGCTGCGCGAGGGGCTCGACATCCCCGAATGCGGCCTGGTGGCCATTCTCGACGCCGACAAGGAGGGCTTGCTGCGCTCGGAGACCAGCCTGATCCAGACCATCGGCCGGGCCGCGCGCAACATCGACGGCCGCGTGATCCTGTACGCCGACCAGATGACCGGCTCGATGGAGCGCGCCATCGCCGAAACCAACCGCCGGCGCGAAAAGCAGGCGGCCTACAACCTCGAGCACGGCATCACGCCCGAGAGCGTCAAGCGCGGCATCAAGGACATTCTCGACAGCCCCTATGAGAAGGCCGATCGGGTGACGGTCAGCGCGGGCGTAGCCGAGGACGCCAAGCCGTTCCTGGGCTCCAACTTCCAGGCCACCCTACGCGACCTGGAGGCCAAGATGCGCCAGGCCGCAGCGGACCTGGAGTTCGAGACCGCCGCGCGCATGCGCGACGAGATCAAGCGCCTGAAGATGCTCGACCTGGAATTCGCCAACGAGGCCCTCACCGGCGAAGGCGAAGCGGTCGACAAGGCCGCCCCCAAACGCGCGCGGGCCCAGGCGCGGGCGGAGGCGGCGGAGCGGTTTCGGAAGGGGCGGCTGTAAATCGGACCGTCAACGCTTGCCGAAGAGCTTGGCGAACACGCCCTTCCCTTTGGTCTTCACCGGCTCCAGCGCGATGAACGCCAAAGCCTTCCGATGCGGGAAACTCGAAGGCATATCCGCACAGGGCGTCCGACAGTTCGGCGGGAAGCTCGAACATGTAATCCGCACGGGCGTCGAGTCCGCCCTCTTCGTCCTGTTTGGCTTTCAGCTTGTCGCGGAGGACTGCGAACTCCGGCGGCGGCGAACCAGCGACGTCAAGGTGATAGACGCCTCGTTTTCCGCCGTCGTGGTCCACCGACCAGACCGCTTGGCCGCGCACATACCCACGCACAACGCTGTACATAACGTGTTCTTCGATGGAACAGGCAATCGCCTCGCCGGCCGCAGAAATCGCGGCCATGCGCTCGGGTTTCGGAAACATGAAGTCTTTCGCCTGGAACAGAGTCCAGCCGGAAGGCAAGTCGGCCATCCAGTGTTCTACATACGATGGTTCAATATCGGCCTGCACCTCAACCAGACCGAGCGCGCCGAGCATGTCGGCTTTTCCCAGTCCCCTCGCTGCGATCCAACTCAAGGCTACACCCATCATCGACCTCCCGTGACTTGAGGCGAAACCGGGTGCGGTTGCTGATTATTAAGCGCTGCACCCAATATGCCGGGGACGGCGGCAGCCGTTCCAGAGCATGCCTCTGAGTTCGAGTCAGAAGGAACTATATACCTTACAGAACATGATTTAGGGCATAGCTTGGCGGCATGAGGGATTGCCGCCATGAACCTCACCGATCCGATCTTTCACGACGATGAAGCCGCCAGGAAGCACCTGGAGGCTCAGCGCTGGTCCGATGGGGCGTACTGCCCGCATTGCGGCGAGTGCGAAAAGGTCACTGAGCTAAAGGGCGCGTCCACCAAGCCGGGGACCTATATCTGCAAGTCCTGCCGCACCAAGTTCACGGTCACGGTCCGATCCAGCTGTTATCGAGCGCTACAAAAAGGTCGTCGAACCGCTCCAAAGCCCTGGCTACGACAGCTTGGAGTTCAAGCAGGGTGCCGAGGTTGTATCCAGCATCAGCAGGGAAGATGCGCGGCTGGCAAACCTCGGCCCAGCACCTCTATGTAGCCGTGTCGGGAATGCCCGTCGGGGGCGTAAGCGCGCACATGACAAGCTGCCTTGACTTGAGGGACATAATGAATGCCCTCCGCATCGGAGCGATTGTCGCAACGGAATCCGATACCGTTGGAAGGCGCTGGGCGGAAACTCTCGTCGATAGCTTAAACTATATCGACAACACCCTTCGCCCATTGCGCAACCGGTTCGTTCATGACTCCTGGTACGTCGATCTAGACAAAGGCGTGTCCCGATTCACCTACGCCCCAAAAATTGTGCAGGGGCAGTCTCGTCAGCCAAAAACCGTCACGCCCGGACAAACCGCGAAGCAAGACCCACGGGAAGGGCGGCTACTCGAGAAAGAAATTCTAACCCAATCCATCTGGCTAAGTGATCTATACATCTGGTACTTCAATCGTGATCGATGGCCGATTGAAGCGCTGCTTTCAGGACAGCCCGCACAGCGTCTTCTTCCCCGCCCACCGGAAAAGCAAAGTCCTTCGGGCAATGCGAAACCAAGGCGGAAACCCCGGCCTCGATCATCTCCGGGGTGATCTCGATTTCAGCGCCAGCCTGTCGGCTGTCAGCCAACGCATCGACCATGTTCCGTCAAGTATATATGTCCCGAGTCAGATCAAGAACAAATAGCGAACGCTACCCTACCTTCCCTCCGCCCGCTCCCGGCGCCAAAATACGCCGGTGAAACGCGTCGGATTCGTCTTGCTCGCCCTTTTGACCCTCGCGGCGTGCGGCCCTAAGCCGGCGCCCAAGGCCCAGGGGCCCAGCGGCGCGCCCGCCACCGCAACCGAAGACGCGCCCGCCGCCGCGCCGCCCGCGCCGAGCGGCCCCCTGCCCGGCCTGGCGGTGATCCGCGACCTGTACAAGCCCTCCCTCACCCCCGTGCCCGACCGCGTGTCGCAGGATCCGTTCTTCACCGAGGACCTGGCGCGGGCGCTCAAAGCGCACAGCCATCCAGGCCGCGACGGGGCGCTGGACTTCGACTATCGCTACGGCGCCGCGACGCTGGACGTGAGCGAGGTGGTGGTGACGGCGGTCAACACCCTGGAGGGCGAGCGCGCCACCGCGCGATTCAACAACATCGGCAAGCCGTACCAGGTGAACTACGACTTGATGGAGACGCGCGACGGCTGGCGCATCGCCGACGTGTCGGCGCCGGCCCAGCAGGGCGAGGCGGGGTGGGACCTGCGCGCCCGGTTCAAGCTGCCGCCGATCGACAGCGAGCCGGACCGCCGGCCTTAGGCCTTAAGAGCCTCTATTCCGTGCCGGCCATGCCGCAGATGTTGTCGCCCACGTGGGGATAGCGCATGCACCAGGCGTTGATCGGGTTGATGCCCGCGTGGTCGATGCGCAGATCGAGCGCCAGGTTGAACACCTTGGCCGGGCCGTCCTGGGCGTAGTCGGCGGTGCGCAGGTCGTCCACGTCATAGTCGGTGGCGAAGATGCGCGCGGGCGTGCGCTTGCCCACCTTGTCCACGTCAACGCCGTAGAGCTCGAAGGTGATGCGGGTCGCGCCGGGCGGCAGGTCCCTGGCGCCCGCCTGCACGGCGCGCCCGATCTGGCGCACGGCCACCGCCGCGCGACGGATGGAATCCCCCGCTAGGTCCGGCTCGCGCACCCGGCCCAGCACCAGCAGGCCGCTCGGCGTGCGCGCGGTGGCGGTGATGATCGGGTCGGCCCCCCCCAGGGTCGCGGCGGGCGGGCCCTCAGCCGCGGGCGCCCGGCCGCAGGCGGCCAGGGCCAGCGTCGTCGCCAGCGCCGCGCCTCGCCACCAGGCCGCCATGTCCGTTTCGTCCGCCATCGGTGCATTGCAGCGCGATTCAGCCGCGCGCGCGAGACCTGCCGCACGCCCATCGCCGCGCATGGCCAAGATTCAGGCTAGGCCGAACGCTCGGCCGCGCGCAGCCAGCAGGCGATGGCCCAGGCGTGGCTGTCGTAGCGCACCTTGCGCAGGGCGTCCTCGGGCGAAAGCCACGCCAGTTCGTGGGTGTCCTCGATCTTCAACTCGGGATCGGCGCCGACGATCTCGGCGTCGAAGAACACGCAGCGATTGTTGACCGCGTCGCCGTCGCCGGTGCGGGCGAACTGGTCCGCGCGCGCCAACACCGCGCGCTCGCGCACCACCAGCCCGACCTCCTCGCCGACCTCGCGGTGCAGGGCGCGCGCGTCGCTCTCGCCCGGCTCGATCGAGCCGCCGGGCAGGGCGTAGAACGGCGCCTGGCCCTCGCGCGTGATGCAGGCCATGGCGATCCGGCCGTCTTTCTGGGCCACGCCAAAGGCGGCGGGACGGTCGCGGTATTTAACGCCGGCCTCCGGGTCGCCGAATTGCAGGTGAGCGGGCATCACGCAGGCCTCAGTCGTTGCTGTGCAGTAGCAGATAAGGGTCGGCGACCTTCCCGGCTTCGAAATCCGAAGCCGGGAGCGCCGTCGGGTATCCTACGCTCATGCTTGCGCTCGCGTTCCAGGCCTGTTCGATCATGTCGCGCATTTCGCTGGCGGCGGCCGCTATGCGGCCAGTCATATAGACCGGCCCGCGCGCATCACCATCCTTGAATCCGCCGGCCTTTTCCAGCGCGTAGATCGGGACCACCTGGGCCGCGTCGGCGGTCAGATAGCGGCCGGTCTCGGACTCGATCGCGCATCGACAGTCGCGGTAGGGGGTCATGGCGGCCTTGACCCCGGCCAGGGTCACGTGCGCGGCCACATAGGGCCCCTCGAGTGGGATGTGGATCGACTGGGTGGTGTAGCCATCGGGATTGGGGCCCTTGCCCCAGCCGTTGTAGTGGATCGACACGTGCAGCGGATAGGCGGCGTCGCCCACGAAGTGGGCCCACACGCCCACGTCCTGGCGAATCTGCAGCTCGCGACGGGCGCGGTCGGCCGCCAGCCACGCGGCCTTGGCCGGATCGGCGGTCAGGCGCGCGCCGGCCGCATCGGCGCGCCACAGGGCCAGGTCCTTCACCAGGTGCTGCCAGCCGTCGATGATGGCGTAGGGCAGATAGCCGGCCTTCCAGCTGTCGCTGCCCACCGCGCGCAGGGCCGTGTCGTACTCCTCGCGCGTGGGCGGCAAGGCGCCCAGCGCCGGCCCGCCCAGAACCAGGCCCTGGTCGTCGCCGTCGACGAAGTGCGCCGCGTCCGCGTCGCGGTCGTGGGCGCGGCCCGCCGCGCGGGTGCGGTCAGGGTCGCGGGCCATCTCGGCGGCCGCCGCGGCGAAGGCGGGATCGCGCATGAAGGCGGGCGCGTTGGCCGGCAGGGACTCGATCGCCGCCTGAGCCACCAGCCGATGGCCGGTCGAGCCCCACGCCAGGGCCTGACCGCTCCAGGCGAGGCTGGACAGGGTGGCGGCGGCGACGGCGAAGCTCAGGCGGCGGGGCATGACGGCGCGCTCCGGACTCACGTTCAAACCGGCGTGATAGCCTGTCCTGACGACGGCTGCACGACGGCGTTCGCAGGATCGCCGAGGCGCGCGCCCCTCCGCAAGGGGTTGCCGATCTGGACTTTGACCTTTACAGACTCCTCCCTTCGCAGGCCGACCGGGCCGCCACCGCGGGCAAACCCCCGATGATCGCCGGAATCGCCGCCGTGGCCCTCGCCGCTGCCGCCCCAGCAGACCCGCCAGCGCGCCCGGCCATCCCGGTGATTGCTCCGCCGCCCGCTATCGCCGATCCGATCGGCGAGATCATCCGCAAGACCGAGGACGCCGCGGCCGACGCCGCCCAGACCCTCGAGACGCAGGTCAAGGCCACCCTCTATTACGCCAAGATCAAGGGCATGCGCGGCCGCGATTCCCTCGGCTGCAAATTGGCGCCCATGCGCACGGTCGCGGTCGATCCCTCGGTGTTTCCGCGCCACAGCGTGCTGTTCATCAAGCAGACCGTGGGCATGAAGATGCCCGACGGCACCCTGCACGACGGCTTCTGGTACGCCTCGGACGTAGGCGGCGCGATCAAGGGCCTGAGGGTCGATCTGTTCACCGGCGTCACCGCAAAGTCGATGCAGGCCTTTCACGCCCTGAACCTGGCCACGCTCAGCGCGGTGAAGGTCGGCTCGTTCGAGGGCTGCCCCTCGGCCCGGTCGCCAGCCCCCGCGCCCCAGCAGATCGCCGCCAACACGCCGCCCAACTGACGCGGCGGCGGGCGCCTGCGGAACAGGCGTCCCAGGCCCGCTGCACGCGCCATCAGAATTCGGCCCTTGGCCCCTGGTTCGCCAAGGGCTAGTAGAACCGACCTAAAATCAGGATTGCTATGACTGTTTCCGCCGCCGCGGCCGCCGTTCAGGCCCCCGCCAACAGCCCCTTCAACCACGAGACCGTGACGTGGGTGAAGCATTGGACCGACCGTCTGTTCAGCTTCGGCCTGACCCGGCCGTCGAGCTTCCGCTTCCGCTCGGGCGAGTTCGTGATGATCGGCCTGCCGACGGAGGGCGGTAAACCGATCCTGCGCGCCTATTCGATCGCCTCGCCCAACTACGCCGAGGAGCTGGAGTTCCTGTCGATCAAGGTGCCCGACGGCCCCCTGACCTCACGCCTGCAGCTGATTAAGGAAGGCGACACCGTGCTGATGGGCAAGAAGCCCACCGGCACCCTGGTCCATGACGCGCTCAAGCCGGGCAAGCGCCTGTTCCTGTTCGGCACTGGCACCGGCATGGCGCCGTGGCTGAGCGTGGCGCGCGACTACGAGACCTATGACAAGTTCGAGCAGGTGATCGTGGCCCACGGGGTGCGCGAAGTGTCCGAGCTGGCCTACCGCGACCTGTTCTCCAAGGACATCCACGCCGACGAACTGATCGGCGAACTGGCCCGGAACCAGCTGGTCTACTATCCCACGGTCACGCGCGAGCCGTTCGAGCGCCAGGGCCGCCTGACCGAACTGGTCTCATCGGGCCAGATCTTCAAGGACCTGGGCCTGACGCAGACCCGGTTCGATCCGGAGCACGACCGGGTGATGATCTGCGGCAGCCTGGAGATGACCCGCGACATGGCCAAGGTGTGCGAAGACCAGGGCCTGGAGGAAGGCTCCCTCGCCAGCCCCGGCGACTTCGTGTTCGAAAAGGCGTTCGTGGGGTAAGGCGCGCGGCCGGCGCTGTAAAGCGCCGGGATGCGGGCCGACGTTTTCCCCGCCTACCGCTTCTTGCCCAGCTCCGCGGCGATGTCCTTGGTCATGCGGCCGACCTTGCGGTGGGCGGCGACGATCTGATCGCGCGTGACGCCCCACCGCTTCATCCAGTATTCCACTGCCTGGCGTTCGGACAGGTCCAGCCGGTCCTTGTCTATGAAGCCGCGCTTGTCTTTCAGGCCCGCCATCTGCGACTCTCTCCCAGCGCACGCCGCGCAACCGAGGCATAGACCCGTCATGACCGCCAAGCCAAGCCTGCGCCGCCTGATCGACCTGCCCGGCATGGCCGAGCTGGAGCGCAAGGCGCTGATGAAGCCGGCCTACGCCGAAGAGGCCAGCCGCGCGGAGTTTCCCGAGATCGATGAACTGTCGCTCAAGCTGTTCGGCCTGACGCCCGACCAGGCCGACGAGATCCCGCGCCCCGAAGGCTGGGACCGGATCGAGCGTAAGCCGCCCGCCCAGCAGGTGTTCGCGTTCGAGGACGCGGGCTGGGACGTGACCGACGACAAGCGCCGCCCCCTGCGCATGCTCGGCCAGTTCAGCGCCGTGCTGTGGCTGGCCCTGCGCGGCGTGGCCGGAACTGTGCCCTTCCTGCCCGACCCCGACGAGGACCAGCCCGGCGAATGGGGCAAGGGCCTGGCGGCCGATGCGGCGCGGTTCAGGAAACGCTAGCGCCGCCCATGCTGCGCCTTTCCGAATTGAAGCTGCCGCTCGGCCATGCGCCCGAGGCCTTGCCGGCCGCGGTTTGTGCGCGACTGGGCATAGGCGGGGCCGATTTGCTCACCTGCACCGTCGCCCGGCGCGGGCACGACGCGCGCAAGAAGTCGGCGATCCTGGCGGTCTATTCGGTCGATGTAGCGCTGGCTGATGAAGTGGCGGTGCTGGCGCGGTTCAAGGACGATCTGCATGTGCGCCCCACGCCCGACACGGACTATCGGCCTCCGGTGACGCCGCCACCCGCCTGTAAGGGGCCGCGTCCCGTGGTGATCGGCGCCGGCCCGTGTGGGCTGTTCGCCGGGCTGATCCTGTCGCAGATGGGTCTCAGGCCGATCATTCTGGATCGCGGCAAGGTCGTCCGTGAACGCACCAAGGACACCTGGGGCCTGTGGCGCAAGGGGCTGCTGAACCCAGAGAGCAATGTTCAGTTCGGCGAGGGCGGCGCGGGCACCTTCTCCGACGGCAAGCTCTACAGCCAGATCAAGGACCCGCGCCATCTGGGTCGCAAGGTGCTGGAGGAGTTCGTCAAGGCCGGCGCGCCCGCGGAGATCCTGACCGAGGCTCACCCGCACATCGGCACCTTCCGTCTGGTGGGCATGGTCGAGGCCATGCGCGCGACCATCGAGGGCCTCGGCGGCGAGTACCGCTTCCAGCATCACGTGACCGACTTCGAGATTGGCCCCGACCGGCGCTTGCGCGGCCTGCACCTGTCGGGCGGCGGGTTCGTCGAGGCCGAGCAGGTGGTGCTGGCGGTGGGCCATTCCGCGCGCGACACCTTCCAGCAGCTCCACGCGCGCGGGGTGCACATCGAGGCCAAGCCGTTCTCGATCGGGGTGCGCATCGAGCATCCGCAGAGCTGGATCGACCAGGCGCGCTTCGGTCCCTGCGCCGGCCATCCGGACCTGGGCGCGGCCGCCTACAGCCTGTCGCACCACTGCGCCAACGGCCGCTCGGTCTACAGCTTCTGCATGTGTCCCGGCGGCACGGTGGTGGCGGCCACCTCGGAGGAGGGCCGCGTGGTCACCAACGGCATGAGCCAGTATTCGCGCAACGAACGCAACGCCAACGCGGGTCTGGTGGTCGGCATCGATCCCGAGCGCGACTATCCCGGCCATCCCCTGGCCGGCGTGGATTTCCAGCGGCATTGGGAGAGCCTGGCCTATCAGGCCGGCGGCGGCGGCTATCTGGCGCCCGGGCAGCGCGTCGGCGACCTGCTGGCCGGGCGGCCCTCCACGGCGCTGGGCGCGGTAATCCCATCCTACCGTCCCGGCGTGCACCCCACCGATCTGGCCTTGTGCCTGCCGGGCTTCGTGATCGAGGCCCTGCGCGAGGCCCTGCCGGTGTTCGGCCGCCAAATCCCGCGCTACGACGATCCGGACGCCCTGCTCACCGGGGTGGAGACTCGCACCTCCTCGCCCGTGCGCATCACGCGCGGCAAGGACGGGCAGAGCCTGAACACGCCGGGGCTCTATCCGGCCGGCGAAGGCGCGGGCTACGCCGGGGGCATCCTGTCGGCGGCGGTGGACGGGATCAAGGCGGCCGAGGCTGTGGCCCAGGCCCTGTCGGCTCAGCCCTTGGTCGGGGCGGTGTAGGAGACGTAGCCGCGCTCGACCAGCCGGCGCAGGGCGTCATAGGCCTCGGCCAGTTCCTCATAGCCGCGGCGCAGCTGCGACAGCTTGTCGACCTGCATCGGCGTGAGGGCGTGGCCCAGTTCCGTGGCGGCGACGGCGGCGGCGATCCATTGGCCGCGCGCCTGGGCGGCGGCGACGCCGAGCCGCTGGAAGGTCACCGGATCGGTGCGCTTGACCATCAGGCCAAGCACTTCCTTGTTCGCCGTGAAGGCGGTGTAGTCGATCGCCTCCAGCTTGCCGCGCAATGCGCGCTGAGCCTGAAGATCGAGCTCCGCGTCCGGCTCGAAATGCTCGTTCGCCTGGCGACGGTAGCCGGACACCACACTCGACATGGCTCGCCTCCGGGCCCCTCATGGGCCGCTTGAGACCAGTCTAGCCCTGACCCCTAAGCCAAGGGTTAAGATCGATTCAGATGTCGCCGCCGATCTCGACCTTGGGCTCGGCGCGGATCACGTGGATGCCGCACTCGGTCTTGTCCTGCCCGGCCCAGCGCCCGGAACGCACGTCAGCGCCGTCCTCGACCGGCGAGGTGCACGGCCAGCAGCCCACCGACGGATAGCCGAACGCCACCAGCGGGTGCGCCGGCAGATCGTGCTCGGCGGCGTAGGCGTCCAGCTCCGCCTTGCCCCAGTTGGCCAGGGGATTGAACTTTAACTTGCCCTCGGCCGCCTCGACCACCTGCAGCCGCAGACGGTCGCCGCCATGGAAACGCTTGCGCCCGGTGATCCAGGCGTCGAAGCCGGCCACCGCCCGGTCCAGCGGCAGCACCTTGCGGATGTGGCAGCAGGCGTCGGTGTCGGTCTTGTAGAGCGTGGCGTTCGGATCGGCCGCGGCCAGGTCCTGGAACTGGGGCCGCAGGTCGCGCACGTCGGTCAGGCCCAGTTGCTTGGTCAGGCTGCGGCGATAGTCAAGCGTCTGGCCGAACAGCATGCCCGTATCCAAGAACAGCACCGGGACCGAGGGATCGATCTGCGACGCCATGTGCAGCAGCACCGCCGACTCAGCGCCAAACGACGACACCAGGGCGATGCGATCCTTGTATTCGTTCAACGCCGCGCGCAGCACCTCGCGCGGATGCGCGTCGCGCAGCCGCTCGTTCAGGGCCCTGGCCCGCGCGGCCAAGTCGTCCTCGACCGTCGGCGCAGCCGGATTCAAAACACCGCCTTCAAAGGCCATGGGAGACCTCCTCCTTGGCGGAGGCTGCGGCCTCTTGGGCCCGCTCCGCATAGATCGGCGCGCGATGATCCGCCGCCGCCTGATAGACATGCCGATAGCGCCGCGTGGCGGCCAGCCACTCGTCAGCCCCCGAACCGTCGGCCGGCGCGAAGGCGTCGAACCCGCAGCGCAGCATGAACTGGGCCTGCTCGCGCAGCACGTCGCCGACCGCGCGCAGTTCGCCGGCGAAGCCGAAGCGCTCGCGCAGCAGGATCGCGTTGGAATAGGGCCGCCCGTCGCGGAACTTGTCGAACTTCAGCTCGACCACCGCCAGGCGCGGCAGGTCGTAGGCCAGGGCCTCGGCCTCCTCGTGCGGCAGCAGCCGCACGCCGAGCCGGTGGCCCGCGGCCATCAGGCCGTCGCCTTCGGACTGGAAGCGGGCGAGCGACACGACCAGGTCGCCCGAAGCCGGCGCCGCCTCGTCGTCGCCGATGAACACGAAGCTGTCGTCGGCCTCCAGGGCGTGGCCGTCCTCGATCCTAATCAGCTTCGGCATAGACGGCCTCCTTGAACGGCTGGGCGCCGATCCGGCGATAGGTGTCCAAGAACCGCTCACCTTCGCTGCGATGCTTCAGATAGGCGTCCACCAGCGCTTCGATAGCCTCGGGCGTGCGCGAAAAATGTACGGCGGGTCCGAGAATTTCTGCGAGCGAGGCGTCGTTGTCGCCCGATCCTCCCAGGGAAATCTGATAGAATTCCTCGCCCTTCTTATCGACGCCGAGGATCCCGATGTTGCCCAGGTGGTGGTGGCCGCAGGCGTTGATGCAGCCCGAAATCTTGACCTTCAGCTCGCCGATCGCTTCGGCGCGCTCAGGGTCGGCGAAGCGCTGGGCGATAGCCTGGGCCACCGGAATGGCGCGGGCGTTGGCCAGGGAGCAGTAGTCCAGCCCCGGGCAGGCGATGATGTCGCTGACCAGGTCGATGTTGGCGGTGGCCAGGCCCTGCGCCTTGAGCCCTTCATAGACCGCCGGAACGTCGTCCAGCTTCACATGGGCCAGCACGAGGTTCTGGGTATAGTTCACCCGCACCTCGCCCTGGGCATAGCGGTCGGCCAGATCGGCGATCGCCTCCATCTGCTCGCTCGAGGCGTCGCCCGGGGTCTGGCCCGGCGCCTTGAGCGAGATGTTGACGATGGCGTAGCCGGGCGCCTTGTGCGGATGCACATTGTGGCGGGCGAAGCGCGCGAAGCCGGGGTCCGCCGCCTTGGCCGCCTCGAATGCCTTGGACGTCGGCGGCAGAGTCTCGAACGCAGCGCGCTGGAAGGCGGCGCGGATATGCGCCAGCTCCACGTCGGGCAGGTCGACCTGGGTTCCGTCGATCTTGGCCCATTCGGCGTCGACCTGGCGGGCGAATTCCTCCGCGCCCAGGGTGTTGACCAGGATCTTGATGCGCTGCTTGTGGATGTTGTCGCGCCGGGACTTGCGGTTGTAGACCCGGATGATCGCCTCCAGGTACGACAGCAGCCGCCCAACCGGCAGATGCTCGCGGATGGTCTTGGCCAGATAGGGCGTGCGCCCCTGGCCGCCGCCGACCATCACCTCGAACCCCAGCACCCCGTCGCGCCCGCGCCGCAACTGCAGGCCGATGTCGTAGGAGCGCGCGGCTGTGCGGTCCTTGGCCGAGGCCGTGACCGCGATCTTGAACTTGCGCGGCAGATAGCTGAACTCGGGGTGCACGGTGGACCACTGGCGGATCACCTCGGCCCACACCCGCGGATCGTCGACCTCGTCGGCGGTGGCGCCGGCGTAAGGGTCGGCGGTGACGTTGCGGATCACATTGCCCGAGGTCTGGATGCCGTGCAGGTCGACCTCGGCCAGGGCGTCCATGATGTCGGGCGCGTCGCGCAGCTTGATCCAGTGCAGCTGCAGATTGGTGCGGGTGGTGAAGTGGCCGTAGCCCTTGTCGTAGGTCTTGGCGACCCACGCCAGGCGGCGCAGCTGGCGGGTCGAGAGCGTGCCGTAGGGGATGGCGATGCGCAGCATATAGGCATGCAGCTGCAGGTAGAGGCCGTTCATCAGCCGCAGGGGCTTGAACTGGTCCTCGGTGATCTCGCCGGCCAAGCGGCGCGCCACCTGGTGACGGAACTCGTTGGAACGGTCCGTCAGCATGGCCTTGTCGTAGGCGTCGTAGCGGTACATGCCTGTTCCTACTAGCGCTTGATGAGCTTCACGCGCCCGGTCGAGCGGGCGGCGAAGGCGGCGGCGGTCAGCGCGGCGACGTCGGCGTCGCCATCGGCCTGCTTGCCGTGTTGCGGATGGTTGGAGGGTCCGAGCGCGCGCAGGCGCTCGCGGTAGGCCACCGGCACCCAGTGGCCCCCGGTCTCTTCCACGTCGATCAGATAGGCGGCCACCACCACGGTGGCTTGCGCCTCGGCCGCGGCCAGGGCGGCGGCGGCGAGCTCATCGCTCTCGAACCGTTCGCCCTGAGCGAAGTCGAGCGCCCACCGGCCCCGGTCCCAAAATACGACCTCGCCCGTGGTCAGGCTGTTGGCGGTAAGCACCTTCACGCCGATCTCCGTCCGGCCGCATAACTGGCCGCAAGCTGTTGCACGTCTTCGCTCCGCACGTCCGCCAGAGCAGCGGCCTCGCCTATCAGCAGCAGGGCCGGGCCGTCCAGGCCGGCCGCCGCCGCGGGCAGGCCGCCGAGATGGGTCAGGATGCGTTGTTCGCCCGGCAGGCTGGCGTTCTCCACCAGCAGGACGGGGGTGGACGGCACGCGGCCTGCGCCGATCAGGCGCGCGGCGATCGCCGGCGCGGCGGTCAGGCCCATATAGACCGCCACGGTGTGGTTGGCGCGGGCCAGCGCGGTCCAGTCCAGGTCGGGCTCGGCCAGGGTCCCGTCGGCCTTGGGCGCGGCGTGACCGGTGACGAAGGTGACGCTCTGCGCCAGACCCCGGTGAGTCAGAGGTGCGCCGGCCGAGGCCGCCGCCGCGAGGGCCGCGCTTACGCCCGGGACCACATGCGCCTCGACGCCCGCCGCGCGCAGGGCCAGCAGCTCCTCGCCGCCGCGGCCGAACAGGAACGGGTCGCCGCCCTTGAGCCGCACGACCCGGTAGCCGTCCTGGGCCAGCGCCACGAGCAACTGGTTGATGCCGTCCTGCGGCAGGGTGTGGCGCGACTTGCGTTTGCCCACGTCGATCAGGCGCGCGGACGGGTTGGCGAGGTCCAGGATCGCCTGCGGGGTCAGGCGGTCGTGCACCACCACCTCGGCCGATTGCAACAGCTTGAGCGCCCTGAGCGTGAGCAGCTCCGGGTCGCCCGGGCCCGCGCCGACCAGATGCACCACGCCGGCGGCCACGCTCTCGCGCCCCAGCGGCGTCAGCCGGCGGGCCGCGCGGTCGTCGCGGGGAGAGCCGCCGCTAGCCATCGATATTTAGCTCCTCTAAAGCCCGCAAACGCCGAAGGCCTGATCCCATTCCATCCGGCGGACAGATCGGGGTCGCGGAAAAAGCGCTGCCTTAGGGCTCGGAATGGTTGAATATCTAGAGCTTTGGGTCCACTTCGCAAACCAAAGACTTCTGCCCCGTCCATTAGGAAAACTATGGAACGCCGCCGCCTGCCGCCGCTGAACGCCCTGCGCGCCTTCGAAGCCGCCGCGCGCCATCTGAATTTTAGCCGCGCCGCCGACGAACTGGCGGTGACGCCCGGCGCCGTGAGCCAGCAGATCCAGAATCTGGAGGACTACGTCGGCGGAGCGTTGTTCAAGCGCACGCCCAAGGGCCTGCTCCTGACCGACGCCGCCCAGACCGCCCTGCCCGCCCTGCGCGAGGCCTTCGACCGCCTGGCCGAGGCCGCTTCGCTGCTGACCGCTCCGGCCGACGGCCGGCGCCTGACCGTCTCGGTCGCCCCCTCCTTCGCCGCCAAATGGCTGGTGCCGCGTCTAGGCCTGTTCGAACAGGCCCATCCGCAGGTGGACGTGTGGCTGTCGGCCGACATGGAGGTGGTGGACTTCGCTTCTGGCGAGATCGATCTGGCCATCCGTTATGGGGCGGGCCGATATCCGGGCCTGGAAGTCGTCAAGCTGCTCGCCGAGACCGTGATCCCGGTCGCCAGCCCCGAGTTGGCGGAGGCTCACCCCCTCAACCATCCTGCCGACCTCGCCCAGCACGTTCTACTTCATGACGGCTCGCCCGACGCCGACGACAGCTGCCCGGACTGGCCCATGTGGCTGGCCGCGCGCGGGGTCAAGGGCGTGGATGGCGCGCGCGGGCCGCGCTTCAACCAGTCGAGCCTGGTGATCGAGGCCGCGGTTTCCGGCCGCGGCGTGGCCCTGGCCAAGCGCGCCCTGGCGCAAGCGGACCTGGACGCTGGACGCCTTGTGGCGCCGATGCAGATCGCCGAGACCGCCGTGGACTTCGCCTATTACGTGGTTCACCCCAAGGCCAAGGGCCGCCTGCCCCAGCTCAAGGCTTTCGTCGCCTGGATCACCGCCCAGGCCGCCGCGCATCAGGCCGCGCTGCTGACCATGGACAACGGCGCGGGCATCTGAAGCCCGCCTGAGCCGCTAGGCCAGCATCGTCTGATAGAGTTTGGTCAGGGCCGCCCACGCTCGCTCGGCCGCCGCCGCGTCATAGGTCTGGCCGCCGGGCACGCACCAGCCGTGGTCGGCCGGATAAACCTCGACCGTGGCGGGACGGCCCGCGGCGGCGAACGCCGCCTTGAGCGCGTCCTTGACTGTTGGCTGCTGGGCGTCGTCGTTGCGCGCCTGGCATACCACGAAGGTGGCGTTGGTCTTGGAGATCAGCAGGTGCGGACTGTCGGGTTGCGAGGTGACCAGACCGTTGCCGCCGTGGAAGCTGCCGACGGCGGCGATCCGCCCCACATCGGCGGCCGCGGTCTGGAACGCCAGGGCCCCGCCCATGCAATAGCCTTGCACCCCGGCCTTCTTGCCCGTGTCGGTCTGCGCCTGGGCGTCGAGAAAGGCAAGGAACGCCTTGGCGTCGCGCTCCACGCCGTCGTCGGTCATGGCCGCGCGAAAGCCCATCAGGGTGTTGCGGGTGGCGGCGTTTCCGAAGTCGATCGGCCCCTCCATCACCGGGGCGCGCTTGGAGCGGTAAAAGGGGTTGGGCACCAGCACGACATAGCCCTGGCTCGCCAGACGCCGGCCCATGTCGCGGAACGCCGGGCGCAGGCCCATGATGTCGGTCCAGATCAGCACCGCGGGCCAACGGCCCTGCCCCTCGGGATAGTAGAGCGCCGCGTCGCACACGCCGTCCGCGGTTTTGACATCGACGTCCTTCTCCACCACCTTGGCCTGGGCCATGGCGGAACTGGCCGCGCCAGCCACGGCGGCGGTGATCAGGCCGAAGGTTCGGCGCGAGATGCGCGGGTCCTCGACCAGGCCCGGATGGATGAACTCATCGCACATCTGAAATCCTCCAATGCGGCCGACTGCAGGGGCGGCTTTGGCGGAATGCTAGCGCTCACCAGGCGGCCGAAACCATCCGAAATCGGCAGCCTGACATTCAAAAAATCAAAGGCCCTGGCGGGCGCCCAGCGACATCGACGGCGTCTTGAGCGACTGCAGGGTCTGTTCGTGGATATAGGCCGCGATGTCCGAAAGCGCCCGGTCGATCGCATCGCGCACGGCGTTGAGCCGGGCCTCCTTGACGCCCAGGGGCTGCTCGAACGCCAACTCCGCCGCCTCGCACGCCTGGGCCACGGCGAAGGCCCCCACGCCCAGGGCCGAGCCCTTCAGGCTGTGGGCCGCGTCACGCCAGGCGTCCGCCGGCATGGCCGGGTCGAGCAGGGGCAGCCACATGGCCGTCTGCTGGCGGAACAGTCCCAGCACCTCCTCGACCAGGGCCTGGTCGCCGGCGGCAAACGTCTCCAGATGTCCGAAATCCACAGCCCCGCTAAGGTCCCGCTTGGCCATCGCCCCCTCCGTCCACGCGCCCAGCCCCAGGCGCGACTCGCTTCTGAACGTACAATATCGCGCCTCCTCGCCGCCCGCTTGCCTTTGGAACAAATTCGAGTATGGTCCGCGCCCTCGCGGGGGGCCTGGCCCGACAGCGCGGGTGCATAGCTCAGTTGGTAGAGCAGCTGACTCTTAATCAGCGGGTCGTAGGTTCGAATCCTACTGCACCCACCAAACACTCCCTTATTTTTCAACGGGTCTTGGTGGACGACGGGCGCTAAAGGCCTCGGCCGTGAGACTTTTCGCGGGTCTCACGTGAGACTGGCGCTCCATATCTTGTGCCAAGACCCCTTGCGTGTTCCGCCTTCGTTCGCTTTCGTGGCGGCATGCTGCTGACCCCGCGCCTGTGCATCGACCGTGGCTGGCAAGCGGCGCTGTCGTGCGGCGCCTGCCGGATCACCCGCGCGGTCTATGGCTTTCCGGCCACGCCGCCGGCGATGCTGGACACGCCGGTCGACGAACTGTGGCGCGGCGGCCGGTTCAAATGCCGGCGATGCCGCGCGGTCGCGGCCAGCCTGACGATCACCGAGGAGCGCGTGGGCCGCGAGATCGAGATCGCGCGCTGGCCAAAAAAAGACCCCGCCTGTTGAGGGCGGGGCCAGGGCCTCCAATGAAACGCGGAGCCTAACGCGGGGGCGTGGACACGTTGACCGGCGCCTGGGGCGCGGCGATGGTCACGGCGTTGACCACGCGGCCCGTGGCCAGGTGATAGACCTCGCCCGCCAGCAGCAGCACCAGGGCGAACAGGGTGCTGATCAAGGCCAGGGTGGCCCGGCTCAGCAGCCCTTCGATCTTGCCCAGGCGGCTATAGATCATCTCGCGGGTCGAGATGCAGTCGGCCAGGTGATCGTCCAATCGTTGTTCAAGCACGGCCACGTTGACGCCTTCCGCCATGGACCTCTCCTTAGAAACGCGCCATGGCGCCCTTGGTTACAGTTAAGCGGCGGGCGGAGCGGCCGAGGCGATGGCCGCGTGCAGGGCGGCGACCTCGTCGGCGTGGTCCTGCTGCACCTGGCTCAGGGCCTCGGCCACGGCGGCCTGCACGGTCTGGGCCTGGGCGGCCTGGGTCTGGGCGATGGCGGCCTTGACCGCGGCGTCCTGGTCGGCGGCGGCCTGGGCCTTCACGGCGTCGATCTGCTTTTGCGCCCAGGTCTGCCATTGGCTGGCCAGGCTGGGAATGGTGGTCTGGGCGATGGCGGAAACGTCTTGGCTGACAGGCATGGGCAAGTCCTCTGCGGGGGGTGCGGCCGGGGGTGGCGCGGGCGGCGCGGCCGAGGCCGCCGGCGGGGGAAGGGGCGCGGGCGACATGGCCGGGCGCGGACGCCCGAGCATGCGCTGCAGGGGCGTGGGCCCGCTCATTTGGCGGCCGCGCAGGCGCGCGCCTCGGCGCGCAGCTGGCCGTAGTCGATCATGGCCCCGGCCAGGGGCGAGCCGTCGGGCAGCGCGGCCAGGGCGTCGGCCAGGGCCGCGTCCTGCGCGGGGGTGTAGGTCTTGATCGCCGGGCACTCGGCCACGGCGACGGGCAAGGTGGTGCAGCCCGCCAGCAGGGCCGTGGTCGCGGCGGCCGCCATGGCGGCGATCAGGCCGTCGCGGATCATGGGCCGTCGTCCTTGATCTTATCGACCAGGGCCTTGGCGGCGCGCGGCCGCCTGGTCTTGGCCTTGGGCTTCGGCTTTTTCGTCCCCACCGCCAGGGCGCGCAGGCGATGGGCGGGCACGACTTTGGACGGGTGCATCAGAACGTCCCCGCCTTGAGCCGGTCGACCACCGCCAGGCGCGTGACCGGCGCCTGAACCGCCGCCTGGGTCATGGCGGCCTGCGCCTTCACGGCCGTGGCGTTGGCGCTGGCGCTGGCCAGCGCGGCCCCGGTCGTCTGGGCCTGGCGGCGCTCCCACCATTCGGCGAAGGCCGCCAGGACCCCGAACGCGGCCAGGGCGACATAGCCCCACACCGCGTTCATGACGGCAGCTTGGCCACGACCATCTTGGCCAGGCTGTCGGGCGTGACGCCCAGCCAGGTCAGGGCCGTGGGGACCAGGGCGGTGACATAGGTCACTACCTCGGCCACGGCGGCCGGCTCGCTCACGCTCACGGTGCTCAGCTTGGTCTGGGCGTAGGCGATGCCGTCGGCGATGGCCTTGTCGACCATGGCCTGGAACGCGGCCGACACGGTCAGGTGGAAGCGCGCGCCGATCAGGGCGGCGGCCCAGCTGACCAGGGCCAGCAGCAGGGACGACAGGAACGGCAGCACCAGGGTGCTGATCATGGGCCCGAGGGCGATGGCGGTTTGCATGGACGATCCTTTCAGGCGGATTGCGGAAGGTCGAAGCGGGCGAACTGTTCGATGTTGATCAGCCCGATCAGCTTGGCGGCGTAGTTGGGATCGGTCGCGTAGGCGGGCGCGATCGCGCGGACGAAGGCTCCGGCGGTCAGGGCGCCGCGCGCGGCCGCGTAGCGCGGGCCGCACAGCAGCTCGGCGTGCTCCAGGAAGGCGTCGGCCACGCTGTCGTAGTCGCGGAACGCGGCCTGGCACGCGACCAGGCGCCCGTTCTGTTCCTCGTGCGTCCAGCACAGGGTCGAGGGCTGGCCCGGCTGGGCCTTCACGCCGAAGAAATTGAACTTGCCGGTGCAGCGCTGGCCCCAGGCGCTTTCCAGCGCCCACTGGCCGAGCGACACCGACGCGGGCACGGCCGTGGCTTTCTGGGCGGCCTGGGCGGCGGCGACGATATCGGCGGGCGCTTGCATCATGACGCCATCCTCGCGCCCGCCGGGGGCGGTCGGATGAGGCCGTGTCGCGAGCGACGAAAGCCTAGCTCGCGGGATCGGGCGTGTTGCCGGCGGCGACCCAGGCCAGATAGGCGGCGTAGTCGGTGTTCTCGGGATCCATCGGGATGCAGGCGTCGTCGGCCCGGCGCTTGATCGCGCACTCGGTCCCGGTGATGCTGTCCTTGAGGATCTGATAGTCGGCCATGGCTACAGCTCCGCGCTGGCCGCGAGCACGTCGCCCACGGCATAGGTGTCGCCGGCGCCGGTCGGGGTCACCTCGTAACGGCAGGCGTCGGCGGTGGCGACGGTCGATACGCTCGCCACATTGGCGCGCGCGCCGGCGGTCAGGGTCACGGTCGGGGCCGCGCGCATGGTCGCCTTGAAGGCGATGGTGGCGTCGAAGAACTGGCCTACGCCGCCGGCGTAGTACCGCACATTGACCGGCGCCGTGGTGTAGTAGCGCTGGCAAAGCGCCAATTCCAAGGCGTAAGGGCGGCGCTCGAAAGCCGTCGCGACCGAGCCGACTTCAAGCTGCACGCCCGTGAAGTGATAGACGCCGCCGAAGGTGGCCACCACCGATGTAGAGCCGGTCGCCTGGAGGTAATTGCCCGACGCCCAGGCCCCGGCGGCGTGGGTCCAGGTCGATCCGGCGCCTAGGCTCAGGATCACCTCCAGGCCCGATGTGGTGTCGGTGGCCCACGTCCCGGCCGTGTCGCCCGGCACGCTGACCGTTATGTACGTCCAGGTGTAGGCGCTCGGAACATTGAACAGGAACGGATAGGAGCGATTGGCGGCCCCATTGCGCAGGGCGCCCCCGTAGTTGCCGGCGGTCGAGACATAAACCCAGAACGAGAGGGTCACCTCCAGGGCGCCGGCGGTCCCCCACAGCAGATCGGCGACGTTGACGCCCTCGATAGGCTGGTCCCAAACAAACAAGTCGGTCGGGCCCACCGCATAGGCGCCAGATGACTGGAACCCTAGGTAATGCTTGAAGCCCGCCGGGGGCGTGATCACGTTGAGGTCTTGGCCCCAAATGCCCTTAACGGCCGTGGCCGCCCATTTCCAACGGTCGACAGTGTAGACGGCCGCCGTGCCGGTCGCGCCGTTGTTGCGCTGGTCGAAGCGCATGTCGCCGTTGATCAGCCGGTTACGGAACGACAGGGGCGTGATGGTGTAGGGCACGGCCATGGCCTGGGCCGCCGACGCGGCGGCCGACGTGGCCGAGAGGCTGGCCGCCGTGGCGCTGGCCGCCGCCGCCGCCGTCTCGGTCGCCATCGTGCCCAGGGCCGTGGACACCTCCGCGCTCAGGCCGGTGATCTCGCTGCTCAGCTCGCCCACCTCGGCGGTCAGGGTGTCGTTGAGCGCGTTGAGCTGGGCCAGGTTGACCGCGTCGCCGTCGGCTATGCCCTCGCCCATGTCGGTCAGGCGGAAGCCGCCCATGTCGGCGTTGCCCGCCAGGCCCATCAGCACGCCGTCGGGATCGAACCACGCCAGCTTGTTCGCGCGGGTCGCGCCGGGGGGCAGGTAGAAGCCGATCTCGCCGGGCGAGGCCAGCACCGCGCCGCCGCGCAGGGTGGTCAGATCCTGCGCCTGGCGCGCCACGTGGTCGAGCGCCGCCTCGCTGGCGGCGGGCGAGAAGCCCATGGCCTCGCCGAAGGCCGAGGGCTGGTCGGCCGAGGTGGCGCGCACCAGGGCCACGGCCGAGCCCGCGACCCAGGCGCCGGCCCCGGGCAGCAGCGCGGGGTTGAGCGTGACGGTCCCGCCGTTGGCCAGGCTGTCGCCGCCGGTCGCGGCCAGGGTGAAGTCCGCGCCCTCCACCGCCGTCCACGCCGCGCCGGTGAACAGCCACACCTCGACGTCGCTGGGCTGCTCGTAGGGGAACACCGTGGCGAACGGGCCCAGATTGGTCCCGGCCAGGGCGTAGGCGGATTGGGTGACGACGGCGGCGACGGTCAAGGCGCGGACCTCCAGTTTCCTGAAGTCTCGCGCCCGGACGGGTCGGTCGGATGATCAGCGCCCAGACGGGCCTCAAGCAGCGCGCAGCGCGGTAGGCCCAAATCCTAATGCGCCGCGCTCGTCGGATGCACGAAGAACGTCGCACCTTGCTGGGTGCGCGCCCGCTCCTCATAGCGCTGCAAGAAGCCGGGCGAGGCCGCTTCCTGCAGGCGCCACAGCACCAGATAGTCGAGCGCCAGACGCGTGTACCACAGGTTCACCAGGGGAATGTTCTGGCTGCCCAGGTGCAGCAGCTCGCCGGGGATCTGGCTGCGCCCGGTTCGCGTCGACACAGCGCCGCCATGAACGACCTGCATGACCAGCTTGGCCACCTGTTCGCTGTCGCTGATCATCGGGCCGCCCAGCGATCCCCAGTCGAAGGACGCGCCATTGCGCGCCTGCTCGCCGAACAGGAAGTCGCCGTAAAGGCCGAGGCCCCCGCCCTGGGCCATGGCCGCGCCCCAGATCTTGGCCGTGTCGCCAAGGTCGCCGCCGATCAATCCCTTGGGTACTTCTCCGCGCGCGATCAGCTTGGCGTTCATCGACACCCAGCCGGCCAGGGCCGAACCGATGATGAAATGCGCCATCAGGGCCACGGGCTTGTAGCCGGCGTAGCCGTTGGCCGCCGGGATCAGGTGGCGCCCCACGATGGCGTTCACGAAGCCCTTGAACTGCATGAAGCTGCGCGCGATCTCGCCCCACACCGTGCCGGCGCGCGTGCCGCGGTTGATGCCGGCGCGCTCGCGGGCGCGCGGCTCGCTCACCGTGTCGTCGATCACATTGTGGATCATGGTGGCGAACTTCAGCTTCAGATCGCCATTGATCCTGGCGCTAGCGCCCTGCGGGCTGCTTGAGCGCTGGTCCAGATGATCCAGGGTGAAATAGGTGCGCCCGTCCGGCGCGGGCTCCAGCCCGTGGCGCGCCGCCTCCCAGTCGGCCGGCCCGATGCCGAACCGCTCCATGGTCTCGCGCGTGCCCTGCTGCAGGGCGTCCCATCCGTGCTCGGCCTCCTGGCCCAGGAAGCGCGAATAGGTCTCGGCCGCGCCCTTGCGCACGCCCTCGTTGAACCACTCGAAGCCGTTGATGCGGTACATCAGCCGCGTGGCCCAGCTGGTCCAGCCGGGCAAACCGTCGCTGGCCAGGTAGGGCGCCGTAAGATGGCTGGCGAAGCTGCGCGCGCCCACGTCCAGGGCGTCGGCGGCGCGCTTGGCGTCCTCCGAGCCCAGGCGCAGCACCCCGCCGAAGAAGGCGCCATAGCCGCGCAGGAAGCCCGCGCCGGCGCGCGCCATGGTGTGGCCGGTCATCGGCAGGTCGGTCGCCTTGCTCAGCACGATCGAGCCCAGCTTGGTCAGGGCCTCCAGGCCCCGGATCGTGCGCATGGTCGAGGCCAGGCGCATGTTGTCCGGCGTGTCCGCCCGCCCGTTCAGGGCCTCGAACCGCGCCCGCACCATCGAGCCGTCCAGGGCCTTGACCGACTTGGCGTCGCCGATCGCGCGCGCTTCGTTGGCCAGCCGGGTCTTCTCGGCCTCGAACGCCGCCTCGGGCGCCGGGCCCCAGGCCTTCATCAGGGCGGCGTTGCGCGCCCCCCGCTCCAGTTGGCTCATCACGGCCGAGAACAGGGTGCCGCGCCCGTACTTGGCGTTGTAGTCGACCCAGGCGTCGGGGTCGGCGAAGTGCAGCACCCGCGCCTTGGACACGCTGCGCGCCAGCGAGGCGGACGGGCGGAAGTCGCCCAGATCGTCGGCCCCGCTCAGCTCGGCGTGGCGGCCCGTGACGATGTCCATCCACACCCGGTGCAGCATCAGCTCGCGCAGGTCCGTGGGGTCCTTGAGCACGCCGCGCGCCGCCAGCGCCCGGGCGGCCTCCAGGTCGCGCTGGCGGCCCAGCTGGCGCTGTTCCTGCGCGTCATCTTCCCAGCGGGTGAAGGGCACGTCCTCGTGCTCCAGCCCGTCGAAGGTCTTGGGGTCCAGCTTGGGCAGGATGAAGTCGCGCCACGCGCCGAAGGCGCGGGCCTCGGCGCGAAGGCGGGCGGCGGCCCAGTCCACGTCCAGCCCCTTGGCCTTGGCCTCGCGGCCCACCTCGGCCAGCTCGCGCCACAAGCCGCCGGCCACCTTGGCCGCGTCGTGGCTCTGGCGCGCGATATAGCCCTCGGCCTTGGGCGTCCACGCGCCCTGGGCGTTCTGCATCTCGCGCGCGTCGTCCAGCGCCTTGGCGAACACCCGCGCGGCGTGCAGCGCGCCCTCGTCGCCGGTCGGCTCCAGGCCCTGGGCGCCGTTGATCCGCGCCATCTCGCGCGCGATCTTGCGATCCACGTCCTTCTCGCCCACGCCCCAGAAATTGGAGATCCGGTCGATCAGGCCCTTCTGCTTGTCCAGCCCGACCTGCACCGGGCCCCACAGGCTCATTTGCCGGGCGCGGGCCTCGGCGTCGACCGACGACGACGTGCCCAGGCCCTGGCGCTCGGATCCCACGTTGAAGGCGTTTAAACGCTCGGCCCCGTTCATCTTGTCGGGCATGGCGTCGATCTTGGCGCGCCGGCCCTGGCGGGCGATGTCGGCCGCGATCTTCAGCCGCTTGTCGATCAGCGACGCCATCAGCTGCTCGCGCGTCAGGGCCTGGGCCGCCTCGGCCAGGGCCTGGCGCTGGCTGGCCGTGGGCGTCTCCGCCTTGGCCCGCCGCGCCCGGTCCGACATGCGGTTCAGCAGATCGTCGATCTCGGCGTCGGAGAACACGTCCCCCGTCGCCATGCGCACGGCCGTGTGACAGGCGCGGGTCATTCAGCTTCCCCCATGAGGCACACGGCGGCCGCGCGGATCGCCTCGGCCAGGGTGTTCGGTTGGTCCTTCTCGGCCGTCTGGGCCTCAACGCCGTTCTCGGCCGCCAGCCGGTCGGTGTCCTCGGCCAGGGCGCGCAACTCGGGGTCGGCGGCGATCAGCTGCTCGCCGGTCGGGCCCTTGAGGTTTTGCCCCCCGGCGCGCATATTGCCGGCGGGCCCAGGCCCGGGCGCACCTCCCCCCTGATTTGTCTCAGGATCGGCAAGGGCGCTCGGGTCTGGGCCCTTCTCCACAACCTCGCCGCTGGCTACGTCAGCGACGGGTTCTGGGGCGCTGGCTCCTGCGCCGCCGGATCCAGGTTCGCCGCCCTCGCCTTCAGCGCCCGCGCCGCCGCCCTGTGGTTCGCCGCGTCCGCCCCCGTCTCGCTCGCCGCGAGGTTGCTCAAGGTCGACGACAGAAGGTCGAGCGCCTGCATCGGCGCCGGCGGCCCTGGCGGTTGGGCCGGGCGGCCGGACGATGTCGATGTCGCCGGCGTCGCCGCGGGCGAACCGCTCGGCGGCGTTGGCGAGGATTTGGCGGGCTGTGTCTTCACCGGCGGTCTCTCCGAACAGGTCTTCGCCGGGCGTCACCTTCAGCGCCTGGCGCACATAATCCTTGAGCGCGGCGGCCAGCTTGGCGGGCGCCGTGGGTTTCTTGAACTCGGCGTCGCGGTACATCATCCGCAGGAAGGCCTCGGTCGCCGGGCTCAAGGCCGAGCCCGAGAACATATCGCCCTGGCCGATCAGGTCGGCCACGATCTCGCCCAGGGGCCGCTTCTCGGACGCGGCGTAGCGCACCAGGTCCATCGCCCCGGTCAGGTTGTCGGTCAGGTCCAGCTCGCGCGGGATCGCGCCCGTGGCCGCCGCCGCGCGCAGCCTGGCCCACGCCGGCGCGCCCTCGGCCAGGGCCTCGCCCATCTTGCGCGCGTCGCTCTCCTCGCCCTCGAAGATCTGGCCCACCAGGCGCGGGTCGCCATAGGCGCGCGCCAGCACCGCCGCCTTGATCCGCCGCGCGCCCTCCGGGCTCAGGGCGCCGTCGCCGGCGGCCAGCACGTTGGCCTGGTCGGGCGCCACGCGGGCGATGAAGGTCCGCGCGAAGTCGCGCGAGGTCGTGGGGCCCTGGTTGTCGGCGATCTGGTCGAAGGCGCTGTCGGGGATGCGCGCCCCGTCCTGCATCGCCTGTTCCGTCGCGCCCATGCGCTCGGTCACGTCGGCGTTCATCTCCCGCGCCAGGGCCGCGCGCGAGGCCCCGTCCAGCGGCTCGGTGCGCATGCGCGCCAGGATCGGCGCCTTGAGGCCCGTGGTGTCGAACCCGGCCGCGTTCAGCGCCGCCACATATTTCTGATAGGCCGGCGTGCCGTTGGCGGCCGAGCGGCGCAGGGCGATGGTGCGGCCGTTGCCGCTTTCGACCACGCCGTCGGGCGACACGATCGGCGCGCCGGCGCCGGCGCCCACGTCGTTCATCAGCAGGCGCGGGTTCAGCTCCTGCTCCAGCTGATAGTTGCGCGCCTGGGCCCCGGCCCGCGCGCGGTCGCGCGGCTGCAGCTCGGGCGGATAGGCCGGGTTCGGCGCCAGGTTGTCGTCGTGGCTGGTGGTCAGGTCGCCCAGCTCCGCCAGGCCGTACCGCACCGGGATCTCGGTCCCGCGCGCGGTCACCGCCGTGTCGGGGTCCAGCGGGCGCCAGCTGTCGATCGCCGGCTCGGCCGAGGGCTCGTTCAGCCGGTCCAGACTGTTCGGCGCCAGCTCGCGCTCCACATACTGGCCCACGTCCACCGGCTCGTCGTTGGTCGCCTGGTCCAGGGCCATGGCGAACGCCCCCTGGCGCGCCGCCGTCGGCAGGTCGTTGACCGCGTCGGGCACGCCGCTGGGCGGGACGGGGTTGGGCTCGAAGGCGTTGGGGACCGCGCCGGGGTCGGGCTCGCCGTCGGCCGCCGCGAACTTGCCCAGCAGGCCGTTGAAGGCGCGCCCGGCCATGTGCACGGTCGTGTGCAGGATCGCCCCGGCCGCGATGTCGCGCAGGGCGTCGCCGGGCGAATAGGACTGGCCGGCTTCATTGGTCGCGGCGGCGTCGAGGCCGACATAGGGCGCGTTGTCGATCGCGCCCACCGCCAGGGTGCGGCCCACCGTGCCGGCGGCGTTGGCCAGCTTGCCCAGGCGCGTGATCGCCAGGCCCGTCTCGCCGGCCGCCTCCGCGCCGCGCAGGCCGATGGCGCCCAGGGCCAGGTCGCCCAGGCCGCCGGTCGCCAGCATCGCGCTCAGGCCCAGGGGATCGGTCAGGGATCCGGCCAGGCCCGCGCCGAAGGCCAGCAGCGGGTTGGGATTGGAGCGGGCCAGCAGGGTGTCGTCGATCTGCTGGCGCTTGCCCTGGGCGCTCAGCCACGCGGCGTCGTCCTCGTTCACCGGCGCGTTGAAGCGGGTGTAGCCGGGCACGCCGTACTGGGCGTTGGCCTGGTCGGCCGAGATCAGGGGCGTGGCCGCGCGCGTCGGGGCGGAGAACTGCGGGCCATAGGCGCCCGGCGCGCCGCTGGCCCCCACGTCATAGGCCACGTGCGCCGCCCGGTCGGTCAGCTGGTGCGCGCTGTCGAAGGCGGCGGCGTAGCCGGCGCTGGCCGGAACCGGCAGGGCCGCGCCGGCGCTGTCCTCGGCGTCCAGGTCACTGGGCAGGGATTGGGCCAGGCCGATGGGCATGGTCAGCCGCCCTTCAGTTTGCCGAGGGCCGCCGGCAGCACCGCCGACACATAGTCGCGGGTCTGCTTGGCCGGGATGCGTTTGACCCAGTCGGTCAGGCTGATCTGGCCCGTGCGCGGGTCGCCGTACTGCCGGATCCAGCTGTCAACGTTGGCGTTGCCGGCGTTGTAGGCCGCCAGCGCCAGGCCCAGGCCGTTGCCCGATCCATAGTGCTGCACCTGGTCGCTCAGCATCGCCTGGCCGATGGCGCGGTTGTAGGCGTCGTCGTGCAGCAGGCGGTCCTGGTCCAGGGGCGCGCCGAACAGGCGTTGGGCGTAGGGCGCGCCGAATTGCGGGATCACCTGCATCTGGCCGAGCGCGGCGCCGTAGCGCGTGTCCGGGCCGGTCAGGCCCGACTTGAAGTTGCTCTCCTGGCCGTTGACCGCCCAGGCCAGGGCCTGCAGGGCCGCGCTCTTGGACACCGCCGGCAGCGGCGTTCCGTCCGGGGCGCGCACGGCGTTGGGCGGCGGCTGCGACCAGGGCGCCGCCTGGCCGCCGGCGGCGTAGCTTTGCAGGGCCGACCAGGTGGCCGACACGGGCCGTCCATAGCGATCGTGCACAGCCGTCCAGGTTCCGTCGGGCTTGGGCAGGGCCAGCGCCAGGCCGCTGTCGTCGGGCTGGGTCACCCAGCGCGCTCCGTGCTGCAGGGCGGCGGCATACACCGCCCGCTGGGTCTCGGGTTGGCCGGGGATGCCGGCCGGGGCGTAAAGGTTCGCGCCGCCGTTGGCGGTCAGGTCCGCCAGCATCTTGTTGGCCCCGGCGCGCACCTGCTGGCCGCCGTTATGCACGCCGGTGAAATCCAGCGTGGTGGGGTCGGCCACGGCGGCGGGGATGCGATAGGTGTCGACGTAGCGGTAGCCGCCCATGGCGTCCTGCGCCGCCGTCTGCACCGCCTGGCCGATGCTCATGTGCTGATTGGCCACCAGGTACTTGGCCACCAGGATGGTGCGGTCGAGGCGCGCCTGGGCCAGGGCGTCCGCGCCCGGCAGGGGCGCCACGGTCGACAGATAGGTCTTGAGCGCGCCCTGGGTCTGGGCGGCGATCTGGGTCTGCTCGGCGTGGCTCAGGCCCTTGGCCAGGGTGGTGTCGTTGAGCGCGGCCGTCACGCGCCCGAAGGCCGCGTCCTGGCCCTGGCCGCCGAAGTCGGCGATGGCCGACAGCTCCAGCGGCGTCATGTGCGCGGCCAGAAGCTGCTTGCCCAGCAGCGCCTGGGGCGAGGCGGTCGAGCCGTCGGCCAGGGTCACCGACGCCGGCAGGGCGTGAAGGAGCGCGGCGACCGATTGCATCGCCGCCATGCGGCCCTCGGGCGTGGCGTTGACCACGCTCGCCGCCAGTTCGCCGGCTTTCGCCTGGGGCACGATCTGCTGCGCCGTCACGGGGATGCCCGCGCCGTGCTGGGCGCCCAGCATGGTGACGGCGTACTGCTGCGCCGCCTGGGCCTGGGCCGCGCCGGTGTTGCTGGTCACCTGGCCCCACAGGTCCTGCAACGCCGCGCCGCGGTCATAGGCCACGGCCGAAGCCGGGGAGCCCTTGGGCGGCAGGCCCTTGCCGTTGCTGGCGAAGGCCCAGTCGCCGGGGTTTTGGCGCGCCTTCAGCTCGGCTTCGGCCGCCGCCTTCTGGGTCTGCCATATCGACAGCTTGGTCGCGTAGTCGGGATCGGTCGGGGCCGGCGGCGCGGCGCTGGCGCTGGCCGCCAGCTGGCTGGTCGGCATGTCGCGCACGGAGCCCGCCGCCGCATAGGCCCGGTCGGCCGCCGTCCAGCTGGACAGGTACTTGGCCGCCTCGTCCAGGGGCAGGGCGCTCAGGTCGCCCGGCGTCACCTGGCCCGTGGACTGCCCGTTGTTGAGGCGCGAATAGGTCTCGGCCTCGGCCTTCTGGCGGATCTGCGCCTGGGCCAGGGCCTGGTCGAGGTTGGCCGGCTGGTTGGCCCGCGCGGCCGCGTCGGCCGAGGCTGACAGCTCCTCCTTCTGTTCGGGCGTCAGGAAGGCGTCATAGCGCCCGTCGCTCAGCTCGCTCTGGGCCAGGGGCGCGTTGCCGGTCTGCACCAGGCCGCGCACGCGCGCGATCGCCGCCTGGGCGGTCAGGTCGTGCAGGGCGTCCTTGCGCAGTCCGGCCGGCATGGTGGCGACGATCGCCGGCAGGTTGTTCTGGACGACGCTGTCATAGGCCGTGGGGTTGGAGGCGATGGTGTTGATCACCCCATCGGCCTGGTCCAGGCCGTTCTTGTAGATGAACGCCGACTGGCCGTGCGCCTCCAGCGCGCCGAACTTGGCCGCCTCCTCCACGCGCATGGCCGACAGCTGGGCCTGCAGCTGGGGCTGGGCCGCCGGCGGCGCGGCCGCCAGGGCCTTCTGCGCCGCCGCGTCGAACGCCGACAGCGCGCCCGTGGTCAGGCCGGTCTGCGAGCCGTCATAGTTGTCGCGCAGGTTTTGCGCGGCCGGGGCGTAGTCCTGCTGGAACCCGGCCAGGGCGGCGTTCTTCTGCACCTCCAGCCGGTCCATGCCGGTCTGTTGGATCACCGTGGCCTCGTGCGCGATGGCGCGATTGCCGAACTGCTGCACCGCCTGGTCGGACGCGGCCTGAAATTCCGAACGCTGGCCGCTGGTCCAGTTGGGATTGGCCGCGATCACCGCCTGCTGCTTGGCCTTGGCCTTGGCGATCTGATCCTCGGCGAAGCCCGGCGTGCCGTTCCACGTCGGCGCGTCGGTCGCCAGCTGGTCGGCCGTGTCGGCGATAAGGCCGGTCAGCTGCGGCTCGATCGACTTGCGATCCGCCATGGACTGGACGCGCACCTGCAGCATCTGCGTGCGCCGGTTCATCTCGCCGATCTGGTCGGCGGTCTGGGCGGCCTCGCCTAAACCGAAGTCGGTCGGGGCCACCACCGCCGTGGACGGCGGCGCCGCATCGACAGAGGCCAGGGGCAGATCGTCCGGTATGCGCGCCATGTCAGAGAACATTCCCGTTGAAATAAGACGGGTTGAAGTTGGCGTAGCCCGGCTCGTTCTTGAGCTGGCCCATCAGGCCCGTCTGCTTCGCCACCGCCGAACTCTTGGCCCAGCCGCCCAGCAGCGAGGATCCCGCGTCGACCACGCCGCCGATCAGGGCGTTGGCGCCGTTGGCCTGCGACACCTGGGCGTCGTACATGTCGTTGACCGCCGTCTGGCGGCCGCGATAGGCGGCGGCGCGGGCGTTGAACATGGCCCGGTTCGACAGGTCCTGGATCACGCCCAGGGTCGAGCCGCCGAAGCCGCCGCCATTGGCCGCGCCCTGCACCGCCGCGCGCGCGGCCGCCGCGTTGCCCTGCTCGATCTGTTCGCTGGCCGCCACCCCGCCCTGCTGCTCGGCCTGCTGGGCGGCGTTGCGCTGGGCCTGGGCCTGGGCGTTGTTGGCGCCAAAGCCCAGGATGCCCTTGAACAGGCTGCCGAGGGCGCCGATGCCGGCGGCGATCGTGAACGGGTCCATCAGGCCACCTTGCGCAGGAGATGATAGGGGCCGAGGGCGCCCCACTCGACGTCGCCGACCACCACGAAGCCCAGCTTGGCCAGGGTGCGGACGGCGGCGGAAAAGCCGTAGCGGGCGGTCGCCTCGATCACATAGCCGGGCTCGAGCGCGTCCAGCTGGTCCATGACGTGCGTCGCCGCCGCCAGCAGGAAGGGCCAGTCGCGCAGGCTCACCGGCCCGAACCACGCCCACACCTGCCACACGTCGTCCGGGGCCGCGACGCCGCCGCCGATGGCCACCACCGCGCCGTCCGGCCGGCAAATGGTCCAGGTCGGCCCTGGCGGTCCGGCGCGCCAGTCCCAGTCGCGCGCGGCCCGCTCGCGCGCGAAGTCGGCGCGCAGGCTCAGGGCGGTCTGGTCGCCCGGCCGCCAGGGGCGAATGGACAGGGACGCCCTAGCCACCGACGTCCACCATCGGCTTGATGCTGTAGATCACGTGGTCGTAGGCCGTGTCGTCGGTGATCACGATCGTGGCCTGGCGCTGGCTGTTCGCGCCCACGGTCACCGGCTGGATCACCGGCTGGGCCGCCGCGCCGGGAACCTGGGCCGCCGTGCGCGGCGACACCCGCTCCATCAGGGCCGAGCCGGCCACGCCGACCATGGCCAGGGCGGTCTTGAGCCGCACCACCACGCCCTTGACCATCTGGCGCAGGTTGAGCGCGCCCGACAGGGCCTGCACGTCGAGGGTGAGGGACTGGAAGCGCGTCTGAAAGCCCAGGCCGACCTGCGCCTGGGTGGTGGTGGCGCCGCCGGGCAAGGTCACCTGCCCGCCCGTCACCGGCAGGTCGTACTGCACGCCGTTGGCCAGCACGCGGACGGTCTCGCCCTCGAAGTTGGCCAGGCCGCCGATGGTCGGCGTGGCCGCGCCCTGGTAGAGCGCCGCGCCGTCGATGAACAGGCCGTCGTTCGGCTGGGACAGCATCCACAGCTCGCGCTGGGTCGCGCCGCCCTTCTGCCGGCTGACCACCAGCCACAGGGTTTCCAGCCGGCCGGGCCCGGGCAGGGTGACCATGTCCTCCACGATGTAGCCGCCGGGCAGCTGCTGACGGGTCCAGCCGCGCACCTGCTGTTCGTCGTGATAGGTCATGGCCGCCAGGCCGCCGTCGCCCAGGCGCGTCCACAGCACGTTGTCGGGATTGGTCACCCACGCCAGCTGGCTGAACACGCGGCTGGAAATGTGGGTGGCCAGGAAGCTGAAGTCGTCCTCGCTCACGTTCTGCTGCAGGTCGACCTCCAGCTTGCGCAGGGTCTGGCCGCCGACGGTCACATACAGCAGGCTCTTGTGCGCCAGCACCGGGAACACGTCGTCCGACCCGTACTGCGACAGGGGCCGCACCACGATGGTCGAGGGCGCGATGGGCGAGCCGAACAGGCCGCCCGAGGCGATGTATTCGCCGCTGGCCGTGCCCACCAGCAGGAAGGTCGACAGGTAGCTCCACAAAAGCTCGCCGCCGTCGTCGCCCACGCGCCGGCGGATCGCGTCGGTGTCGACCACCGCGCCGTCGCCCAGGCCGGGCGTGAAGGTCTCGGTCGATTGGTCGAAGCCGGCGGTCTCGGTCATGTCCAGCTGGTCGAGATTGGACGTGGTCGCGCCCTCCACCAGGCGCTCCTCCACGATCGAGGGCCACATGCGCGGCCAGCCGCGATAGTCCGAATAGGCCCCCTCGGCGAAGCACACGGTGTTCTCGCCGTCGCGCAGGGGCACGCACGACATGACCTCGGCCACGGCGGTGATGTCGTCTGTGACCGAGAGGATCTGCACAACGCCCGCCCCGTCGTTGCGGTAAAGCCAGGTGTTGCCGCCGTCGCTCTGCTGGCCCGAGGTGCACACCGGCGGGGTGGTGACCGCCTCGTCCACGCCCGAGGTCAGCGGCCCCGTGCCGATCGCCGTGCAGTAATAGACCAGGCCGGCCGAGCCGCAGTAATAGCCCGGCCCCGGCGGCCGGTAGCCCGTGGACCAGGTCTTGACCCCCGGCGCGCCGCTGTTCTGGCGCAGGCGGAAATAGGCGCCGACCTGGCCCGCGTGGAACGTCGGCTGCGACGCGGTCAGGGTCACCGTCGCGCCGTCCAGGATGCAGCCGGCGTTGGTGCCGGGCGTCTGGTCGAAATCGGACGTGCCGGTCAGCACGGTCACGGTGAGGAACTGGCTCTGGTCGGCGTTCTCGGGCAGCCACGGCCCGTTGGGAAAGCTCTCGGCGTTGAAGGTCCAGACAGTGTCCTGCAGCCGCACCAGGGCGTAGGGCCGAAGGCCGGACGCATGGCGGATGTAGATCACGTCCGCCACCTGCTTGAAGCGCAGGCCCGCCAGCTGGTCCTGGGTGTAGGGGCTGGCGAACTGCACCTGCACGCCGCCGTTCATCAGGGGCGAGCCGTTGGCCGACCATACGCGCACGGTCAGGTCGCCGAACTCCAGCATCAGGGCGTCGTCGATCGAGCGCCGGAACGGGATCAGCCGCGCGAACTTGGTCTGGTCCGCCACCGCGCCCAGGCGCCAGAAGCCGCGGCGCTTGCCCAGCGGCCCGGCCACGCGGATGATCAGATTGGTCGCCTCGACGCAACCCTTGGTGATGGGTTGAATGTCGTTGCGGTCCCAGGCGTCGTCGCAGATCTCGCCCGACGTCCAGCTATTGATGAAGCTCGCCTCGCCCATGCGCCCATCTTCGGACGCTGGCCGCGCGGTCGGATGAAGGTCCTTTTTTTGGCCTACCGCGCTTCGCGCTGCTTGAGGCCGGCCCTTCCCTACCGCGACAGGTTACGCAGGCGCTGCGGGATCGACGGCGCCAGCGCCGGTTGGCCGCCTTCCTGGGTTCCGTCCGCGCCGATGGCCTTGATGATCTTGTCCTCGGCCGCCTTGGCCAGGGCGCTCATCAGGCCCTTGTCGCCGGTGACCGAGAAGGCCGCGCGGGCGGCCATCTCGAACGCCACCGCGTCGGCCAGCTGGCGGGTGAGCGAGGCCCAGTTGGCCAGGCGCACATAGGCGACGTTGAGCCGATCCACGGTCTGGCACGGGCCCAGCCACTCGCTTGAGGCGGCGCGGATGATCTTGCGCGACGCGCCGCCGGCGGCCTCGACCGAGCCGACCTGCCAGCGCGGCCCCCAGTCCTCGCGCCGGCAGCCTTCGATCTCCCACACCTGCAGGGCGTCGCCCGGCAGCAGGAAGGTGGTCGGATAGCGGAAGTTGGGCGCGGCGCCCGCGACCTCGGCCGGGGTCAGGGTCACGTACTCCAGGGCGCACAGCCAGCCATGGCGCTCGAGCACGGTTTCGCGCGCCTGCTCCATCACGCGCATGATCTTGACCAGGGCCACCGAGCCCTGGCGCGAGGCCTCGCTCAGGTCGGCCACCGGCTCCTGGCCCAGCTGGAACAGGGCGGTGTTGACGATCTTGACCTGGGCGGGATCGGACATTTTCAACCTTCAAAAAGGCAACGGGGGCGGCGGGAGGAAAGGCCGCCGCCCCCGCGCTCGCGGCGGCCACATCGGTGCGACGCGGGGTGGTCGCCGGAACTCAGGCCGCGTCGGGTCGGGAGGGCGGAGCCCGACGAACGCGGCCGATCATCAGATCCGCTTCTGGCCCTTGATCGACCAGGCCAGATTGCCGGTCGCCGCCGCGCCGCCGATGGTGGCCAGCAGCTCGCAGTTGGTTCCGACCTTCTGCGCCGCCGCCAGCGAGGCGTAGCCCAGGGCCTGCCACAGGGGCGCGAACCACAGGGTCTTGGCGTTGATCTGGCCGATCTTGCTCGTGCCGGCGGCCGAGGTCCCCTGCGCGTTCAAGAGGGCCGTGGGATAGGTCGCGTCGCCCACCGACAGGGTCGTGCCGGCGCCCAGGTTGTCGTACAGGACGTCGCTCGACACCGGGTCGATGATGCTTTCCCAGCCGAACAGGCCGAGCTGGATGGTGTCGGCCGCCGGGGCGGCCGCCAGGGTGACCACGTCGCGCACCAGGACCTCGTCCTTGGTGTTCTCGAAGGCCGCGTCGACGGGGCGGAACGGGATCAGTTGCTTCACCGCGCCGACAAGAGCGCCATAATGCTTGCTCATGGTAGGGGTCTTTCTGCTCGCCGGCGCCGCGATGGACGGCCGGGCGTCTAAGGTCTTGGGACCGCCCTTTCAGGCGGTCCCGGCGGGTTCGGTGGTTAGTAGGCGGCGCCCTCGTAGCAATCGACTTCGACCACCGCGCTGTCGTAGCGGCGCACCGCTCCGTGCTCGGTCTTGTAGAAGGCCTGGGGCGTGTCGGACCGATCGTGGCGGATGGCGATGCGCGCGTCGGTGATCGGGCGCCCGCGGTAAACGATGGCGTCCTTGATGTAGGCGATGTTCTGCCGGATCGCCGACGCCCCGTCGTGGCCGAGGCCGGCCGACGGGATGTACTTCGACGGGAACCAGATGAACTTGAAGCCCATGAAGCTGTCGACCTTGCCCTCCACCAACGCCTGGACGTTGTTGTAGTAGCGGCTGGTCACCGGCGTGCGGCGCAGCAGGTCTTCCTTCTGTTGCGACG
>DATKPD010000055.1:0-2601 GCA_035524315.1 Caulobacteraceae bacterium
GTGTGAGATGCGCTCCAGCGTGTCGGATGGCAGGGCTGGGGTTTCCTTCTTCCATTTGAAGAATGTTGATCGCCCGGGTGACCCAAGCAGCTTGATCTGATCGTCGGTCGATAACTTCCACGCGTCGGAAATTTCAAAAAAAGCCCGCAATGCGGCGGCGCTTTCGCTGGAATTTGGGGCGGGCGTGGGCTCGGCCATCGTCCCATGGCTCATTGTGCCTCCTTGCACTTGATGTCTTAATAGACTTTACAGCCAAAAAAGTCCATTGTAAGACTGTCTCGAATCGGACTGCCTGTGGAGCTTAGTCCACGGCCAGACCCGATGAAACGGCTGAATGAAAGGAAAAGCCATGAGCATGGATAAGGGTGCGGGCGACAACGCCCAGGACGGCGACCTCAACAAGGCCCTCAACGACCTCGAAAAGGCCCAGGAACACCAGGCGCGGGCACGCGCCGAGGAAGCCGCGGCCGACCGCGAGATCGGGGAGGCGATCGAGGAGGTCAAGGCGGCCGAGGAACATGACCGTGACCGCGTCGAAGTGCATGTGACCCATGTCAACGACGTCGAACACGCCAGCTTCAAGGAACGCCGCACCGCGACGTTGGGCGAGGTCTGGGACCGCTCCTACAAGGAGCTCAAGATCGTCCGCAAGGAAAAGGACATCTTCCAGACGGCAGGCGATCCGCCGAAGTCGCTGATGACCCATTTGGGTCTCACCCTGGAGGAGGCCCACAAGCAGAAGGTCATCACCGACTATCGCTTCGGCATCGTCTCCGAAACGGGCGGTGCCTGATCATGGCGAAAGCCAACGTGGCGCCGACCATGGACCCCGTGGCCGGCGCCGCCGCGTTCGATGAGGATATCCCACGCGTTCTCAAGGTCCTGGGTGCTGAGTCCCTGGAAGCGCTTGGATGGCGGCGCCCCAACAAGTTGTCGCTGCTCGTTCCGCTCAAGGGCACCCATAACGGCGTCACCGACGAATATTTGCTGCGCTTGGGCTTCCAGGCGTACCGGACCTGGCCGCCCAGCGCCCAGTTCGTCAATCCGCAGTCGCTGACCTACAGCTATCCGCAAGATCAGCAGTTTGTCCCGCGGCTTGCCAGTCCGGAATGCCGCACGCACATCGCCTATGAACGCCCGGGCCACGCCAAGATCCAGCTGATCTGCTGCTCGGCCACGCTGGAGTTCTATGAGGTGCTGCACAGCGTGGAAGCACATCACGTGTGGCACGAGACCGACAGCTTTCTCACCACCATCATGGCGATCAAGCGTGCCTTTGGTGACTTTTATGAAGGACGCTTTGCGCCCCATGGATGACGAGGACGACCTCTTCCGGCCGCCACCGCCGTGCCCCTATCAGCCGAGCGCGGTGCAGCTGCACGTGCCGATGACCGCCCTGACCGCAACCCTTACCCTGTTGCAGCGCGCGGGGCGGCGGGAGAGCGGTGTCTTCTGGTACGGCGCGCGGCACCCCGATGGCGGCGGCCAGGTCGCCTATGTCGTGGCGCCGAGGCAGCGGATGAGTTGGGGCAATTACGGCGTCTCCGCCACCGCTCTTGCCGAAGTGGTGCATCGCTTGCCGGACGGCTGGAAGCCTCTCGCACAGGTCCACAGTCACCCCGGCGGCCGCGTCGAGCACTCCAACTATGACGACCGCATGGCCAGCAGCCGCAAAGCCCTGTCTCTCGTGTTCCCCTTCTATGGCCGGCTGAACAGCGTCTTTCCGGTCGGGGTCGGCGTGCATGAATGGCAAAACGACTATTGGCACTTGTTGCCGCCGGACACCGCGGCCAAGCGCGTGGTGCTAACCGACGGAGAAGTCCGCGTGGAGGATTTTCGATGACAAAAGGCTCGATTGCGGATCGCCATCTGATTCCGGTGGAGGGACTGAACATCGCGGCAGAGGCCAAGCCTCAGTTCGTCCGCGTATATGTCGACGCGCAGTGGGCCGCATCGGTCGCGGGACAACGTCTGGCCAGCTGCTTGATCAATCTGCTCTGCCGCCAGGTCGGATTGGTTCGCCATATCGAGGTTGTCGCACCGCGCGGGCCGCTGTTGGTGGCGTTGCCGAGCGGTCCCACCTCGGCGGTCTTTCCGGAATGCCTTGAAGAACTGGCGCTCTGGGCGGTCGGCAAGGCCGTCACGGTTGCGGTGACGCAGACGCCGGCGGCGGCCGACCGGACGATCATGATCGGGACGGTCGACGGAGGAGAGGGGCGCGCTGCGACGCTTGTCGTGTTGGGTGACGGCTGGCGGGCCTGGATTGGCGAGCCGTCGCGTGCGCCACAGACTTTCGTGCCCCGTTCGAGAAACCCATTGGGACCCTTCTTGGCGGCGGCCCTCGCGGCGGGCGAAATTTTCAAGCACGCCTGCGGGATTGCGCGCGGCAGATTTCTGACCGGCAACGGCTATTCTCTGTGGTCAGGCGATGCCGGTCCGGATTGGCAAGCCTTGCCGGACGGCCCCGAGGTGGCCGGCAGCGACTTGCCGCCCATTCACATGATTGGCGCCGGTGCCGTGGGCAATGGCCTTGCCTATATCCTGGCGAATTTGGATCTGAGCGCAGGGTACCTCATTGCGATCGATGACGACGAATACGAT
>DATKPD010000056.1:0-7392 GCA_035524315.1 Caulobacteraceae bacterium
GTGCACTCTTGGGTGCAATTTGGGGCGCCCCTTTCGGAACGCCCCAAATAATATATTGATTTTATTGAAGAACTGGTGCCGCCGGGCAGGATTGAACTGCCGACCTCAGCCTTACCAAGGATGCGCTCTACCACTGAGCTACGGCGGCGAAGGCCGGCGTTCTAGCGAAACAGAATGGCCCCGTCGAGCGCTCAATTCGACTTCTTGCGACACAAACGATCGCGCTAGACCGTTCAAGATATATCGTATACGAGGCTCTCTCAATCCACGCGGCCCATTGCCCGATCCCGGCCGATCCGATGAGATCGCCAAATCGACTGGGTCGGTCCACACTCACGCAGAGACCCATGACCAAAGACCCCGACCTGCTCTTGAGCCCCGAACGCCCCAACCCCGCCCGCCAGATCACGCGCGTCAAGCATGAGCCGCGGCGGCGCGTGCTGACCGTGTCGGCGGTCGAGGCGCTGACGCCGCACATGCGGCGCATCCATTTCAGCTCGCCCGACATGGCCGACTTCACCAGCCTGTCGCCCGACGACCACATCAAGCTGTTCCTGCCGGAAGGCGACGGCGGCGAGGTCAAGCGCGACTATACGCCCAGGGCGTTCGACACCGCCGCGGGCGTGATCACCATCGATTTCGCCCTGCATGAGGCCGGACCCGCGACCGCGTGGGCGGTGGGGGCGCAGCCGGGCGATTCGCTGACCATCGGCGGCCCGCGCGGGTCGGCGATCATTCCGGACGCCTTCGACTGGCGCATGTTCATCGGCGACGAGACCGCCCTGCCCGCGATCGGCCGCCAGTTGGAAGAAGCCCGGCCCGGCGCGCGGCTGATCACCATCGCCTGCGTGGATGAGGCCGAGGATATCCAGGCGATCGAAACCCATGCGGACTGGACGGCCGAATGGCTGCGCCGCGATCTTCTCGGCCCAGACGACGAGGCGAACGTGCGCGCGGCGCTAAACCGGGTGTTTCCGAAGGATGGCGCGGGCTTCGTTTGGATCGCGGGCGAGGCCCGGTTCGCCAAGGCCCTGCGCGCCTATGTCAACGAACAGCTCGGCCAGCCCATCGAATGGATCAAAGCCTCGGGCTACTGGGTTCGCGACCCAGAAGACTGATCGCCTAAGCGCGGCTGGGGCGACGGCCGCTGAGTTCGTCGCCTGCCGTAGGCGAAAAACGCATGTGCCACACCGTGGCTAGGGCGGAGATCGAGGTCACGACCAGGAAGGCGAAGGTGAACTGGGCCAGACCCGGGGTGGCCTGGCGCGCGGCGAGCATGGCCGCGTGCAGCGCGCCCGCCCCCACGCAGATGCCCAGCGACAGCATCAGCTGCTGGAAGGTGGCGTAGAAGCTGGTAGCGGCGCTCATGCGCTCGGACGGGATCTCGTCGTAGGCGATGGTGTTGTAGGCCGTGAACTGCAGCGACATGCAGAAACCGCACGCCGCCAGCACGCCGAAGATCAGGGCGGGCGGCCAGCCTGGCCGGAAGAAGCCGCACAGGGCGTAGCCGGCCGAACCGGCCAAGCCGTTGACGATCAGGATGTGGCGAAAGCCGAAGCGTTTTAGCAGGCGCGGGGCCAGGCCCTTCATGGTGAAGGAGCCGATGGCGCCGGCCAGGGTGATCGAGCCGCTGACCACCGCGCTCAGCCCGAAGCCGACCTGAAGCATGAGCGGCAGCAGGAACGGTCCAGCGCCCTGCATGATGCGGCTAAGCGAGCCGGCGATCACCGACAGGCGGAAGGTCTCGACGCGCAGCAGCGACAAATCGAGAATCGGATGCGGGCGGCGCACGGCGTGGCGGACATAGAGGGCGCCCGCCGCGATCCCGACCGCCAGCAAGCCGGCGGCCTGGCGGTACTGGTCCGAGCGCGTGAGCATCTCCAGGCCGAACAGCAGGCAGCCCAGGCTGACGCCGGACATGACGAAGCCGACCGTATCGAACGGCGGCGGGTCCTCGCGGCGGAACTGTTCGAAGTACCGGCTGACCAGGATCACGCCCAGCGTGGCCATCGGCACGTTGAGATAGAAGATCCAGCGCCAGTTAAGATAGGTGACGATGAAGCCGCCGAGCGGCGGACCGAGGATCGGGCCGATCATCGCCGGCACCAGCAGCCAGGACATGGCGTCGACCAGGTCCTCCTTGGCCACGCTGCGCATCAGCACCAGCCGGCCGACGGGGATCATCATCGCCCCGCCCACACCCTGCAGGAAGCGCGCGGGCACCAGAAGCGGCAGGGAATGCGCCTGGCCACACAGCAGCGACCCGGCCAGGAACAGCAGGATCGCCAGGCGGAACACGGTCTTGGCGCCATAGCGGTCGGCCATGGCCCCACTGGCGGGAATAAAGATGGCCAGGGCCAGCAGATACGCGGTCAGGGCCGAGCTGAGCTCGGTCACCGGCGCGCCGAAGTCGCGCGCCATGGTCGGCAGGGCCGTGGTCAGGACGGTGGCGTCCATCTGCTCCATGAACATGGCGCAGGCGATGATCAGGGCGATCAGCCGGTAATGCCGCCGGCCCGCGGGCGCGGTGGACGACGGCCCGGTCGACGTCAGGGCCAGGCCGTCCGCGGCCGGCGCTATGCCGTCGCGGACTTCCGAATTGATCGACGCCAGGCCGCGCCTGCGGGGTCTAAGCAAAACAAACGGCTCCGAACAGAGCTCGCGGTCCTAACGCGCCGCCGGCTGCGCGCCAAGCGTCACGACGGATGGACTACCTCGCGGTAGTTCCGATCAACCGCCCCAGACGTAGGCGGTCTTGGTCTGGGTGAAGAATTCCACCGCCGCGAAGCCCTGCTCGCGCGCGCCGTAGCTGGACTCGCGCGAGCCGCCGAACGGCACGTGGTAGTCGACGCCGGCGGTCGGCAGGTTGACCATGACCATGCCGGCGCGGGCGCGGCGGCGGAAGTCGTTGGCGTACTTGAGCGACGAGGTGCAGATGCCCGCCGACAGGCCGAAACGCACGCCATTGGAAATGTCGAGCGCCTCCTCGTAGTCGGCGGCGCGGATGATGCTGGCGACCGGGCCGAACACCTCTTCCTGGTTGATGCGCATGTCGCGGGTGGTGTCGGCGATCACCGCCGGGCTCATGTAATAGCCCTCGGTCTCCAGCTTGAGGCGCTGGCCGCCCTGGCCCATCAGGCGCCCGCCCTCGCCCACGGCGATCTGCACATAGTCGAGGTCCTGCTGCAGCTGGCTCTCGCTGACCACCGGCCCCATCTGGCTCTGCGGGTCCAGGGCGTGACCCACGCGCAGGGCCGCGGCCTTGGCCGCCAGGGCCTCGACGAAGCGGTCGTAGATGCCGGGCGTGACGATGATGCGGCTGGAGGCGGTGCAGCGCTGGCCAGTGGCGAAGAAGGCGCCGTCCAGGGCGCACATCACCGCACGATCCAGGTCGGCGTCGTCCAGCACGATCAGCGGGTTCTTGCCGCCCATCTCCAACTGCACCCGCGCCTGGCGCGCCACCGCGGCGGCCGCGACCTTGGCCCCGACGCCTTGCGAGCCGGTGAACGACACGCCGGCCACGCCCTTATGCTCGGCGATGGCCGCGCCGACCCGCCCCGGGCCTATGACCAGGTTGAACACGCCGTCTGGCGCGCCGGCCTCGTGCAGGATCGCGGCCATGGCGTGGGCGGTGGCGGGCGTCGGGCCCGCGGGCTTGAGCACGACGGTGTTGCCGAAGGCCAGGGCCGGAGCGCTTTTCCACGCCGGGATGGCGATGGGGAAGTTCCACGGCGTGATCATGCCGAACACGCCGACCGCCTCGCGCATGGTGTTGACCTCGACGCCGGGCCGGGTCGATTCCAGGAACTGACCGTGGCGGCGCAGGGCCTCGCCAGCGAAGTACTTGAAGATGCGGCCGGCGCGGGCGACTTCGCCGATGCCTTCGGCCAGGGTCTTGCCCTCTTCGCGCGACAACAAGGCGCCCAGCTCCTGGCGCCGCTGCAGGATCAGCTCGCCGGTCTTGTCCAGCACGTCCGAGCGGCGCTCGGGTCCGCCGGTGGACCACCCCGGGAACGCAGCCTGGGCGGCATCGACCGCCGCGTCGACCTCGGCCGCGCCGCCGTCCGGGACACGCGCAACAATCTCGCTGGTGTTGGACGGGTTGAGGCTTTCGTGCGGCGCATCGGCCTCGATGCGCTTGCCGCCGATGAAATGGGTGAGGACTTCAGTCATGTCGGGACCTTGCAGCTTGATCGGTGACGGCGCGGGACTGGCCCGGCCTTATTTGATGAGTTTCAGTGCGTCGCGGGCGATGGACATGTCGGTGATCTGGTTGAAGGGCAGCACCTGGCGCTGGACCTTGAACTCAACGTCGAGCTTTTGCACCGTATCGACCTGGGTCTGCGAGAGGATCAGGCCCGTGTCGTAGGGGTGGTTCTGCTGGATCCAGTTCCATTGAGCGAGCGCCGCCTGGGCGTCCCCCTGGCCGGTCACCTTCTGGCGCGCGCGCACATAGGCGTCGCGCGAGGCGGGGCTGGAGATATAGCGATAGGCCTTGCCGTAAGCCGCCAGGGCCCGCACCAACCCGTCGCGATCACGCTGGATCGCCGAGACCGAGGCGTAGGACGCCTGATTGGTGTACTCGGGGATTTCCTTCCAGCACAGGCCGTCCGGCAGGGCGTGGGCGCCGTAGCCCGCCGCCTTGTTCCACACCTCGATATCGGACAGGCCCGCGTCGACCGTCTTGGCGGCCACGGCCTTGAACACGTCGGCGTTGCTGCCGACGTTGCGGAAGGTGACCGAGTTCGGGTCGACCCCCTTCTTGCGCAGCAGCAGCACCGTCATCTGGTGCAGCACCGAGCCGGGGGCCCCGATCCCCAGCACCTTGCCGCGCAGATCGGCCACGCGCTGGATGTTGGGATGGCCGCTGAACATGGCCACCGAGGGCAGGTTCAGGGCGCCGGCGAGAATCTTGAGCGGGGCGCCGCGCTCCAGGGCCGGGGTCAGCTGGTTGAAGCCCGAATAGATGCACAGCTGGCTGGCGCCGCTGACCAGGGCGGCCACGCACTTGGAGCCGTCCGACACCTGCAGCACGTCGGGCGAGATCGCGAACTGGTCGAAGAAGCCTTGCGCGCGGGCGACTTCGTGCACGATCAGGCCGGTATTGCCTTGGGTCATGACGATGTCGACGCGCTTGGCGTCGGCCCGGGCGGCCCCGCCCAGCGCCAGGCTGGACGCGGCGCCGAGCCCGACCCCGAGCGCCTGGCGCCGGCTGAAGTCAAGCGGGCCGATCATGCGATCGTCGGGGACGGCAGCGCTCACGGCGCCCAATACATGAAGCCCATGCCCTCGCCGGTGCCGGCCGCCGTGCGCCAGCAGGGCACATAGTCGACCAGGGTCATCTGAGCGCCGGTTTCCTGCAGGGCCATCATCACGCTGACGTAGAGTTTGATCTCGGACGTGCCTGATTGATAGGAGCGGTCGTCGACCGCCGCCAGGCTTTCGAAGTCGTACTCGGCCAGCATTTTCATGATGCGGCGGTCGAATTCCTCGTCGTTGACGAAGTGCGACAGGCCGCCCGAGGCGATGATGCCGACACGCACGTCTTCGGGCCACGCCTTGATCGCGTCGCGCAGCACCCGCCCAAACTCGATACAGCGCTTCATCGGCGGCTGGGTCGGGGCGTAGAAGCAGTTCATCAGCACCGGCACGTGCGGCGGCGGGTTGTCGCCCATGATCTGGTGATAGACGAAGCTGTAGGCGTGCGGCACCACTGGATAGTCGGGCGCGGGCTTCATCCACACGTTCTGCGGCCAGTTGAACAGGTCGGTCAGGTCGAAGCCCTCGCGCTCGAAGGTCTCGACCAGATAGGTGGCCAGCTTGGGATGGGCCTTGTGCACCACGTGGTGGTCGGGGGCGTAGACCGCGCGTTGAGGCGGGCCGTTGTGCACCTCTTCGCCGGTGTAGATCGCGATCGAAGGCGAGAAGTCGGTGAAGATTTCCTTCTGGTCCTTGCCGAGGATGATGGCCACGTCGATATCGGCGCGGGCGTAGGCGGCCGCCATCTCGTCCAGGGCCGCGCGGCAGCGCTTGGCGCGAGCGGTGCGCTCCTCCAGGGTCAGGAAGGGCTCGAATGCGGCGCCCCGCTCCTTCTCAAGCTCCGGATAGGTCCAGGTCCTGTTACGGTACCAGAGCTGGGGATTGTTGCGGTCGCGCTCGCCGTTGTTGAGCCAGTCCTCCGGCGCCTGCCCCAGCATCCCGCTGTGCGGCACCGCCATCCCGAAAACGATCTGAGCCATCAGTTCCACCTTATTCCCGACCGACAGGCGCGAGCGATACGCTCCATTGTCGGTCCAAAACAGTCATAATTCGAACTACCGCTGAAATCCGGTCCCAGCCAGTATCGCACCGCTCGGTTGAGTAAGGTCCACGCGCTCATGACCTTGATAAGAACCAGGACAGGCCTCGTCGAGGTGCGGAGGCGCGCGGGCCCCATCCTGCAGTTCCGGCGCGATTAGAGCAGCGGGCGACGCCCTCGCCAATTGGAAGCGCGGCGGCGGCCATAAAATTTGCCTGAACAGCCGTCACCGCCTTGTTTCATCTCGATTTTCCGCGAGCGGCCCCAGCGTGCAGCGGGCGACGCGGCGGCGCGGGCCCTTACGGAAAAGTTATGGGCCGCCCTCCCGTTTTGATCGGTCCGCACCCAGGGATGCGGCTAATGTCGCCGCGCCCGCGGACCGAGCGATCTCGTTCCTTTGCGGGCGTTTCCCGACAGGCGGCGACTGCCGAAGGTCCATGGGCCGACGACGAGCGCCGCGCGCAAGCGCTGAAGCCCCAGAGCGGCGTCAGGAAACAATAGGGCCTCGCATGAAAGGGACGGCTTTGGCTGGAAAAGTTCATCTGAAAATCGCGGTTGCCGAGCATCCGCATACCTCCGCCATCCGCAACGGGTCGATTCCGATCGAAGGCGTCGAGGCCGAGATCATTACCGTCAAGCCGCAGATCGGCGCCTTCCGCCGGATGGTGCGCGACGTGGAGTTCGACGTGTGCGAGATCGCGCCGACGACCTACTTCATCGCCCGGGCCTACGGCGCGCCGTTCGTGGCCCTGCCGATCTTCGTGGTGCGCCGCTTCCACCACTCGGGCCTGCTGGTGCGTCCGGACTCCGGCGTCAAGCACCCCAAGGACCTGGAAGGCAAGAAGGTCGGCGTGCGCGCCTATTCGGTGACGACGGGCGTGTGGACCCGCGGCATTCTCGCCAAGGAATACGGCGTCGATATCGACAAGGTGACCTGGGTGGTCGATGACGAAGAGCACGTCACGCAGCTCAAGCTGCCGCCGAACGTCATTCACGTGCCTGAGGGCAAGTCGCTCGTCAGCATGATGGCAAACGGCGAGATCCAGGCCGGCTTTACGGCGAACGCGGGCATCGGCCGCGAAGGCCCGCCGAAG
>DATKPD010000057.1:0-2209 GCA_035524315.1 Caulobacteraceae bacterium
TCCCTGGCCATACTGATGCAGATGGAGGAGGGGCGGCTCGCCATCGACGAACCGGTGACCCGCTGGCTGCCCGAGTTCGCCGGCATGCGCGTGCTCAACGACCCGGCCGGGCCGCTTTCCGACACCCGCCCGGCGGCGCGCGAGGTCACTGTGGAGGACCTGCTTACCCACCGCTCGGGCGTGGGCGCGGGCTTCACCGACGTGGGGCCCATCGCCGAGGCCCGCAACGCGCGCTTGGGATCGCCGCTGGCGAATCCCCTGACCCCGGACGAATGGCTGAAGGCGGTCGGCGAGCTTCCGCTGACCTATGCGCCGGGCGAGCGCTTCCACTACGGCGATTCCACCGACGTGCTGGGCTTCCTCGCCGCGCGCATCGACGGGCGGCCTCTGGGCGAGCTGCTGCGCCGGCGCATCTTCCAGCCGCTCGGCATGGCCGACACCGGTTTCTGGGTCCCGCCGGAAAAGCGCGGCCGCATGGCGCACATGTACCTGCGGCCGGACGACGGCGGGCCGCTGCGCGACGTGTCCTATCCGCTGGGCGACCAGCCGCCGGCGTTCGAGAGCGGCGGCGGGGGGCTGATCTCCAGCGCCGAGGACTATTTGAAATTCGCCCGGCTGCTGCTCGGCGGCGGCGCGGCGGACGGGGTGCGGCTGGTTCGGCCCGAGACCGTCGCCCTGATGACCGCCGATCGCCTGACCGCGGCCCAGCGCGGGATCCCGGCCTTCGGCCTGCCCTGGTGGTGGTCCGGCCAGGGCTTCGGGCTCGGCGTCTCGACGGTGACTGACGCGCAGAAATACGAGATCGACGGCGCGGGCTCGGTGGGCGCCTTCGGCTGGCCGGGGGCCTTCGGCACCTGGTGGATGGCCGACCCGGCGCAGGACCTCGTGTGGATCTACCTGGTCCAGGACGCCGTTCCGCTGGGTCAGGCGAGCCTCGGCCAGCTGGTCAGCGGCGAGCGCCTTGGCGCGCGCCGCTCACGGCGGACGTTCCAGAAGATGGTCTACGGGGCGCTGGAGCCCTAGGCCGTGTTGACGAAGTGGGATTCCCAAATCAGGTGATCGCTGATTCAAGGCTGCTCTTTGAGGAGAGCAGCGTTGGTTCGCGGGCTGATGTCGGATGAAGAGTGGTCGTTCTTCGCGCCGTTCGTGATCGAGACGGGGCCGAGGCGGGGCCGCCGTCCGTCGGACCATCGGCTGGTGCTGGATGGGGTGTTCTGGATCGCGCGGACGGGCTCGCCCTGGCGCGACCTGCATGACCACTTCGGCAAGTGGAACTCGGTCTATCAGCAGTTCCGGCGCTGGACGCAGGGCGGTGTCTGGGACGCCATGCTGACGGCGCTGAACGAGGCCGCCCACGACGATGGAGCGGGTCGGGACAGCCTGCAGATGATCGACTCGACCGTGGTGCGCGCGCACCAGCACGCCGCCGGCGCCCAAAAAAAGCAGCGGCTCAGGACCAAGGTCTTGGCCGCTCGCGCGGTGGCTTCTCGACCAAGATCCATCTGAGGGCCAACGGCCTGGGCCTGCCGGTGGCTGTCGTCCTGACCGGCGGGGAAACCTCCGACGTCAAAGGCTATGCCCCGCTCATGGACGAGCCGGGGCCAGCCCCGAAAGTCATGCTCGGCGACAAGGGTTACGACGCCGACGCCATCCTCGAGGACCTGGAGGCCAGAGGCGTCGCCGCCGTCATCCCGCCAAAGCGCACCCGAAAGGTCCAGCGCGACATCGACGGCTACCTCTACGCGCTGCGCAACCTTGTCGAGCGCTGCTTCTCAAAACTCAAGCACAGCCGCAGACTGGCCACCCGGTACGACAAGACCGCCATAAGCTATCTCGGCTTCGTCCTGGTCGCGTCGGCCAGGCTCTGGGTCCGACACTTCGTCAACAGAACCTAACTGCGACAAACGGGGGGTTATGCGCATCGGAACCATCGGCTTTCGTTTGCTGCTCGCCGTCGGTTGGGCGATCCTTTTCTATGTGACGTTCGAGGCCGTCCGGCAGATGGGAGCGGGGCCCGCCGGAAAGGTGTTCCTTGGCGACTTCGCCCATCCGTGGCGAGCGCAGTTCAACACCGACTTCAGCCTGCACCTGATTCTTGTGGCGCTTTGGATGATCTACCGCTCGCGGCCTTGGATCGTCGGGCTCGTCTTTGGCCTGCTGGCGATCGTTCTGGGCGGGGTCTTCACTCTGGCCTATCTGCTCGTCGTGT
>DATKPD010000058.1:0-14490 GCA_035524315.1 Caulobacteraceae bacterium
ATTGTCCTGCCCCCCGACCATCAAGGGCGATCCGGCCACCGCGCGGACCATCCGCTCGATCAGGATCGCCGGCGGGCACAGGGCGACGCGCGCGCGACTGGGCGTTTCGGTGAGGGATTCGGCGACTTTGACGGCTTCGGCCAGCTGGGCCGACAAGCCGTACATTTTCCAGTTTCCGACGATCAGAGGGCTATACAAACTCATCTTGGTCCGTTTTGGCGGTCATGGGCGGGGTTGAGCTAAGCCAATCGGGCGCATCTGTCACGCCCGGGGTCACGCCCGGGGTCACGATCGGGGTCGCCACGATGGGCGCCAGGATTATGCTGTTGTCCTTGCCGTTCAGTGAAGGGGCGCCCTATACCGCGCGGGTTCGACCGGCCGCCAAGGACGCCTGATGCTCGCTTTTTTCCGCACGCTGTCCCAATCCAGGATTATGTGGGCCCTGCTGGGCATCCCTCTGGTCGGGGGGCTGCTGGTGATCGGCAACACCCGGGCGAACCTGTCGGGCCTGTTCGTCCAGGACTCGGTGATCGCCGCCGGCGCGCGCACCTATTCCCAGGCGGAATACAAGCGGGAGTTTGAAGCCTATCGCCAGCGGCTTGCCCAGCAGGGCCAGGCGGTGACGGTCGACGACATGGTCAGCCAGGGGGCCGACCAGCAGGTGCTGCAATCCCTCGCCCGGCGCGAATCCCTGGCCGAGCAGCTGCGCCGGGACGGCGTGATCCCGTCCGACAACCTGATCGTGGCCCAGATCAAAAAGATCGCCGCCTTCTTCGATCCGATCAGCGGCAAGTTCGACCAGAAGACCTACACCCAGCGCTTGGCCGACAATCAGCTGACGCCCGAGACGTTCCAGAACGAGCTGCGCGACGAAGCCGCGTCGGACCACTTCGCCGCCGGCATGGCCGCGGGGCTTAAACCGCCGCGCCTCCTGGACGCGGTGATCACCGACTTTCAGTCCGAGGCCCATACCTTCGACTACCTGCTGGTCGATCCCAAGCTACTGGGCGCCCCGCCCACCCCGACCGACGCCCAGCTGACCACGCTGATGAACGCCAACGCCCAAGCGCTGACCACGCCCGAGACGCGCGTGTTTTCGGTGGTGCGCTTCAGCGCCAAGGCCTTGGCGCCCACGATGACCGCTGACCCGGCCGAGGTGCAGAAGCGCTACGACTTCCGCAAGGACACCCTGTCGACGCCCGAGAAGCGCACCGTGGTGCAGATCCCCGCCAAGACCGCCGACGAAGCCGCCGGCATCGCCGCCAAGCTGGCGTCGGGCGCCGATCCGGCCGCCGTAGCCAAGGCCGCCGGCGAGCAGGTGGTCAACTATACCGACCAGCCCAAGGCCGGCATCGCCGATCCCAAGGTGGCCGACGCCGCCTTCGCCCTGCCCGAGGGCAAGAGCTCGGGTCCGATCCAGGGCCAGCTCGGCCTGGCCGTGGTCAAGGTGCTCAAGGTCACGCCCGGTCACCAGGTGAGCCTGGACGAGGCGCGGCCGAAGATCGAGGAAGAGGTCAAGGCCGAGGCGGCCGTGAACCAGGCCTACGCCCTCAGCCAGAAATACGAGACCGCCCACGACAAGGGCGCGAGTTTCGCCGACGCGGCCAAGGCCGCCGGCGTGGCTCCCACGTCCATCGGCCCGGTCACCGCCCAAGGGCAGGACGCTCAGGGCAAGCCGCTCGGCCTTTCGCCCAAGATGCTCGCCGAAGGCTTCAAGCTGACCCAGAACGGCGACAGCGACGTGGTGCAGGAAGACAAGGGCGAGTACTTCGTGCTGCACGCCGACAAGGTCATTCCGCCCCAGCCGCCCACGCTCGACAAGGTGCGCCCACAGCTGACGCAGTACTTCCAGGTCCAGGAACTGCGCAAGCGCATGTCGGCCAAGCTGGATGAGCTGATCGCCCGCATCAAGAAGGGCGAAAGCCTGGAATCGGTCGCCGCCTCGGTGGGCGGCAAGGTCGCCCAGGCCTCGCTCACTCGCCAGCAGGCCCAGGGCAATCGCCAGATGTCGCAGGAAGTCCTGGCGCAGATCTTCCAATCCAAGGTCGGCGACGTATTCCCGGCCGGCGCCGCCATCGTCAAGATCACCGGCGTGGTCGCGCCCAACGCCCAGGTCACGGGCCAGAGCGTGCAGCCGGTCGAGCAGGACCTGAGCCGCGGGATTTTCCAGGAACTGATCGACGAGGCAGGCTCCTACGCCCAAACCAAGCTGAAGACCAAGGTCAACACCCAGCTGGCGCGCCAGGCGATCGGCGCCTCGCCTGACGCCGGCGCGCCCCTGGCCCCGGCCAAGCCAGCCCCGGCCACGCCCGCCCAATGAGCCGGCCGCAGATCGAGATCGAGCCAGGTTTCGAGGCGTTCGCGTCGGTCTATGAGGCGGGCCAACCGCAAGCGGTGTTCGTGCGCCTGGTCGACGACCTGGAAACCCCGGTCTCGGCCTATCTGAAGCTGGGCTACAAGCGGCCCTACGCCTTCCTGTTCGAGTCGGTCGAAGGCGGCGCCTGGCGCGGGCGCTATTCGATCCTGGCCATGAACCCTGATCTGATCTGGCGCTGCTTTGGCGACAAGGCCGAGGTGTGCCGGGGCGCGGACCTCGAAAGCGGTCATTTCCGGCCGGAGGCCGAGGGGGCGCTGGATTCGCTGCGCAGCCTGATCGCCAATTCCAAACTCAACCTGCCGCCGGGCCTGCCCCCCATGGCCGCCGGGGTGTTCGGCGCGGTCGGCTACGACATGGTCCGATTGGTCGAGCCCCTGCCCGGCGTCAATCCCGATCCGCTCGGCCTGCCCGACGCGGTGATGGCGCGCCCGTCCGTGGTGGCGGTGTTCGACTCCATAGGCCAGGAGATCGTGCTGACCGCGCCGGTGCGGCCCTCCGAGCTGTCGGCCGCCGACGCCTACGCCGCGGCCAAGACCCGCCTAGCCAAGGTGGTGGCCGATCTGCGCCGCCCCCTGCCCGCCGCCTCAGATCGCGCGCCCCAACCCCAGGCGCCGCTGGAATCCCAGGTGACGCGGGCCGACTACGCCAAGATCGTCGAGGCGGCCAAGGGCTATATCCGCGCCGGCGACATCTTCCAGGTGGTGCCCAGCCACCGGTTCAGCGCGCCCTTCGCGCTCGATCCCTTCGCCTTCTATCGCTCGCTGCGCCGGCTCAACCCGTCGCCCTTCATGTTCTACCTGAACTTCGGCGGCTTCCAGCTGGCCGGGTCCAGCCCCGAGATCATGGTGCGGCTGCGCGACGGCAAGATCACCATCCGTCCGATCGCCGGCACCCGGCCGCGCGGCAAGACGCCCGCCGAGGACCAGGCGCTCGAGCGTGAATTGCTGGCCGATCCCAAGGAGCGGTCCGAGCACCTGATGCTGCTGGATCTGGGCCGCAACGACGTGGGCCGCGTGGCCATGCTGCGCGACGACGGCCGCAACGAACCGTCGCAGGCCCAGGCCGGCCCGCACGTGCGCGTCACCCAAAGCTTCACCATCGAGCGCTACAGCCACGTGATGCACATCGTGTCCAACGTCGAGGGCGACGCGCCCGAAGGCCTGGATCCGGTCGACGTGCTGATGGCCGCCCTGCCCGCCGGCACGCTGTCGGGCGCGCCAAAGGTGCGGGCGATGCAGATCATCGACGAGCTGGAGCCGGTCAAGCGCGGCATCGCCTATGGCGGAGCGGCGGGCTACATCTCAGCCAGCGGCGAGATCGACACCTGCATCATCCTGCGCTCGGCGCTGTTCAAGGACGGCATGATCTACGCCCAGGCCGGCGGCGGCGTGGTGGCGGACTCCGATCCCAGCGCCGAATACGACGAGACCCTGCACAAGTCCGGCGCCCAGCGCCGCGCCGCCCAGGAAGCCTGGCGCTTCGACGAGGGCTAGCGGGTCGATATCGGCTCGATGGTCACCGGCGGGGCCAGGATGGCGGCGGCGGCGAAGGTCAGGGCGCTGACCGCGAAAAAGGCGGCGGCGGCCACGGCGCCCAGGGTGCGGTCGGGCGCCTTGGGCGGCTTGAGCTTGGCCCGGGCCCGCTGCAGCGGCGTGACCTGACGCGAGAGCGACTCAATATCCATATGGGGAGCTTAGCCTAGGCGCGTCCGCCCGTCAGGACGCCCGCCGGCCCCGTTGGCCCTTGGCCTTGGGCCCGGCGCAGCCTAGAACGCCGTGGAAAGGCGCGCCCATGATCCTGGTGATCGATAACTACGACAGCTTCACCTACAACCTCGTTCATTATCTGAACGAGCTTGGGGCTCAGACGCTCGTGCGCCGGAACGACGCCTTGAGCGTGGAGCAGGCCCTGGGCCTCAAGCCCGAGGCCGTGCTGTTGTCGCCTGGCCCTTGCACGCCCGATGACGCTGGCATCTGCTTGGCGTTGATCGGCCAGGCGCCGGCGGACCTGCCGATCCTGGGGGTGTGCCTGGGCCACCAGGCGATCGGCCAGGACGCCGGCGGCAAGGTGATCCGCGCCAAGACCCTGATGCACGGCAAGACCGATAAGATCGAGCACAGCGGCCAGGGCGTGTTCGCTGGCCTGCCCAGCCCCTTCGTCGCCACACGCTATCACAGTCTGGCGGTCGAGCGCGAAACCCTGCCCGACGTGCTGGAAGTGACGGCCTGGAGCGCGGACGGCGAGATCATGGGCCTGCGCCGGCGCGACCGGCCGGTGCACGGCGTGCAGTTCCACCCCGAATCCATCGCCACCGAGCACGGCCATGACCTCTTGGCCAATTTCCTCGACCTTGCCGGGGTCAAGCGCCTGAACCTCACCCCGGCCTGACGTGTCGGACGCCTTCAAACCCCTGCTCGCCCGCCTCGCGGACGGCGCGACCCTGACCGAGGAAGACGCGGACGCGTTCTTCGCGGCCTGCCTGCGCGGCGAGCCGAGTCCGGCCCAGATCGCCGCCGCCGTCACCGCCATGCGCCTACGCGGCGAAACCGTGGGCGAGATCACCGCCTCGGCCCGCGCCATGCGCCGCGCCGCCGTTTCGCTCGAGCATCCCTATGCGGTGATCGACACCTGCGGCACCGGCGGCGACGGCCTGCACACCCTCAACGTATCGACCGCCTCGGCGCTGGTGGCGGCGGGCGCGGGGCTGAAGGTGGCCAAGCACGGCAACCGCGCCCTGTCGTCGCGTTCGGGCGCGGCCGATGTGTTGGCCGAGCTCGGCGTCAACGTTTCGGCGTCGCTGGCGCAGTCGCGCCGGGCGCTGGACGAAGCCAACATCTGCTTCCTGTTCGCGCCAGCCCACCACGGCGCCCTGCGCCACGTCATGCCGGTGCGCCAGGAACTGGGCTTCCGCACCATCTTCAATCTGCTGGGTCCCCTGGCCAACCCCGCCGGGGCCCAGCGCCAGGTGCTGGGCGTGTACGACAGCCGCTGGGTCGAGCCTCTGGCGCGGGTGCTGGGCGCGCTGGGCTCCGAACGGGCCTGGGTGGTGCATGGCCAGGGCCTGGACGAGATCACCACCACCGGGGCCACCCACGTGGCCGAATGGAAGGCGGGCGGGGTGCGCCTGTTCACCGTCACGCCCGACGCGGTCGGCCTGCCGGTCGCCGGCCTGGCCGATCTGCAGGGCGGAGACCCGGCCTATAACGCCGCGGCGATCACGGCCCTGCTGGATGGCGCGCCCGGCCCTTACCGCGACGTGGTGCTGCTCAACGCCGCCGCCGCCCTTCTGGTAGCCGACAAGGTCGAGACCCTGCGCGAGGGCGTGGCCCTGGCCGGCCAGGTGATCGACCAGGGCCTGGCCAAGGCCGCGCTGGACCGGTTGGTCGTGGCGAGTAACGCCCCATGAGCGACATCCTTGACAGGATCGCCGCCTACAAGCGCGAGGACGTCGCCGCGCGCAAGGGCGCCCGCTCGCAGGCCGACGTCGACGCCGCGGCCGCCCAAGCCACGCCGCCGCGCGGCTTTCGCCGGGCCCTGATCGACGCCCACGCGCCCGGCCGCCTGGCCCTGATCGCCGAGATCAAGCGCGCCAGCCCCTCGCGCGGCCTGATCCGCGCGGACTTCGATCCGCCGGCCCTGGCCCGGGCCTATGCCGAAGGCGGGGCGGCATGCCTGTCCGTGCTGACCGATGGCCCCAGCTTTCAGGGCGCGGACGACTATCTGACGACGGCGCGCGGCGCGGTCGCCCTGCCCTGCATCCGCAAGGATTTCCTGGTGGATCCCTGGCAGGTGGCCGAATCTCGGGCGCTCGGCGCGGACTGCATCCTGGTGATCCTGGCCATGATCGACGATTCGCTGGCGGGCGAACTGATGGCCGAGGCGCGCCGATTCGGCATGGATGTACTGGTCGAGACCCACGACGAGGCCGAAATGGCCCGCGCCGGGGCCCTCGGCGCCGACATGGTTGGGGTCAACAACCGCAATCTGCGCACCTTCGAGGTCGATCTGTCGATTACCGAGCGGCTGGCCGCCCTGAAGCCCGCCAACGCCTTGCTGGTAACGGAAAGCGGCCTGTTCACCCCCGCCGACGCGGCTCGCCTCGAAGTCAGCGGCGCAACCGCCATGCTGGTCGGTGAAAGCCTGATGCGGCAGGCAGACGTGGCTGCGGCAACACGCGCGCTGCTGGGCGCTTAACGTCAACTTGACATTAAGAAAGAACACCTAGAGAACATCCGCATATGTTAGCGGTTTGTTCCTAGCGAGGTCCGGTCGATGCTCACGCGCAAGCAACATGAGCTGCTCATGTTCATCCATGAACGGATCAAGGAAAGCGGTGTTTCTCCTTCGTTCGACGAAATGAAGGAGGCGCTCGACTTGGCCTCCAAGTCCGGCATCCACAGGCTGATTACAGCGCTCGAGGAGCGCGGCTTCCTGCGCCGCCTCGCCCACCGCGCACGCGCTCTGGAAGTGGTCAAGCTGCCTGAGCAGGCCACCGCCGCCGCCCCGCCGCGTGGCCGTGCGCCGTTCCGGCCCCAGGTGGTCGAAGGCGAGCGGCTGGCCTCCAGCCCCGACCTGCCCATCGCCAACGACGTGCGCGAACTGCCGGTGCTGGGGCGCATCGCCGCCGGTACGCCGATCGACGCCATCCAGCACGAGAAGGACCGCATGCCGGTGCCCGAGACCCTGCTGGGCGCGGGCGAGCACTACATCCTGGAGGTCCAGGGCGACTCCATGATCAACGCCGGCATCCTCGACGGCGATCAGGTGATCATCCGCAAGGGCGCCACCGCCAACTCCGGCGAGATCGTCGTGGCCCTGGTGATGGGCGAGGAAGCCACCCTCAAGCGCCTGCGCAAGAAGGGCGCCTCGATCGCCCTGGAAGCCGCCAACCCCGCCTATGAGACCCGTATCTTCGGCCCCGATCAGGTGCAGGTGCAAGGCAAGCTGGTCGGCCTCATCCGTCGCTATCACTGAGCGTGGAGCCGCCGGTCCACGGCCGCTCTCCGCGCGTGTCGCTGGTCCAGCGATAGGTCCATCCGGCCCGGGCGCGGTGTAGCTCGACCGCGCCTCTGCGCGCGAAATCCCCGGCGGTCAGCATCGGCTTGCCGGGGCAGGTTTGGCCGTCGGGCGCGGGCGAGCGCAGCACCAACAGCTCGGAGGCCTGGCACAGGGCGGTGAACTCCGCCGGTTTGGGCGGCTTGCGCCCCGCGTACAGGCCTAGGCGCACCGGCGCGGCCGCCAAGGGCAGGCAGCGGCGGCGATTGCAGTCGAACAGCGTGTCGTGGAGCGGATCGTCGTCGGTCGGCATCTCGAAGCCGTAGCGCCGCGCCCATAGGGTGGCGGCGAACACCTCGCTCTTGGGCCGCAGGACCACTGGATGGCCCGAGGCCAGGATAGCGGCGTTGGCGCCGTCGGGCGAGATCCACACGTCCGGCGTGGGCGGGCGCGGCCACAGATTGACCGCCAGCGCCAGCGGCAGGCCGATCCAACGCAAGGGTCCTCGCCACAGGCACAGCCACAGGATGCCGAGGAAGGCCAGCGCCAGGGCGATATTGGGGGCGGACGACACTGTGACCATGGCGCCCGGCGCCTGGGCCACCATCTGGGCCAGGTCGCGCATCCGCTCGATCCCCCAGCCGGCGACCGCCAGCATCGGCGCGCCCTGGTGGAACAGTTCGCCCACCGACCCCAGCGCCAGGGCGGGCATGATCACGAAGCTGGACAGCGGCTCGAGCAGCAGATTGGCCGGCAGGCCGTAAAGCGACACGCGATTGAAATGCTGGATGGCGAACGGCGCGGTCGCCGCGCCGGCGACCAGACCCACCGCCAAGCCGGCGATCAGCCAGTCCTTGGCCCGCTGGAGCAGCCGCAGGACCAGGGGCGTGTTGATCGCCCGGGGCGGATGGGGCCACACCTCCGCCAGCGCGACCAAGGCTACGGTGGCGGCGTAGGACATCTGGAACCCCGGCTCGGTCACGGCCTCGGGCTGGATCGCCAAGACGATCAGGGCCGACAGCCCCAGGCCGCGCAGGGTGATGGCGCGGCGGTCGAGCAGGATGGCGCCGAACGCGATCACCGCCGTGACCGCCGAGCGCTGGGCCGGGGGCGGCGCGCCCGATGCGACCAGATAAAGCCCGACGGCGATCAGCCCGATCCAGGCCGCCGCCTTCTTGCCGTTGACGCGCACCGCCAGCCACGGCCACAGGGAAATGGCCAGTCGGGCGGCGAAGAACACGAACCCGCCGACGATGGCCATGTGCACGCCCGATATCGACAGAATGTGCGAGATGCCGGCGCTGCGCATCTGGTTGGTGTCGCCCTGGCTGATCGAATAGTCGTGACCGGTGACCATGGCGGCGGCGATCCCGCCCGTCGGCTGGCCCATGCGGCCGATGATCGCCTGGGTCAGGCCCCAGCGGGCGCGATTGATCGCCAGTTGCACCCGCACGCGCCAGGGCGGCGGCGGAAGGTCGATCACCTCAGGCGGCTTGAGCGCGATTCCCACCCCGCCGACGCCCAGGAAATAGGCGCTGCGGGCGAAATCGAACGCTTCGGGCGCGGCGGGCGACGGCGGCGGGTTGAGCAAGGCGGTCAGACGCACAGCCGAGCCAGGCCCGACCACGTCGTCGTCCTTAACGGTGATGCGCACGCGCTTGGGCAACTGGCCCGGCGCCACGCCACGGATATAGGTGGGCGCGATCAGCAGGCGCGGGCCGGTCGTGCCGCGGCTGGCCATGTCGACCACCCAGCCCTCGACGCTCACGCCCGCCAGCGGCGGGCAGACCGGCCCGGCCATGGCCAGGGTCTGCAGCTTGCCGCTGAGCACGCCCGCCGCGCCGAACGCCGCCAGGGGCATTAACAAAGACAGCCGCGGCGTCCTGCCCCAGCGCCGCAACGCCAGCGCCGCCGCCGTCAGGAGGCCGGCCGGTCCGGCCACGGCCCACAGGGTAGGCTCGCGCAGCAGCGAGAAATAGACCGCGCAGCCGACCCCGAACGCGACCGGCGCCCATAGCAGCCAACGGCCGGCCTGCGCCTGGACCTGGGCCGAAAACCACGCCAGAAGGGGCCGCGCACTAGGACCCGTCCCGATGCGCGTGCTAAGAGGCGCCGCCTCCCTTTCCTGGATATCGATGCCCGATCCCTCAGACGTCGTCACCCGTTTCGCCCCATCTCCTACAGGCTCGCTCCACATAGGAGGGGCGCGAACGGCCTTATTCAACTGGCTTTATGCGCGCCACACCGGCGGCAAGTTCCTGCTGCGGGTGGAAGACACCGACCGCGAGCGTTCGACGCCTGACGCCGTCAAGGCGATCTTCGACGGCCTGGGCTGGCTGGGCCTGGAGTCAGACGCGCCGCCGGTGTTCCAGTTCGCCAACGCCGAGCGCCACCGGGCCGCCGTCCAGGGCCTGCTGGATCGTGGGCGCGCCTACCGCTGCTTCATGACGGTCGAGGAACTGGACGCCGAGCGCGCCATCGCCCGCGCCGAGGGCCGCGCCATCCGCTCCCCCTGGCGCGACCGCGACGCGGGCCCCGGCGACAACCGCCCGCATGTGATCCGCTTCAAGGGTCCGCTCGAGGGCGAGACGGTGGTGGACGATCTGGTCAAGGGACCGGTGCGGTTCCACAACAAGGAGCTGGACGACCTGGTCCTGCTGCGCTCGGACGGCGCGCCGACCTACAATCTGGCGGTGGTGGTCGACGACCACGACATGGGCGTCACCCACGTGATCCGGGGCGACGATCACCTGAACAACGCGGCGCGCCAGACCCTGATCTATCAGGCGCTCGAATTCGCCCTGCCCGCCTTCGCCCACATCCCCCTGATCCACGGGCCGGACGGGGCCAAGCTGTCCAAGCGGCACGGGGCCCAGGCCGTCGGCGAGTTCGCCGACATGGGCTATCTGCCTGAGGCGATGCGCAACTACCTGGCGCGCCTGGGCTGGGGCCACGGCGACGACGAGATCTTCTCGGACGAGCAGGCGATCGCCTGGTTCGACGTGAAGGACGTGGTGCGCGCGCCGGCTCGGCTGGACTGGGCCAAGCTCAACCACATCAACAACCACTACATCCGGCGCGCGGACAATGAGCGTTTGGCAAGCTTGACCGCTCAAATCCACGTCAGTCGTGGCGCGATGCACAATGTACACGATCTCGTGCGCTTGCAGGCGGCCATCCCCTTGGTCAAGGAAGGAGCCAAGACCCTGCTGGAGTTGGCCGATCTGACGCTGTTCGCGATCAAGGTCCGGCCGTTGCAGCTGGACGCCAAGACCGAAGGCTTGCTGAATGAGGAAACGCGGTCGCGACTGCGACGGCTCACGGAAAATCTAAGCGAAACAAAGGATTGGTCGTTCTCCGCCTTGGAGCAGCAGGTAAAGGACTTCGCCGCCGCCGAAGGCGTCGGCCTGGGCAAGTTCGGCCCAGCGTTGCGCGGGGTGCTCAGCGGCGGATCGCCGGCCCCGGACTTGGCCAGCACCTTGGCCGCACTAGGTGAGACGGAGAGTTTGGCCCGGCTGAAGGATGCTCTTTTCGCCGGCCATTAAGGCGCTATAACGCAATGCAGCATCACCGCGATCGCGGCTTTTTTCGCTTGAGAGGCATGGGGTATGGACAAGATGACTGACACCGGCTCCGCGTCGCTGACCGTTGGCGACAAAACGCTCAGCCTGCCCATCCTCAAGGGGAGCGTGGGGCCTGATGTGATCGATGTCCGCAAGCTCTATGCGGAAACCGACTGTTTCACCTTCGACCCGGGCTTCACCTCGACCGCCTCGTGTGAGAGCGCGATCACCTACATCGACGGCGACGCCGGCGTGCTGCTCTATCGGGGCTACCCGATCGACCAACTGGCCCAGAGCTCGACCTTCCTGGAGGTGTGCTACCTTCTGATGAACGGCGAACTGCCCAACGCCGCCCAGTACGAAGAATTCGAACACAGCATCACCATGCACACGATGCTGCACGATCAGTTCGACCGCTTCTTCCAAGGCTTCCGCCGCGACGCTCACCCCATGGCGATCATGACCGCCTCGGTCGGCGCCCTGTCGGCCTTCTACCACGACAGCCTGGACGTCAACGATCCGGCGCATCGCCATATCTCGATGATCCGGATGATCGCCAAGATCCCGACCATCGCCGCGCGCACCTTCAAATATTCGATCGGCCAGCCATTTGTCAGCCCGCGTAACGACCTGGGCTACGCCGAGAACTTCCTGCGCATGTGCTTCGCCGTGCCGGCCGAGGACTACAAGAACAACCCGATCCTGGCCAAGGCCATGGACCGGATCTTCATCCTGCACGCCGACCACGAGCAGAACGCCTCGACCTCGACCGTCCGCCTGGCGGGCTCGACCGGCGCCAATCCGTTCGCCTGTATCGCGGCGGGCATCGCGGCTCTGTGGGGCCCGGCGCACGGCGGCGCCAACGAGGAAGCCCTCAACATGCTGCGCGAGATCGGCAAGCCCGAGAACGTGCCGGCCTATGTGCAGGGCGTGAAGGACCGCAAGTACAAGCTGATGGGCTTCGGCCACCGCGTGTACAAGAACTACGATCCGCGCGCCAAGGTGATGCAGGAGACCTGCCACGAGGTGCTGGAGGCCGTGGGCGACGCCAACGACCCGCTGCTGCAGGTGGCCATGGAGCTGGAGAAGATCGCCCTTAGCGACGACTACTTCATCAGCCGCAAGCTCTACCCGAACATCGACTTCTATTCGGGCATCACTCTCAGCGCGATGGGCTTCCCCAGCGACATGTTCACCGTGCTGTTCGCCCTGGCGCGCACCGTGGGCTGGATTTCGCAGTGGCAGGAAATGATCGCCGATCCGCAACAGAAGATCGGCCGCCCGCGCCAGCTCTACACCGGGCCGGCGTACCGCGACTTCGTGACGGTGGATAAGCGCTAAGCCTTAGCAACAAAGGACGAGATCGCAGCGGGCCGGGCGAAAGCTCGGCCCGTTTTGCGTGCGGAGCTTAGTGATTGCTCTCAAATCCGCTCATTCACGTCGAGGCCGGAATCCAGGCGTTTTGGGAATTGCTTCGATCCTCGGACGACTTCGGAAAACTCTGTTCTTCGACGAGCTCCCCCGCTTGCGGGGGAGCTGTCACGAAGTGACTGAGGGGGCGTCGACCGGGGCGCCGGCATGCCCCCTCCACCCTTCGGGTGCTGTCCTAATTCGGACACTCGGCGGGACGATATTGACGAGCTGATGTCCTTCCGCTGCGCGGGCGCCGAGCGAGTTTGGTGCATACAGGAGGCGAACGTGATGAAGGTGCTCTGGTGGGACCCGGGGCATCAGGTTGACCCGGTCCCGAAGGACCGGGCAGACCGGCAAAAAGAGAAACGTCGTTAGGCGGCCCGGGCGCCCCGACCTATTCAGCGAGATGCGTAAGAAATTTACGGGAGTTGGTGCTAGCGACGCTGCTCTGCGAGCCTACTTGCTTACAAATGAATTCATTCCGTCCGCTGCGGACACGGCTATTCGTTCTTATCGCGATAACAATGGCGTTTGTTGAGGCCGAGCAAAAGGCTTATGCTGAGCATAATCCCGAGCAGGCCCGATGCAGGAGGCCATTGATAACGGTTGATGGAATCCACTCGCCCCACCGCGCCATGAACCGCCGAAGGAAACACCGCCGGGGATCAACGGCGAGAGGCCAAGCCTATGTCAGGTGAACGCGAATTGACGACGGGCCTGCTGTCCAAGGACGCCAGCTTCCGTCTGATTGTGACCGGCCAGATTGGCGTGAAGGAAATCGAACGCCTGATCGCCAAGCTAGAGATCGACAAGGAAATCCTAGCGGAAGCCGACGCGGCGGGATGCGCCAGCCTTATTTGATAAAAACCTGACCGTGAAGGCGCTGACATGAAGCTTGGTGTCGGAATAGACCATCACTATCCAACACTTCCCGAGGCGACAAGAATAGCGGTCTATGCCGCCCAATCGCTTTTGCATTCGCATATCGATACGTTCCCATTTTGCGCGGAGTGGCATTTATTGCGGGAATGGGGTGGGCTTTGGGCGCCTTTTCGCTTTTCGCAAAAGCCATGGAGCGGCGGGGATATCTTGTGGCCGTAAAAGACATGCGCGCCCTATGTGTCGGCGACGCCTCCTTTGGCGAATATCCGCCTGATCCGCGCGACGCCTTAGCGGCTGCTATTGTGAAACTTGGCCCCTATGGCGGCTTCACGGAAGACTAGGACACTCCGTCACCAACCTAGGACACTGGGCGCCTAATTAGGACAGCACCACCCTTCGGGTCCCCCTCCCCGCGAGCGGGGGAGGTAGTCGGAAAAGGCAGTTTAAGGTCAAGGTTCAAATCGATTAGGCGACTTTGGCAGTCAGACGCCATCTGCACTTGGAAATGTTTGAGCTCAAGACCTAACCCGCTTTCGCCCTATCCATCAGCCCAATGACCGCCTCGGCCGCCTTTTCAGAAGGATCTGGCCCATCCCTCGGTCCCATCAGCGCTAAAGCCGCCGTCTGTTCCGCGATCTGCGCCAGGCGAAGCGGCTCGTTGTCCAGCCGCTCGGCCAGGGCCTGGGCCAGCCTTGGCCCCGTGCAATCGTCCTGGATCAGTTCGGGCGCCACGGCCCTCCCCGCCGCGATGTTGAACAGGGTGATGAAGCGGGTCTTGATCACCATGCGGATCAGAAAGGCGCTGAGCGGGCTGAGCTTGTAGGCCACCACCATCGGACAGCCGGCCAGGGCCAGTTCGGTGGTGACGGTGCCGCTGCACGCCAGGGCCAGTGTCGCGGCGCGCATGGCGTCGGCCTTGAGCGCCTCGCCTTCGATGATGTGCGGCGCATAGGCCCAGCCGGCGGCCTGCGCCCGGACCGCCTCGGCCACCGTCGGGGCGGCGACCAACACGAGCTGCAGGTTCGGACGGTCGTGCTTGAGCAAGGCCGCCGCCTCGCCGAAGGGCGCCATCAGGCGCGCAACCTCGCCCGGCCGGCTGCCCGGCAGGATCAGCAGGATCGGATCAGCCAGATCTAGACCCAGGTGCGCGCGCAGGCGGGCCGGATCGGCGCCTTCGAAATCGCGCCGCAGATGCGGGTTGCCGACCTTGGTCACAGCCAGGCCGTGCGCCTCGAAATAGGGCGCGTCGAACGACAGGAT
>DATKPD010000059.1:0-22576 GCA_035524315.1 Caulobacteraceae bacterium
CGCCCAAGCCCGCACTACCGCCAAATGCCTATGCCGATCTGGATCATGTGGCGCCGACGGTGGCCGGTTTGCATCTTGACTATCCGGTCCTCGTGACGCCACCAGCCAAACCAGGCGGGGCGTGGGGCGCACGGTCGGACACGCAGACCCGGCCCCGTCGGGTCACGCTGACGCTCGACGGCGCCAGCGGCGCCGTATTGACGCGCCAGAACTTCAATCAGCGCAATTGGGTGGACCAGGCTGTGGGCTATGGCGTGGCCGGGCACGAGGGGCAACTTTTCGGCTGGCCCAACACCCTACTCAGCCTGTTCACCGCCATGGGTTTGGCGACCTCCTGCTTAAGCGCCCTCGTGCTGTGGCTGCGCCGCCGCTCCAGCGGGGTTCTGGGCGCCCCCGCGCCGGCCGCCGCGCCGCGCTTTTCCGCAGGACTTCTGGCAATCGTGGCCGTGTTGGGGGTGCTGCTCCCCCTGTTCGGCGGCTCGGTGGTGATCGTGGCCCTGGCCGAGCGGCTGCTGCTCCGGCGCATTCCACGGCTCAACACATGGCTTGGGCTGAGGCCGCTTGTGACCGCGATTGTCGCGCCGTTAGGCTAGGCAAATCCGTTCGGCGAGGAAGGAGAGATACTGGCATCCGCTCGAACCGATCTGACCGCAGGCACCGGAGTAGAATCCGAAGAGGACAACGGGCATGGCGTCCCTCAGGGCGGAGGCTCGCATGTCGCGATGTCCCCTACGCCTCTTCGCCGGACGTGGCCGCTGTGGCCAGAACCGTTTCAAAGAGAACTCGGGCGTCTATGGGCTTGCTGATGTGTCCGTCCATCCCGCTAGCCCGGTATTGCGAAATTTGATGCGCCATGGCGTTCGCCGTCAGGGCGATGATGGGTGTGCGGGCGCGCCCGGATTTGGCTTCGGCCTCGCGGATAGCCTGCGCCGCGGCGGGGCCGTCCATGACGGGCATCTGGATGTCCATGAGGACCAGATCCCAGCGCCCGTCGCGCCACGCGTTGATCGCTTCGGCGCCGTTCTCAACGATCGTGGGCGTGATGCCGATCTGTTCCAGAAGGGTGCGCAGCACGACCTGGTTGGTTTGGTTATCCTCCGCGGCCAGCACCCGCATGGTCGTCTCGCCAGTGACGCTCGCGGGCTCCGGCTGCGCGGCCGCAGTTGTCGGCGCGTCGCTTACGCGAGGCAGGTAAAGGCTGATCGTGAACGCGGACCCATGGCCCGGCTGGCTCATGGCCTCGATCGACCCGCCCATCAAACTGATCAACTGGCTACAGATCGCCAAGCCAAGTCCCGTCCCGCCGAATTTGCGGGTCGTCGATGAGTCTTCCTGCGAAAATCGTTGGAACACCGCACCCAGTCGCTTCGGTTCGATGCCCATTCCTGTGTCCGACACGGCCAACCGCAGGGCGTCGTGCGCATAGGCGGCGTCGATGCGAATTTCGCCGATCTCGGTAAACTTGATTGCGTTCGAAATCAGGTTCGACAAGACTTGGCGCAGGCGGGTGGGATCCCCCGTGTAGATCCCGTCCGCGCCTGGCTCCATGCAAACGACCAACGCCAATCCCTTTTTCTGGGCCTGCATGGCGTAAGCGGACTGCAATTTGGTAAGCAGATCGCCCAGGGCGAAATCAATAGACTCCAGTTCCAGCTTTCCGGCTTCAATCTTGCTGAGATCAAGCACGTCATTGACGATGGCGAGCACGGCCTGACCAGAGTCGCGAATGATGGTGAGGCGCTCCGCCTGCGACGGCGACAACTCTCCCAACGCCATGGCCTGCGCCATGCCCAGAACCCCATTGAGCGGCGTTCGAATTTCGTGACTCATGTTGGACAGAAAATCTGATTTCGCCTGATTGGCCGCTTGAGCCGCTTGGGCGGCCCGGGCGAGCTCGGCGTTTAGACGCTCCAACTCGATTCTGCTCTGATTGAGCCTAGCGTCCTGTCGGTGCATGATGACGGAATTGAGCACAATCGTCGCGCATGTTCCGATCGTCGCCGTGCTGGCCACCGCGGCCATGAACGGCGTGGCGTGGCCCCATAGATAGGTGATCAGTAGACCCGCCAGGGCCGCAAGCGGCGGCAGCATCAACAGCAGACAAATGGCTCTGCTGTAAAACGCCCCGATCGCCGCGTAGAGCGCAACGGTGAACAGATCCATCACCGCCGCGATTTGTGGCACCTCGCTGCCCGTATTCCAGAGCAGCACGGCATGAATGACCCACCCCAGGGACATGGCGAAGGTCAATATCAGGCTGCTGGCGGCCTTGGCCTTGTTCCCACGGAGCGTTCGCCGGCGAGACAGGGCGCAGAGGATTTCCAGGGACAGCATCGCCGTCAGCCAAATCGACCCGACGATGACTCCCACATAGTTGAACAAAAAAATCGAAACCACGGCCGTAATAACGGCGCGGATCAGCGATCTTCCGTTCTCGATCTTGAGCACCCGGATAAGTTGATCATGATCGATAAACTTGGACATTATGGCGACTTCATGCGGCGTCTCGTAAAGCTTAGCCGCAGTTTACCCGAAACGGCAACTCGGGTTATCGGGGCCCGCGCCGCCGAAGGCTCGCGACCCGTTTCGGCGGCGCCCTCATGTCGAGGTGACGCGGCCTAGAGGTCCTCGGCCAGCAGTTGGCTGACGAAGGGCTTAAGGCCGGGGTTGCGCGCACGCTTGAGGCGTTCGGCGTGGTAGATGTGAGCCAGTTCGGCGTAGGCGCGGTCGAAGTCCTCGTTGACGATCACGTAGTCGTACTGGTCCCACTTGGCGATCTCGCCCTTGGCGCGGCCGAGGCGCCGTTCGATCACGTCGGCGTCGTCCTGCGCGCGCGCGAACAGGCGTCGGCGCAGGTCGGGCATGGACGGCGGCAGGATGAACACTCGCACCACGTCGCTCGGCGCCTGCTCGGCGATGGCCTGGGCCCCCTGCCAGTCGATGTCGAACAGCACGTCCCGCCCCTCGGCCAGGGCCTGCATGATCGGCGCCTTGGGCGAGCCGTAACAGTGCTCGTGCACCTCGAACCACTCCAGGAAGGCCCCGTCGGCGACCATGGCCTTGAACGCCTCGGGCGCGACGAAGTGGTATTCGCGGCCGTCCTTCTCGCCCGGACGCGGCGCGCGGGTGGTGGCCGAGATCGACAACGAAAGGTCGGCGTGGTCGGCCACCAGGCGGCGCGACAGGGAGGTTTTACCCGCGCCAGAGGGGCTGGAGATCACCAGCATCAGGCCGCGCCGGTCGAGATAGGCGGGGTGGACGGCCGGAACCATGGTCAATGCGCTTTCTGCTGATGGGCCGGCGGGGCTTGGGTCTGGGCCTGAGCCGTCTGGCTTTGCGCGGCCTGGCTTTGAGAGGTTTGGGCCTCGATCTGGCGCCAGCGGGCCACGTTCTTCTGGTGCTCCTCGAAGGTCGAGGCGAACACGTGGCCGCCCGCGCCGTCGGCCACGAAATAGAGCTCCTGGGTGTTCGCCGGCTGCAGCGCCGCGGCCAGGGCGGCCGCGCCCGGGTTGGCGATGGGCGTGGGCGGCAGGCCGGGGATGATGTAGGTGTTGTAGGGCGTCTGGGACTGCATTTCCGATACCCGGATGCCGTGGCCCAGCGGTCGCCCGCGGGTCAGGCCATAGATGATGGTCGGGTCGGATTCCAGCCGCATGCCCTTGCGCAGGCGGTTGACGAACAGACCGGCGATGCGCGGGCGTTCGTCGGCCAGGGCGGTTTCCTTCTCGACGATTGAGGCCAGGATCACCGCGTCCTCGGGCGACTGGTAGGGCAGATTGGGGCTGCGGCCGGCCCACAGCTTGGTCAGCAGCTTGTCGCGCGCCGTCATCATCCGCTGCAGCACGGCGGAGCGGTCCTCGCCGCGCTCGACACTGTAAGTCTCGGGCAGGACCGCGCCCTCGGGCGGGGTCGGCACCGGGCCGGTCAGCACCGGATCGCCCATCAGCACCTCGACCACCTCGTCGGAGGTGATGCCCTCGGGCAGGGTCACGTAGTGGTGGACGATCCGGCCATTCTTGAGCTTGTCGAGGATGTCCGCGATCGAGGCGCGGGTGGGAAAGTCGTATTCGCCGGCCTGGAGCCTGCGCCCCGCGCCGGTGACCTCGGTCAGGGCCGCGAAGATCGGCGCGGAGCCGACCACGCCGGCCTGCTCCAGATCCGACGCGATCTCGGGCAGGCGCGCGCCGTGGCGCAGGATGACCGTGGTGTCGGCGCCCTGGCGCGCGCGCGGGCCCGGGGCGCTGTAGAGCCATACGCCCGCCAGCACGCCCACCAGGATCGCGCCGCCCAGGACCGACAGGCCGCTGGCGGACATGATGCGAAGACGGCGGCCAAGGGAAAGCTGGCCAGGCTTGCTGGTCCGGCCGGACCTGGAAGGACCTTTGGGCCCCCGGGTCACGGGGCCCGCTTGAAGATGACGGAGGCGTTGGTGCCGCCGAAGCCGAAGCTGTTGGACATGGCCACATCGATCTTCATCGGCTTGGCCTTGTGCGGCACCAGGTCGATGGGGGTCTCGATATCGGGATTGTCGAGGTTGATCGTCGGCGGCGCGATCTGGTCGCGCAGGGCCAGGACCGAGAAGATCGCCTCGATCGCGCCGGCCGCGCCGAGCAGGTGCCCGGTCATGGACTTGGTCGAGGACATGGCCACATTGGCCGCGTGATCGCCCAGCATGCGCTCCACGGCGCCCAGTTCGATGCCGTCGGCCATGGTCGAGGTGCCGTGGGCGTTGACGTAGTCGATGTCGGACGGCTGCAGGCCCGCGTCCTTGAGCGCCGCCCGCATGGCGCGGTAGCCGCCGTCGCCGTCGTCGGCCGGAGCGGTGATATGATAGGCGTCGCCCGACAGGCCGTAGCCGACCACCTCGGCGTAGATCTTGGCCCCGCGCGCCTTGGCGTGCTCGTACTCTTCCAGCACCAGCACCCCGGCGCCCTCGCCCATGACGAAGCCATCGCGATCCTTGTCATAGGGGCGCGAGGCCTTCTCGGGCGTGTCATTGAAGGTGGTGACCATGGCGCGGCAGGCGATGAAGCCGGCGATGCCGATCTTGCAGATCGCCGCCTCGCACCCGCCGGCGACCATCACGTCGGCGTCGCCGTGCTTGATCAGGCGCATGGCGTCGCCGATGGCGTGGGCGCCGGTGGCGCAGGCCGTCACCACCGCGTGGTTGGGGCCCTTGAAGCCATGGCGGATCGACACCTGGCCCGAGGCCAGGTTAATCAGGGCCGAAGGAATGAAGAACGGGCTGACGCGGCGCGGACCCTTTTCCTCCAGCTCGATCGCGGTGTCGGCGATGGTCGACAGACCGCCGATGCCCGAGCCCAGGATCACGCCGGTGCGCTCGCGGTCTTCCTCGGTGACAGGCTCCCAGCCGGAGTCGCGCACCGCTTCGTCGGCGGCGGCGATGCCGTAGAGGATGAAATCGTCGACCCGCCGCCGGTCCTTGGGCGACATGACCTGATCGGGGTCGAACGAGCCGGGGATGTCCGGGCCGCCGCCGCCGCGCCCGTCAACGCGCGGAACCTCGCACGCCACCTTGCAGGCGTATTCGGCCGGATCGAAGGTGGTGATGGGGCCCGCGCCGGACCGGCCCGCCAGAATGCCCCGCCACGTGACATCGACGCCCCAGCCGAGCGGGGTCAGAAGGCCAATTCCGGTGATGACGACACGGCGCATGCGCGAAGGCTCCCTCGCCAGTGCGGCTCTGGCGATCTTGGTGCGGTCTGGCGCGCCCGGCGCGATTCGGACCCGCCGACCACACTAGCAACTTTTGAATCCGGCCGAATGAGGACCTTCGCCCGGCTTCACATACGACAACGCGACCGGCGCCGGAGAATCGGCGACGGCCGCGCTGGATAGGCACAGCCTGAAATCAGGCTTCCAGACGTTCCTGGATGAATTTCACCGCGTCGCCCACGGTTTGGATGTGTTCGGCGGCGTCGTCAGGAATTTCGATATCGAATTCTTCCTCGAACGCCATAACCAGCTCGACGTTGTCGAGGCTATCCGCGCCCAAGTCGTCGATGAAGCTGGCCTTCTCGGTGACCTTTTCAGGATCAGCATCGAGGTGCTCGATCACGATCTTACGGACGCGTTCGAGGATATCGGACATACGTTCTAAGCCCCTTAGCTTAATTCGGCCGCCGCAGCAGCAATTGCAGAATTGACCCTGGCCGGCTGGCCACCTGAAATGCACGGCGACCCTTCGGTGCGACGCGCGTTCAAATCGGTTCGCGTTTCGCTAGCACGTTCCTTTTGCGGAAACTAGTTGCCTGTCAAGCCGGCGTGTCCGCGCGACCTAGGGCATGGCCATGCCGCCGTTGACGTGCAGGGTCTGGCCGGTGACGTAACTGGCCTCTTCACTGGCGAGGTAAACGCAGGCGGCGGCGATTTCCTCGCCTTGACCCAGGCGGGCCGCGGGAATGCGGCCCAGGATCATCGCCCGCTGCTGCTCGTTCAAAGCGTCCGTCATCGGACTGGCGATGAAGCCCGGCGCCACGCAGTTCACGGTGACGTTACGCGAGGCGGATTCCTGGGCCAGGGCCTTTGAAAAGCCGATCATGCCGGCCTTGGACGCGGCGTAATTGGTCTGCCCCGGATTGCCGGTGACGCCGACCACTGAGGTTATGCCGAGGATGCGGCCCCAGCGGCGCTTCATCATGCCGCGCAGGGCGGCGCGCGACAGGCGGAAATAGGCTTCCAGATTGACCCGCAGCACGATGTCCCAGTCCTCGTCCTTCATGCGCAGGACCAGACCGTCGCGCGTGAGGCCGGCGTTGGACACCAGGATGTCGACCGGGGCGCCCGCGGCCGCCTCGGCCTGGCCGTAGAGGGCGTCGACCGCCGCCGGGTCGCCCAGGTCGCACGGGGCCACGAAGGCGCGTTCGCCCAGCTGCGCGGCCAGGGCGTCCAGGGCCTCGCGCCGGGTGCCCGACAGAACCACCGCCGCGCCCTGGGCGTGCAGCTTGGCGGCGATGGCGCTGCCGATGCCGCCGGACGCGCCGGTCACCAGGGCGGTCTTGCCGGAAAGGTCGAACATGGGAATCTCCTTGTGGCGGCCTGCTTTCGCGGGATTGGGCGCAAAACACAAGCCCGGCGGCCGGCGCGGGCGTCAGAGCGAGGCGGCGAAGGCTTCCAGATCGGCCGGCGCGTTCAGGGACACGGCCTGGGCCTCCGGGGCGCAGCGCTTGGCGATGCCGGTCAGCACCTTGCCCGAGCCCAGTTCGGCGAAGCGGGTCACTCCGCCCTCGCCCGCCAGCCACATCATGCTCTCGCGCCAGCGCACGCGGCCGGTGACCTGTTCGACGAGCAAGGCGCGGATCGCCTCGGGGTCCAGGGTCGGGCGGGCCAGGACGTTGGACACGACGGGGGCGCGGGGCGCGATAATGGTGGTCTGCGCCAGGGCGCGGGCCATTTCCTCGGCGGCGGGGGCCATCAAGGGGCAGTGGAAGGGGGCGGAGACGTTGAGCGGGATCGCCCGCGCGCCGAGCGCCTTGGCCTTTTCTATGGCCAGGGCCACGGCGGCGGCCGCGCCCGAGATCACCACATTGCCGAGGTTGTTGTCGTTGGCCACCACGCACACGCCCTTGGCCGAGCCGGCCTCGGCGGCGGCTTCGGCCAGCGCCAAGTCGGCCTTGGGCCCGATCAGCGAGGCCATGGCGCCCTCGCCCACCGGCACGGCGCGCTGCATCGCCTCGCCCCGCAGACGCAGCAGACGGGCGGTGTCGGCCAGGCCGATCGCGTCGGCGGCCGCCAGGGCCGAATATTCGCCCAGGCTGTGGCCGGCCACGAACGCGGCCTGGGCAATGTCGACGCCGAACTCGGCCTTGAGCGCGCGCACCACCGCCAGGCTGACCGCCATCAGGGCGGGCTGGGCGTTCTGAGTCAGGGTCAGGTCGGCTTCGGGCCCCTCGCGCATCAGGCGCGACAGCTTTTCGCCCAGGGCGTCGTCGACTTCCTCGAACACCAGGCGGGCCGAAGGGAAGGCTTCGGCCAGGGCCGCGCCCATGCCGACGGCCTGGCTGCCCTGGCCGGGAAACAGAAAGGCGAGGCTCATGGTCGATCTGCCCGTCGTTAGCGTTAAACCGGCGCGGAGGGTTAGGGGATAAGCCGCGACGGGGCAAGCACGGCGGCGGCTTGCGGGCGCGCCGCTCCCGTAGCACAGTCGGCTCCAGTGAGGGCTGGCCAACACCGGAAGGCCCGCCCGACGGAGGATATAATGACCGCATCGTCGAAGGCCTTGATCTGCGCCGGCGTGGCGCTCGCCGCCCTGGCGGCCGCGGCGGGCGCCCAGGCGGCGCTGTCGCAGGGCGACATGGCGCCCGACTTCACCGCCCCCGCCTTCCTCGGCGGCGCGCCCTTCACCTTCAAGTTGGCCGACGCGCTGAAGAAGGGACCGGTGGTGGTCTATTTCTTCCCCGCCGCCTACACCAAGGGCTGCCAGATCGAGGCGCACCTGTTCGCCGACGCCGCCGACGACTTCAAGAAGGACGGCGCCACGGTGATCGGCGTGACGGCGGGCAACACCGACAAGCTGCAGGAATTCTCCAAGGACACGCTCTATTGCTCGGGTAAGTTCGCCATGGCGGCGGACACCGACCTGAAGATCGCCACCAGCTACAAAGCGACCTTGGCGCTGAAGCCGGGCTGGTCGGACCGCACCTCCTACGTCATCGCCCCGAGCGGCAAGATCGTGCTGGACTACTCCGACCTCAAGCCGGACGATCACGTCGCCAAGACCCTGGCGGCGGTCCAGCAGCTGCACGACGCCCACTGACGCAGCCCAATGGCCGGGTTGAGCCTTTCTCAACCCTGCCCAGCCACACTGGCGCTTCGATGAAGGGCCAGGACGTGCGCGATCTCCCCAGCTTGACCGGACTGCGCGGTGTGGCCGCCCTGTGGGTGCTGGCCTTTCATCTGGTGAAGATCTGCGGCCAGGGCGGCGCGGCCTGGCCGGCGCACGCGAGTTTCCTGAACTTCGGCTGGACCGGGGTGGATCTGTTCTTCGTGCTGTCCGGCTTCGTGCTGATGTGGACCCACGGCGCGGCGTTGGCGCGCCCGACGCCCGCGGCGATCCGCCAGTTCGCCGTGGCCCGGATCGTCCGGGTCTATCCCCTGAGCCTGGCGGTGCTGGCGCTGATCCTCGCCCTGGCCGCGGCCGACCCGGTCTACGCCGCCTGGTTCAGGGATCAGAGCCCTGGCAATTTCTCCGTGGCCGCCCTGACTCGCACCGCCCTTCTGGCCACCCGGTGGGTTCCCAACGCCCAGGGGGAATGGAACGAGCCGGTTTGGTCGCTCAGCGCCGAACTGATCGGCTACGCCGCTTTTCCGCTGCTGGCCTGGATGATCGCGCGCTGCTCTGAGAAGACCGCCGTCGCCGCCGCCGCCTCCAGCCTGGCGGCCATGGCGGCGTTCATGCTGCTGACCGGGCTGGCGGGCTCCAACCCGATCGACCAGATCCCGGCCCTGATGCGCATGGCCACGGGCCTGATCGCCGGCATGGCCGCCTGCCGCCTGCGACAGACCATCGGTCCCTCCGCCCCGGCGGACGCCGGGCTGGGCGCCCTGGCGACGTGCCTGGCGCTGGGCGTCGCCCTGCGGTTTTCCAAGGGCGTCCTGTTCGCGCCGACGGCGTTCACCCTGCTGATCTTCTGCCTGTCGTTCGGACACGGCGTTCTGCACCGCGCCTTGACGTCCAAACCGGTGATGATGCTCGGGCGCATCTCCTTTCCGCTCTATCTGGTGCACCTGACGCCGCTGGCGTGGCTGGCGAGCCATGTGCGGTTCGGCGATCTGTCGGCGGTCGACACCCTCATTCTGCTGGGCGGCTACCTGGCCTTCTGCCTGGGCCTGGCCGGCCTGCTGCACTATGCGGTGGAGCGCCCCCTGCACCGCTGGGTCCGGCGCGGGGCCGAGTTTTCGTCCGCCCCGGTCTCGGCGGCCCAGGCCGCCTAGCCGTTCGCGCCTTGCCCTGCCGAGGCTTTTCGCGTATGAGCCCCGCTTCCTTGGAAGGCGGTCTGTCGCGGTTCTTCCTTTTGACCTTGGACATGACGTCCTGGGCTCGCGGCATGATCCATCGTCCTGGCCGGACTTCCGCCGGCTCGGGCGCCGCTTTCCGCAACGGAAGAAGGACGCCATGGCGCTTTACGAACACGTGGTCATCGCGCGGCAGGACATCTCGCCGCAACAGGCCGAAGCCCTCAACGACACCCTCAAGGCCCTGATCGAAGCCGGCGGCGGCACCGTCGCCAAGATCGAATACTGGGGTCTGCGCAACCTGACCTACCGGATCAAGAAGAACCGCAAGGGTCACTATTCCCTGCTCGCCATCAACGCCCCGGCCCCGGCCGTGAAGGAGATGGAGCGCCAGCTGTCGATCAATGAAGACGTGCTGCGCTGCCTGACCGTGCGCGTCGAGGAACTGGACCTGGAGCTGTCTCCGGTCCTGGCGCGCCGCGACCGTGAACGCAGCGACCGTCCCGATCGCGGCGGCCGCGGCGGCTACGACGACCTGCAACTCTAGATCGGGAGCGACATCATGACCGACGACATTTCCGCCCCCGCCGCCGGCGGCGCCCGCCGCCCGTTCTTCCGCCGCCGCAAGGTGTGCCCGTTCTCCGGCGCCAACGCCCCGAAGATCGACTACAAGGACGTCAAGCTGCTGCAACGCTACGTTTCCGAACGCGGCAAGATCGTGCCCTCGCGCATCACCGCGGTGTCGGCCAAGAAGCAACGCGAACTGGCCCAGGCCATCAAGCGCGCCCGCTTCCTGGCCCTGCTGCCCTACGTTGTGAAGTAAGGAGGGCGCGATGAAAGTCATTCTGCTCGAACGCGTCGAACGTCTCGGCGGCCTGGGTGAAACCGTCACCGTCAAGGACGGCTTCGCCCGCAACTTCCTTCTGCCCCGGCACAAGGCGCTGCGCGCCTCGGAAGCCAATCTGAAGGTGTTTGAAGGCCAGCGCGCCGAAATCGAAGCGCGCAACGCCAAGGCCAAGGCCGCCGCCGGCTCTGAAGCCGAGAAGCTCGACGGCCAGGTCTATGTCCTGATCCGTCAGGCGGGCGAAAGCGGCCAGTTGTACGGCTCGGTGTCCGGCCGCGATGTGGCCGAGGCGATCGCCGCCAACGGCGGCAAGGTCGACCGGGCGCAGGTCGTGCTCGACAAGCCGATCAAGACCCTGGGCATGCACGAGGTGAAGATCCGCCTGCACGCCGAAGTGACCGCCTCTGTCACGATCAACATCGCCCGCTCGCAGGACGAAGCCGATCGTCAGGCCCGCGGCGAGAACGTGATCAACGCCCAGTTCGAGGAAGACCGTCTGGCCGCCGAAGAGGCCGCCGCGGACATGCTCGAAGGCGGCGCCGGTCAAGCCGACCTCGGCGCTGAATACTGATAAAAAACAGTCTTTTATCGATGACCTGAAAGCAGGCGGCGCGGGCAACCGGGCCGCCTGTTTTTTGTCAGGCGCCAGACTTATCCCCAGGCTGCGCTTTAGCTGTTGAAAGGACCGTCTGACGCATACGCGTCGCCGCACAATGCGTTAACGTTTTGGTCATGACTATCGTCCCCGCCCTCGACCTGCGCGCCGCCGAGCCGCACCCGCAGCACGCGCCCTTCAACATCGAGGCCGAGCAGGCCCTGCTGGGCGCGCTGCTGTTCGACAACGCCGCCTATGAGCGCCTGAGCGACCAATTGCAGGGTCGCCATTTCTACGAGCCCTTCCACCAGCGCCTGTTCGCGGCGATGGAGGAGCACATCCGCAAGGGCCAGCTGGCCGAACCGATCGTGCTGATGGAGCGCTTCCGTCACGACGCCGCGTTCGAGGAGTTGGGCGGCCTGCGCTATCTGGCCGACCTGGTCGATCGCGCGCCGCCCGCGGCCCACGCGGCCGACTTCGGCCGGCTGGTGTACGATCTGGCTCTGCGCCGCGAGCTGATCCGCATCGGCGGCGACATCGCGGCCACGGCCCAGGGCGACGCCGAACTGACGGCCCGCGACCAGATCGAGGCGGCCGAGCAATCGCTCTACACCCTGGCCGAGAGCGGTCAGAGCTCGTCCGGCTTCGTCAGCTTCGCCGACGCCCTGCACGGCGCGGTGGAGATGGCGGCGGAGGCGTACAGCCGCGACGGCGGCCTGTCAGGCATCTCCACCGGCCTGGTCGACCTGGACCGCATGCTGGGCGGGCTGCACCCGTCCGATCTGGTGATCCTGGCCGGGCGTCCCTCGATGGGCAAATCGGCCCTGGCCGCCAACATCGCCTTCCACGTGGCGCGCAACTACGCCTACGACATCCTGCCGGATGGCACGCGCAAGACCTCCTCGGGCGGAGTGGTGGCGTTCTACTCGCTGGAAATGTCAGCCGAACAACTGGCCATGCGTATTCTGGCGGAAGCCTCCGGCGTGCCGTCCGACCGCTTGCGCAAGGGCGAGATCGACGCCTCGGAATTTGGCCGCGTGCGCGACGCGGCGCTGGAGATTCAGGAAGCGCCCCTGCACTTCGACGACACCGGCGGCCTGTCCCTGGCCAAGCTGGCCGCCCGCGCGCGACGCCTCAAACGCCAGGCCGGGCTGGACCTGATCGTGGTGGACTATCTGCAGCTGGTCACCATGGGCGACGGCAACCGCAACGACAACCGGGTGCAGGAAGTGTCGATGATCACTCAGGGCCTCAAGGCCTTGGCCAAGGAACTGCAGGTTCCGGTGATCGCTCTGTCGCAGCTGTCGCGCCAGGTGGAAAGCCGCGAGGACAAGCGGCCGCAGCTGTCGGACCTGCGCGAATCCGGCTCGATCGAGCAGGACGCGGACATGGTGCTGTTCGTCTATCGCGAGGCCTATTACCTGGGCCGGGCCCCACCGCGCGAAAACACGCCCGAGCACCTGACCTGGCAGGAGGAGATGGACAAGATCAGCCACATCGCCGAGGTGATCGTGGGCAAGCAGCGGCACGGCCCGATCGGCACGGTCAAGCTGCACTTCAACTCCGACCTGACCAAGTTCAGCAACCTGGCGCGCGAGGGCCGCTTCGACCCGCGCTGACCCCATCGTGCTCGGGGGCGATTCCGGCTAAGCAGGCCTCATGCCCGCCGCCCGCGCCCGCCTGACCATCGACCTGGACGCCCTGGCGGCGAACTACGACCTGTTCCGGCGCAAGGCGGGCGGGGCCGAGGTGGCGCCCGTGGTCAAGGCCGACGGCTATGGGCTGGGCGCGGGACCGGTCGCGCGGCGCCTGTGGGCCGAGGGGGCCCGAAGCTTCTATGTCGCGCGGCTTGAAGAAGGCGAAGCCTTGCGAGCGGCGTTGGGAACGGCTCGCCCGGCGACGGTCTATGTGCTGGACGGCGCGCCGGCCGGCGCGGCGCCGCGCCTGATCGCAGCAGGTCTCACGCCCATCCTGTCCAGCGCGGCTCAGGTCGACAGCTATGGCGCGGCGGCGCGCCACGGCGCTCCCCTGCCCTGCGGCTTGCACGTGGACACCGGGATGAACCGGCTGGGCCTGCGCCCCGAGGAGATCGTCGCGCTGACGGACGCGCCGGGAAGGCTGGACCGGCTATCTATCGATCTGGTGATCAGCCACCTGGCCTGCGCCGATGACCCAGCGCATCCGTTAAACCCGCGCCAGGCCGAGACGCTCAGGGCGATGTCGGCGCTGTTCCCCGGCGCGCGCGCCAGCCTGGCCAATTCGGCGGGGGTGTGGCTGGGCCAGGACTACCTGTTCGACATGGTGCGGCCCGGCATCGGCCTTTACGGCGGCGGTCCGCAAGGCCGCCCCGATCCGCAGATCCGGCCGGTCGTCAAATTCGAGGCCCCGATCCTGGACGTGCGCGCGGTGGGGCCCGGCGAAACCATCGGCTATGGCGCGACCTTCACGGCCCAGGCGCCCTTGCGCATCGCGGTGGTCGCGGCCGGCTACGCCGACGGCGTGCTGCGCTCGGCCTGGCCCAAGGGCGCAGCGTGGATCGCGGGCAAGCGTTGTGCGCTGCGCGGGCGGGTGTCGATGGATCTGCTGGCCGTGGACGTGACCGGCTGTGACGGCGCCCGGCCCGGCGACATGGCCGAGCTGTTCGGGGCCAACATCCTGCTCGACGACGCGGCCGAAGCGGCCGGCACGGTGTCCTACGAGCTTCTGACCCGGCTGGCCGGCCGGCTGGAGCGGCTGTATCTCGGCGAAGCCTGAGCCGGGCCGGCGGGGTTGCGCGGCGCGGTACACTGGGTGGACGAACAACTGATTCGGGCTTTGTGAACGTGGCCAAGGACGGCGCCGCCTACATCTGCCAGAGCTGCGGAGCCGTTCACGCCAAGTGGGCCGGCCAGTGCGGCGCGTGCGGCGCGTGGAACAGCCTGGCCGAGGAAAGCCAGGCCCGCCCGCCTGGCGCCCTGGCCCCTTCGCGCCCGTCCAAGGCGCGGGGCCTGAACTTCGAGACGCTGAAGGCCGAACACGCCCAGCCGCCGCGCATCGTCACCGGCGTGGCGGAGTTCGACCGCGTGTGCGGCGGCGGGGTGGCCCAGGGCTCGGCGATCCTGCTGGGCGGCGATCCCGGCATCGGCAAGTCGACCCTGTTGCTGCAGGTGTGCGCCCAGGCGGCGATGCGCGGGGCGCGCTGCGCCTACATCTCGGGCGAGGAAGCGGTCGATCAGGTGCGCGACCGCGCGGCGCGCATGGGCGTGTCGGAAACCTCGGTCAAGCTGGCGGCGGAGACCTCGCTGCGCGAGATCGTCGACGGGCTGAAGCGCGAGCCGTTCGACCTGGTGGTGATCGACTCGATCCAAACGATGTGGAGCGACATGCACGAGGCCGGCCCCGGCTCGGTGACCCAGGTGCGCTCGGCGGCGGGCGAACTGGTGCGCCTAGCCAAGCGGCGGGGCGTGGCGGTGATCCTGGTTGGGCACGTGACCAAGGACGGCGCCATCGCCGGTCCGCGCGTGGTCGAGCACATGGTCGATGCGGTGCTGTCGTTCGAGGGTGAGCGCGGCTACCCGTTCCGCATCCTGCGCGCGGCCAAGAACCGCTTCGGGGCGGTCGATGAGATCGGCGTGTTCGAGATGAGCGACGTGGGCCTGCGCGAGGTGATCAATCCCTCGGCCCTGTTCCTCAACGACGGCGGGGAGCGTTCGGCGGGCGCGGCGGTGTTCGCCGGAATCGAGGGATCGCGGCCGGTGCTGGTGGAATTCCAGGCCCTGGTGGCGCCGTCCGCCTACGGAACACCGCGCCGGGCGGTGGTCGGCTGGGATTCCGGACGCCTGGCCATGGTCCTGGCGGTGCTGGAGGCGCGTTGCGGGCTTGGATTCGGGGCCCGCGACGTCTACTTGAACGTGGCGGGCGGGCTGCGCATATCCGAGCCCGCAGCGGACCTGGCGGCTGCGGCGGCGCTGGCGTCATCGGCGCTCGATGTTCCTTTGCCGCAGGACTGCGTTGTATTCGGCGAGATCAGCTTGTCGGGCGATGTGCGGCCGGTGGGCCGGGCGGAAGGTCGCTTGAAGGAGGCCGCCAAGCTGGGGTTCGGGCGCGCGCTCGGACCGGCGGGCATCGACAGCGCGCCCATACCGGTGACGGGGGTCCGTCGCCTGGCTGAAGCAGTCGAGCGGATCGGCGCTGCGGCGTGGCCATGAAGGAAGATGCGGCGACGGTGAGCAAGTTCGACCTGATTGTCATATGCCTGCTGAGCCTTTCGGCCCTGATCGGGTGTGTGCGCGGCGCGGTGCGCGAGGTGATGACCGTGCTAGCCTTCGTGCTGGGCGTGTTCGCCGCCCTGCTGGGGGTGAAGTGGGTCGGACCGGCGTTCCATCACGTGGTGCATCCCGGGTGGGCCGCCAACGGCCTGGCCATGCTGGCGATCTTCCTGGTCGTCTATGTCGGCGTGCGCTTGCTCGTCTCGCGGATGGCCGACGGCGTGCGACATATCGACAGCGTCAGTCTGGTGGACCGGCTGCTGGGCCTGGGCTTCGGCCTGGCGCGGGGCCTGCTGTTGCTGGGCGCCTTCCAACTGCTGATGAACGCCGCCATGCCGGGCGCGCGCAAGCCCGATTGGCTGACCGGCGCGGCGCTCTATCCCTTGGCGGTGGACTCCGGACACACTTTGGCGCTTTTAGCGCCCCAGGGATCGGCCATGGCCAAAAAGCTTGCGCCGACCGTCGAGCGCGCCGTGGCCGAAAGTCCCGATACGAGGCCTTCGGATCAGTATCAGGAGAAGCCCCAGTGACCGCACGAATGACCTCGAACCCCGAAGGCCAGGCGCGCGAAACCCGGTCCGCTCTGCCCTTCCGCGACGCGGACGACGACCGTCCCCGCCTGGAATGCGGCGTGTTCGGCGTGTTCGACACGCCAGAGGCCAGCGCGATCACCGCCCTGGGCCTGCACGCCCTGCAGCATCGCGGCCAGGAGGCCTGCGGCATCGCCGCCTTTGACGGGCACAGGTTCCACTGGGAACGGCACATGGGCTATGTCGGCGACGCCTTCACCGGGGCCGACCTGGTGCAGCGACTGCCGGGGAACATGGCCATCGGCCACACCCGCTATTCCACGGCGGGCGGCTCGAACCTGCGCAACGTACAGCCGATGTTCGCCGATCTGGAAGCCGGCGGCGTGGCCATCGCCCACAACGGCAACCTGACCAACTTCCTGACCCTGCGCGAGCAACTGGTCGGCGAAGGCTCGATCTTCCAGTCGACCTCGGATTCCGAGGTGATCCTGCACCTGATCGCGCGCTCGCGCAAAGCCAAGGTGGTCGACCGCTTCATCGACGCCCTGCGCCAGATCGAGGGCGGCTACGCCCTGGTGGCTCTGACCAATAAGAAGCTGATCGGCGTGCGCGATCCGCTGGGCATCCGCCCGCTGGTCCTGGGCGAACTGAACGGCCAGTACGTGCTGGCTTCGGAAACCTGCGCCCTGGACATGATCGGCGCCCGGTTCGTGCGCGACATCGACCACGGCGAGCTGGTGGTGATCTCCGAGAACGGCATCGAGTCGATGCGGCCCTTCCCCAGCGCGCGCGCCCGGCCGTGCGTGTTCGAGTACGTCTACTTCGCCCGACCCGACAGCGTGGTGAACGGCCGCTCGGTCTATGATGTGCGCAAGCGCATGGGCCGGCGCCTGGCCGAGGAAAGCGCCAAGCCCGCCGACGTGGTGGTGCCGGTGCCCGACTCCGGCGTGCCGGCCGCCCTGGGCTACGCCCAGGCCTCGGGCCTGCCGTTCGAAATGGGCATCATCCGCAATCACTATGTCGGCCGCACCTTCATCCAGCCGACCCAGGGGGTACGCGAACTGGGCGTGCGCATGAAGCACAGCCCCAACCGGGCCGTGCTGGCGGGCAAGCGCGTGGTGCTGATCGACGACTCGGTGGTGCGCGGCACCACCTCGCTCAAGATCGTGCGCATGGTGCGCGAGGCGGGCGCCAAGGAAGTGCACCTGCGATCGGCCTCCCCGCCGATCATGTGGCCGGACTTCTACGGCATCGACATGCCCGAGCGCGATCAGTTGCTGGCCGCCAATCACAGCCTGGCGGAAATGGCCAAGATGCTCGAGGTCGACAGCCTGGGGTTCCTGTCGGTCGAGGGGCTGTACTGGGCGATGGACGCGGGCGAGCGCGACCCGGCCAATCCCCAGTTCACCGACCACTATTTCACCGGGGACTATCCCACGCGCCTGCTCGACCGCGAGATCGCCGAGGGCCGCAACGACTCCTCCGACCGCCAGCTGTCACTGCTGGTCAACGCTTAGGGCTCGACGCGGTACGCCACCACGCTACAAAGCGCGGATGACCCACCCGTCCTTGCCCGAAAAGCCCCTTTCCGGCCTGATCGCCCTGGCGACCGGCGCCACCCGCGGCATAGGCCGCGCCTGCGCCCTAGCCTTGGCCGAGGCCGGCGCCCACGTGATCGCCGTGGGCCGCACCCAGGGCGCGCTGGAGGAACTGGACGACCAAATCCTCGCCGCGACCGGCGCGCGCGCCACGTTGGTTCCGCTGGACCTGGCGCAAGGGGACCAGATCGACGGCCTGGGACGCGCGATCCACGATCGCTGGGGCCGGCTGGACGTGATGGTGCACGCGGCGGGCCTGCTGGGCCTGCTGACCCCCGTGTCGCACCTGGAGCCGAGCGTGTGGGACCGCACGGTCACGGTCAATTTCACGGCGACCTACCGCCTGATCCGGTCGCTGGAGCCGCTGTTCAAGCGCGCGCCGGCCGCACGGGCGATTTTTCTGACCACCGGCGTGGCCTCCCGGCCGCGGGCCTTCTGGGGCGTGTACGCCGCGACCAAGGCGGGGACGGAGTCGCTGGTGGGGTGCTGGGCCGACGAGTTGGAGCATACGCCGGTGCGGGCCGTCCTGCTCAGCCCCGGGGCCATGCGCACCCGCATGCGCGCCCAGGCCTATCCCGGCGAAGATCCGCAAACCCTGCCCGATCCGGCCGAAATCGGACCGCTGGTGGTGGAGTTGGCCCGCCCCGACCTGGCCCCGCCCTTCCGCGCAAGCTTTGCTGACTGGAAGAGCAAAGTCCAGGCCTGACGGGCTAAGGCTTAGCTGGGCCGACCGCTAGCGGCCGATCCCGCCGCCGACAGCGCCGCCTATCCCGCCCGCGCCGCCGAGCGAGCCGCCAGAGCCGCCGAGCGCGCCCCCCGCACCGCCAGCCGAGCCCGCCCCGATCGCACCGGTCCCGGCCGTCCCCGTCGGCGCGCCGCCGATGGTCCCGACCGAGCCCGTGCCCGAATAGCCGCCCGTACCGGTGGCCGACCCGCTGGACGAGCCCGAGCGCGAGCCGCGCCTGGACCCGGTGGCGCCGGCCGAACCGGTCGCGCTGGTCGAACCGCTGGCGGTCGCGCCGGAGGGGCTGGCGCCAGCGTTCAGGCTGGAGTCGATGCCCGACTGGACGCTGCTGGTGGCCGAGCCTGAGCCCGCGCCCGTCGTCCCGCTCGCGGCGGTCCCGACGCCCATGCCGGACTGCGCGCCCGCGCCCGCGGACACGCCTTGAGCCTGGGCGGCGCCGGCCACCATCAGGGCCGCGGCCCCTGCCATAAGAACCTTGGAAAACATCGGTTTTCTCCCTTTCGCTTCATACCCCCGACAAGGGCAACGCGGCGGCCGACAAGGGAGTTGCTGTGGCCAAGCTGCAATAAGCGGCCACGCTTGCCGCGGGTCGGCCGGCTCAGCGCGCGCGCGGAGGAGGCTTGCCGCCCTTGCGCGGGCCGGGTTTGGCCGGCCGCGAGCGGAAGCCGGCGCCTGGGCTTTTGGCCCCGCCGCGGGCGGGAGTCTTGGACTTGGCCGGCGCCCTCGCCTTGACGGCCGGCGACGCCTTGGACTTGGCCGGAGCCCCGGCCTTGACCGCGGGCGAAGCCTTGGCGTCGGGGGATTTCTTCGGCGCGCCCGTTGCGGCCGCGACCGCGGCCTTGGCGGCCTTCATCCAGCGCGGCTTGGCGGTGGTGTTGGTCTTGCGCGCGCTGATGGTTGGGCCGCCGCGCCCCTGATCGGCCAGCCACGGCCGCGCGCCCTCCTCGGCCGCGAACGGATTGGCGCCGGACTTCACGGTCAGACGGATCGGCACGCCCGGAAGGTCAAAGCTCTCGCGGATCGAGTTGATCATGTAGCGGCGATACTGCTCGGGCAGCTGCTCGGCGCGGGTGGCGAACAGCACGAACGTCGGTGGCCGCGCCTTGGTCTGGGCCATGTACTTCGGCTTGATCCGCTTACCGTTGACCGCCGGCGGCGGGTGACGCTGCACCGCCATGTGCAGCCAGTCGTTGAGGTCGCGGGTCTTGACCTTGGTCGACCAGTCCTTGTGCACCTTGACGACCGTAGGCATCAGCCGCTCCAGGCCCCGGCCGGTCTCGGCCGAGAGGGCGACCACGGGGGTTCCGCGCAGCTGGGGCAGCGCCTTATCGGCCTCCTCGATGAAGGCCTTGAGCCGCGCCTGGGGATCGGTGATCAGGTCCCACTTGGCCAGGACGAACACCAGGCCCCGGCCCTCGCGCTCCACCAGGTCGGCGATGCGCAGGTCCTGCACCTCGAATGGATGGGTCGCGTCCATCATCAGCACCACGATCTCGGCGAAGGTGATGGCGCGGATGGAATCGTGGGTCGACAGCTCTTCGAGCTTCTCGTGAATGCGCGCCTTGCGGCGCAGGCCGGCGGTGTCCACCAGGCGGATCTTCTGCCCTTCCCAGTCCCAATCGACCGGAATGGCGTCGCGGGTGATGCCGGCCTCGGGCCCCGTCAGCAGGCGGTCCTCGCCCACCAGTCGGTTGACCAGAGTGGACTTGCCGGCGTTGGGGCGACCGACGATGGCGATGCGAACCGGCTTGTCGGCCTCGTCGTCAACGTCGCGGTCGTCCGCATCGGGCTGCGCCGCCAGCAAGGCGTAGTAGAGATCGCTGATGCCTTCGCCGTGCTCGGCCGACAAGGCGATGGCCTCGCCCAGGCCCAGGTCGTAGGCCTCCAGCACGCCATGATCGCCCTGCTTGCCCTCGGCCTTGTTGGCGGCCAGCACCACCGGCTTGCCCGAGCGGCGCAGAAGGTCGGCAAAGGTGCGGTCGACCGGCGTCAGGCCCTCGCGCGCGTCGATCAGGAACAGGGCCACCTCGGCCTCGGCGATGGCCTTCTCGGTCTGGCCGCGCATGCGCGCCTCGAGGCTTTCATCGGCCACGTCCTCGAAGCCGGCGGTGTCGATCAGTTCCAGGTCCAGGTCGCCGATCCGGCCAGACGCGAAGCGCCGGTCGCGGGTCACGCCCGGCCGGTCGTCCACGATGGCCAGCTTCTTGCCGGCCAAGCGGTTGAACAGGGTCGATTTGCCGACGTTGGGACGGCCGACGATAGCCAGTTTGAGCGCGCGCGGCGCCATGCGGTTCACCCGATGAAAAAGCTGAACCGCCGCAGACTAGCGGATGGCGACCAGTTCGGCGCGCTCATTCACCACATAGAGCAGGCCGCCAGCCGCCATCGGCGACTGCATCATCGGCGCGCCGGTGTGGATGACGCTGATGAAGTCGCCGGTCTTGGCGTCGCGGGCGACGATGTCGCCCTTGCTCGAGGTGAGGATCAAGCGATTGCCGGCCAGGACCGGCCCGAACCAATAGGCCGTCCCCTTGGCCCCCTTGGCGTTCTTGCCGACCGGCGCGTTGAGGTCGACGATCCAGTAGACGCCGCCGCTGTCGCGCGAGGCGCACACCAGCTGGCCGGTCTGGGACACGATATAGACCACGTCGCCCGCGGCCCAAGGGGTGGTGAAGCTGGCGACCGGCAGGGTCCAGCGCGGCGTGCCGGTGCGCAGGTCGATCGCGGCGAACACGCCCGAATGGCTGGCGGCGTAGACGTCGCCCTTATAGATCACCGGCCGGCCGGCGACGTCGCGGATTTCCGACAGGGCGCTGTTGCGGTTGGAGCGAGACAGGGCCTGGTTCCACAGGTCGGCGCCATTGCCGGTGCGCTTGGCGATGACCTCGCCCGAGGCGAAGGTGGTGATGATGGAATCGCCCGAAACAGCTGGGCTGGACGCCGCCAGCATGCGCGCCGGCTCGATGATGGCCTGATAGTTCCAGCCCGGCGCGCCGGTCGCTTCGTCGAAGGTGTAGAGCTGGTCGTCCAGACTGACCACGAACACCTTGCCGTCGGCCACGGTGGGGGCCGCGTGGATCGGCGCATCGGTGTTGGACTTCCACAGGGTGTGGCCGTTGTGCGCGTCCAGCGCCGTCACGAAGCGGTAGCCGGACGAGACGAACAGCTTGCCGTCGGCATAGGCCAGTCCGCCGCCGTAACCGTCGCGGTCACGCCCGGTGCGGATCTGCAGATTGACCCGCCACACCTGCTCGCCGGTCTGGGCGTTGTGGGCCGAGACGCCGGCCTGCCCGTCCATGGCGTAGACCAGGCCCGCCGCCTCGACCGGGGGCGCGGTGACGAAGTGCTGACGGTTCATGGCGCTGACGCCGAGCGAGCGGCGCCAGGCAATGCGGAAATCGGGAGCCGCGTCGACGTTCTCGACCGACTGTTCGAGCGTGCCGCCGGGCAAGGGCCAATCGGCCTGGGGCGCGGCGGGCGGCAGGTAGAAGCTCTGGCCCTTGAGGGCGTCCGACACGTTGAGCTGGTCGTCGGCCTCAAGGATTGGAATACGCTCGCCCGGGCTGGCGACCGACTTGTTGCTCGAGTTCTTCCAGAACTGCAGCTTGGAGAAGGACGCGCACCCGGTCAGGCCGACGGCGGCGACCATGACGGCGGCCAGCACGACGCGGCTCTTGCCCAAGGACATGGAGGTCTCCATCGATCAGTTTCCGGTAGGCGCGGATTGAGGCGCCGGCTGCACCTGGACGTCTGGCCCCTGGCCATCGGCCGCCTGCGGCGCGGGCGTCGGCGGCGGGGCGAGCGCGGGCGCCCGGGCCATGGCCTTGAGCGAACCGGCCGTGCCGGAGTCGATCAGGGTGATCAGGGCGCCGGCCCGCTGGCGCTCGCTGTCGGGCGTGTCGGTCATCAACTGAAGCACGCCCAGATCGCTCTTGGCCTTGGCCAGTTGCCCGGCGCCGACCTCAGCCAGGGCCAAGGCCTCGCGCGCCTGGACGTGGTAGGGCCGATCAGTCGCCGTCAGCGGCGTGAGGCGCTGGGTCAT
>DATKPD010000060.1:0-3659 GCA_035524315.1 Caulobacteraceae bacterium
GGGCGGTGGCGGATGGGCGCAGGTGAATGATCATTCCGGCAAAACCTCCAGCTAGGCTATTCGTTCCTTCGCCGGCGCCTCCCAATCGCCCGAAAATCGGCTAGAAGCGGGCCATGGACTTATCAACCCTGCAGCCGCTTCTCTCCGCAATCCACGGCGCCAGGGTTGTGTGCGTTGGCGATCTGATGATCGACCGATACGTATATGGAAGCGTCGGCCGCGTCTCGCCCGAAGCGCCGATTCCCGTCCTGTTGCGCGGCTCCGAACAGGCCATGCTGGGCGGTGTCGGCAATGTCGCGCGCAATGTGGCGGGCCTGGGCGGGCGCTCGGTGCTGGTCGGCGTGATCGGCGACGACGCGCAGGGCCGCGAGGCCAAGGCCCTGGTCGATCAGACGCCCGAGCTCGAGGGGCGGTTGGTGGTCGAGGGCGCGCGTGCGACCACGGTCAAGACGCGCTTCGTGGCGGCAGGCCAGCAACTGTTGCGCCTGGACGCCGAACACTCGGGCGCGGTGGACGCCGCGACCGAAGCCGGGCTGGCCGAGGCCATAGCGCAGGCGGCCGAGGGCGCGGGCGCCATCCTGCTGTCGGATTACGCCAAGGGCGCAGTGACGCCGGCTGTAATTGAGGCGTGCCTGCGGGCCGCGCGCGCCAACGGAGCCAAGCTGATCGTCGACGCCAAGGCGCGCAGCCTGGCCAAATACGGCGCCGTGGACCTGATTAAGCCCAATGCGCTCGAATTACACGCCCTGACCGGCCTGCCGACCGAGACCGACGAAGAGATCGAGGCGGCGCTGGCCCAGGTCCTGGCCGACTGCACGGCCCAGGCGATCCTGGTCACGCGGGGGGCGATGGGCATGTCGCTCGCCGAACGGGGCAAGCCGGTGCGCCATGTGCGCGGCGTGCCGCGCCGGGTGTTCGACGTCTCGGGCGCGGGCGACACCGGTCTGGCGGCGCTGGGACTGGCGTTAGCCGGCCATGCGGACATAGCTGACGCGGTCGCGTTCGCGGTGCTGGCCTCGGGGGTCGCGGTGACCAAGATCGGCACCGCCATGGTCACGCCGTCTGAACTGATCGCCGCCGAACAGGCCGCTGGCTTGCCGCGCGCCGAGAGCAAGATCGCCCATCTGCCCCTGGTGATCGACCAGGCCCAGCAGTGGCGCGCCCAGGGCCTGCGGGTGGGCTTCACCAATGGCTGCTTCGACATTCTGCACCGAGGGCACGTGGCCTATCTCGCTCAGGCGCGGGGCTGGTGCGACCGGCTGATCGTCGGGCTGAACAGCGACCGCTCGGTGCGCGCGCTCAAGGGCGAGGGGCGGCCGGTCAACGATCAGGACTCCCGGGCCCTGGTGCTGGCGGGTCTGTCGTCGGTCGACCTGCTGACCGTGTTCGATGAGGACACGCCGATCGATCTGATCAAGGCCGTGCGGCCTGATGTGCTGGTCAAGGGCGCCGACTATTCGCCGGCCACGGTCGTCGGAGCCGATTTCGTCGCGTCCTACGGCGGCCAGGTCCGTTTGGCCAATCTGGTCGACGGCTTTTCGACCACCGCAGCGATCGCCCGCATGACGTCATCAGGCAAGACCCCGGCATGAGCGCGCCGCTCGTCCTGGTCACCGGCGGGGCAGGTTTCATCGGCTCCAACATCGTCGCCAGCCTGGCCGAGGAGGGACGATACAGCGTGGCCGTGTGCGACCGCCTGCGCCAGACCGCCGCCGGCAAGTGGCGCAACATCGCCAAGCACGCGGTCGACGACGTGGTCGCGCCCGAGCAATTGTGGGACTGGCTGGCGGCCCGCGCCGGCGAGATCGAGGCCATCGTGCACATGGGCGCGGTGTCCTCCACCACAGAGCCGGACGCCGACCTGATCGTCCAGTCCAACTTCGTGCTCTCGCGCGATCTGTGGCGCTGGTGCGCCGAGCACGGCAAGCGACTGATCTACGCGTCGTCTGCGGCGACCTATGGCGCGGGCGAGCACGGCTTCGACGACTGTGACGACCCGTCGGCTCTGGCGCGCTTGCGGCCGATGAACGCCTACGGCTGGTCTAAATGGCTGTTCGATCTCAAGGCCATGCGCGAGCGGGCCGAGGGGCTGGGCCCGCCCCAAGCGGTCGGCCTGAAGTTCTTCAACGTCTATGGGCCCAACGAGGGGCACAAGGGCGCGATGAAGTCGGTCGTGGCCCAGATCTGGCCGCGGGCGCGTGAGGGCCAGGCGGTGACCCTGTTCAAATCGCATAGGCCGGACTACGCCGACGGCGGCCAGATGCGCGATTTCGTCTATGTGCGCGACGTGGTCGAAGTGGTCCGTTGGCTGTTGGCGGCGGCCCAGATCAACGGCGTGTTCAATCTGGGTTCGGGCCAAGCGAGATCCTTCGCCGATCTGGCGGCGGCGACCTTCCGCGCGGCTGGCCATGAGCCGGCCATCGTCTATGCCGATATGCCCGAGGCGATCCGCGACAAGTACCAGTATTTCACCGAGGCCCGCATGGAGCGATTGAGGCTGGCCGGTTACGACCGGCCTATGACCTCGCTGGAGGACGGCGTGGGCGACTACGTCCGCCGCTTCCTGTCACAGGCCGACCCCTACCGATGAACGAGGCGCTCAAGGTGCTGGCGGCGCGCGTCCACGGGGCATGGCGACGGCTGGGGCTTCACAAGCTGTCCGCGCGGGGGCGCTGGATCTGCTTCGCCAGCGTGGCGCTCGCCCTGGTGCTGGCGGTGACCCTGGCGGCGACTTGGGACGACATCATGCGCACGGGCCTGGATCCCAAGGAGCCGTTCCAGACCTACCGCCCTCCGCCCGCGCCCAATTACGCCCAGTCGCCCGCCTGGGCCCTGATCCCTCCATCGCCCGCTCGGACGATGGCCGGCGATCCGCCCGCCGACGTGTTCTTCATCCATCCGACCACCTTCGACGGCGGTCGCAATTGGAACGGGCCGATTGACGATCCCTGGACCCAGCGCCTGCTCGACCGGGTGATGCTGCCCAACTACGCGGGGCCGTTCCTGCGCGTGGGCCGCGTATTCGCGCCGCATTACCGCCAGGCCAGCCTCTACGCCCACTTCACCTTGCGAGAGGATGCGCGCGCCGCGCGGGTGTTCGCCTACGGCGATGTGCTGGCGGCGTTCCGTTACTATCTGGTCCACTACAACCAGGGCCGGCCGATCATCCTGGTGGGGGTGGAGCAGGGCGGACTGCTCGGCGACCGGCTGCTGCGCGAGGAGATCGACCGCAACCCGGACGTCGCGAGCCGTCTGGCCGCCGCTTATCTGATCGACACGATCGTCCGGGCCAAGCCCTACGAGGGCGCGGTCCCCACGCCGGCGTGCCAGCAGCGTCAGGAGGCCCATTGCGTGCTCGCCTGGCGGTCGGTCGAGGAATCCGACCCGAACAAGGCCAAGGAGCTGCTGGCCCGCGCCCTGGTGTGGACGGCCGACGACCAGTTGGAGACCTTGGGGCAGGGCCAGCAGGCGCTGTGCGTCAATCCGCTGCTCGGCGCCCAGACCACCGACAAGGCGCCCGCTCGCGCCAATCTGGGCGCGGCCAACGCCACCGAGCTGGAATGGGGCGTCAGGCCGCCGTTCCTGCCGCGCCAGGTGTCGACCCAGTGCGCCGGCGGGATTCTATGGTTCAGCCACCCCAGTTCCGGCTCGCTGCGCCC
>DATKPD010000061.1:0-41759 GCA_035524315.1 Caulobacteraceae bacterium
CCGGTGACGATGGCGAGGTCGTCGAACTGGGAATAGATGGCGAAGCCGTCGCCGTAGGAGGCGTGCTTGGGGGCGAGGATGTAGCAGCCCTGCGGCAGGCGCTCGCGCCCGCGCACCTCCAGCCGGATGCCGGCGATCCGATCCATCGCCCAGACCATGCTGCGGGTGTAGCGGCCCACCACCTTGCGCACATGCCCGCGCCCCGGCCGCAGGGCCGCGGCGGCGGCCGAGACGGTGTAGAACACCGAGATCAGCCCGAAGGCGAGATTGAAGATCAGGCTACGCATCCGCTCCCCCCTCCTCATTGCCTGCCTCAGCCCCCTCACCGGCGGCGTGGCAGGCGGCGGCCTCGGCGAGCGCCTCGCGCATGGCCGCTTTCAGCGAGTCGGGGCCCAGGATGCGCACCTTGTCGCCCCAGGTGAACAGGTGCCAGGCCAGTTCCAGGGCGCCGGACGCGGAAAAGCGCACGATCACCGCGCCGTCCGCCTGGGGCTCGACCGTCTGGGTCGGATGGAAGCGCCACGCCATGGCCTCGGCCGCGCCCGACGGCAGGACGCGCAGCACCACGTCGATCACCGCGTCCTGATAGATGCCGAACGAGCGGTGGGCGTAGGCGTCCAGGTCGAAGTCTTCCGGCGGCGCGCCCGGCGCATCCAGCACCTCGAGCGCGCTGATCCGGTCCAGGCGCAAGTTGCGCGGCTCGGTCGAGCCTTCGGGCGCGGCCACGAGATAGTTGGCCCGGCCGAACATCAGGCCGTAGGGCGTCATCACCCGCCGCTCGCCCGGGCGCGATCCGCCGCTATAGACGAAGCTGACCTGGCGCATGGCGGTCAGGGCCTGGCGGATGGCGCCGATCAGGGCGGCGTCCTCGTAGGGCCGCGGCCCGGCGTGCACGGCGATGTGGGTCTCGGCCCGCGCCATCGCCTCGATGTCCGGCGCCATCCGGCGCAAGGCCGAACCGCGCAGGGCCGCACGCACCTTGCGCTCCAGGCTCTCCAGGGCCTGGGCCCGCCCTACGGCGCCCGAGGCGCGCAGCTGCGTCGCCGCCTTGCCTAGCTCGAGCAGTTCCTCGGCCGTGGGGCTTTGGTAGAGACCGTCCAGCCCCCCCGGGATGCGGAAGCGTTTGGCCGGGCCGTCGGCGATCTCCTCCATCTGCGGGAACAGACTCCAGGCCGCGTCGCGCATGCGCTCGGCCGTGCGCCGGCCCACGCCCATGGCCTCAGCCATCTCGTCCAGGGTCAGCCCCTCGGCGCTGGCGGCGAGCCGCCGGGCGAGGTCGAGCAGGAGGGTCGCTTTTTCGTGCCGCATTTGTTCACGATACGACCGATTGTGTCGTAATGCACGCCCAAGGTGAGGTCATCGAACGACTGGAGCCCGCCATGACGCCGCAAGCCGCCCCCATCGCCCCGCGCTATCGCCGCTATCCTCGCCCGGCCTTCACCTCGACCGTCGATCGGCAGCCGGCCATTCCGCGCGCCCTGCCCTCCACCGCCATGATCGACGCCGTGCTGCGCCTGCACGACCAGCGCGCCCCGGCGGGCGGCTGCCGCGTGCGGCTGAGCCTGAGCGACCTGGACAAGGTCGATGCCGAAACCCGCGCGCTGCTGGGCGAAACCTATCGGCGCCTGACGGACATCGCCATCATCTGGGACGAGCACGAAGCCCAGATCGTTCGCGTGGCCCAGGCGCCCCAGCCGCACTCGGTGGCCGACGACGAAGAGGAGCTGATGTGGCGCATGCGGCCCTCGCGCCGCGCCGCCTAGCCTCTTCCATCAGGGGCAAATCGAGAAAGCCCGCGAGCGCACGCTTACGCGCCTGCCGCGCCTTTGGCCGGCTGAGCGTCGCTGGGGCTGGAAATGCACGCCCGGCCCAGCTACTGGATGCGTCGATCAACACCCCACCCATCGGCCCTTCGCGGTCGGCCGCCACCGCTCCGCCGCCCGAGGCGAGCGCCATCCAGAGGAGCTACCCCATGGCCGTCGTCGTCCAGAACACCCCCCGCACCCCGCTCGACGTGGTGGATGGCCTGGCCGAGCTCGGCACGGCCACGGTCAGCGAGGCGCAGGGCCGCACCGGGACCTTCCTGCCGATCCTCAAGCCGATCTACCGGCCGGCCAAGGTGGCGGGCAACGCCATCACGTGCGAGGTGGCGCCGGGCGACAACTGGATGATCCACGTGGCGGTCACTCAGTGCCAGCCGGGCGACATCCTGGTGGTGGTCCCCACCTCGCCCTGCGACGACGGCTATTTCGGCGAACTGCTGGCCACCCAGCTCATGCACCGCGGCGTGCGCGGCTTGATCATCGAGGCCGGCGTGCGCGACATCGCCGTGCTGACCGAGATGGGCTTCCCCGTTTGGTCCAAGACCGTCAACCCGCAAGGCACGGTCAAGGAGACCATCGCCAACGTGAACACTCCGATCGTGATCGCCAATCAGTACGTCGAGCCCGGCGACGTGGTCGTGGCCGACGACGACGGCGTGGTGGTGGTCAAGCGCAAGAACGCCGCCACCACCCTGGAGGCCGGCCGCAAGCGCGAGTCCAACGAGATGGCCGCGCGCAAGCGCTACGAGGCGGGCGCCCTTTCGGCGGAGCGCTTCGGCGAGCAACTGGCCCTCAAGGGCCTCAAGTACGTCGATTATCCCTACGAGGGCTGAGGCGCCAGCGGCGCGCGGGTCTTGATTAAACCACGGCGGGCTGCGTCCATGGCGCGCCCGCCCTTCGTCCCAGGAGCCCGCATGCTCAGCGCCCGTCCGTTCGCCGGCCTCGCGGCCCTCGTGCCCATGGTTCTGGCGTCCGCCGCCCTGTCGTCGGCCGCGTGGGCCCAGCGCGCCGATAGCGGCGAGGGTCCCGGCCGGCCGCCGACCCTCGACCTGTCGGCCGTGGGCGAGGTGCAGGCCGCGCCGGACATGGCGCGGCTGTCGATCGGCGTGTCGAGCCAGGGGCCCACCGCGCTGGCGGCCGGGCGCGCCAATGCCGAGCGGATGGCCCAGGTGATGGCCGCGCTGCGCAAGCAGGGCGTGGCCGACGCGGACATCCAGACGTCCTCGATCAGCCTGAACCCCGACTACGCCTACGCTGACAACCAGCCGCCCAAGCTGACCGGCTACAAGGCCGAGAACGTGGTCACGGCCACCGTGCGCGACCTGGCCAAACTGGGCCTGACCATCGACGCGGTCAGCACCGCCGGCGCCAACCAGGTCAACGGCGTCACCTTCGGCCTGAAGGACCCGCTGGCCAGCGAAGACGAGGCGCGGCGGCGCGCGGCCAAGGCGTTGGCGGCCAAGGCCGATCTCTACGCCCAGGCGACGGGGTTCCGCGCGGTCAAGCTGATGACCCTGCGGGAGGGCTTCGAGCCTGCGCCGACGCCCGGCCCGGTGATGTTGGCCGCCGCGCGGGCCGGCTCGGCGCCGACGCCCGTGTCGGCCGGCGAGCTCGATATCCGCGTCGAGGTCTCGGGCAGCTACGAACTGGTCAAGTAGGCGGCAACAAGCCGTACCGGGCCAGGATCGGCGTCATGCGGCTGCGGATCTCCATGCCCGGCAGGGCGTTGGCGCCCTCGATCGACATGGCGAAGATCAGGGTGCGGTCGGGCCCGGCGATGCGGCCCACCCACCAGCCGAGGTTGCGCGAGCTGTCGGCGATCGACGGGCAGCTGCCGGTCAGGCCGCTGAGCGTGACCGGCCCGCGCGTCTCCTCGACCATCAGTCCTTCCACCGTCCGGCTCGCGCTGGCCGAAACCGGCAGCTCGCCGCGGTAGAGGCGGCGCAGGAAGGACGCTTGGTCGTTGGTGGAGATGTAGAGGGCGCCGCCCGCCGCCGGGCCTTGCCAGAAAGCCAAAGGATCGCCCGCCGCCTTGCCCGGGCCGTAGCCGATCGAGGGCAGCCACTGGGCGAAGCGGGCCGGGCCGATGAGGCCGGCCAGCTTGCGCCACCACCACGGCGCACCCCATTGAAAGGCGCCGGCCAGAGTCGTGTCGCGCTTCCATTCCTGGGCCGACTGGGGCGAGCCGTCGTAGCGGAAGACCGTGGCGGGCGTGATTGCGCCGCTATCCAGCCCGATCAAGGCCATGGGCGCGTTGAAGGTGGCGCAGGGCGCCAGCGGGCGGTTGCACACGGCGTGGTCGCCGTAGCGGTAGAGCTCTTCCCCGTCCTTCTCCTCCAGGATCACCACGCAGGTGTCCGGCCCGCCGATCACCGGGTCGAGCGCCGCCTCGAAGCCCTGGGTGTCGAATCCTGGCCCATGGATCAGGTGCTGGATGCGGTCGCAGGCGCCCAGCGCCAGGCACGACGCCAAGGCCGCGACAACCCGCAGCGCCTGGCGCGGCGCCCGCATGGTCACGCCGCGGCTTTGACGTGGTTGCCTTCGTCCAGCAGCACCACTTGCGGGGCGTAGTTGCGCGCCTGGGAAGCGTCCATCTGGCAGTAGGTGACCACGATCACCTTGTCGCCGGCCTGCACCAGGCGCGCGGCGGCGCCGTTGACGCCGATGGTGCGCGAGCCCCGCGGCGCCTCGATGGCGTAGGTGGTGAAGCGCGCGCCGGTGGTGATGTTGAGCACGTCGACCTGCTCGTGCGGCAGGATGCCGGAGGCGTCGAGCAGGTCGCGGTCGATGGCGATCGAACCCTCGTACTCGAGGTCCGCCTGCGTCACCGTGGCCCGGTGCAGCTTCGCCTTCATCATCGTGACCAGCATCAAGTCCTCGCGCGGGCCCAACCACAGTGCCCGTGGATATAGGCGTTTGCGCGTGAAGGTTCAATTACATTGCGGTGCAGCATGCCCCAACCCTCTCATCTCATGCGAAGGCCAGATCGCTGCCGATGGTCTCCAAGCGGTTCTGGATCTCACGCGTGCCGTAGAGCGCGTCGCGGGTGGACACCAGCTCGATGCCGTTGGCCTTGATCCAGGCGCGCAGGCGCGGGTCGGACAGGGCCGCCACGTCCTGTGTGCGGCCGACCACGAACTGCTGAGCGCGGGCGCGGTTGACCCGCTCGCCCAGGCGATAGACGTAATAATCGACGTAGCCCGGATGCCAGGCCTGCATCGTGACCCAGTCGGCTGGAGTCTTGAGAATGCCGGAACGGTCCTCAGTATAGAACTTCACCGCGTCGTAGTTCTTCTCCACGCTGGAGATGGAGTCGGTCAGAAGATCGATATAGGCCGTGGTGCCGCCCAGATTGTAGATCTTGCGTCCCGCCCAGCGCGCGTCGGCCGCCACCGCGGGGCTGGGTTTGGCGGGATAGTATTTGGCCCACTCCTCGCCCGCCTTCTGGGCGTCGTTGATGTGCTTCTGATAGACCGGATCGGTCGGCGGGCTGCCGGCGAAGTTATAGACAATGCCGTATTCGGCTCCCACCTGAGTGATGGCGCGGGCCCAGGGCGAGGTTCCGTCGTCGCTGCCGCCGCGCGTGTCGGGCGCGCGGCCTACGATCTTGATGCAGCGCTCCAATTGGGCGCGCAGCTCCGCCACCGCCTCCTCGAACGACACGTCGGGCGCGCGGGCCAGGTCCATGCGGAAGCGCCCGTCAAACGGGCCGCCGTGCTCGACCAAAGAGGGCGTGCGCGCCGCGCCCAGCACCGGGGCGCCCCACATGTGCATGTGCCAGTCCAGCGGCAGCCAAGGATAGGCGCGCAGCCGCTCCAGCGCGTCTTCGGTGCCGGGCGAATCCAGCATGATGGCCACGGTGGTGACCACGCCGTGATCGATGGCGTCGAAGGTGCCGATGTTGCACACCTTGGAATGACCCACGTCGTCCGCCCGCACGATCATCTTGCGGCCGGCCTTGGGCGGCCTCGCCGGCTGCGCCAGGGCCGACGAGCCCGCCGCGCTGAGGCCCAGACCCAGCGCCCCGGCGCTCAAGCCCGCGCCCAGCCCCTGAACCAGCGCTCGTCTGTCGGTATCCATGCTCATCCTCCCCGCCGCTTGGCCAAAGCCATCATTGACGACAGGGATAGATCACCCACGCCCGGTTTGGCCATGGGTGTTCTCTGGAGCCTGCCGCTGGCTGCAGCGCCAGGCTTTCCATGGCGCCCGAGATTTTTTAGCGCCTGGCCCCGCCCCTAATTCAGCCGCCAGATCTCGAAGTTGAGCAGGGCGGCGAAGGCGACCCAGGCGGCGTAGGGGATCAGCATGGCGCCTGCCAGACGGTCGACACGGGCGAAGGCGAGCGCGGTGGCGATGATGGCGGCGAACAGGACGGCGATGTCGCCAAACGCCCATCCCGGGCGGTGCAGGCCGAAGAAGATCAGCGACCAGGCCAGGTTGAGGGCCAACTGGACGGCGTAGAGCCCGAGCGCCGTGCGGCGGGCGCGGGCGTTGGTGTCCACCCGCCACACGCGCCAGGCGGCCAGGGCCATGAGGATGTAGAGGGTCGTCCAGACCGGACCGAAGATCGCGTTCGGCGGATTGAACGGGGGCTTGTGCACGCCCGCGTACCAGCCGGGAATGTTCGACGCGGTGGCGAAGCCGCCGATGGCGCCGACCGCCAAGGCCAGGGCGATCGACACGATCGGGGGCAGCAGGCCCCGGGCGGGGCTTCGTTGGGCAAGCGGGGCCGTCATCTCGTGATCGCTTCGCGGTTTCGCCCTGTGCGGCGCGGGACCCACTATAGGCGCTTGCGGACAAAAAAGCCTGGATCCCCGCCTGCTCGGGAATGCGCCGGCGCTAGCTGTCCAGGAAGCTGCGCAGCTTGCGACTGCGGCTGGGGTGCTTGAGCTTGCGCAGGGCCTTGGCCTCGATCTGGCGGATGCGTTCGCGGGTGACGCTGAACTGCTGGCCGACTTCTTCCAGGGTGTGGTCGGTGTTCATGCCGATGCCGAAGCGCATGCGCAGCACGCGTTCCTCACGCGGGGTGAGCGAGGCCAACACGCGGGTGGTGGTTTCGCGCAGGTTGCTCTGGATGGCCGCGTCGATCGGCAGGATGGCGTTCTTGTCTTCGATGAAGTCGCCCAGGTGGCTGTCTTCCTCGTCGCCGATGGGCGTTTCGAGGGAGATCGGCTCCTTGGCGATCTTGAGCACCTTGCGCACCTTTTCCAGCGGCATGGCCAGCTTTTCGGCCAGCTCTTCCGGCGTGGGTTCGCGGCCGATCTCGTGCAGCATCTGGCGGCTGGTGCGGACGATCTTGTTGATCGTCTCGATCATGTGCACCGGGATGCGGATGGTGCGGGCCTGGTCGGCGATGGAGCGGGTGATGGCTTGGCGAATCCACCAGGTGGCGTAGGTGGAGAACTTGTAGCCGCGGCGGTACTCGAACTTGTCGACCGCCTTCATCAGGCCAATGTTGCCCTCCTGGATCAGGTCCAGGAACTGCAGACCGCGGTTGGTGTATTTCTTGGCGATGGAGATGACCAGGCGCAGGTTGGCCTCGACCATTTCCTTCTTCGCCTGGCGGGCCTCGCGCTCGCCCTTCTGCACCGTCTGGACGATGCGGCGGTAGTCGTCGATCGGCACGCCCGTTTCCTGGGCCATCGAGGCGATTTCCTGGCGGATCTCGGCGATCTGGCCGCCGTCGTTCTCGGCGAACTTGGTCCAGCGCACGCCCTGGGCCTTGATGGTGTCGGACCAGTTGGGGTTCAGCTCGGAGCCGAAATAGGCCTTGAGGAACTCGCCGCGCGAGATGCCGTAGCTGTCGGCCAGACGCAGCAGGCGCCCTTCCAGCGTCATCAGGCGGCGGTTGATGGCGTAGAGCTGGTCGACCAGCGCCTCGATGCGGTTGTTGTTGAGCTTGAGCGTCTTGAGGTGCTGGATGATCAGGTTCGACAGCGTCTCGTACTGCTTGCGCTCGGCGTCGGTCAGGTCGCGGCCGGTCAGGCGCGCCTCAACCAGGCGTTCCTGCAGCTTGCGGAAGGCCTCGAACTCGGCGGCGATGGCGTCGAGCGTGGCCATGACGCCGTCGCGCAGCTCGGCCTCCATGGCGCTGACCGAGGGGCCCGCGCCATCGTCGAAATCGTCCTCGTCGCTGTCGCCGGCGGGCTCGGCGCCCTCGGCCCCTTCGACCTTTTCTTCCTTCTCAGCCTTGTCCTCGGCCACGTCGGCCTCGTCGCCCTCGGTCGGCAGGGGTCCGGCGCCGGGCTGGCCGCCGTAGGTCTGCTCCAGGTCGATCACTTCGCGCAGCAGGATGCGGCCGGCGCCGAGCTCGTCGCGCCACACCATGATGGCTTCGAAGGTCAGGGCGCTTTCGCACAGGCCGCGGATCATGGTGTCGCGGCCGGCCTCGATGCGCTTGGCGATGGCGATCTCGCCCTCGCGCGACAACAGCTCGACTGAGCCCATCTCGCGCAGGTACATGCGCACGGGGTCGTCGGTGCGGTCATAGGATTCGGGCTTCTCGGCCACGGCCACGGCGCTGTCTTCGCGCACGGCCACTTCGCCGCCCTCGCCTTCGCCCTCGGCCTCGGCCTCGTCGTTCTCGACCACGTTGACGCCCATCTCGCTCAGCATGGCGAGGGTGTCTTCGATCTGTTCGGAGGTGACTTCTTCCGAAGGCAGCACCTTGTTCAGCTCGTCCATGGTGACGTAGCCGCGGGCCTTGGCCTGTTTGATGAAGCGCTTTACGCCCGCATCGGTCAGATCGAGCAGAGGACCATCGGTGGTCGACTCGGTGGGCTCGGTCGTCGTGGTGCTCATTCAGTTCTCCGTTCGGCCTTGGGAGCGCGTCCGCCCCGGGCTGGCCGAATATGCAAATTTCCCGACGTCCGCGGCTCACGGCCCTGGGGACGGCCCCCAGAACGCCCGCCGACGCCTTAGTCCAACGCGCCCGCCTCGACAGATATCCGGGACGTCCAGACGGTTCCCGTCTTGATCGCCCGCCGCAAGGCGTCGCGCTCGCCTTTCAACAGCATGAAGGCGGCGGCGCCTTCCGCATCGGACAGGTCCGCCTTGGCGGACGAGAGGGCCTCTTCCAACGCGGCCACCCGGATCAGAACCTCGAACGCCTGGGACCACTGCGGCTTGGCGGCGGCCGGTGAGACACCAGACTCCAAGAAGGGCGCGCCGGATGTCCGGGCGGCCCGATCGATTTCACCGAGCAGGGCGCCAAAGCCACTGGCCGCCAGATGGCGTTTAAGGGCCTCGGAGTCAAGGACATCGGCCTCAAGTCTTAAGCCAACGATGGCGTCAGCGAGACGATTGAGCGTCATATGGCCCAAACCGTGGACCTGCAAGGCTTCCACATGCTCATCGAGCCACATGGGGTGCTCGATCGCGCCCTTGGCCACGGCGGCGGCCAGCGGGTCGAGCGAGGCGTGCAGGCGCTGGGCTGCGGCGCGGGCCTCGGCGGTGAGCGGCGGCGGCGGCGCGAAGCGGTCGGAGCCCTTGCCGGAATAGGCGCGGCGCGGGCGCTGGGCCTGGTTCTGGCCCTGGTTCTGGGGCGCGTTCTGCGGCTGCCCCGAGGCGGAGGGCCTAGCCCATAGGGCGTCGAAACGGGCCAGCAGGTCGTCGCGGTAGGCCTGGGCCAGATCCTTGTCCTGGATGCTGGCGGCGGCCTGGCGCAGACGCGACTTGAGGGCTGAGCGCCGCTCGGGCGTTTCCAGCGCCTCTTTGTCGCGCTCGCGCATGAACAGCGCCTCGACGAAGGGCGTGGTCTTCGACAGCTGCGCCTTGAGCGCGGCCGGGCCCTGCTCGCGCAGCACGTCGTCTGGGTCCTTGCCGCCCGAGACGATGGCGAAGCGGAACGAGCGGCCCGGCTGCAGCAGCGGCAGGGCGCGGTCGATGGCGCGCGAGGCGGCGCGCTGGCCTGCGCCGTCGCCGTCGAAGCACAGGGTCGGCTCGGGGTGGAAGCGCCACATCAGGGCCATCTGGTCCTCGGTCAGGGCCGTGCCCATGCCCGCCACCGCGGCCACGCCCGCCCTCTGACACGCGATCACGTCCATATAGCCTTCGACCACGACGAGGGGCGCATCCTCGCCGGCCGCTGATGAATTGTGCGCCAGAAGCTTGCGCGCCTCGTGCAGGCCGTAGAGCGTGCGGCCCTTGTCGAACAGGGGCGTGTCGGGGCCGTTGAGGTACTTGGCCTTGGCCTCGGGATCCAGGGCGCGGCCGCCGAACGAGATCACCCGTCCGCGCGTATCGGCGATGGGGAAGATGATGCGGTCGCGGAAGCGGTCGTAGGGCGCGCCGCCGTCCTCGGGCGCGATCAGCACGCCCGCCTCGGCCAGTTCCGCCGGGCGCGCGCCCTTCTGCACCAAGGCGTCCTTGAGCCCCGTGCGGCCGGCGGGAGCCAAGCCGATGCGAAAGCGCTTCCACTCGGCCTCGGGCAGGCCGCGCCGCTCGAGGTAGGCCCTGGCGGCCGCGCCGCCCGGCCGGCGCAGTTCGCCCTCGAACCACACGGCGGCGGCCTCCAGCCAGTCCATCAGGCTCAGGCGCTTCTTGTCGTCCTCGATCGAGCGCGGGTCTGGCGCGGGCAGCGGGACGCCGGCCTCATTCGCCAGCCGTTCGACCGCCTCGGGGAAGCTGAGGCGCTCGGTTTCCTGCAGGAAGCTGATCAGGTCGCCGTGCTTGCCCGAGGAGAAGCAGTGGTAGAAGCCCTTCTCGTCGTTGACGTAGAAGCTGGGCGTCTTCTCCTTAGTGAAGGGCGAGAGGCCCGCATACTCCCTGCCCTGGCGGCGCAGCTTCACGGTCCGCCCGATCACGTCGGACAGGCGCAGGCGAGACTTGATCTCGTCCAGGAAACGTTCGTCGTAGCGCACGCCCCTAGTTAGCGAGAAACGCGCGGCGATGCACGCGCGGCAGGGCGCCCGAATGACGCGCGGTGGGTTGACGCGCACGAACGCGGCGCCTAATTGCCGGGTTCGCGCGGGCGGGGGAGACCTCGGCCCGCTTTTTTGCGACTATGCCCGTCCCAACCCAGGAGCCCAGCCATGACCGATACGCTCATCCCCGGCGCGACTGGAGTTCTGGTGCTGGCCGATGGCTCGGTGCTGCAAGGCAAGGGCTTCGGCGCGGTAGGCGACGCCGTGGGCGAGGTGTGCTTCAACACCGCCATGACCGGCTATCAGGAGATCCTGACCGACCCGTCCTACATGGCCCAGATCGTCACCTTCACCTTCCCTCACATCGGCAACGTGGGCGTGAACCTGGAGGACATCGAGGAATTCGGCCAGGGGGCGCAAACCGCCGCGCGCGGCGCGATCGTGCGCGATCTGCCCACCGCCCCGGCCAACTGGCGCGCGCAATCGGACCTCGACGGCTGGATGAAGCGGCGCGGTCTGATCGGCCTGGCGGGCGTGGACACCCGCGCCCTCACCCGCCTGATCCGCGAGACGGGCATGCCGCATGGCGTGATCGCCCATGACCCGGAGGGCCGGTTCGATCTGGACGCACTCAAGGCCAAGGCGCACGCATGGGCCGGGCTGGAGGGACTGGACCTGGCCAAGGACGCCACCTGCCGCCAGGCGTTTGTGTTCGACGAGGGCCTGTGGGATTGGCCGGCCGGCTATGCCCAGCGCAAGGCGCCGCTGGGGCGCGAGCGGCCCTATGAGGTCGTGGTGCTGGACTACGGCGTCAAGCGCAACATCCTTTGTGCCCTGACCAGCATCGGCGCCCGCGCCACCGTGGTGCCCGCCTCCACCACCGCCGAGGAGGTGTTGGCGCGAAATCCCGACGGCGTGCTGCTATCCAACGGTCCGGGCGACCCCGCCGCGACCGGGGCTTACGCCGTGCCCCAGATCCAGAAGCTGGTCGAGAGCGGCGTGCCCGTGTTCGGCATCTGTCTGGGCCACCAGATGCTGGCGCTGGCGCTGGGCGCCAAGACCGCCAAGATGGACCAGGGCCACCATGGCGCCAATCACCCGGTCAAGGACCTGACCACCGGCAAGGTCGAAATCGTATCGATGAACCACGGCTTCACGGTGGACCGCGACAGCCTGCCTGCCGAGGTGGAAGAGACGCACGTATCTCTGTTCGATGGCACCAACGCGGGCATCGCCTTGAGCGGCAAGCCGGTGTTCAGCGTGCAGCACCACCCCGAAGCCTCGCCCGGCCCGACGGACTCGCTCTACCTGTTCGAGCGCTTCGCCGAGATGATGGACGCGGTCTAAGGGGCTTCGCGGCGGGGCGCTAGCTGGCCAGCGGCAGCGCGGAGTTCGTGCGCGCCGCCGCGCCGTCCGCGGACGTTTCCAGATCCAGGTCGAACCAGAAGACCGAGCCGCCGTCGGCCCCGTCGCGCACGCCGATGCGCCCCCCCATCAGATCGATCAGCCGCCGGCTGATGGCCAGGCCCAGGCCCGAGCCGCCGAATCGGCGCGTGGCTGAGCTGTCGGCCTGGCTGAAGGGTTGGAACAGCGCGGCCTTCGCCGTCTCGCTCAGGCCGATGCCTGTGTCCTCGATCTCGATCCTGACAACGCATCGCCCGGCGCCACCCGAATCGGCGCGCAGTTTGAGCGCGATGAGGCCGCGGTCGGTGAACTTCACCGCGTTGGACAGCAAGGCCAGCAGCACTTGGCGTATGCGCGGGGCGTCGCCGCACAGCCATGGCCCCTCGCCGTCGTCCAGGTCCAGGGTTGCCGCCAGCCCCTTGCCCGACGCCTCCGTCGCCGCCTGGGCGAAGGCGTCGCGCACGAGCGCGGGAAGGTTGAACGCGGCGCTCTGCAATTCCAGTTCGCCGGCCTCCAGTCGCGCGATGTCCAAGACGTCGTTCACCGTGGCGAGAAGCGATTCGGCCGAACTCTGGGCGATCTCGGCGTACTTGCGTTGCTGGGCGTCCAGGTTGCTGCGCTTGAGCATGTCGGTCATGACCATCACGCCGTTCATCGGCGTGCGGATCTCGTGGCTCATGTTGGCGAGGAACTCGGTCTTGACCCGGCTGGCCGCCATGGCCTGGTCGCGCGCCTGGGCCAAGGCGGCTTCGGCGTGCTTCATCTCGGTCACATCCACGCACACCATCACGATGCCGCCGTCGTCGGTGCGGCGCTCGCGGATCTGCAGCCAACGCCCGTCGGCGGTCCGTCGCTCGGCGCTGCCCTCGGCGGCCCGATGCGCCGCCAGCCTTCGCTCGAACCACGTGGGATCCCAGGCGACGCTGGCGAAGGCCGAGCCGGCCGCCACCTTCGCCCGCAGGATATCGGCGTAGGGCCGGCCGACCGTCAGCGGGCCGCAGCCCGCGCAAATCGCGTCGTACTGCCGGTTCCAGCACACCAGCCGGTCATCGGCGTCGAAGAAGGCCAGCCCCTCGGGCATGGTGTCGATCGCCGTGCGCAACTGCTTCAAGGCGCCTTGCCGGCTGACGGCGTTCAAAGCCACGCCGCCCAGGGTGGTAAAAACGGCGAAGGCCGCCCCCCCGATCGCTCCGAAGGCCATCTGTTCGGCGGACAGCAGCGACAGCGGAACGGATATCGACGGGTCGGGCATGATCGACACCGCGGCCATGCCGGTGAAGTGCATGCCCGCTATGGCGGCCATCAGCAGGATGGCCCCGGCCATTGGCCGGCCGAGAGCCTGTGGCTGCCTATCCGCCGGCCGCGCGACGGTCAGGGCGGCCGTCGCCAGGGACGCGCCGATGACGATGGACGCTCCGACGTAGCGCGGATCCCACGCCAGGATGCCGGCCGTTTCGTACCCGGCCATGCCCACATAGTGCATCAGGGTGAGGCTGAGGCCGACGATCAGACCGCCCGCCGCCGCGCGGGCGACGGTCGCCTTTTCAGCGCCGTGGGACGCGACGGAAAATCCAGCCCCGCACCCGGCGATGGCGATCGCCAGCGACGCCGAGGCGGCGCCAAGGCTGTAGCCCGTGGGCAGGCCGGTGCGAAAGGCCAGCATGGCGACGAAATGGGTCGTCCAGGCGCCGGCCCCGGCGACCAGACCGATCATCGCCAACCACAGACGCCGCCGCGCCCGGGTCGTCGAGGGAACCTGGGCGTAGAGCCAGAACGCCGCGCAGGCGCCCACCGCGCACGTCGCCACGGCGGCGACCAGCAACCGCCAGTCGTGCTGATGCGATATGCACAGATAGACCCTGAACATGGGGAGCCTCCCTCTTGCGCGTATATGGTCGGCAACCACCCTTAATAAGTGTGTTTCAACCTTGAGCGAGCACAACCGACAGGGGTAATTTCAGCGCCGCCTGCGGATCGACCAGAATAATAACGCCTATTTTTCATATATTTAATGCGGCGATACGTAGAATCCCCTTGCGCCGATCCGTCGCAGCCTAGCCGTGTGGTGAGCGAGCGAAATTTGACTGCTAGACCGCGCGCAAGTTCGCGCGAAACCCAGATTCAGGGCCGCCAAAATCCGGCGCCTCGGCCACAATGACCGTATGATTCGATATGCACGCTCATTGCGGGCCCTGGCCGTCTGCCTCTCGCTGTTGGCGGGATACGTGGACGCGATTGGCTTCATGGCGCTGGGCGGGTTTTTCGTGTCCTTCATGAGCGGCAACTCCACGCGCCTGAGCGTGGGCTTGGCGCATCACTCGCACGACGCCTGGGTCGCCGGGGGCCTGATCGGGGCCTTCGTCATCGGCGTGATGTTCGGCTCGGCGGTCGGTCGATGCGCGAGCCGGCGACGGACGATGACGATCCTGGCGCTTGTGGCGCTCCTGCTGGCCAGCGGCGGTTCATTGGCCGCGCTGGGGGCGAGGACGGCCGCGCTGGCCCTGGTCGCCATGGCCATGGGCGCCGAGAACACCGTGTTCGAGCGTGACGGCGAAGTCAGCATCGGCGTGACCTACATGACGGGCACGCTGGTCAAGCTCGGACAGAGGGCGACGGGCGCGCTGTTCGGCGAGGATCCGACGGGCTGGCTGCCCTATCTGTGGCTGTGGCTCGGCCTGGTCTGCGGCGCCGTCCTCGGCGCGGCGTGCTATCCTCGCCTTGGCCTGCAGGCCCTGTGGCCGGCGGCCGCCGCCGCGCTCGCACTGGCGTTGGCGAGCGCACGCCTGGAAGCGGCGGAGGCTGCATCGAACCCCTGAGACCTGCGCAGGGCGGCCGCTGGACGGGTCGGGATTGTCCGCCACTCGCCGATCTGGTTTACACACCGCGCCCCCGTGGGGCTTGCCGTATCGCCATCTTGAGGATCGGGCGCCATGAAACCACTGTCCTTCGCCCTGCCCGCCCTGACCTGGACATTGGTCGCCGCGGCGATGTCCCCGGCTCTGGCGCAGCCGGCCAGCCCGGCCGCCACGGCCGCCACGGCGCCGCCCGGTCTGGCCACGCCGCAGGCGCAGTCGAGCTATGCGCTGGGGCTGAACGTGGGGTCTGGCCTTAGGCGCGACGGGCTCGCGATCGATCCGGACGCCTTCCTCAAGGGGGTCAAGGACGCCGTGGCCAACGTCAAGCCGGCGCTGAGCGACGAACAGATCAGCGCCATCATGGCTCAGTTGCAGACTGACGTCAGCGCCCGCCGCAGCGCGCAGATGGCGGCGGCGGCCGAAGCCAACAAGGCGCAGGGCGCGGCCTTCCTGAAGGCCAACGGCGCCAAGCCCGGCGTGGTGACGACCGCAAGCGGGCTGCAATACCAGATCCTGACCGCGGGGACAGGGCCTCTGCCAAAGGCGTCGGATACGATCCTGTGCAACTATCGCGGCACGCTGATCGACGGCACGGAATTCGACAACTCGGACAAGCACGGCGGCGCGGCCAGCCTGACGGTCGACGGCGTCATCCCGGGCTGGAGCGAGGCGCTGCAGCTGATGCCGGTGGGCTCCAAATGGCGGCTGTTCGTGCCGGCGGAGCTGGCTTATGGCGACCAGGGCGCGGGCGACGACATAGGGCCGAATGCGGTGCTGATCTTCGACATCGAGCTGCTGTCGATCGTTAAGAGCTAGCCGCCCCCTGAGGCCCGCTCAGAACGGAGCGCACGCCGCAGCCGGACGTTAGATCGGTTCGCGTCAAAAGGGCGAGGAAGGACTGAGCTTGGACGATCCTTCACAACCCGCCGCCGGTCCCTGGGTCGTCGGGGAATCGGTGCCTTGGTCGGTGGCCTGGACGGGCGAGCAGGCGTTCGTGCTGCGCCCCGACCTGGATTTTCCGGGTCATCTCGAACTTGTGCAGACGTCCGCGCTCGGCGAAGGGCGCCCGATCTTCGCCTTCAACCACATGACGCGGAACAGGCGCGGGCAGATCGAATACCTTTGCCACGTCTGCGGAGCGCCGACCCTCACCACCGATCGATGGCTTTTTCCCGTGCACAGCGGCGGATGGGTTCCCCTGGGCGACGGGCGGCGGCGGTACGGCGGCAACGTTCCGCCGGTGCACAAGGGATGCGCCGAGCGCGCCGCGCGCCTTTGCCCGCATCTCAGTCGCCAGATGGCCGTCCCCGTCCGGTTTCCGGCGGACGACGAGGGCCGCATGGTCTGGCGCACCGACGTCACCCCGGACATGGCCGAGATCGCCCGAATGCTCCCGCCCGGCGCGCCGGTGGTGCTGTCTTGTTACCGGCTGCACGGGGCGAAGTTCAGCAAGCTCGTGGAGCGCCTTCGCCGCCGGGCCGGCGTCGAATAGGCGCGGCGCGCGGGCCGCGATGAGCGCTCTACACGCGCTCGCCGCGCTGCCAGTGCTCCGGCCTCTTCGTCACCGCACCGATTGAACACGCACCGCGACGCCGTTGGCAGGAACATCCCGGATCGTCGGGATTTACCTTGTCACGCGTTTAGCGGATTCAATTTGGGAGGCTGCCATGTCGATTGTCGCGTGGCTCGTCGTGGGCCTTATCGCAGGCTTCATCGCGAGTAAGATAGTAAACAAGACCGGCGAAGGCCTGGTTATGGATATCGTACTTGGTATTGTTGGCGCAGTCGTCGGCGGGTTTTTGTTCAACGCCCTGGGTCATTCGGGCGCCACAGGCATAAACCTTTACAGCATATTCGTGTCAGTCGTCGGCGCGATCGTGGTTCTTCTTATCTACCACGCCCTTACTGGCCGACGCGCCGTTTAGGCATCCGCGAGGGGACTGACCAATAGTCAGTCCCCTTTTCGCGGTTTGGCCGCGTCCCGGCCGGAGCGGACGCTGTTGTCGAGCACGCGGTGCGCGGGCGCACGCGCCACCAATCCTGCAAAGCGGAACGCCTCGGTCTGAAGGCCATTTTCTTACCGTGACCATGCCCTTGATTTGGTCCAGGAGGGCCGCTTGAGCGAATTATTTCAATTCTGCGGCGTCGCATTCCTCCTCCGAGACGATGGCGGGGTGCATGCGGTCACTCTGGCGCCGGACGCCGCCCATATCCTGCTGGCCCGCTCGGCTGAAAGCGCGGCGAGAAAGCTCTACTGGCGCTTGCCGCGGGACCAGAGGCAGCGATGCATCCAGGTCAGCGCGTCTGGGGTCTGTATGAGCGCGTCGAACTATTCCGTCTATTCTGGCGCCCCAGGCCTGTTCACCCCAGCGAAAGGTCCTCGCCGCCCGGCGGCGGACGCGCTGACCGCGCAGCAGATCGCCGACCTGTTGGACCCTATCGCCTGGTCGCAGGAGCCCGAAGGTCCAGCCGCGCCCGGAGCCCCTTCGCCATCGTCGGTCGAAAGCGACAGGGCTGGCGCTCAGGTGTTGCCGTTCAAGCCGCGGGACAAGGCGAACGCCGACGGGAGAAGACGCGGTGGCGGCTTCGTTTAGCCCGCCGCCTCTCGTTCTCGCCGGCTTTCGGCGCCGAGACGCCTTTGGGTTCGGGTTCTGGCCGAGCGGCTATATAGAGGCCGCATGAGACAAGGCCGCCCTGACCATGCCTGATGTCGCCGTCGCCAAGGATGCGCGGCGCCAGACGCTCGCCGGCTTCGACGTGATCATCGATGCTCGGAGCCCCGGCGAGTTCGCGCTGGATCACATACCTGGCGCGATCAACCTGCCGGTGCTGGACGACGCCCAGCGCGCCGAGGTGGGCCGGATCTATACGCAGGAGTCGCGCTTCGACGCCCGCCGCGTGGGGGGCGCCTATGTGGCGCGCAACGTCGCCCGTCACCTGCAAACCGAGATGGCCGCGTGGCCGGCGTCGCTGAAGCCGCTGGTCTATTGCTGGCGCGGCGGCATGCGCTCCAACGCCATGGCGGCGATCATGGCTCAGGTCGGCTGGCGCACGAGCGTGCTGGAAGGCGGCTGGCGCACCTACCGGCGGCAGGTGGTCAAGCGCCTCTACGACGGTGAGCCCATGGCAAAGGTCGTGCTGCTCGACGGTCACACGGGCAGCGGCAAGACCGAGGTTCTGTCGCGCCTGGCCGCGCTTGGGGTGCAGACGCTCGATCTGGAGGACCTGGCGGCGCACCGGGGGTCGCTGTTCGGCGCCTTGCCGGGCCGGCCGCAGCCAAGCCAGAAGCTGTTCGAGAGTCGCCTACTGAGCGCCCTCGACAGGTTGGACGCATCGCGGCCGGTGGTGGTCGAAGCGGAATCGAGCAAGGTTGGCCAGCGGATGGTGCCGCCCGTACTGTGGAAGGCGATGGAGCGGGCCCCGCGCATCGTGCTGACGGCGCCGGTCGAGGCGCGGGCGCGCTATCTGGTGGGAGCGTACGCCGCGTTTGGCGGCGATGCCGAGCCGCTGGTGGACCTGCTCTCGCGCCTGCCCGACCGGCCTGGGCGCAAGCGATTGCAGGCCTGGACCGATCTGGCGCGGGCGGGCGACCTGGAGACCCTGGCCGGCGCCCTGATCGAAAGCCATTACGATCCAGCCTATCGCCGGGCGAGCAGCCGGGCCACGAACAGCGCCCTGGGCGAGGTCGCCCTGGAGAGGCTCGACGCTGAGGCGTTCGACCGAGCGGCCGCGTTGGTCGCGCAACTGGTCGCCGGCGTTTAGGCCACCAGCTTGCCTACGACGGCTTGGGCATGGGCGGGGCGCCCGAGGGCCAGGGCGCGGCCGGGTCGCGGACGAAGCTGGCGATGTCGGCGAACACCTTGGCGCGCTGATTATCCCGCAGCAGAAGGTGGTAGCCATCGGCGTAGAAGGCGGTGGGATCGCCGGTCGGCAGGCGCGCGGCGGCCTGCAGCGAGGGGCGGCGCGGGATGATCTGGTCCTTGGCCCCGCACAGGTAGGCGGCGGGCATACGGATCTTGCCCGTGTTGGCCCAGGCGGTCTGCATCAGGTCGACCAGGCCGTAGAGCGTATCGGTGCGCGCGCCGAACAGCATCAGCGGGTCGCGCCCCATGGCGATCAGCTCGGGGGTGTTGTCCGAGGCGACGATATGGCTGGTGACGAAGGAGGGCGGATTGAACACCTTGTGCGGGGCGACCAATTCGGCGAAGCGCAGGGCGACCTGATAGGCCAGGGGCTGGCTGGACCAGCCCCACACGGCGGGCGCCAGCAGCACGACCCGGTCGGCGTTGGGCGGACGGGCGGAGGCCAGGGCGGCGATGGCCACGGCCCCGCCCATGCTCTCGCCGACGATGGCCAGGACCGCCTTGGGATGGCGCGCGCGCAAGGCGGCGCAGAAGGCGCGCAGGTCCTCGCACAACAGTTCGGTCCCGGGCCAGATCCCGCGCGGCGCCGAGCGGCCAAAGCCGCGCTGGTCGTAGGCGTACGTGGCTATGCCCTGCTCGGCCCACGCCGGCCCCGCCAGATGGAAGGCGTTGGCGTAGTCGTCCATGCCGTGCAGGCCGGCGATCACCGCCCACGGCTCGCCGTCGGGGACCCATTGGCTGAGGCCTAGGCGCGCGCCATCGAAACTGACGAAGGCGTCCGGGTCCAGGCGCGGGCCGGTAAAGCCCGGCGCGGGCGACAGGGCGTGTTGAAGGTCCGGCGCGCAGGCGGTCAGGGAGAGGGCGGAGAGGAGGACGGTGCGGCGATTCACGGGAAGCCCTTCAGTCCGACCGGGGCCAGACGCCCGCAGGGCGACTCATGCTGTGGAAACCTGCCATCCAAGGGGAAAGGGGGTCAAAACCCCATCGCATCGGCAATCGCCCCAAAGCAATCAGCGGGTTCACGGACCATAACGCACGAAACGCGTGCGAAATTCACCACAGACTCAGCTTGCTCCGCGCCCCCGCCCCCACTAAACGATCCCCTTAACCCGCAATTCGACCTGGACCGGACGCGCGACCCGCGCGCCCGCTCACCGCGCGCGAGACGAGCATGCCCAAACGGACCGACATAGCCTCCATCCTGATCATCGGCGCCGGGCCGATCGTGATCGGACAGGCCTGCGAGTTCGACTACTCCGGCGTGCAGGCCTGCAAGGCGCTGCGCGCGGAGGGCTACCGGATCATCCTGGTCAACTCCAATCCCGCCACCATCATGACCGACCCGGATGTGGCGGACGCGACCTATGTCGAGCCGATCACCCCGGCGATGGTCGAGAAGATCATCGCCAAGGAGCGGCCCGACGCCCTGTTGCCCACCATGGGCGGCCAGACCGCGCTCAACACCGCCCTGGCGCTGGAGGCCTCCGGCGCCCTGGCCAAGTACGGCGTGGAGATGATCGGCGCTAACGCAGCGGTGATCGACAAGGCCGAGGACCGCCAGAAGTTCCGCGACGCGATGGACAAGCTGGGCCTGGAGAGCCCGCGCTCGCGGGCGGTGCACAGCCTGGACGAGGCGCTGGAGTGCGCCGACTACATCGGCCTTCCCGCGATCATCCGGCCCTCGTTCACCCTGGCTGGCACCGGCGGCGGCATCGCCTACAACATGGAGGAGTTCCGCACCATTGTGGCCGGGGGGCTGGACGCGTCGCCCACCACCGAAGTGCTGATCGAGGAGAGCGTGCTCGGCTGGAAGGAGTACGAGATGGAAGTGGTCCGCGACAAGGCGGACAACTGCATCATCGTGTGCTCGATCGAGAACATCGACCCGATGGGCGTGCACACCGGCGACTCGATCACCGTCGCCCCTGCCCTGACCCTGACCGACAAGGAATACCAGCGCATGCGCACGGCCTCGATCGCCGTGCTGCGTGAGATCGGGGTGGAGACCGGCGGCTCGAACGTGCAGTTCGCGGTCAATCCCAAGGACGGCCGCATGGTCGTGATCGAGATGAACCCGCGCGTGTCGCGCTCGTCGGCCCTGGCGTCCAAGGCCACCGGCTTCCCGATCGCCAAGGTCGCCGCGCGCCTGGCGGTGGGCTACACGCTCGACGAACTTATGAATGACATCACGGGCGCCACGCCCGCCGCGTTCGAGCCGACCATCGACTATGTGGTCACCAAGATCCCGCGCTTCGCCTTCGAGAAGTATCCGGGCGCAGAACCCTATCTGACCACCTCGATGAAGTCGGTGGGCGAGGTTATGGCCATCGGCCGCACCTTCGCCGAAAGCCTGCAGAAGGCCTTGCGCGGGCTGGAAACCGGCCTGACCGGGCTGGACGAGATCGCCATTCCAGGCACGGGCCACGAGGCCGACGATCAGGCGGTGACCGCCGCTGTGCTGCGGGCCCTGAGCGAGCCCACGCCCGACCGCTTGCGCGTGATCGCCCAGGCTTTCCGCCTGGGGCTGAGCGTCGAGCAGGTGGCTGAGGCCTGCTCCTACGAGCCGTGGTTCCTGCGCCAGATCGAGCACATCGTCGGCCAGGAAGCCTTCGTGACAGACCATGGCCTGCCGGCTGATGCGGCGGGGATGCGCGCGCTCAAGGCCCTGGGCTTTTCCGACGCGCGGCTGGCTCATTTGACCGGCCAGAGCGAAGCCAAGGTGCGCAAGGATCGCCAGGACCTGGGCGTGCGCCCGGTGTTCAAGCGCATCGACACCTGCGCGGCGGAGTTCTTCGCCAAGACACCGTACATGTATTCGACCTACGAGAGCGGCGCATTCGGCCAGGCGCCGCAGTGCGAGTCCGAGCCGTCGGCGGCCAAGAAAGCGATCATTCTCGGCGGCGGCCCCAACCGCATCGGCCAGGGGATCGAGTTCGACTACTGCTGCTGCCACGCGGCCTTCGCCCTGGCCGACATCGGCATCGAGTCGATCATGGTCAACTGCAACCCCGAGACCGTCTCGACCGACTACGACACCTCCGACCGACTCTACTTCGAGCCCCTGACGGCCGAAGACGTGCTGGAGCTGATCGCGGTGGAGATGTCCAACGGGACCCTGGCCGGCGTGATCGTGCAGTTCGGCGGCCAGACCCCGCTCAAGCTGGCCCAGGCCCTGGAAGACGCGGGCGTGCCCATCCTGGGCACTACGCCGGACGCCATCGACCTGGCCGAGGACCGCGAGCGCTTCCAGCAGCTGCTGCACAAGATCGGGCTGAAACAGCCGATCAACGCCATCGCCCGCTCGGCCGAGGAAGCCTTCGCCGGCGCCAAGGCCGTGGGCTATCCCATCGTGATCCGGCCCTCCTATGTGCTGGGCGGCCGGGCGATGGAGATCGTGCGCGACGACGAACAGCTCGCGCGGTACGTGACCAACGCCGTCAAGGTGTCGGGCGACAGCCCCGTGCTCATCGACCAGTACCTGTCGCGCGCGACCGAGGTGGACGTGGACGCCGTGGCCGACGGAACGGATGTTTTCGTGGCCGGGGTGATGGAGCACATCGAGGAAGCCGGCGTGCACTCGGGCGACAGCGCCTGCTCATTGCCGCCATTTTCGCTGCGCCCCGAGACCATCGCCGAATTGAAGCGCCAGACGGTGGAGATGGCGAAGGCGCTCAACGTGCGCGGCCTCATGAACGTGCAGTTCGCCATCGAGGAGCCGTTGTCGGACCACCCGCGCATCTTTGTGCTGGAGGTCAACCCGCGCGCCAGCCGCACCGTGCCGTTCGTGGCCAAGACCATCGGCCGGCCCCTGGCCAGCATCGCCGCCAAGGTCATGGCCGGCGCGCCCCTGGCCTCGTTCGAACTGTCCGACAGGCCCTACGATCACATCGCGGTCAAGGAGGCGGTGTTCCCCTTCGCCCGCTTCCCCGGTGTGGACACCGTGCTGGGCCCGGAGATGCGCTCGACCGGCGAGGTCATGGGCCTGGACTGGCGCCGCCCCGGCGAGCCCGCCATCGCCGCCTTCGCCCGCGCCTTCGCCAAGAGCCAGTTGGGCGGCGGCGTGCGCCTGCCCTCCTCGGGCACGGCGTTCGTGTCGGTGCGCGAGGCGGACAAGGCCTTCATCCTTGAGCCGGTGCGCCTGCTCAAGGCCGCCGGATTCACCGTCATCGCCACCGGCGGCACCTGCGCCTATCTGCGCGAGCAGGGGCTGGAGGTCGAGCCGATCAAGAAGGTGCTGGAAGGCCGCCCCAACGTGCTGGACCGGATGAAGAACGGCGAGGTGCAGCTGGTGTTCAACACCACCGAGGGCCGCCAGTCGCTGCAGGACAGCTTCTCGATCCGCCGCTCGGCGCTGATGATGAAGATCCCCTATTACACCACCGCCGCCGGCGCCCTGGCCGCCGCCCAGGCCATCGCCTCGGCGCCCGAAGGGGCGCTGGAGGTGCGTTCACTGCAGAGCTACGCTTAGGGGAGTCGCACACGCTCCGGAGGGCGTCTTGCCAGGCCACCCGCCCTATCCGCTACTGATCTTCCCGGTCGTGCTGTTGCCGCTGTTCTTCATCGCCATGTGGCTGATGGTGGGGGCGCTGCTCGGCGTCATGACCGGCTGGTCCGGGTTGAGCCAGGCCTATCCGGACACGGGCGAGGCCGCCCTGCTCACCCTGCGCTGGCAATCGGGCATGATGGGCGCGGGCGTGCGCATCAACGGCGTGCTGACCCTCAGCGCCTGCCCCTCGGGCCTGCGCGTGGCGGTCTCGCGCTGGTTCTTCCCCTTCAGCCGACCGTTCCTGGCGCCTTGGGCGGACATTCGGGCCGAGGCGATCAGCGTGTTTTTCTTTCCCATGGCGCGGCTGACCTTCGGCGATCCCGACGTGGGCAAGCTGAGGATCTATGCCGACTCCTGGCGGCGCCTGCACGATGCGGCCCATCCCCAGGCGCCGAGCGGGGTTCCGGCGGTGGCGAACGCCGATCTAGCCACGGCCTTGGCCCTGTGGTGGATCGTGTTCAGCGCCCTGGCCGCCGGCTTCTTCTACGCCGCGCCCCGCCTGGCTGTGGGCCCCGCCGACGCCGCCGCCCACGGCTGGCCGCCGCTTGCGGTGTGCATCGGCTTTCCCACCCTGGTGTTCGGCGCGGGATGCCTGATCGAATACCTACGGCTGCGACGGCCCCAGTAGAGGCGCCGCCCCTCGGCGGAAAAGTCCTTCGGCGCGCCCCGCCCCTCCCCAGCAGGCCAAGGGTTTGGTAGAGCCGGTCGCATGAGGGAAGGAGCCGGCATGGCGCTGCGCAAATCCAGCTTCGTGCACGTGCTGCCCGTTGGCCCCGGTCGGTGGATGGCGCTGCATGCGGTGACGCACAACCGCATCGTGGTGGACGGACGCATCGCGGGCCTGATCGAACATTTCCAGATTCCGCGCGAGCCTCCACCCGGAGTCCCGCCAAACGTGATCCAGGCGCTGGTCGAGCGCGGCTACCTCACCGCCAAAACGGCGCAGCAGGAGGCCGAGGAGACCAGCCGCGAACTGGGGGCCTTCTACGGCCGCGATCCCGACGACATGCTGCACGCCTGGCGGCGCCGAGCGATGGAGGGGCCCGATCCCTATTGGGCGGCAGGGCCGGCGCTGAGCGCCGAAACTCTTGGGGGCGAGCGGCTGCGGATGGACGTGCTGCTGTTCGGCGACTGCGACCTTCATATGGAGTCCGGGTTCCTGACGGCTGAAGCCGGGCGGCGCGGCATCGACCTGCGCGTGGCGGCGACCTTCGCCAGCGACCTGAGCCTGGCGGGCGAACATCCGCACCAGGCGATCATCATCGGCGCCCTGGTCGGCCGGCACGCCATCGCCGGGCCGTATGCGCCCGGTGAAGGCCGGCCGCCGCACCAGATGCTGCTGGATCAGACACGCCAGATTGTCGAGGCGCTACGCAAGCTGACTTCCGCTCCGATCCTGATCGACAACCTGCCCGAGCCGACGGTGCAGCCTCTGGGCATGGCCGAGCGTGGCCGCTGGGGTCATCGCAACCGCTTTCGCGCCGCTGACCTGGACCTGGCCGAACTGGCCGAGGCCTATGGCGACGTGCACGTGGTCGACGTGGCGGCGGCCCTGGCGGCCGCGGGGTCCGAGCGCATGCTGGACGACGGCCAGTTTGGCTACACCCACTTTGGCTCGCCCGGCTGGATGCTGCAGCGGCCCGAGGCGGAGAAGGCGGCGGTGCACGGCCTGTTCCCCGATCCCGCCGCCCTGGCGGCCACGTTGGACGGCGATCCCTATGGCCGCGAGAAGGTCATGGCGCGCGCTCACCTTGACGCCCTGATCACCGTGACCGGGTTCGACCGCAAGAAGTGCGTGATCGTGGACCTGGACGGGGTGCTGTGGCCGGGCGTGCTGGCCGAGACCGGGGCGCCCTTCGCCTGGAGCCAGGAGGTCAGCCCGCCCTTCTCATACGTCGGCCTGTACTTCGGGATCCACGAAGCGCTGCAGACGCTCAAGCGGCGCGGGGTGCTGCTGGCTTGTGTGAGCAAGAACGACGAGGCGGTCGTGCGCGAGCTGTGGCGCTTCAGCGAGGGCTATCCGCCGGGCGTGATGCTGAGCCCTTCGGACTTCGTTTCGCTCAAGATCAACTGGCGCGACAAGGCCAGCAACATCCGCGACATCGCTGAGGCGCTGGGCTTCGGCCTGGACGCCTTCGTGTTCGTCGATGACCACCCGGCCGAGCGCGAGCGGGTGCGGCAGATGTTGCCCGAGGTAGAGACCTGGGGCGAGGACCTGTTCAGCCTGCGTCGACGGCTGCTGAGCGATCCACGCCTGATGACCCCGCGCCTGACGGCCGAGGCGGCGGCGCGCACGGCGACCACCCAGGCCCAGATGGTGCGGCAAACGGCCCTGGCCGAAGCGCCTGACGAGGCGGCGTTCCTCGCCTCGCTGCAGGTGCGGACTCGCGTGGAGCGACTGGCGCCCGGCGCGGACCTAGACCGGGTGGCCGAGCTGCTGGCGCGCACCACCCAGTTCAACACCACGGGAATCAAGCCGCCGGCGAGCGAACTGAAGGCGATGCTGGGTCAGGACGATGCCGCCATTTTCGTCATGCACGTGGCGGACCGATTCGGTGATCACGGCCTGGTCGGGGCTGCGGTGGTCCAGGCGGGCGAAATCCTCGGCTTGGCCATCAGTTGCCGGGTGCTGAGCCTGGGTGTCGAGCAGGCGCTGCTGAGCTTCATCGTGGGCGACTGGGGCGGGCCGGGCCTGCACGGCCGCATCACGCCCACCGCGCGCAACGGGCCCGTGCGCAACCTTTATCGCGACGGCGGCTTTACGCTGGGCCCCGACGGGGCATGGCGACGGGATGTGCGCGAAGCCGGTTGAACACCAAAGGGTTGCGCTCTTGGGGTTGAGCCTTTAAGCGCCATCCCAAAGGCTCATGGAACCGGGCCCTTGCATCGCCACATTCGTGGTTTTATGGTCTTGCCCCCGGACGAACTCGCCCGTGGCCGGATCTCCAATCAACACCCCCAGGGCGACCAGAGCTAAATCCGTTATGGAAAAAGTGCCTATGACCGGCGAGGGCTATACCGCCCTCGACGAAGAATTGAAGCGTTTGAAGTCGATCGAGCGGCCAAATGTGATCGCCGCCATCGCCGAGGCGCGCGCGCACGGCGACCTGTCGGAGAACGCCGAGTATCACGCCGCCAAGGAGCGCCAGGGCTGGATCGAAGGCCGCATCGCCGAGATCGAGGACAAGATGGCGCGCGCCCAGGTGATCGACGTGTCCAAGCTCTCGGGCCGCCATGTGAAGTTCGGCGCCACGGTCAATGTGGTCGACGAGGACACCGAGGAAGAGGCCCGCTACCAGATCGTCGGCGAGCACGAAGCCGATGTGAAGAGCGGCCGCATCTCGGTCACCTCGCCCCTGGCGCGCGGCATGATCGGCAAGGAAGTCGGCGACGTGGTGGAGATCAACACCCCTGGCGGCGTCAAGGCCTACGAGATTCTCAAGGTCGAGTGGGTCTGAACGCGGCTTCGCGCGAACTGATTTGATTTCGTCACACGACGGCTTCAGGATCGACCCCATAAAAGGTCGTTTCACGGGAGGCCGCGTGATGTTGAAGACCCTCGCCGCCGTATTGGCTTTGACGGTCGGCGCGGCCGGCGCTCAGGCGCAGACCCTGTCAGGCCCCGACCTGGTCGCCCAATTGCAACGGGGCGGCTATGTGCTGCTGATGCGGCACGCCGCCTCGCCGTTCGCCATTCCCGACAAGTCCGCCGCCGAACCTGACAACACCCGGTCCGAGCGCCAGCTCGACGCCACCGGCAAGCGCACGGCCACGGCCATGGGCCAGGCGATGCGAACCTTGAAGATTCCGGTCGGCCGGGTGCTGTCGAGCCCCACTTACCGGGCGCTGGAGACAGCGCGGCTGGCGGGGCTGCCCAAGCCCGAGACCTTCTCCGAACTGGGCGACGGCGGCATGGGCATGCAGATGGCCATGGGGCCGCCCCAGAGCGCCCCTCCGAGCCAGGCCCCGGCTCAGGGCGCATGGCTGCGCGGCCAGACCGCCGATCCGCCGGCGGCGGGGACCGACACGGTAATCCTGACCCACCTGCCCAACATCCGCGCCGCCTATCCCGCCGAGGGGGCGGTGCTGGCGGACGGCGAGGCCCTGGTGTTCCGCCCCGACGGCGCGGGTCAGGCCAAGCTGGTCGGCCGGATCAAGATCGAGGACTGGCCGACCCTGGCGGCGGCCCAGCCCTAGGGGATAGTCTTCGGTCCGCACCGGAGCGTCCCCGCTGATTCTCGCCATTCTCCAGGCCCGCATGTCCTCCACCCGCCTGCCAGGCAAGGTGATGGCCGAGGTGGCCGGCGCGCCGATGATCGCGCGGCAAATTGAGCGCGTGCGCCGCGCCCGGCGCATCGACCACATCGTCCTGGCGACCAGCACCGACCCTAGCGACGATCCGCTGGCCGAGCATGTGGCGACGCTGGGCGCGGGCGTTTACCGCGGATCGCTGAACGACGTGCTGGCGCGCTTCGTCGGCGCGCTCAATGCCTTCGGCCCGGCCGAGCAGGTGGTGCGTCTGACCGGCGATTGCCCGCTGGCCGACCCCAAGGTGATCGACGCCACCATCGCCCTGCACCTGGAGCGTGGAACCGACTACGCCGCCAACACCCCGGCCCACCGCACCTTTCCCAAAGGCCTGGACGTGGAGGTGGTGCGGGCGTCGTGCCTGACGCGCGCCGGGCGCGAGGCGGGCGATCCCTACGAGCGCGAGCACGTGACGCCCTATTTCTACCGCCATCCCGAGCGCTTCCCCCAGGCCTTCCTCAGCCAGGCGGCCGAGGAGGGCGAGCTGCGCTGGACGGTCGACCGGCCCGACGACCTGGAGCTGGTGCGGACGGTGTACGACGCGCTCTATCCGTCCAGGCCCGACTTCACCTCGGATGACGTGCGCGCCTTTTTGCGGAGCAGGCCGGACCTAGCCATGTTCGGCGGGGATCGGAGGATCTGACCATGGCCGCCGCCGTGACCCTGCGCCCGCTACGCGCCGACGACCAGGACCGCCTGCTGGCTTGGCGCAATTCGCCCGATGTGGCGGCCTATATGTATTCCGACCACGCCATTTCGCCTGAGGAGCACGCCCGTTGGTTCGCCGGCGTGGACGGAGACGCGCGGCGCGACTACCGCGTGATCGAGATCGACGGGGCGCCGGCCGGGCTGGCCAATTTCTACGACATCGAACCGGCCCAGGGCCGCGCCGCCTGGGCCTACTACCTGGCCGAGCCCTCGGCGCGGGGCAAGGGCGCGGGGGGCTTTGTCGAATTCCTGATGATCGAACGGGCCTTTGGCGAGCTGTGCCTGACCAAGCTGTGGTGCGAGGTGCTGGAAACGAACGAGGCGGTTTGGAAGCTGCACCAGAAGTTCGGCTTCCAGATCGAGGCGCGGCTGAGGGCCCATGTGATCAAGGGCGGCGCGGCGCAGACGGTGATCGGGCTGGGCCTGCTCAAGGCCGACTGGGACGCCGCGCGGCCCGGAATCGTCGCGCGCCTGCGGCGGCTCGGCTTCGCCCTGGACTGACGCGCCGCCCATCCCTCACGCTTTGAGCGACGCCGGGCGCCCGGCGTTGTGACCGCCCGCGCGGGCGGCTATGGGCAAGGGCAACGGCTGAGGTCAGAAAAGCGCCACGCGGAGGAGGATAGGTCATGAAGGCTTCACTGGCGGCTGGCGTTCTATGGAGCGCAGCCCTGTTGGCTCCCCTTACGGCCAGCGCGGCCCAAAAGTCGGTCGATTGGGCCTACAATGGCGGTCCGGCCGAGGATCATTTCTCGCCCCTGACCCAGATCACGCCCGCCAACGTCGCCCAGCTCAAGGAAGCCTGGCGTTTTCCGATGGCCAGCGGCGGGCTTGAATCCCAGCCGATGATGATCGGACATACGCTGTTCGTGGTGACCACCACTCAGCAACTGGTCGCGCTCGACGCCGCGACCGGACAGCCGAAATGGACGTTCGATCCCAAGCTGACCGAGACCCAGCCCATTCGGGGCCTGACCAGCTGGCGTGACGGCGGCAAGCTGCGGGTCGTGTTCGGCACCCAGAACTTCCTCTATCTGATCGACGCCGAGACCGGCCAGCCGGTCAGCGCCTTCGGCGACGGCGGACGCATCGATATTCGCGAGAACCTGCGCGGCCCGGCCAGCGACAACCACATCTACCTGACCTCGCCGGCCATGGTTTACAAAGACCTGATCTATGTGAACGGCCGGGTGGCCGAGAACACGCCCGCCTCGCCCGGCGACGTGCGCGCGTTCAACGCCCATACCGGCAAGCTGGTGTGGACCTTCCACACCATCCCCCACCCCGGCGAGGTCGGCGCCGAGACCTGGCCAGCGGACGCCTACAAGACCCAGGGCGGCGACAATGCCTGGTCGGGCGCCTCGATCGACGTCAAGCGCGGCATACTGTTCGTCAACACCGGCTCGCCCGCCGACGACTTCTACGGCGCGGACCGGATCGGCGACGACCGGCTGGGCAACTCGACCATCGCGCTGGACGCCCTGACCGGCAAGCGACTGTGGGACTTCCAGCAGGTGCATCACGACCTGTGGGATTCGGACTCCACTTCGCCGCCGGTCCTGATGACGGTGAAGCACGACGGCAAGCCCGTCGACGTCGCGGTCGCCACCAACAAGCAGAGCTATATCTATGTGTTCAACCGGACCACCGGAAAGCCGGTGTTCCCTATCGTCGAGCAACCGTTCCCGGGCAGCGACGTGCCGGGCGAGGTGGCGTCCAAGACCCAGCCGATCCCGGTTCTGCCCCGGCCCCTGTCGCGCAAGTCGTTCACGGTCGCCGATCTGACCGACGCCTCGGTCCAGGACAACGCGGCGGCCAAGGCGATGTTCGATGGGTTCTATGGCGGGGCCGGCCCCTATGTGCCGATTGGCCTGGATCAGAACACCCTGGTGATCCCCGGCTTTTCGGGCGGCAACGAGTGGGGCGGCATGGCCACCGACCACAAGGGCGTGATCTACGCGGCGGTGTCCAACAGCGCGGGCATGACCCGCATGACGTTGAACAGGCACTTCCAGGTCCCGCCCGAACCGGGCGGCCCGCCCCCGCCGGGGGGCGCCCAGAACGGTTTCGCCCTGCTGAAATACGCCTTCACCGGCTATGGCCAGTTTCGCCTGCCCAACGGCCACCCCGGGCTGAAGGGACCGGACATGGTGCTGGACGCCGTGGACCTGAACACGGGGGCCTATCGCTGGGTGATCCCGTTCGAGTCCGGTCGCGGCGGCCCGGTGGCGACCGCCAGCGGCCTGCTGTTCATCGGCGCGGTGGGAACCTTGGACAGCTATGACACCAAGGACGGCAAGCTGCTGTGGCAGGGCAAGCTGCCCAACTCCACGGCCCTGACGCCTGCGGTCTACATGGTGGACGGCAAGGAATATGTGGTCCTGGCGTCGGGCGGACGCGGGTCCACCGCCTATGTCGCCTACGCCCTGCCTAACTAGGCTCGTCCCGGCGAAGATTGCGCCGCATCCAGCTCGGCCGCCAACTGGCGCACCAGCTCGCCGGCGGGCAACGACCGGGCGAGCGGCGCGCCCTGCCCGGCCCACTGGGCGCCGAAGCCGCCCTCGCCGGCCGCCTTGGCCGCCGCGTTGAGCGCCTTTCCCGCGTCATAGGCGATCGGATAGTCGGGCGGCTGCAGCCCGCTCGTTTCGCCCCAGGCGGTGAAGCGGTTGGCCAGGCAGCGCGCCGGCCGGCCGGAAATGGCGCGGGTCATCACGGTATGGGGATGCGGGGCCAGCAGAGCGCCGCGAAACGCCGGGTCGGCGCTGCTTTCCGGACAGGCGACGAAGGCGGTGCCGAGCTGGGCGGCCACGGCCCCGAGCGCCAGCGTCGCGGCCACGCCCGCGCCGTCCATGATCCCGCCGGCCGCGATCACCGGCAGGCCCGCGCGCAGCGCCAGCAGGCGCGTGAGGGCCAGGACGCCCAGACCCTCGTCGGGCGCGTCCGGATCGAACACCCCGCGATGACCGCCGGCTTCCACGCCCTGGGCCACAAGCGCGTCGACGCCCGCCGCCTTGGCCGCCAAGGCTTCGTCCAGAGTGGTGGCGGTCGACAGCAGCACGCAGCCGGCGGCCTTGAGCGCGGCGATACGGTCTGGGCCCGGCAGGCCGAAGTGGAAGCTGACCACCGGGGGCCGCAGCTCCAGCAGCATGGCCAGCATGGCGTCGTCATCGGCGAAGCTGTTGTAGATTGTGCGCAGGCCGTTTGGCGGCTCGGCCCCGAACTCGGCGAACAGGGGCTGTAGCCCTTCGAGCCACGCCGCCTCGCGCACCGGGTTGGGCCTGGCGGGCGCGTGGACGAACAGGTTGACGTTGTAGGCCCGGTTGGTGCGCGCGCGCAGATCCTGGATCATCGCGGCCGCGCCGGCCGCGTCGGTCGCGCCGACGCCGATCGAGCCCAGCGCGCCGGCCTGAGACACCGCCGCCGCCAAGGCCGGGGTCGAGACGCCAGCCATGGGCGCCTGCACGATCGGCAGGCTCACGCCGATGCGGTCGAGGATCGTCATGACCCCGCCTCTCTCAGCAGAACCTCGGCGAAGCGCGCGGCGCCGCGTCCGTCGCACAGGGCTGAGATGCGGGCGGACAGCGCCTGGCGCAAGGCCGCATCATCCAGAAGCTGGCGCGCGGCAGCCGCCAGGCGCGCGTCGAAGTCGGGCGCGGAGGAGTCGAGGGCCAGGGTCAGGCCGTCCCTGGCCATGGCCTGAGCCATGGCGCGCTGATTATCGGCCAGGATCACCGTCACCGACGGCAGGCCGAGCACGGCGCGCTCCCAGGTGGCGCTGCCGCCCGCGCCGATGGCGAGGTCGGCTTGGGCGCACAGCTCGGCCATGGCGGGCGTGTCGACGTGCAGGCGTACCCGAGGGTCGGGCGCGTCCCACAGGGCCGGCAGGCTCGCGGCGCCCTTGCCCAGCACCACGTCGAACGTCAGCGTCGGCAAGGCGGGGCGCAGGGCCCTAAGGACGCGGGCGGTAATGGCGTCAAGGTCGCCGAGGCCAAGGAACACCAGGGCGCGCGCGGGCGGCGTGTCCAGAGCGCGACGCGCCAGCGCCTGCGCGCGCAGGGCGGCGAAGGCCGGGCGCACCGGCGCATAGGCGGGGCCCGCGAGGACGCTCGCGCCGGGACGCGCGAGCGAGGCGTAGTCGGCGGCCGTCCGGCCATAGCCGGGATCGAGCCACAGATCGGCCGCGCGCGGACGGTCGGCCAGGTCGTCGAGCACAGCCAGCCGCCGCTTGCCCTTCAGCGTCGCCTCCTGACTCAGGGTCAGCCGATAGTGGTCGAGCAACACCCAATCGGCAGGCGCCTGCGACACAACCGCTACGGCAGCGTCCAGATCGTCTGGCAACGGAAAGACCTCAACCCCGACTGGGCCATAGGCGGCGATAACCGCGCCGGCGGCGGCGTTGGCGGCGAAGGCGACCTGCGCCCCCTGATCGCTCAACGCCTCGGCCAGGGTCAGGCAGCGCATGACATGGCCGCCGCCGATGCGCGGGCCGCCGTCGGGAAACACCAGCACGCGGGGTGGAGTCATCGGCGGTCCTGTTCGGCGCCGCCGCTGGAGCGGCCGGCGATCACGGGCTAAGTAGAGCCTCACAATCGGCCTGGCGGAAGCTTTATGTCTGATCCTCGCACCGTGCGCTGCGCCATCGTCGGCTCGGGCCCCGCCGGCTACACCGCCGCGATCTACGCCGCGCGCGCCTTGTTGCATCCGGTGCTGATCTCGGGGCTCCAGCCCGGCGGCCAGCTGACCATCACCACCGATGTGGAGAACTATCCAGGCTTCGCCGAGGCGATCCAGGGGCCGTGGCTGATGGACCAGATGCGCGCGCAGGCCGAGCAGGTGGGCGCCGAGTTGGTCAACGACCTGGTGGTCCGGGCCGACCTGTCCGCCCGGCCTTTCCGCCTGACCTGCGACTCCGGGGCCGAGTTCCTGGCCGAGCCCCTGATCATCGCCACCGGCGCCCAGGCCAAGTGGCTGGGCCTGCCGTCCGAGCGCAAGTTCAAGGGCTCGGGCGTGTCGGCCTGCGCCACCTGCGACGGCTTCTTTTACCGGGGCAAGAACGTGGTCGTGGTCGGCGGCGGCAACACCGCCGTCGAGGAAGCGCTGTTCCTGACCCACTTCGCGGCCAAGGTCACGCTGGTCCATCGCAAGGGCGAACTGCGCGCCGAGCGCATCCTGCAGGAGCGGCTGTTCGCCAACCCCAAGATCGAGCTGGTCTGGAACCACACGGTCGAGGCGGTGCTGGGCCCGGACGATCCCCTGGGCGTGACCGGCGTGGCGCTGAAGGACGTGAACACCGGTGATGAGCGCGCCTTGTCCTGCAGCGCCCTGTTCGTCGCCATCGGCCACGCCCCCGCCTCGGCCTTGTTCGCGGGGCAACTGGAGATGGACCGGGCCGGCTATCTCAAGGTCAAACCCGGCACGGCCTCGACCGCGATCAAGGGCGTTTTCGCTGCCGGCGACGTGACCGACGACGTCTATCGCCAGGCCGTGACGGCGGCGGGCATGGGCTGCATGGCCGCTCTGGACGCGGTGCGCCTGTTGGCGGAGGAAGACCACGCCAAGGCCCATCGACCGATCGGCGAGGCGGAGGCGAACGCGATCGGGGCGTGGTGAGAGCGCGGACCGCCTCCAGTCCGTGCGCCCTAGGAGCCTAGCGATCCGTCGGCCAACTCGGCCGCGCGCCGGCGCGCGCGCGCCTCGGCGCTGTTGACCAAGGCCCAACGCAACGAGCGGGCCAGGGTGTGGACGCCAGCCCGGGCGGCGGCGCGGCGTACCGGCGAGATGTAGAAGCCGTGCATTTGCGCCGCCCAACCGGGCAACAGGTCCTTGGCGGCGTCAAAGGCGAACGCCAGCGCGGGCCCCGCCGCCAGGCTAGGCGGCGGCTCTGAAAGCAGGGCCTGGGCGACGGTGCGAGTGCGGGCGTCATAGCGCAGGGCCGGACGCACGGCCTGGATATAGGCGGCAAGTTCAGCGCGGCTCTGCGGCGCCGAGACGGCGCCCAGGCGATGGGCGATCTCGGCGGTTTCGCGCAGGTAGCGATCCTGCTCGGCGGGCGCGAACGCGGGATCGACATAGCGCAGATAGGCGGCGAGGAAGGCGCTGACCTCGGTCACGTGCACCCACGTCACCAGGTCCGGGTCCTGAGCCGAATAGGGCGCGCCGTCGGGCAGGACGCCCTTGACCTGGGCGTGTATGGCCAGGACGCGCGCGATCAGGCCCTCGGCCTCTTGCCGGTCGCCGTAGGTGGTGCCGGCGATGAAGCGGGCGGTGCGCTTGAGGCGCCCGGACATGTCATGGCGGAAGTTTGAGTGGTCCCACACGCCCGCCAGGGCGCGGGGGTGCAGCATCTGGACCAGCAGGGCGGCGATGCCGCCCACCATCATGCTGGTGAAATCGCCGTGGACCTTCCAGCAGGCGCTGTCGGGGCCGAACAGGCCGGTGTCCTGGCGATTGCGCTCGACGGTGTCGTCGCCCGTGCCGCCGACGACCTTGCGCACCTGTCCGACCAAGGCCTGGCGGACGGGCGAGAGGGCGGAGAGAGACGGTGTTGAGCGCATGGCCTGCCAAGATGGGCGCGCGCTCGTCATAGCGAAAGCCGCAAAGCGGCGACGCCGCGGCGGATTCACGCCTGCGCACCCGGTGAACGGGCGCCGCGATCTCAGGCATCATAAATTCGTCATTGCCTCTTCCCTGGCCGGGCGCAGGGGTCTATATCGGACAGGCCACTTATGCTCAGCCTTAGCATAAGGGTGCGCCGCAGCGAAACTCTCGCCTCGGCGTTTTATTAGGCCCCCGTAATGCTCAGTTTGAGCAAAAGGAGCTGGTCATGGCCGACGGTTCGCAGGGTCTGGATTTCACCACGGCGGTCGAGATCGCCACCCGCCCCTTGTGGGAAAAGGTGAAGGCCCAGGTCACGCCCCTGGAATGGCGCGCGCACGCACCCCTGATCGCGGCGATCAACGAATTGAAGCGCCAGAAGAACGCGGTGATCCTGGCGCACAATTACATGACGCCCGAGATTTTCCATGGCGTGGGCGACTTCGTTGGCGACAGCCTGGGACTGGCGCGCGAGGCCGCCCGCAGCGACGCCAGCATCATCGTCCAGGCCGGCGTGCACTTCATGGCCGAGACGTCCAAGGCCCTGTGTCCGGACAAGACCGTACTGATCCCCGATCTGGCCGCCGGCTGCTCGCTGGCTTCCTCGATCACGGCAGAGGATGTGCGCCTGATCAAGGCGCGTTATCCAGGCCTGCCGGTGATCACCTACGTCAACACCACCGCCGCGGTGAAGGCCGAGACCGACATCTGCTGCACCTCGGCCAACGCCGTGCAGGTGGTGGAGCACGCCGCGCGCCAGTGGGGCGTGGACCGGGTGATCCTGCTGCCGGACGAGTTTTTGGCTCGCAACGTGGCGCGCCAGACCGAGGTCGGCGTCATCGCTTGGCAGGGCCGGTGCGAGGTGCACGAACGCTTCACCGCCGCCGACATCCTGGAGCTGAAAGCCGCCTATCCGCAGGCGCAGATCCTGGCCCACCCCGAATGCCCGGCCGAGGTGCTGGAAGTCGCCGATTTCGCCGGGTCAACGGCGGCGATGTCGGACTTCGTGACCCAGCGCAAGCCCAAGCAGGTGGTGCTGATCACCGAGTGCTCCATGGCCGACAATGTGGCGTGCGACGCCCCCGACACTCAGTTCGTGCGCCCGTGCAACCTGTGCCCGCACATGAAGCGCATCAGCCTGCAGAACATCTACGACGCCCTGCTGCACGACCGGTTCGAGGTGACGATCGACGCGGCGGTGGCCGAGCGGGCGCGCGCCGCCGTTCAGCGCATGATCGACCTGCCCCCGCCGGCCACGCCGGCGCGTTACGATTTGATCAAGGCGCGCCATCACGTCGACGTCGAGCTGATCTGAGTTGAGTTGAAAGATCGAGCCATGGACCCGCGCATCTCGGTGGTCGTCGCCGACATCACCACCCTGAAGGTGGACGCCATCGTCAACGCCGCCAACCACACCCTGCTGGGCGGCGGCGGGGTGGACGGGGCGATCCACCGCAAGGCCGGGCCGCGGCTGGCCGACTATTGCAGCAAGCTGGGCGGCTGCCAGACCGGCGACGCCAAGATCACGCCCGGCTTCGACCTGCCGGCCAAGCACGTGATCCACACGGTGGGGCCGGTGTGGGACGGCGGCGGCCGCAAGGAAGAAGAGCTGCTGGCCTCGTGCTACAAGCGCTCACTGCGGGTGGGCATGGACAACGGCGTGCGCTCGTTCGCTTTCCCCGCCATCTCAACCGGGGTCTACCGTTTCCCCGCCGGGCTGGCGGCCGAGATCGCGGTCAAGACGGTGACCCAGACCATCGCCAAGCGCGACGAGATCGAAGTCGTCCTGCTGTGCTGCTTTAGCCCGGCGGCGGGCGATCTGGTGCGCGAACGGCTCAACGCCCTGGATGCGGCCCATGGCCGAGCGTGAAACCTTCGACGGCGTGCTGGTCCTGGGCGCCGGCCTGGCGGGCCTGTCGGCGGCGCTGGCCGCCGCGCCGCGGCGCGTGCTGGCGCTGGCCCCCCAGCCGCTCGGCGAGGGCTGTTGCTCGGCCTGGGCCCAGGGCGGGATGGCCGCGGCCCTGTCGCCCGACGACGACGCGGCGATGCACGCCGCCGACACCATCGCGGCGGGCGCCGGTCTGGTCGATCCCGAAGCCGCCGCCCTGCTGACACGCGAGGGTCCGGCCGCGGTGCGCCGCCTGGCCGCCTTGGGCGCGCCGTTCGACCGCGAGGCCGACGGCGAGGCGTTCGTGCTCAGCCTCGAGGCCGCGCACAGCCGGCCACGCGTGGCTCGCGTAAAAGGAGATCAGGCGGGGCGCGAGATCATGCGGGCGGTGGTCGCCGCGGCTCAGGCGAGCGAGCATATCCGCTTCCGCCAGGGCCGCGCCCTGGCCCTGTTGCAAGACGCCAGCGGACGGGTGCGCGGCGCCCTGGTCGAGACGCCGGATGGCCAGCGCGTGCAGATCATCGCCGCCGCCGTGGTGCTGGCCACGGGGGGCCTGGGCGGACTCTACGCCGTCACCACCAATCCGCCGGCCGTGCGCGGCGAGGGCCTGGCCCTGGCGGCGCGGGCCGGGGCGACCATCGCCGATCCCGAGTTCGTGCAGTTCCACCCCACCGCCATCGCGGTCGACGCCGACCCCGCGCCCCTGGCCTCCGAGGCCTTGCGCGGCGAGGGCGCACGCTTGATCGACGCCGACGGACATCCGTTCATGGCCCGCTATCACGCCATGGGCGACCTGGCCCCGCGGGACGTGGTGGCCCGCGCCATCCATCGCCAGATCGCGGGCGGCGGCGGGGCGTTCCTGGATTGCCGCCAGGCGATCGGCGAGCATTTCCCCGACGAGTTCCCGGCCGTGTTCGCCGCGTGCCAGGCAGCCGGGCTCGATCCGCGCGTTCAGCCGATCCCTGTGGCGCCGGCGGCGCACTACCACATGGGCGGGGTGATGACCGATCGCGACGGACGGACGTCCTTGCCCGGCCTCTACGCCGTGGGCGAGTGCGCCTCGACCGGGGTGCACGGCGCCAACCGCCTGGCGTCCAACTCGCTGCTGGAAGCGGCGGTTTACGGCGCGCGCGCGGGCCAGGCCGCCGGCCAGGAGCGCGAGGCGCCGGCCCAGCCGATCCTGCCGGCCCAGGCCAGCCCCGACCTGCCGCCCTCGGCGCTGCAGATGCTGCGCCAGGCCATGACCCGCGACGCCGGCGTCGTGCGCGACCGCGAGGGCCTCAAGCGCCTGCTCGGCCAGATCGAGACCCTGCGCGCGATCCACGGCGAGGCCCTGGTGCTGACCACGGCGCGGGTGGTGGCCGAGGCGGCGCTGGAGCGGACCGAGAGCCGCGGGGCCCACTACCGGCCCGACTTCCCGTGCATGGCCTCGCCCGCGCGGCGAACCGTGCTGACCCTGACCGAGGACGCGTCGGCGATTTGACCTGGTCCCTGCCTGATATCCTGATCGAGCCGGTGGTGCGCGCGGCGCTGGCCGAAGACCTGGGCCGCGCCGGGGACATCACCTCGGCCGCGTGCATCCCCGCCGACGCGCGCCTGAGCGCCCGCTTCGCCGCGCGTCAGGCCGGAACCCTCGCGGGACTGGACTGCGTGCGCCTGGCCATCGCGGCTCTGGACCCGAGCGCGACCTATCGCGCCCTGGCCCGGGACGGCGACGCGGTGGACGGCCCAGTCGTGCTGGCCGAGGTCGAGGCCAACGCCCGCGCCCTGCTGTCGGCCGAGCGGGTGGCGCTGAACCTCTTGGGACGGCTGAGCGGCGTGGCCAGCCTGACGGCGGCCTATGTCAAGGCGGTCGAGGGCACGGGCGCGCGCATCGCCTGCACCCGCAAGACCACGCCCCTATTGCGCAACCTGGAGAAATACGCGGTGCGCTGCGGCGGAGGCATGAACCACCGCTTCGGCCTGGACGACGCGATCCTGATCAAGGACAACCATGTCGCGGCTTGCGGCGGCGTGGGGCCAGCCCTGGCGCGGGCCAGGGCGGCGGCGGGCCATCTGGTCAAGATCGAGGTCGAGGTCGATACGCTCGATCAACTCGACGAGGCCCTGCCCTTCGGCCCCGACGTGATCCTGCTCGATAACTTCAGCCTGGACGAGCTGAAGGAGGCGGTGGGCCGCGCCAAAGGCCGCGCGATCCTGGAGGCCTCCGGCGGGGTCACGCTGGCGACCGTGCGCGCGATCGCCCAGACCGGCGTGGACGTGATCTCCTCGGGCGCTCTGACCCATTCGGCGCCGGCGCTGGACGTGGGGCTGGACGCCGACGGCTAAAGCGCTTGCGTCATTGCCCGCGCGGGGCCGATGGGCCACTTTACGGACGCGCTGATGCAGACGAGACGAAGGGCCGCGGCGGCATGAACTTCACCCACAGACTGCGCGGCGCCCCCGTTCGCGGGGCCCTCGGCCTCTTGGCCGCGTGGGCCATGGCCTGGGGTGCGTCCGGGGCCCGGGCCGCCGACAGCGACGACATCCAGACCGATCAGCTGATCTTCATCAGCCCGGCGGGCGAAGCCTTCTCCGCGCCCGTCACCGACCCCTATCCGGTCGTCAAATGGTTCGCCCGCATGGACAAGAAGGGCGACGGCAAGGTCGACATCGACGAGTTCCGCGCCGACGCCATGCACGTGTTTGACGCTTTGGACCGCGACCACGACGGGCTGCTCGATAGCGGCGAGATCCACGCCTACGAAGGCTACCTCGTGCCCATCGTGACCCAGGTCAATCCTCTGGGCGGCGAGACCGCGGCCGACCAGGGCGCCAGCCCCTTCAGCCTGTTCAAGGAGCCCGAGCCGATCACCGCCGCCGATCGCAACTTCGATTTCAAGATCACGCGCCAGGAGTTCCTGGACCAGGCCGACCGCCATTTCCACACTCTGGACAAGGGCGCCAAGGGCTACATCACCCTAGCCGAACTGCCCCGCACGGACATGGAAGTCGCCTACCACGCCACCCGTGTGGCCAAAGCGACGCCCGCGTCGGCAGGGGCCAAGCCGGCGGGGGATGCGGCTAAGGGGAATTGAGGCGAGACGCGCGGCGCCCGCCATCCGTTTGGCGGGGCTCTAGGAGAAGACATGAAATCACCGCACCCGATCATCTCGGCCCACGAAGGGTTCGACGAGCATGCCTATCTCAGTGCGCACCCCGACGTTCGCCAGGCGGTGACCGACGGCCAATTTGCGTCCGGCGCGGCCCACTACGAGGCCTTCGGGCGTAGCGAGGGCCGGGCGCTCAAGCTGCGCGTTGTTCAGACTCCACAGGCGCTCGACGCCGAGATTGATCGACTAAAGGCGCTCCTTAGCCACTCAATGGCCGACTGGATGCGGGCCCGCGCCACGTTCACCTACCATGAGGACATCTCCCGGCTTCCGACCGATCCGCTGTCGCGCGCCTACCGCGACGCGCAGGTCGCGCTCTATTGTGAAATATCGGGCGCAAGCGACTACGACCCCTGGGTAGCCGAGCCCACGACCCTCTCGATGGAAGGCGCGCTGGATCCCGCACCCTATCCGTTCAACACGGGACACGGGGATCTCATTGCAGGGCATCTGCTCGGCATTAGCCGGATCATGCAGGTTCTGTGGGGAGCCAAGCCATCCACCGCGCACACAATCCTCGAATACGGCTGCGGCGTGGGGTTCACCACCGCCCTGCTCGCGGCGTCGGGCTATCGCATGACCGCAGTGGACATCAACGCCGAAGCCATCGGCGTGCTCAACGCCTTGGCCGCGGGCCGCCGGTTGCAAGTCCGAACCCACGTCGGCGCCTTTGGCGAGGTTCCCGACGAGGGCGAGCGCTTTGACATCATCCTGTTTTATGAAGCCTTCCACCATTGCCTTGATTTCGTGGCGTTGCTGCGCAAGCTGCACGATCGATTGGCGGTGGGGGGCATTCTGGTGTTCGCCGGCGAGCCCATCTACGCCGACTTCCAAAAACCTTGGGGTCTAAGGCTCGACGGCGCCTCTCTCTGGGAAATCCGCACTCGAGGATGGCTGGAGCTCGGCTTCAGGGAGGATTTTTTCCGTCACGTCCTGGATCAAACTGGATGGCAGTGCGAAAAATTCAAATCGCCGGGAACGCCCGACATTTTCGTCGCACGGCCCAAGTGAGCCCCTCGCTCGCCCGAACTCGGCCTACCGGCCATCCGCCGCCCGCCGATTTTCAGCCTGCTTGTCCAGAACCAGTTCATCGATCAAGTCACGCAGTCGCTCGGCGGGCGGCTTCCAGTCACGAAGTATAGGTTGGCGGGCTTGAATTCCTTCACGTCTGGACGGGTCCCGAAAAGCTTGGACCACCTCACTCAGGGCTTCGTTCAGGGAGGTAAACACAGGAACGCCAAAGGCGCGATGCGCGGGAATGTCTGAAGCGCAGACAGGAAGTCCCATCGCAAGCGCCTGAGCTATGCCGAGGTTGTAGCCCTCCCACCGACTGGCGCTCAAGTAAAGGTCAGCAGCATGGTAGAGGTCTGCTAGGCCCTCATCGCTCGGGTTGGCGATGACATCTATTCCTCCCGCAGACACCGCATCGACATCCTCGCGAAGCGCCCTGCCGGCTAGAACAAAACGCGTCATGGCGCCTATATCCGGGTGGAGCAAATCAAGCGCTCGGCGCAGATTGATGTAGAAATCCACGCCCTTGTACGCGCGCTCGGCCTCTGTGAACCGACAAACATTTAGAATCACAAGCTGGCCTGGCCAGTTGCGGCTTAAACGAGATTTCATGCGGCGTTCAACCGACTCCGCATTCCATTGGGCTAGGTGAGTGTTGCCCAACGGCAATATTTCGCACGTGGGAAGTGCGTTCGCTGTCCGCACCACCTCAGAAATGGCCAATACGCGGTCTGCATATGCCATCG
>DATKPD010000062.1:0-28766 GCA_035524315.1 Caulobacteraceae bacterium
TTGGCAGGCCGAAGTCATGCATGCGTAGACGTGGACCGCGTTGACGTACATCCAATAGTCTGCGTTTGCGGTCGAGGGCAGGGTCGTGGGTGAAATCCCCAGGTTGAGTTGCATCCACATGGGTTTGTTCATGAGTGCCTGGTTGACCGGATAACGACCCACTTCCTTCCGATCTATGTAGATTGTCCAATAGGTCGGGGTGAATCTGACGCCATAGGTATGCCAATTGCCGTCGAAAGCTTTTACAGCCGTCATAAAGGGCGCCTGCTCGTGGGTAGGCAGAATAGACAGATTTGCAGGCGTCGCCGGCCAAGAGTGCAAGGTCACCTGGTTGTACCCATCGTACGCAGTACCAGCATTGGACCAGGCTTCCAGGACGTCCAGTTCGGTGACTTCATAGGCCGTACCAGGATAGACGTGGCCGGAGTCGAGGATGAACGCTGGCCAAAGATTCACGCCTGCAGGCGTCGCCGCCGGCAACTTGATGCTGGCTTCATAATAGCCGTACTGCTGATCGAAGCCCTCGCCGTGGGGATCGAAGGTCTGCACGGCGCCCGTGTTCCACACGCCGTTCCGGCGGTGCGCGCCGAGCACGAGCAGGTGGTTGTTTACGAAGACGTCGGGCGAAACATTGGCCCCGACGGCGCCGGGCGTGCAGTGCACCGCGCCTAAGGCGATCGTGACGTTGTTGTAGACATACCAACGGTGCGATCCGACCGGCGCCCAGTCGTAGCAAGCGACGTCAGCGGTCGTGAACTCGTCGTCGAAGGTCACCTGATAGCCGGTAAGGTCCAGCGCGGCGCCCTTCTGGCTAAAATCCCAGGCGCCGCCGCCAGGCGAGGGCAGGCCCGCGCTCGCCGGTTGGGCCTGCAGGGCGAAGATGGTGGCCGCGGCCGAAAGGGCGGCGGCGAGTTGGTAGGCGGTGCGACCGCGGCCGTGCGATTTGGAGTTGGACATATGTTGGCAACCCGAACGTTGAAGCTGAGCAGTAATTGTTACCACAGGGGTTAACGAGTGGTTTTGAGCGTTGCTGTGACGCCTTTGTGAACATTTTTTACAGAAACTTAATCATGGCTTCGTTGAAAAATTTGGATTTTTTGAGATTAGACTTGCCAAAATAACCCGCAGAAAAAGCGAGAATTGCGGCCACGGGCAATTCTTGCCCTGAGAAGCGGGTGAAACTACCCAGTTTTACGCTGAGTAGCCGGGGGATAAATTGTCGCAGGTTACCGAGCGCTAATCATAAACCTGTGAAGACCACGCGGCTCGGCCGTGGGGCGGGCCACTTTGGATTTGCGCCAGTTTGTCGGCGCCGGGGCGCCGGGGACGGATGAGCTGCCTTGGCCAGGGGCGCCCGCGGCCAGAGTTCGCTTCTCAGTTGAAAGTGCGTAGGTCCGGCCCATCGCGGCGCACAAAAGGGGTGTCGGTCGCGTCACCCAAGCGGCATAATCTTGAGGCACAGAGCAGGCTTAGTCGGAGCGCGGCTTCGATGCTAATGGCGATGGCCGGGGCGCACGAGAGCACACATGAGAATTTTGCACCTTCTCAACGAATTGGGCGACGTTGGGAATGGGATTGTGAACACCGTCGTCGACTTGGCCTGCAGCCAAGCGGAGATGGGCCATACGGTGGCGATCGCATCTTCGGGCGGCGACTTCGTCGAACTGGTCGAATCCCGGGGTGTGCAGCATTTCAAGGTCGAGCAATTCAAGAAGGAGCTGAACGCCTTCGTCGGCCTGAACAAGGTGTTCGCGTCGTGGAAGCCCGACATCGTCCACGGTCATATGCTGACCGGATTTGTCGTCGCTCGGGTGCTGCAGCCTCTATATCGCTATCGGGTGGTGACCACCGTCCATAATGAATTCAAGCGGTCCGCCTCCTGGATGGGCCATGCCAACGTCATGGTCGCGGTAAGCGAGGAAAACCGGCAGCGCCTGGTCGATCGGGGCGTGCCCGAACGCCGCACCACCGTCGTCAGGAATGGCGTGGTCGGAGGCGCGCGAACGCTGGGCAGGCCCAGTGAGCCAGTCAGCCTTCAGCATCCCAACATCGTCGCGGTGGCCGGCCTGTTCGACCGCAAGGGCGTGGGCGAAGTCATCGAGGCGTTCGGCGCTCTCGACGCCCGATATGGCGCGCATCTCTATATCGTGGGCCGAGGTCCTGAGCGGGATAAGCTGGAAGCGCAGGCCAAGGCCTTGCCCTGCGCCGACCGGATTCATTTCGAGGGCTTTAAGACCAACGCCAAGGACTACCTCAAGGCGGCGGACATCTTTGTCCTGGCATCGCATTCGGATCCCTTTCCGCTGGTCATTCCCGAGGCGCGGGCGGCCGGGTGCGCCATCGTCGCGACCCGTGTTGGGGGAATCACCGAGGGGTTGGAGAACGGCGCCCGTGGTATTCTGGTCGAACCAAAATCGCCGCCTGAATTGCACGCGGCCTTCGATCTGCTGTTGAGCGATCCGGCAAAGCTGGCCCACTGGCGCGCCCAGGCGGCCGAGAATTTGGACTGGCTGACCGTCCGGCGCATGGCCGTCGACTACCTGAACGTCTATGAGCGGGCGCGTCTGTAGGCCGAGACCGTGCCCCTGGCTAAGGTTGGCCGAGCTCGTCTACGTTCGATGGACCTTCCCCAAGCGGGAAACGAAAACCGCGAAACTCAGGCCGTAGATCAGGGCGATCTGCGGCCACAACGGGACGATGTAGCGGACAAGGCCGTACTCGCTCAGGGTCGTGAGCAGGGCTTCCGCGTGGACGAGCAGGCCCAGCGTGGCCAAGGCGACCAGCAGTGACCGAACCGAAGCAGGCGTCCCCGGGAACAGGGCGCCGATCAGCCCCAGGAGGCCAAGAGCGGCCGCGCCGAGATAAAGCGCCCGCTGGGCCGTAAGGATCAGGCCGGACCTTGGGCTCAAGGCATGGATATGGCCATTGGCGCCCCCGACTCTGATGGGCATCCCGAACTCGGCATGGGCGCGCTGTTCAAGGTCGGTGGTGTTCGCCAACTGCGTCACGGGGCTGTATTGGGGGAGGGGGTGCGTTTTGAGGTAGCGATCGACGCCCGCCTGGGTCTGGCGATCCAGGAACTGCTGATAGCTGAGCAGCCGCCAATCCTCGATCAACACCCGGTCGACGTATCGCCAAGGCTGGTGTTCGATCTGGGCGACGGCGTATTTGTAGAGCACGCCGTCCACGCGCCATCCCTGCTCGAACCCATGTCGGCGGGCGAGTTGGGGAATGATGTCCTCGAACCGCAGGAAGTCGCTGAAGCCACGCTCCACGACGGGCCGGATCGGCGCCGGCGCCTGGGCCAGGTAAAGCCGCGCGGGCTGGACCGTCGTCTGGATGAGATCGAAGTCCGCCTTGTCGATCGTGGCGGGCGGCGGACCGTCGTCATCGAACATGGTCTTCTGCAGCAGGCCACGGGCCAGGGGATTGGCGGCGACCACTTCCCCGTGGATGGCGCGTTGGGTCAGCGGCGTGACGAAATAACCCGCGAGCACGCCAGCAATGATGAGCGCCCACCGCGTCGCCAGCCGGCCGGCCGCTGGGATGGACAGCGGGCCGATCAGCAACAGCTCCATGAGCATGGCCGCGGGCCCGAACACGATATTAACCGGCCGCACGCCGACCGCGAGGGCGATGACCAGCGCGAAGGACGGGGCCGTCCAGCGCCTGCAGCCGGCGACGCGCCACAGCGCCACGGCGACGAACAGATTGGTCAGGGCGGAGGACAAGGCCTCCGACATGACCGCCGACCCGTTGTTCCACCAGCTTGGGTTGGCCACAGCCAATAGCTCGACCGCCAGGCACAGCCAGAACGCGCCGCTGGCGCGGCGCAGCGCCAGGATCAACGCGCTGATCGAGCCGCCCATGATCAAGGTCTGGGCCCAAGCGAGCAGCCCGTAGCGCGGCGAGAGGGCGTGGATCAGCGCCAGAAACGCCGGATAGACGACCGGGCGGGTCGGATCGAAGAACAGGTAACTGGGCGAGTCCGGCGTATAGGCCAGGCGCGCGTGCGTGAGCAGGACGAAGGCCGCTGCCGCCAGGATCGGCAGCCCGCCCAGCACCCATCCCTTCACGTCCGTTTCAGTGGCGAGCGATGGTCGGTCGCCCATCGCCTAGGCCGCCGCCTGGCCCGAGACTCCGTCGCGCCGCGCGGTTTCGCCCGGGCTTTCGTACTGGAGATAGGCCAAGCGTTTGGCCTCGCGCCGGGCGATGGCGACGTTCTCGAGGATCAGGCCCACGGTCATCAGCAGGACCGCCAGAATCATCATGGCCGCCGCCAGGATGGCGGTGGGAAAGCGCGGCACCAGGCCGGTTTCCATGTAGGTCTTGAACAGCGGAACCGACAGGATCACCGCCAGCAGCGCCAGGACGCCGCCCAGGGTGCCGAAGAACAGGACGGGGCGTTCGCGCCGCAGAAGGTTGCCGATGGTGACCAGGATGCGCACCCCGTCGCGATAGGTCTTCAGCTTGGACACCGAGCCCGCCGGACGGTCGAAATAGGGCGCCCGGACTTCGGCGATCGGCATGCGCAAGGTCAGGGCGTGAACGGTCAGCTCGGTCTCGGTCTCGAAGCCGGTGGCGAGGGCGGGAAAGGACCGGACAAACCGGCGCGAAAACACGCGGTAGCCGGACAGCATGTCGTCGAACCGGTCGCCGAACAGCCAGGCCACGGCGCCAGTGAGCACCCGGTTGCCCAGTTGGTGGCCGCTGCGATAGGCGGCCTTGGCGTCGACCGCGTCGCGCGCGGCGACCACCATATCCAGGTTTTCCGACTGCAGGAGCTCGACCATGGCGCGGGCGATGGTGGGATCGTAGGTGGCGTCGCCGTCGACCAGGATATAGGCGTCCGCCTCCACGTCGGCGAACATGCGCCTCAGCACATTGCCTTTGCCGCGCAGGGGCTCGCGCCGGACGATCGCGCCGGCGGCCCGGGCGACCTCCTGGGTCTTGTCGGTGGAATTGTTATCGTAGACGTAGATGGGCGCTTCCGGCAGGTGGCGCTGAAAGCCCCTCACAACGTCAGCGATCGCCGCCTCTTCGTTGTAGCACGGCACAATCACGGCTAGTCGCATCTGAGCCCCTCAACAGAAATCCCGAAGACACACACAAAAGTTCTCATCCGACCGATCCGTCGCTGTTTCACGAACCGATCTAACCCAAAGCCCGTGAAGATTTTTGCCCCGAGCCGCGCCTCAGTCCCGTCACGTGGCTTGAGGCGCTTGGGCGGTCAGGTCTGCGGATCTGGAGCGCGCCCGCGACGGCCGCGACTGGCGCGCCGCCCGGGCCTCGCCCATCGCCACGCCGAACAGGCCGAACAGCGAAAGCATCATGACCTGCGTGACCTCCACGCCGTGCCCTTCGGACCAACCCGAAATGACAACGCCAAACAGAAGCAGCGTCAGAAAATTGCGCGCCATGGCGGTGCTCTCGGAGGGCCGGCGGCGCCATGATTGCCAGGCGGCGTAGCCCAGCAGCGACAGGTTCAGGATCAATCCGACCGCGCCGATGTTGAGCAGCAGATCCAGATACTCGTTGTGGGTATAGGCCACGCCGAAGCGCGCCGTGATCGCCTCGTGATAGCTGTCGGAAGCGGAGAAACCGAACCCGCCGCCGAACACCGGGCGCTGCATGATCATTTCGCCGGCGTGCAGCCAGATATCGGTTCTGCCGCTCAGACTGGAGTTTCGACCCAGCAGTCCCAGGGCGAAGTGCACGATATCGTCCCTGAACAGCAGGAGCGTGAAAAAGACCAGGCAGGAGAAGAAGATCGAAAAATACCGCAGCACGCCCCTGGGCTTCGCGACCGCGAAATAGAACACCGGCAGCGCCGCCGCGAGCACGTAGGCGGTCGAGGATTTCGCGCCGAACATGCAGATCGCCGCCGCCGCCAGGCCGACGATCCACCAGCGGATGTCCTTGAACAGCCCGCGCCCTGTCAAAAGCATCGCGCCGAAGGTCAGGCCGGCGATGTGGCCCAGGTGATTCTTGTGGGTATAGAGCCCCTTCCATCCGCCGATCTGATAGACGCCCGCCTCGGTGCCGCTGGGCATGGTCCCCACGCTCGGAAGCGCCAACGAGACCACCGCGCTGAGCGCGCACCCCACGATCAAGACCAGCGCCGCCACCCGGCACAGGTCGATCGGCCGCAGTCTCAACCCCATGACCAAAGCCGGCGCCGCCGTAAGGGTGAACACCCCCAGGGTTTTCAGCGAAAGAAGCGGGTCTGGATTCAGCAGGGAATCCATGGCGCAGTAGGCCAGGTAGGCCCAGAAAGGCCAGATCAGCTTGAGGTAATGAATTTTCCCCCGGGCCGGGGCCAGCAAATAGACCAGAGACGCGGCGCCGACGAACTCAGAAAGCCAGTCGTACCCGTGAGAGCCAGCGAAGAGGATGCTGGGCAGCGGTTGAGTTTCGATCGTGATGATAACGAACCAAAACCAATGTTCTGGCTTGGACCAAAAGGACTTTTCGCCGCCTTGAGAGGCGCTTCCGTCCGTTTTGGCCTGTGACTTACTTGGCATATGGGTCTCCGGAGACGGGGAAATCCATCTTGGATAAAAAGTTGGTCAGCGCGATGGTCCGAGGCGCGGGTAGGGTGGCTGGGCGCTTAGCTCATCCGAGCGGCAACATCCGGGTCCCGGTTTTACTATGGAACGTCGCTCATGGCGAACTGGCCATCCCACCAGGAGTGCGACGTGTCGAACGGGATTAATCATGCCGGATGGCCTTTACACGCCGGGCGAAGGCAGATCAAATCCATGGAAATCCGCCTGCGGTGTTCAATAAATTGCACATCAATACTCTTTAGAACCGGCCTTCTACGTCAGTCAGGGGCGCGCGCCATTGACGCCTTGCCCCCTTAAGCTGTCATACACGTCCTCGAGCAGCGCTGTCTGCGTCCGCATGTCGAAATGCTCAAGAATATGGCGTCTTGCCGCTTCGCCCATCGCCTGGCGCGCGGAAGGGTCGGTTAGAAGCACGTGCAGAGCCCCGGCGAGCGCCTTCGGGTCGCGCTGGGGCAGCACATAGCCCGTTTGGCCGTCGATGATGGCTTCGGCCGTTCCGCCGGCGTCGCAGGCCACCACCGGCCGACCGAGGGCGCCGGCTTCCAGCACCACGGTCGGCAAACCTTCCTCGTCGCCCGATCGGGCGGTGACGCTGGGCACGGCCACGGCGCTGGCGCGGCGGATCCATCGGATGACCTCGGGGTGGGTGCACGATCCGAGGAACTGAACCTGATCAGCGACGCCCGCGCGCGCGGCGTGGGCCTCGAGTTCGGCCCGCAACGGCCCGTCGCCCAAAATGGCCAGGCGCGCGCGCACGCCGTCCTGCGCGAGCAGGGCGACGGCGTCGATCAGATAGCGGGTTCCCTTCTTCTCGACCAGGCGGGCGACGTGCACAATCAGGTCCGGCTCGGCGACGGTGTCGTCGGGCGCCAGCTTCTCCACGTCGATGCCAAGATAGTGCAGGTGGGTGGAGGCCTCAGGAAAGCCGCGCGCCAGGGCCCGCTTGCGGATGAAGTCCGATACGCAGAGAAACGTCGCGCCGGAGGCCTGCAACCGGCGGCGAAACAGGACGGCGTTGATCAGCGCGGGGCGCATGGACTTCAAAAACGACGCGTCGGACCGCGTGACGTCGAAACCATGCAGGGTGACGGCGTGGGGCAGGCCCATGCGCTTGGCCAGCGCCTGGCCATAGATGGCGTCCACGGCGAAATGGCTATGCAGCACCTCGACGCCCGCCTGCCTGACCCCGGCTTCCAGGCTGGACATGTCGCGCAGCAGCGCCAAGCGTAACTGTGTCAGCCGGCCGAGGGGGGCAGTGATCACCTCCACGCCAGGCGGGGCGGGGCCAAAGGCGGCGCGCCCGATAAACACGGGCGCATAGCGTCTCAGGCGATTGGCCTGGGCCGCGATGAAGGTTTCGGAGGTCTTGAATAACTGCAGGCGGAATACGCCTACGCGATGGGATGTCACGGCCTCAATTCAACTCCAGGATCTTGTCCGGTCTCGCTCGTCCTTTGATCAGGTCCCGCGCGGCCAGAAGGTTGCCGCGCAAACGCCCGCGGCGGTCCACCCACGGCTCGGGCCGGAACTGGCCAGCCAGGTTGGCCAGGACATTGCGCGTGACCTGCCTCAGGGTCCAGGCTGGTGACAGGACGCCCTTCTTGCTCAGGATATAGAGCGGGTTGGCGATTTGAGAGTAGCCGAACCGCACCCCCTGCAGCCGCCCCGATTTGGTGCCGAGATGAACCCCGCGGCAACAGTCCGCCTGCAGAACCTTGCCGCCGCTTGCGATCGCGAGACGCCGGCTGAAATCGACATCCTCCAGCCAGCCGTAAAGCGGCAGGGCAGGGTCGAAGCGCAGATTGTGTTGTTCGATAGGCGCCATGAGCGCGGCCATGTTGCAGCCGTACCCATTGTGAACCGGTCTGATCCTGCGGCCTGGGGGATGGGCTTCGGCCTCGGCGATCACCGCCCGCGCGTCGACCGGCGCTATTCCGGGGGTCATGATGCCGTCGGCCAGAACTCGGCCGGTCACCATGGCCGCGTCGGGACGCGCGGCGAACACGCCCTCGAGCCGTTCCAAGAAATCGCGGCAGGGGAAGAAATCATCGTCGAAGAACACCACCACGTCGGCCTTGCCGACCAGGGCGTCAAGAATGGCGTTACGCTGCAGGCACAGCCCGCGCGGCCCGCGCGTGACTTCGGTGGGGTAACTGAGTTCGGCCAGAACGGCGTCGTCAACGTCGGCAGGGTCGGCCGGACAGATCACCACGATGTCGGCGGCCCTTGTCTGGCGTTCGAGTTCCCTCAGGGTTTCCGTCATCATCGCCCTTCGGCCCGCCGTAGCCAAACCCACGGCAACCCTCAGCCGCCGGCTCGGCGTCGAGCTGTTCGAAAATGGGTCAATTGGATCGGTCATGGTCCTGAGCATGCTATTTCCACGGCGCTGTGGCGCGAGGCCTTGCAAGAACGAGTGCACATCGTCGATTGAACGAAGCTGACGGCCAAGCGGTCGCCCCAAATACGGCGCTCGAGGGCGGCAAGGGGCCGATCTCTATTCGCCAACTATCCATAGACCATCGTCCTCGCCACCCGCTAGCGACGCACAATAAGCGGCAAAAGCGGAATAACGGTGAACGGCGACGCTGGCTTGCCGGCGTTTGCTGCACCCGAGCCTTGAGCACGCTACGATCCAGAGTGGTTGGGGTTGAGGAACGGTCTGCTGTTTGCCAAAAAAGTAGGCAGTTGGCCTGGGGCGGAGGGAAGGCGCTCGTGACCGGAGCCGATTTCCCGCGGCTGCGTCACACGCTTAAGTGGAGACCAAGTCAGGCGCCATGAGGGCTGGCGCGTGGGCCGAACCCCCCGGGTTCGTGGATGTAGACAGGGGCCGAGCGAAACTGCTCGCGACGCGCAGACGGCGCGCACATCGAGGGGCCCCGACGCAGATCACGCTCGATCGGCCGCAGCCGCCCGTCAACAGGCCGGACTTGGCCGCAAACGAAGCCCGAACGGCGGTTTTCGGCTGCGCACGAACCAAGCCGTCATCGAGAGAGCGACCGATCGAAAAGGGCCTCATTCCACGAGGTTTCCGGAAAAACCAAGCCGCACCCGCACGTTGACGCGTGGCGGTCGAGCAGTTTGTAGCGACGCGAGGGCTCGAATGCGAAATGCCGCGAGAACGGGCCGGGGGGCGCCGCGGCGCCGGATGCTTACGCCGAACGGGCCGCCGGGAGCAGCTCTCCAATCGGCAAGTTGCGGTCACCCCCAAAAATGCTGCATAACAGCATGGACGGATCGGCCACAGTGTCGAGCCTCAGATTTTGGACCTGAGCTTGCATCAACCTTTGCAGTACGGATGGGAATGAAGGGCCCCGGCTCATTTTGAAACAATTCGGGATGATATGTCAGGATCGATTAATCTGAATCTGCAATAAGATGCTATGCTTAACCCTCCCATTGTAACGCTTATTCGTGTCCCGCTTTGATTTTTTGTGACGCTGGGCGCGTTTGGAGATCGTGATTTGATTACGGCCACCCAGGAAAATGCACAGGCGGCGATGAGGTCGCCGAGCTCCGGCGCTGATAACGCAGGGCCTCGGCTGGACCAGGGCGTAGTCTATGCGATCGGAGACATTCACGGTCGAGCGGACCTGCTGCTCGACGTGCTCGGGCGCATCCGGACGCGGGAAACCGCGCGTGGCGGCCAGGAGAAGGCGTGTGTGATCTTCCTGGGCGACTATGTCGATCGCGGGCCGCAGAGCCGTCAGGTCATCGAACATATCATCGCGTTTTCCTGTGAGGGCCTGAGCGACGTGGTCACGCTCAAGGGCAACCACGAGGAGATGATGTTGAAATTCCTCGTCGGCGACTCCGTGGGTTCGGAATGGATCAAGCTGGGCGGCGCGGCGACCCTGCGGTCCTATGGCGTGCAGCCGCCGCACCCCGAAGCGCCCCAGGCCGAGTTCGAGGCGGCGCGCAAGCTGTTCGTTCAGGCCGTTTCACCGGAGCACGTGGCGTTCCTCGAGGGGTTGCAGCTTTGGGTTGAGCGGGGCGACTATGTCTTCGTTCATGCCGGCGTTAAGCCGGACGTGCCTATCGCCGACCAACACGAGCGTGACTTGCTCTGGATCCGCGGCGAATTCGGTCGCTGCGAACGACCGTCGTCCAAGGTGGTGGTCTATGGTCACACGCCCAGCTCAAAGCCGAAGCTGGAGCGCTGGAAAATCGGCCTGGATACTGGCGCCTACATGTCGGGGCGTTTGACGGCGCTTCGTCTGGAGGACGCCCGCCAGGAAATCATTCAGTCCGACTAACCTGTTAACCGTTGGGCTGGGGCTACTAAAAGTAAAAAGACTCGTCGGGGGGCAACCAGGAAGCGAATTAGTAAGGCATTCGTGCGCAGAGTAGTGCGTTCTTAATTCGAACCGACCGCCGACATAGGCCTGTGCGAAGAGGCAGGCGCGCCGAAAAAGGAGCTTTTTGTGAGTCTGGACTTTACCACTGAGCAAGATAGCGGCGGCCAGGGCACCGATCCCATGGTCATCATCAGCATGATCCGACGCTATCTCTGGCTCGGAGCCCTGGTGTTCGTCGTGGTGGCCGCGTCGGTGACCGGGTTCATGATGACTCGGCCAAAGGCCTACACGGCGACGGCGACTGTCGTCCTGTCCTCCCCCGACCGCACCGCTCTGCAAGGCGCCGGATCCTACAAGCCCGGCGGCGACAACGACTTCACAGCGTATATGGATTCCAAGCTGGAGGACGCCAAGGCGCCCCAGCTGGCGGGCCAAATTCTCGACCAGTTCGGCCTGATCAGCGATCCGGAATTCGCGCCCAAGCAAAACGCCTCCCTGCCGCTGCCGGCGGATGCGTTGCGGCAGATCGCGATCATCAAGCTGGAAAAGCACCTCAAGGTCGCCCGCGTCGGCCAGAGCTACATGGGCACGTTCGCCTTCACCAGCCGTGATCCGTCCAAGGCCGCCAAGCTCGCCAACGCCTTCGCCAATGCGTTTGTGCTGAAGGAACAGCAGAACAAGATCGACGCGGCTCACCAGGCCAACGGCCTGCTCGAAGGCCAACTGGGCCCGCTGCGCGAAGCGGCGGAAAAATCTGCGGCGGCCGTGGCCCAATACAAGGTCGCTCACAACATCATCAATTTGAGTAATGGCCCCGACGGCCGCACGGTGTTCGAGGACCAGGTGAACAACCTGGACCAGCAACTGGCCAACACCCGGCTGGAGCAGACCGAGGCTGAATCGCACCTGGCCGCCGCTCAGGCGGCGATCAAGAGCGGCGCGAGTGGCGAGGCTTTGGGCGAGGCCCTCAATTCCCAGGTCATCACCAACCTGCGCGCGCAGCAGGGGCCTCTCAGCGCCAAGCTGGCCGACGAACAGGAGCGGCTGGGCCCAAAGAATCCTGAGATCATCCAGACCCAGCGACAGCTCAACGACATCAACGCCCAGATCAACGCGGAAGTCGGGCGGATCATGACCAACCTGCAGACCCAGGTGAACGTCGCGCGTCAGCGGACGGCCGAGGTCGCGAAGAACCTGGCGGAAGCCCAAGCCAACATTTCGGCCAACAACATCGCGGGCGTGCAGCTGGAGCAACTCCAGCGCGACGCCGACACCTCGCGCGAACTTTATCTGGCGCAGTTGACCAAGGCTAAGGATACGAACCAGGACCAGACCACGGCCGTATCCGACACCGCGATCTCGCAACTGGCGACCACGCCGATCTCGCCGAGCCAGCCGAATACGCCGCTCGCCATCGTGGTCGGCCTGATCGCCGGCCTGGCTTGCGGCGCGCTATCGATCCTGGTCCGCCAGATGTTCGACGGCACCTTGCGCACGCAGGAGGAAGTCGAGCGGGTTCTGGGCGTGCAATATCTGGCCGGCATTCCGACCGTGCGCTCCTCGATCAAGAAGCCTGAGACCGACGATCCGATCCTAGCGGTGCTCAAGCATCCGCTGTCCGGCTTCGCCGAGGCGTTCCGCTCGCTGGCCGCGGCTGTCACCCTGGCGCGCCCTGACGGGGCCAATGTGATCGCGATCACTTCGTCCTTGCCCAACGAAGGCAAGACGACGACGTCGATCTGCCTGGCCGAGGTTCTCGCCCTGGGTGGTTCGCGGGTTATTGCCCTGGACTGCGATCTTCGTCGCCGCTCGGTCAATGCGTCGCTGAGGGCCAACGCCCAGTATGGCTTGCTCGACGTGATCCGCGGCGTGAAGACGGTCGAAGAAGCCGCCCATATCGATCCCAAGTCGGGTGTCCACTTCCTCCTGCTGCCACGCGCGGAAGCGGCGAACGCCCAGTCCCCCCTGGACCTGCCGGCGTTCGACGAACTGCTGGCCCAGCTGAAGAAGACCTATGACTACGTGATCCTGGATACGCCGCCGCTGCTGCCGATCGTGGACACGCGCAAGCTGGCCAAGAAGGTGGACGCGGTCATCCTGCTGTGCCGCTGGCAGTTCACCCCCAAGCGCGCGACGCAACATGCGCTTCGCCTGCTGCAGGACGCCGGCGCGCCGGCCAGCGGCGTGGCTCTGACACGGATCGACCTGAAAGCCCAGCAGCGCTACGGGTACGGCGACTCCAGCTACTACTACCAAGGGTACGCGGATTATTACCTCGATGCGCCGAGCGCGAAATAGATCGCGTAGGCGCCGTTCGAGGTGATTGGACATCGCTGGAAGTTGGCAGTCAGAAAAAAATAAATGTCGCCCATCGTCATCGTCTTCTGGATCATGGCCGCCGGGACCCTCTTCCTCCCGGAGGTCGTGGCCCTCTACTTCTTCATCTGCATGACCCCGTTCGGCGCGCTCAACACGATGCCGGAAGCGTTCAGCAGCGTGAACCTGTTGCCGCAGACGGTGGCCGCCCTGATCCTGGCGGCCCGGGCGATGATGAATAAGGACATGCGGACGGCTCAGCTGACCGCGCTGGTCAAATGGCGCGGGTTCGCCTTTCTGGCCCTGTTCGTGGTCTACGGCGTGTTTTCGGCTTTCGTGTTTCCGCGGATTTTCGAAGGTCGGGTCGAGGTGTTCGCGCTGCAAGGGGTGGCCGGGCGCACCAAGCTCGAACCGACGATGGCCAACATCAATCAGAGCGCCTACCTGATCAGCGATCTTCTGTCGGTGACAGCGCTCTTCGCCTACCTCAAGTGCGACCGCACCGGCGAGGTGCGTGAGCACCTGATGAAGGCCTCGATGATCTGCGGCCTGCTGCTTCTGGGGACCGGCCTGCTCGAATATTCCGACGTGGCGCCGGAGTTGGTGGCGATGTTCCGAACCGCCAGCTACGACAACTTCGTCACTGGCGAAGTGGTGACCCTGCACCGTATCGCCGGCTTCTTCCCCGAGGCGTCGGCCTATGGCCCCAAGTGCGTGGTTTTCGGGGGCCTGCTGTTCTTCGGCCGGGCGGCCTGCCGCTCGAACCTGTGGCGCAAGGTTTGGTGTCCCTTGGTCGCGATGATCCTGATCGGGGTCGGCGCGCTATCGACCTCGTCCACGGCTTTCTGCTGCATCTTCCTGTTCCTGGGCCTTCTGTGCGCGCGCATCGGCTATCTGATCTTTCGCAGGCGCCGGTTCGCGGAATATTCCCTGGACGTCAGTCTCCTGGTGTTTGGCGCGCTCGTCCTTGGCTTGGCCTGGATGGCGGCGCCGGAATTGCTCAACGGGCCGATCAACCTCCTTGACTCCGCCGTGTTCAAAAAGGGCGAAAGCAGCTCCTATATCGAACGCAGCGGGTGGAATAGCCTCGGCAAGCTGGCTTTCTGGGGCACCGATGGCGTCGGCGTCGGCGTCGGCGGCGCGCGCGTTTCGAATTGGGCGATCGCGGTGGTCAGCAACACCGGCGTGGTCGGCACCGCCTTAATGGGCGCCTATCTGTACTTCCTGTTCTACCAGAAGCCGACCAAGACCAATCCCCGCTGGGCGACCCTCGCTCACGCCGGCAAATATTCCATGGCGATCTTTATGGCCGGCGAAGTGGTGTCGGGCACGACGATCGATCCTGGACAAATCTTTTCTATCCTGGCCGCGACGATCGCCGCGGGTTCGGCTTGGTCAGACCAGATCGGCCAACCGGCGGCGCGCAAAAAGCGGCCGGCGTCAGCGCCGGGCTTGCGCCGGCGCAAGCCGGGCGAGGCGGCGCCTCAGCCTGAAGAACCTCAAACCGCCTTCGCGTCGCCGCAGGCCTGAAGCGGCCCCCAGCCGCCTCTAAGGCGCGGGCCATCGACTCGCCAACGCGCCTGCCCAAAATGCGAGCCGCGATGACCTCATCGCCCCGAATTTGGAAAACGCGCTGCCGGCGCGACCCCGCGAGGGGATTTGCAACACATGCGGTCCAAAATAGGGGCTGAGTGTGCTGGCCGCGCCCTTTGTGGGGCGCTGGTTCGCAGTTAACGTAAGCGTGTGGGGACCGATGAAGACGGCGCTTGTTCATTACTGGCTGGTCGGGATGCGGGGCGGAGAAGCCGTGTTCCGCAAATTCATGGACCTCCACCCCGGATCGGACGTGTTCACCAACGTGTACAAGCCCGAAGGCGTGGCCTCGATGTTCGAGGGCCGACCGCCGCCGACGACGACCTGGGTCAACAACCTGCCCGGCGCCAGCAAGCTCTACCCGCTGTACATGCCCCTGATGCCCAGCGCGCTGGAGCAGTTGGATCTGAGTGGTTACGACCTGGTGATCAGCAGCGAGTCCGGCCCGGCCAAGTGGGTCATCACCGACCCTGGGGCGCGTCACGTTTGCTACGTCCACACGCCCATGCGCTATTTGTGGGACCAACGGCTGGCCTACCGGGAAAAAGTCCCGTCCGTGTTCAAGCCGATCTTCGACTCCGTCACGCACAAGCTGCGCATCAAGGACGTGATCTCGGCCACGCGGGTCGATGATTTCGTGGCCAATTCCAGCTTCGTCGCCTCGCGCATCCACCGATATTATGGCCGAAAGGCCACGGTCATTCCCCCTCCGGTGGAGGCCAAAGACATCGGGCCGCCGACCGCGCCTGAGGACTTCTATCTCTTCGCCGGCCAGTTGGTGTCCTATAAGCGCGTCGACTTGGCGATCCGGGCCTGCCAAGCCCTCGGGCGACGCCTTGTGATCGCCGGCGACGGGTCCCAGCGGGGTGTGGTCGAGAAATTGAAGAGCTCGCTGGTAGACTTTCGCGGCCGGGTGTCGCGCGAGGAACTGGTTGATCTGATGGGGCGCTGCCGGGCCCTCCTGTTCCCTGGCGTCGAAGACTTCGGCATCGTGCCGGTCGAGGTGATGGCCGCCGGCCGGCCGGTGATCGGATTCGCCCAGGGCGGATTGCTGGACTCGGTCGAGCATCTGCGCAGCGGATTTCTCTACCAGGGCGGCTCTCTCGACGACCTGATTGGCGCCATCCAGGCGTTCGAGACATGGGAGAGCGATTTCTCGCCCGCGGCGGCCGTGAGCCGGGCCCGCCATTTTTCGGCCGACGCCTTCAGTCAGCGCTGGCTCAGCTTCATCGATGGATCGGGCTCGGCGAAGGCGGCTTGATGCCTGCGGCGGTCCGGCGGCGTGGCCCCACGGTCGCACATCGCCGCCTGAGCCAGGCGCGAGTCACGTCTCGGCCCATTCGCGCAGCAGGTTGTGATAGCAGCCCACCAATGTGCGCCGCGCCGCATCGGCGCCGCCGGCGGCGTTCAGCGTCTGGATCGCCGTGTCCATCTCGAACAGCAGGGCCCGGCGCGTGTCCTCGCGCACCAGACTTTGCACCCAGAAGAAGGCGGCGAGGCGCTCGCCGCGGGTGATCGGCGTGACCTGGTGCAGGCTGGTGGCTGGATAGAGGATCATGTCGCCGGCGTTCAGCTTGACCGCGTGCACGCCATAGGTGTCGACCACCTCCAACTCGCCGCCATCGTAGTCCTGCGGGTCGCTTAGGAACAAGGTGGCCGACAGATCCGTCCTCAGCTTGCGCCCGGAACGCGGGTCGATGCGGACGCCGCCGTCTACATGGGCGCCAAAGGTCATGCCCTCGCCGTAGCGGTTGAACATCGGCGGATAGGCGATGTTGGGCAGGGCTGCGCTGATGAACAGGGGATTGGTCTCCAGCGCCTGCAGCACCGAGGCGCCGCACCGGATGGCCGTTGCGCAGCGCTCGTCGAGTTGCCGGTTTTTCTTGACCGGCGCGCCCTGGTAGCCGGCGCTGACCCGCCCGTCGACCCAGGCGTCCGAGCCCAGAAGCTCGGCTCGCAAGACACGCACCTGATCAGCGGACAGAACGCCCGGGATCGGAACCATCATGGACGCCACACCAGGGAGATCATGGCCGTCCGTCCGATGCCGGGCACGGCGCGGCCGCCATCGGAGGCGATGACATTGTCGTAGAAGCGGGCGTCAGCGAGATTGAACAGATTGAGGCGGATGTCGTAGTGCGGATGGCGCCAGGCGACCATCGCGTCCAGGCGGGTAAAGCCCGGCGCCGAGACGGTGTCTGTATTGTTCATGTACCGCAGGCCCTGATAGGTGGCCCCGCCGCCGACCTGGATCGACTTGGTGATGTCGTAGGTGGTCCACACGGTGGCCGAGTCCCCGGGCGTGTTCTGCGGAACCTTGCCCAGGGTGCCCACCGCCACCGGGTTGATGATCTTGGCGTCCAGGTGGACGTAGCCGGCGTAGATTAGCCACTTGTTGCCGATCTTGCCCGAGCCGCCCAGGCGCGCGCCCTGCACGCGGATCGTACCGTTGGGGCTATAGGTGCCGTCCGGGTTCTGGCTACGCGCGTTGTACTGGGTGATCTGGAACGCCGCGGCGTCCAGGTCGAGCTGGTCTTTGAACAGGTCCCATTTGCCGCCGACTTCATAGGCCACGTTGGTCTCCGGCGGCAGCGGCTGGCTGAGGCCGGTGGTCGAGGTCAGCTGTTCGAGCGAGGGGTCGAACGAGGTCGAATAGGAGACGTAGTAGGTCTGTTCCTTGGTCGGCTGGACGATGCCGCCGCCGCGCACGCTGGTGTAGGACACCGTTTGGCTGAGATGAGCGAAGGCGGTGTTGCCGACGGTGTTGGACGCATTGATCGAGTTTGAGATCGACGCGGCGAAGTTGTCGTAACGCACGCCGCCGACCAGTTTGAGCTGCGGGATCAGGGTCAGGGTGTCGGACACATAGGCCGCTTCGGTGTCGGCCGCGCCGCCCGCCAGATTGCCTGCGGTTTCGGTCAGGTTGGTCGAGACGGCGTAGGCTGGGTTCACCAAGCTGACGCAGCCCGTGTACCCCGTCGGCAGGGTCACGCCGTTGCAGGCGCCGGTGCGCGAATAGCCTTGGTTGGCATAGTCGTCGTGGCCGAATTCGGTCCCGACCAGCCAGTCGTTGGACGTTCCCAGCACCTTGAGCGTTCCCGAGGTCTCGGCCTGGTTGAACAGTGAGGTATCGTGGATGTCGCGGTCGTGCGATTGCAGCTCGACCGACAGGCTCGATAGCGGCGCGATGACGCCGACCAGCGCGGGCAGAGCGGTGAAGCCTTTGGCGCCGACCGTGCCGATGGCATGGGGCGCCGTTTCGCGCGCGTCGGTGTCGACCTGATTGTATTGCACCTGGTCGCGCAGCAGCACGCCGCCGGCCGTCTCGTGCCTCACCTGGAAGCCGCCGGCGACGATATCTGACCGCGTGTGATCGTTGGCGTAGCCGTAGACCGTGTTGTCATAACCGGCCTTGGCGGGCTGGCCGTTCAGCGCCGGCACGCCGTAGTCAGGCCGATCGTCGTTATGCTGCAGCAGGGCCGAGACGGTGATCTCGGTCGGGGCGCCGATGCCCCAGCGATAGACCGGCGCCACACCATAGTCCTTGACTGTGGTTTCTGTGCGCGTGGACACAGCGCCGTTCTGGCCCATGAGCGACACGCGCAGCGCCGATTGGTCGTCGATCGGCGCGTTGATGTCGGCCACGCCGCGCGCCAGGCCATTGGTGCTGGCCGATAGATCGACCTCGGTGCGCGGCGTCAGGGTCGCCGGCTTGGACGCTTGGTTGATCGCCCCGCCGGTCGAGCCGCGCCCGAACAGCATGGAGGAGGGGCCCATCAGCACCTCGACCGAGTCCAGGGCGAAGGTATCGCGGTAGTACTGGCCTCGGTCACGAAAGCCGTCGAGATAGATGTCGGTACGCGCGGTGAAGCCGTTCAGATTGATATTGTTGCCGATCTGACCGCCTTCGGCCCCGCCGATGGTGATGCCCGGAACGGTCTTCAGGGCGTCGGCCAGCGAGACCACGCCCTGCGACTGCATCAGCTCGTGGTTCAGAACGGTGATCGACTGGGGAATGTCGCCGAGAGTGCGCGGCAGCTTGGCCAGGGTGTTGTTGGTGTCGTAGGCCGCCTGCGCCGTCACGGTCACGCCGTCGAGCTGTACCCCCGCCGCGTCGGCCGCCTTGGCCTCCGCGGCCAGGGTCGGGGTGAGCACCGCCGCCAGGGCCACAGCCTGAACCCCACGCCGGGCAACGATGCCGGCGGTCTTGTTGAACGAGGTCACGCCTGAATATCCTAATTGAGAATGATAATGAGAATCGTTCTTAACTAGAGACCCGCGGCTTGGCAATGAGGAAGGCGCGCCGCGCCAGACCGCGCAGAATTCTTCGCTATGCGAGCGATGTCTCAGGTTCGCGCGCGGCGTCTCCACGAGGCGACAGCCGCCGGCGACCGATCGTCGGCAGACCGCACGAACCGATGCGACGCCTCCATCCGAACCGCCTATGCCGCGGACCCCGGCGTGACGGTCTGGCGCTGGGGGCCCCCTGCGCTGCTAGAAGCGGCCGGGCTTGGCCAGCCAGTCGGCGGTGTAGTCGAACAGACGCTTCTTGGTGTCGCCGTATTCTGGCTTGCAAGGGGTGAACTCGTGCTGGGAGCCTTCGACGCCGACCTGTTCCTTGTCTTTCGAGGCCAGGTGATCCAGCACGATCTCGGCCGAAACCACGAACTGGAAGCAGGTATTGGTGACCAAGAGCGCCGGGACGGTCACGCTCTCGGCCTGGGCCGGCGTACCGAGGTTGGACGACGCCCAGTCGACGCCGACGATGTCGTCCTCAGTGAACGCGAAGTCTTTCGTCGTGCGGATCGCATCGTTGGCCAGATACTCGCGCAGGCTAAATCGGCGCGGGGGCGGCGGCGGCTGGCCGGGCTTGGGCGGCGGCGGCCCCGGAATCTGCGACGCGGTGGGCCGGACCGAACGGAGGATCTCCTCGTCGCGCGTGCCGTCCGCTTTCAGCAGCAGATGCGGTTGCTTGGTGTGCGATTGCAGTGTCAAGTCCGCGCCCGAAAGCGCATCGACCGTCGGCGGCGTGTTCGGCGCCATCATTTCGTCCTGGCGACCCGTCGGTCCGCCGAGCGCGCTCAGACGCGCCAAGCCTGCGTCGATGAACGCATCGTTGCGGGCGGACTGGGCGGCGAAGTATTGCGCGCGGAACGTGGCGGGGAAATGGGCCGTGTCGGTCGCGGGGTCGTAGCCATTGGCGACGCTGTGTACGTCCAGATCGGGGCGATCCGGATCGACCTGCGACGGCCGACTGCCGGACCCGGGCCCTGCGTCGAACAGAATCATCCCGTCCGGCTTGGCCAGGCCGGAGGCCTGCTCGGGGACGCAGGGATAGATCACCTGCCGGTTTTGGCACACGGCCGGTCCCTTCTGGGCCAGAGCCACATATAGCGTCATGGTCGCCGCTCCGGCGCCCCAGCCGGCCACCACCACCCGCCGCACGCCCGGCAGGGCGCGCATGTAGGCGATGCCGGCCGAGACCTGCTTGAAGTTGTCGTAGGGCGTGGGCGGTGCGCCGGGCGAGGACGGAGGCGCCGAGACATGCAGCACGCGATAACCGCGACTCGCCAGCTCGATCGCCGGCGGGCCGAAGTCGAACCGGTTGTTGGCATAGACGATCGCCACGCGGCCCTTGCCCGCGAGCGGCGTCTTGGGCTCGTAGAGCAGGGCGGCGTCGCCGGCCACCTTGATCGCGATCGAGCGGAACCGATCGGTTTCCATCGCCTTGCTGGCGATCCGAGGGATGTAGGGGCGCGTGGCGCTCGGCGGTCCGGGCTGCGGCGAGACTTGCGCCGTCGCGGGTGAGCCGCCGGCGAGCAGGGCCAAGGCGCCGAGCGCCGCTAATCCGGTCCGTGCCCGCATGACTCCCCCTCCAACGCTCGTTGTCGCATGGCGTTGGCTACGGGGTAGCGTTGGTCAGGCGGCGCCGTCAACCAGCGGAAGGCTGGCCGGGGCTTTGCCGCTGACGCTTCAGCGCTGGATGGGGGCGATGGCTCCGCGGGTAGGATTCGAACCTACGACCAGCCGGTTAACAGCCGGCTGCTCTACCACTGAGCTACCGCGGATCAGAGCTCATCGAAGCGGGGCCTATACGATGGCCGGCGAGGCTGTGCAAGCCGCCTCGCGGCGCCAAGGGATCAATTAAAAAAAGCCCGGCTGAACGCCGGGCTTATAAGTCATTGATGGTGGGTGTCTTCGAGAAGACATCGTTAACCTGCGCGAACGAGCTTAACTGCGGGTTAATTTTTGCGCACCGGTTGTTGAAGATGTCGCGACGGAACCCTGCGCCGGCGCCCCTCGTTGGTCAGGTCTCACTGAGACAGATCACGGGTAAAGTCATGTCACGAAAAACGCTATTTGTCGGCGCCGCACTGGCGCTGGCGGTCGGATCGGCAGCCAGCGCTCAGACCGCGGCGCCGACCCCCGCCGCCGCTCCGCCAGCCGCTCCGGCGGCGCCTGCTCCGGCGACCGTCGCCGACTTCAAGGCGGGCGACGTGGTCAAGGACAGCGACGGCGCGGTGGTCGGCACCGTGGTCAAGGCTGGCGCCGCGACCAACGGCCAACTGGCGGTCGTGGTCAATATCGACGGCAAGGACGTGAGCCTGCCCGGCAATCTGTTCACGGTGGCCGATGGATCGGTCACCGCCCAGGCGACCAAGGCCCAAATCCAGGCGGCCATTCCGAAAAGTTGATCACGCCGGCGGCCGGGCCGGCTTGGCCGGTCCGCCCGCCCGCCCGTCTCCACGGGCGCGCGGCGACCACGCCTGCTCTTAATCCTCGCCGCTGGATGAGATCCGCCGTGAAGGCTGAAGCATGTTCAGCCTGTAGGCCGTCGTCTGCAAAATCATCCATCGCGACCTGTGCGACTCGGTGTGAACTTGGACGCCTCGATCATGCCGGTGGGGTCTGACTATGGGCGTTTCGACAGCGATCTCGGCCGTGCTGAGAAACGCCGATCGGATGGGACGGGCGGAGGCGTTCTGCATCGCCGCCTGGATGGGCCTGATCCTCGCGCTGGCGGGCTGAGGCGACATCGCCCCCGCGCGTTATTTCTCGTGGAAGGACCGCCAGACGGCGTCGGTCATCGGCTGGGTGAGGTATTCCAGCGCTGTGCGCTTGCGCAATGGGATCAGCAATTGGGCGGGCATTCCCGGCTTGAGTTGGAATTGCCCATCCTCGGCCAGCTTAAGTCGGTCGACAGTGTCGGCCGGAACGGACCCCTCGATCTGGAAGTAGCTGGCGCCGGTGTGTTCATCGACGAAGCTATCAGCGGACACCTTTGTCAGGGTCCCTTTGAGCACCGGCAAGGTGCGGTCGTGCAGTGACGGAAAGCGCACCTCCAGCGCCCGGCCCACGCGCAGGTCGTCGACATCGGCCGGGGCCAAGCGCGCCTGGATCACCAGGGCCGCCTTGTCCGGCACGATGTCCATAAGCTTTTGACCCGGCGCGACCACGCCGCCGACCGTGAACACTGACAGGCCCACAACCGCGCCGCTGGCCGGCGCGCGCACCTCTATCCGCGCCAGGGCGTCCTTGGCGGCGCTCAGCTTGGGGATGGCTTCGTCGAGTTGGGTCTCCACATCGTGCAACTGAGTGGCCACGTCGTCGGCGTGCTGACGGTCCAGTTGCAGGGCCTGCAACTGAGTTTCGCCTACCTGTTCCCGTGTCTGAGCGACTTCGGCGCCGTATTGGCCGCGCTGACCGCCCAGTTGCGCCTGGTCTCGCTCGAGCGAGCGCACCCGCGTCTGGGGCGCGAAGCCCTCCGCGGCGAGGGATTTCATGCCACTGAGTTCCTCGCCCACCAGGCGTGTCTGCTCGTCGGCGGATGCGATCTGGCGGTTCAGGCCCTCGATCTGTTGGGCCAGCTCGGCCGACTTTTGCCGCAGGACGTTTTTCTGAGACGCCAGAAACGCCGCGCGGGAGTCGAATTGCGATTGCTGCACCCTCATGGCGTTGCGCGCCGCGACCAGATCCTGGCCGGTCAAATTTGCGAATTCCGGCGGCCAAGTGATGGCCGGACGGCCGAACTGTTCGGCGCGCAGGCGGGCCTGCTCGGCCTGGAGCTCGTAAACCTGGGCCGCGAGGGCGCTCTCCTGCGCCCTCACGTCGGCGCCGGCCAGTTCGATCAACACGTCGCCCTGCTTGACCACCTGGCCTTCCTTGACGTTCAGGGCCGAGACGATGCCGCCGTCCTTGCTCTGCACGCTCTGCCGGTTGCCGGCCACCGTGACCTGGCCCTGGGCGTAGGCGGCGGTGTCGAGCCTGGCGAAGGCAGCCCAGCCCAGGAACAGCACAAAGAAGGCCGCAGCGACGCCCGCGCCGATCCAGATTTCGCCTCGGCCGCTGTCCACGCCGTCATCGACGTCGACGGGCGGAGGCAAGCCGTTGGACGGGGGCAGCAGGGTGACGCTCATAGGAATTGAGCCCGGTTGGCGGCGGGGTGCGGCTTGACCGCGCCCGACAGCCGCGCGAGCACCTCGTCGCGGGGCCCAAACATTTCAATCCGGCCGTCGCGCATGAACATCAGCCGGTCGACGGCGGCCAGTACGCCGGTGCGATGCGCCACGATCATGGCGGTTACGCCGCGGCTCTTCTGTTCGCGCAGGGTCTCCAGCAGTCTCGTTTCGCCTTCGGCGTCCAGGTGGGCGTTAGGCTCGTCCAGCAGCAGCAGCTTTGGAGCGCCAAAGAGCGCGCGCGCCAGGGCCACGCCCTGAGCCTGCCCGGCGGACAAGCCCCGCCCGCCCAGGCTGAGCATGGTGTCGTAGCCGTCTTCCAGGTGCAGGATCATATCGTGCATGCCGCAGGCCTTGGCCGCGGCCACCGCTGCTTCGTCGACCATCGCCGAGTCCTGGCCAAGGTAGTTGGCGAAGCGCGCGATGTTCTCCTTCACCGTGCCGGAAAACAGCGTGGTGTCCTGAGGCAGGTAGCCGATGCGCAGGGCCAGTCTCTCGGGATCGTAGTCGCGCATCTCGGCCCCGTCGAAGCGGATCGCGCCGCCATAGACGCCCGCCGCTCCGGCCAGGGCGCGCATCAAGGTCGACTTACCGGCGCCGGATGGTCCGATCACCGCCACCACCTCGCCGGCGGCCACCTTGAAACTGACGCCTTGCAGGATCGCGCCTACGCCGCGCGGCTTCATCACCACCAGACGGTCAGCCTCTATCGCCCCTTCCGGCGGCGGCAGGGCGGTCAGGGCGGTGACGGCCGGCCGCTGGAGCAGGTCGTAGAGCGAGTCCCAGGCGCGCCGGGCCTGACCCAGGCTCTTCCATGCGCCCAGGATCGATTCCAGCGGGGCCAGGGCGCGCGCGATGAGAAAGGAGGCGGCGAAGATCGATCCGGCGGACAGCTTGCCCTTTATCGCCAGCCAGGCGCCAACCCCCAGCGCCAGCGACTGCAGGAACAGCCGGATGAACTTGGTCGTCGCCAGGAAGCCGCTGGTGGCGAAGCTGGCGTCGGCCTGCATCTGGCCGGCGGCGGCGCGTTCGGCCAGATGGCGCGCGACCATGGCGCGGCGCATGCCCAGAGCGCGCAACACGTCGGCCGAGGCGGCGGACTGCTCCTGACTGAGATAGGCCCTGTTGGACGCCGCGGCGGCCCGCTGCAGCCGGTTCTTGGTGCTGCGCTCGTTGAGCCAGGTGATGCCAAGCAACAGGGCGCCGCCCACAAGCACCATCAGGCCCAAAAGCGGGTTCAGCAGAAAACAGACCAGCAGATAGACAGGGATCCATGGCGAGTCGAACACGGCCATGAGGCCGCCGCTCGTGAGCACCTGCCGCAGGATGTCGAACTCGCGCATGGCCTGGCGCGCGATGACTTCGCCACCCTCGTGCGGGCGGGCCAGGGCGCTGTCGAGGACGGCGCCGGCCAGGAGGCGGTCCAGGCGGACGCTGACGCGAACGAATAGCCGCGCTCTTAGCGCGTCGAGGGCTGACAGCGTCAAGAGGGCGAAGGCCAGGACCCCGGTCAGGAAAAGCAGGGTCAGACCGCTGCGGGCGGGGAGGGCCCGGTCGTAGACCTGCAGCATGTAGAGGGTGGGCGCCAGAAACAGCAGGTTAAGCAGGGCGCTGAACGCCGCCGCGGACAAGAACTGCAGCCGACAGCGGCGCAAGGCGGCGACCAGCGGATGGTTGGACGGCACAGTCGCTAGGCCCAAGGCCGCATCCTCATATCATGCCACCGCCGGCGCCCGGCCCCGCAGCCGGATTACGCTTCGTCCCCGATCCCTTGATAGGATGAATCGGGCCCGCTTTGAACGCCCTTGTAAAGGCCCGGTCGTGCCGTCCATTCTACGCTGGGTACGGGCGGGAGTCGGCCATGGCGAGGCCGGCGCGGGCTGCAGCGGGTCTTGATCGATCACAACCGGCGGCGGGCACTTTGGCGAACAATGTACTGAAAGGCCTTGTGGGCGGGATCTGCGCGTGTGCTGGCATGGCTGCCGCCGGCGCCTGCTCGGCGGAGAGTCTCGCGGACGCCATCGCCTTGGCCTACAAGACCAACCCCAACATATTGGGCCAGCGCGCCGTGCTCGGCGCGACCAACGAGACCTTCGTGCAGGCGCGCGACGGGTATCGCCCTCAGGTCTCCGCCCAGGCGGTCGGTACGCGCCAGGATTATCAGCAACTGACGAGCAACACCGTCTCGGCCCTGATCACGGCGACCCAGCCGATCTACACCGGGGGGCGCACCGCCTCGGCGGTCAGCGCCGCGGAGGCGGATGTCCTGTCGGGTCGCGAGACCCTGCGCCAAACCGAATCCGCCCTGCTGAGCCAAGTGATTCAGGCCTACGCCGATGTCATTCGTGATCAGGAGGCGGTGGCGATCCACCAGGCGAATCTGGACGCTCTATCGGACCAGTTGAAGGAGACGGCCGCGCGGGCCAAGCAGGGCGATCTGACCCGCACCGATGTGTCCCAGACCCAGGGCTATGTGTTCCAGGCCAAGGTCGACCTGACCAGCGCCCAGGCTCAACTGGACGCCAGCCGCGCGGAGTACGCCGCGGTGGTGGGCCAAGCGCCGGGGGCCTTGGAGCCGCCGCCAACCCTGCCGAACCTGCCGGCGAACCTGGACCAGGCCCTGGCGACCGGCGAACTGGGCAACCCTCAGGTGCGGGCCTCGCAGTACGCCGAGCAGGCCGCGCGGCTGCGCACGGCCGAGGCGCGCGACCAGCGCCTGCCCAACGTCACCTTCGAGATGCAGTACGGCTACTATGGGCCGCAATCGCCCTACACCCCGAACATCTATCCCAAGGATACGGTGGCGACGGTCACCGTCACCCAGCCCCTGTTCGCGGGCGGCACGATCAATTCCCAGGTCCGCCAGCAGATCCAGCACGAAGCCGCCGCCCGCGACCAGACCGAAGCCTATCGGCGAACCATGGTGCAGCAGATCGCCCAGGCGTGGAGCGCGTGGAGGGCCAATAGCCAGAACGCCTCGACCGCCGACGACGAGGTGAAGGCGAACGCCGTGGCCTATGAGGGCGTGCAAAAGGAGCATCGCGCCGATCTGCGCTCGACGCTGGAGGTCCTGTATATCGAGCAGAGCCTGCGCGAGGCGGAACTCGAGCGTTCGTCCGCGCGACACGACGCCTATGTCTCAGCCGCCAACTTGCTGGCCGCCATGGGTCTGCTCCAAGCCGAGTTGCTGGTCCCCGGCGTCAATCTCTATGACCCGGCCAAGGCCTTCGATCGGGTGCGCTGGGCGGGGGCCGTGCCGTGGGAGATCCTGCCCTCAACGCTGGATCACCTGACCTCGCCGGCCCTTAAGAGGCTACCGCCGCCGCCGTCGCAGCCGGTATCGCCGGCCGGGCCGTGAGACCTCGCCAGGCTGAGCGAACCGCCTGGGTCCGGGGCCGCCACGCGCCATTGTATCGGCCGTGAGACAGGCAAGGTTATCAAAATTATCAATTTGATAGCGACTGCCGGACAATTCTTTCGGCGGTTTGGGATGGTCGTCCGGCGTGTGCGCCCGCCGGGCACACTCTTTGCGCTGAGTAATCATCATGACGGGTTTGACTAACGTGGTGTCAGGCAGCCTGGAGGTCGCCGGCGACGACGACTGGGTCGCCGTCGCGTTGACGGCCAACGAGACCTATCAGTTCACGGTCACGGGCCTCACCAATTTCGCCAGCCTGATTCTGTACCCGCCCGGATCGACCGGCACGAACCAAGGCACGGTCACGCTCTTTTCGCCCGGGGGCACGTCCCAAGCGGCGACTCTCACCGTCACGCCGACGGCCACAGGCACGTACTACCTGGATATCTCTGATCCCGGTTACTCGGGTTCGGTCGAGACCTACACGGTCACGGCCCTCAATCTGGGCGCGCCGCCGGCGCACCTGGGCGACACACCCGGGACCGCTGGCCATCTGACGATCGGCGGCAGTCTCACAAGCACGCTCGAATACGGCACGGAACACGATTGGATCGCCGTCGCCCTGACGGCGAACCAGACTTACGAATTCACGATCAGCGGACTGGACGATCAGGCGGTCCTGATGACCTACGCCCCCGGGTCGACGGGGCCGGTCGCGAGCGCCAACCCAACCAACGTCACGGTCTATCCCGGCAACGCCCAAACCAACTATCTGACCCTCACGCCCACGACCTCGGGCACGTACTATATCGATATTTCCGATCCGACCGCCGCCTTGTCGACCGAGACCTACACGATCAGCGGGGCCACGGTGACGGACGACTTCACCAACAACCCCACGCACCCCGCTCAACTGGCTGTAGGCGGGACCCCGACCTACGCCAACCTGGAGGTGGCCGGCGATCACGATTGGTTCGCGGTAAATCTGACGGCCAACCAAGCCTATGAATTCACCGAACACGGCCTGACCAATTACGCCGTCCTGACGATGTATCCGCCAGGATCGACAGGAACCAATCAAGCAACCAACGCGCAGGCATACTCCGGCGGCGCCCAAGATTCCTATCTGTTCTTCACTCCGACCACGACGGGCCGATACTACCTCGATGTTTCCGATCCGGGTTACGCGACCGCCTCCACCTACTACCATGTGAGCGTCGTCACCGTCGCGCCGGACTATACCAACAATCCCTCGAACGCCGGGCTGTTGACCGTCGGCGGCAGCACGACGGGAACGCTGTCGGTTCTCGGCGAACATGACTGGATCGCTGTCGCCCTCACCGCCGACCAGTCGTATCAATTCACTGTCACCGGTTTGAGCGACTTGGCCGTCCTTCAAACGTTCGCGCCCGGCTCGCTTGGGCTTAACCAGGGTTCGCCCGGTATTTCAGAATACGGCGGCCCCCAGACCAACTATCTGGCCTTCACGCCCACGCAGACGGGCACCTACTACCTGGACATCTCCGATCCGGGAAACAGCGGATCGCCCGAAACCTACACGGTCAGCGCCGCCGCCTACTCCGACGACGATACCGACAACCCCACGAGGCCAGGCCACCTGACGGTTGGCGGCAGCACCACGGGCGTCCTGGAGACGGCCGGCGACCACGACTGGATCGCGGTCACATTGACCGCCAACCAGACCTATGAATTCACGGTCAACGGCCTGACCAGCTTCGCCAGTCTGATGACCTATGCGCCGGGCTCGACCGGAATCAACGAAGCCACCAACGCGATCACGATCGATCCCGCCTACGCTCAGCTCCAGACAGCCTATCTGACCTTCACGCCGACCGAGACGGGCACCTACTATCTCGATGTTTCCGACGCTGGGTACTCGGGAACACCCGAGAGCTACACGCTCAGCGTCGCCACCGCAGCGGACGACTACACCAACAATCCGTCCAATCCGGCATTGCTGCAGGTCACTGTGCCTACGCTCGCCCCCGCGCCCGCAGACTTTACGGGCGACGGCCTGAGCAACATCGTGTGGCAGAACACGTCGGGCCAGATCGCGGTGTGGACAGTGAGCGGCACGGCGCTGTCGGGGTCGATCCTGCCCATCGCCACGCCCGCGTGGACGTTGCAGGACACTGGAGACTTCAACGGCGACGGCAAG
>DATKPD010000063.1:0-152210 GCA_035524315.1 Caulobacteraceae bacterium
ACTCCACAAACAACTCGGGACGCCGGTTAGTGAACGTCGCGAGCTCCCGTTTCAGTCGGCTGTTCTCCGCCTCCAGTGGGTCTGGCTCGTCCTTTAGGCGATCATCGTCGTTAGGCCAGATGCCGCGAATTCCAAATGAGCTGAGCTTGGCATGGAGTAAGGTGTCGTCGGAGAACACCGCCACGTCCTTGCCCTCTTCCCGCAGCATCAGCGCACTCGCAATCAGCCTGTCATCTTGAATGTTCGGATCCAGTCCGCCCGTCAAAAACGCCAAAGGTTCGCGGACATCGACGCTGGCTTTCGCCGGTGTTGCGTCCTTTCCGATCAAGCCTCTGATCCAGCCTTTGAGGCCCCGAGCCCGGTCTCGAAGCCGCTGGACCGAGTGGAGGTTTGCGTGCTTGTCGATTTCACGAACAGGGACTGTCGTCAGAACGATCACGACGTCGCTAGTTTCGGCATATGCCTGCCAGCTCAACTGGTCTGGCCGCCTAAAGTGCATCAGGACGTTCGTGTCAGGCAGTATATGGAGCACGTCGTCTTCCCGGAGTTGGCCGTCTTTCGAAGTGGGTTCGTCAGGCCCTGCGGTCAAGCTACAGCCTCTCTTTACCCCAATCGATCGTCACGACTCAGGGAAGCTCGCTGGCGGGCGCGGCGCGAGGTCGGCTAGGTGGGCACCGAAACGAGCCCGACTGGCCTCAGCGACTCCCTGGCGGGGCGGACGACGGTATGTGGTCGTCCACATTTCACCGAGTCCCGTTCACCTTCTTCCGGGCCGGATCGCAGACTACGTTCACCGCATCGCAGCCGCCAAGCACGAACTGCGGAAGTCCTTCACGCTCAGGATCCGCGAGCCATTCGGCTGGGCTGCCCACAACCCGCAGCGCAAGGCGTAGATGCCGAGGACGAGCGACCGCTCCGGACGGCACCGGCACACCGTCCTGGATCGTGGAGAAGGGCAGATCATCGCGCGTAGCGAGCGAGCGGAGTCGTTCCAGGTGGCAGCCGGGTACCCGCTTCCAAGTGGGCGATGACGGTCGCGGTGAGCGCAGGCGCGGCAAGCGCTTGGCCGCCGAACAGGGCGATGATCACGACCAGGACAGCCTCCATGACCGCCACTCGCCCTTGGTGTGGCCCGTCTCATCACGGCGATGACGCGGTGCGCTCCGGGATATTGAGCAAGCGCGAGCTTCGCGAGCCCTTCGACTAAGTCCCAGGGCGCGTCGACGTTGATGATGTCACCCCAGCTCACGTTGGGCGGTGATGCACCGTCCTTGAGGACGATCATCGAGTAGGTGGTCATGCCTTCAGCGCCCGCCGGGGCAGCGATATCGAATGAAGTCTGATTGGGCGATCTGTTGGGATCTCGGAATGCGCATCGTCAACGTCTTGCCATCCTTAGACAGCAAGAACTCGTTCATCCCGTTCCAGTGCTCGCCCTCGCCGGTGTAGTCGGCCAGTGCCACGAAGCTGGTCGGACTGTTCGAGATGATCTGGCTAACCGTCGCGTCGGACTCGTAGAAGTGAAGGGTCTCGCGTTCGATGACGAGCCGAGAGTCGTTGCGGGCGCTCCCGCAGTCGGCGAGCTTCGAATTGTATTCGCCCCAGAACCGTCTCGGGATCGCAAAGATCACATCTGGTTTCGGCGCAATGGCCGCCGCCGCCGCCATAATGAACAGTCCTATCATCGCCGCCCTCGCACGACTTTAAGGGGAGGTTACAACGCAGACGCAGCTTTGCCTACGCCCTGTCCGCCTCGCGGCATGTGCGCTGATAATCGGCAAATAAAACTCGCAACCTGATCTTGGACGGCGCATTGCGTCTGCATCGGGGATATCCGCGAGGATCTGCCTTTCTCTATCCCGCGATCGGATAGATCGGCGAGGCGACATGTTCCCCTTCTGGCTCTACGCGACCTATGTCGCGTTCCCGCTGTTCGCGCTGGTCGCGTGCGTGATCGTGCGGCCCTATTTCCAGGGCTGGAAACATCAGGACCGCTGGACCTGCGTGGCCGGCAGCATCTTCGCCATGCTGGCGCCCGCCATCACCCAGCCGCCCGAGCGGTTGCCGGTCATGCTGACCTCGGTCGCCCTGGCCGGCCTGCTCACCTATGGCGGCCTGGTCTATCTGGACAGCTAGGGTCCGGGCGACCGTTTGTCAGCCCGACGCGCCGCAGACCCGCGCGGGCGCGGTGCGTTTCCTGGTCGTTGTCGGGCGAAGTTCTAGGCGCGCTTGATCAGGCGCCGCAGCTCGGACGGCTTGATCCCGCCCAGCACGAACAGCAAGGCGCCGTAGAGCGGCACGGCCAGGACGCACACCAGGGCGATGGCGGGCTCCTTGGCCTTGAGCGGGCCATGGGCCAAAAAGCGCACCGCATGCTCGATCGCCGGCCGTTCGTGCGCGGCGAAGGCCAGGGCCGCGCCCAGGGCCACGCTGGCCAGGGCGATGCGCAGCACCCGCGCCACGGTGTGAGCCGAGACGGTGTAGTGGCCGCGCCGCGCCAGGGTCGTGAGCATCAGCACCACGCTCAGCCACGAGGCGGCGCTGGTGGCCGCCGCGATGCCCTGGAAGCCGACGACCAGGAACAGGCTGACGCCCAGGGCGATGTTGACCGCCACCTGCAGCAAAGCGAAGCGCATCGGCGTCTTGGTGTCCTGGCGCGCGTAGAAGGCCCGGTTGATGATCTGCATCAGCACGAAGGCCGGCGCGCCCCAGCCGTATTGGAACAGGGCCTGGGCCGTCTGGTGCGCGTCATAGGCATTGAAGGCGCCGCGCGTGAACAGGGCGTCGATGATGAAATAGGGCATGGCCAGTAGGGCGGCCGCGGCCGGCAGGGTCAGGGCCAGGGCGAAGGTGATCGCCTCGTCCAGCGCGCCCTGGCCGCTGGCGTGATCGCCGGTGTGCACCGCCTTGCTCAGGCGCGGCAGCAGGGCCACGCCGATGGCCACGCCGACCAGCCCCACCGGCAGCTGGTACAGGCGGTCGGCCACGTTGAGCCATGAGCGGGCGCCCGCCACCTGCGAAGCCAGGATGCTGGAGATGAAGATGTTGATCTGGAACGCGCTGGCCGACAGGGCGCCCGGCACCGCCTTGCCGATCAGGGCGCGGATCTCGGGGTTGAGGGTGGGCCACACCCAGCGCACGTGCGAGCCGGACTTGCGCACGCCCCATGACAGCAGCGCCATCTGGGCCACGCCGGCCACCACCACCCCGGCCGAGGCCCATTTGGCGGCGGAGATGGCGTCGCTCTGCGGCAGGACGAACGCCAGCATGACCACGTTCAGCACCGTGGGCGCGGCGGCCGAGACGATGAACCGGCCATGCGAATTGAGCACGCCCGACAGGTGGGCGTAGATGGCCATGCACGGCAGATAGGGCATGGTGATCTGGGTCAGCAGCACGGTCAGCTTGAACTTGACCGGATCGTGCACATAGCCCGAGCTGATCACCAGCATCAGCCACGGCATGGTCAGCTGGGCCAGCACGGTGATCAGTATGGTGATCGCCGCCAGGCCCGCCATCGCCTCCTCGGCCAGCTTGTCGGCCTTCTCCTTGCCTTCCTGGTGCAGCGCCTTGACGTAGGCCGGCTGGAAGGCGGCGGCGAAGGCGCCCTCGCCGAAGATGCGGCGGAACAGGTTGGGGAACAGCAGGGCCGTATAGAAGGCGTCGGCGGCAGGGGTGGCGCTGGCGCCCATGCGATAGCTGATCGCCAGGTCGCGCAGGAAGCCCATGAAGCGGCTGACCAGGGTCAGGCTGGAATTGACCATCGACGAGCGGATAAGGCCCGAGCCGCGCGGCCCACCTGGCGAGGGCTTCGGCGCGGCGGCGTCGCCGGCGGGGTCGGCGAGACCCTCGGTGGTCGTCTGGTCGGGACTGTCGGCTTGGCTCACCCTTGGCGCGGTAGACCGAGCCGCCGGGCCGGTCAAGCTGCGCTCACCGCCCGACGCTGGCGCGGGCGCGCTCCAACCGCCGGCCGCCCGGCGCGGCCTCGCCCGCGTCCAGCGCCTTGAGCAGGGCGCCTTTGAGGGCGTTGGCCCGGCGTCCGTCCGACAGCTTGCCCTCGCCGTCGTGGACGTAGAACGCGTCGACCGCCCGCTCGCCGTAGTTGTCGATGTGGGCCGACTGGATCGACAGGCCGGCGTCGGCCAGGGTTTGGGCCAGGGCGGCCAGCAGGCCCGGACGGTCGCGGCCTGAGGCCTCCACCACCGTGGCGTCCTCGCCGGTGTCGTTGTCGATCGCCACCGCCGAGGCGATGGAAAAGGCGGCGGTGCGGCCGAGGTCGGCGGTGCGGCCGGGCTCCAGGCCCAGAGGCTCGCCCCGCCCGGCCGCTTCCAGTCCGGCCGTGAGCCGGTCGATCAGGCGGGGGCTATCGCAGCCGAACGGCTGTCCGGCCGTGTCCTGCACGTGGAACACGTCCAGCGCCTGGCCGCTCTTTGACGTGTAGACCTTGGCCCCGACCACATTGGCGCCCATGGCGGCGATGGCGGCGGCCATGTCGGCGAACAGGCCGCGCCGGTCTTTAGCGGTCACGGCCACTTCAGTGGCGTTGTATTCCGGCTTTTGCCGCGCCGCCGCCGCTGCGCCGCCCTGGGCGACCAGTTCGGCGTGCATCAGCTGGTCGTCCAGGCTGAAGCTGGTGAAATAGGCGTCTTCCATCGAGGCGGCCCAGTCCGCCGCCAGGGGCGCGGCCGCCACCAGACGCTCGCGCGCCTCGGCGGCCACCTGGTGCAGCTTGCGCCGGAAGAAGGCCTGGGGCTCGGCCTCGCGCCCGCCGCGAAACACCGCCTCGGTCGAGCCGAACAGTTCGCGCATCAGCTGGCCCTTCCAGCCGTTCCACACGCCCGGCCCCACCGCGCGGATATCGCATACCGTCAGCACCAGCAGCTGTCGCAGGCGCTCGGGGTTCTGGACGATATGGGCGAAGGCGGCCACGGTGCGGCTGTCGTTGACGTCGCGCTTCTGGGCGAAGTCGCTCATCACCAGGTGATGCTCCACCAGCCAGGCGACCGACTCCACCCGGTCGTGATCCAGGCCCATGCGCTCGCACGCCGAGCGGGCCGAGCGCGCGCCGGCCTTTTCCTGGCCGCCCGCCCCGCCCTTGCCGGTGTCGTGCAGCAGCATGGCCAGGAACAGGGCTTCCTTGTCGGCGATCAGGGGGAAGGTCGCCACCGCCAGAGGATGCTCCTGGCCCAGCTTGCCGGCGGCGATGTCGGCCATCACGCCCACGGCGCGCAGGGTGTGCTCGTCCACCGTGTAGGAGTGGTACATGTTGAACTGCATCTGGGCCACGACCCGGCCGAACTCGGGCAGATAGCGCCCGAGCAGGCCTGAATCGTTCATCAGGGTCAGGACGCTGTAGGTGTGCTTGCCGCGCACCAGGATGTCGAGGAAGGTCTGGGCCGCCACCGGGTCACGCCGCATCTTGGGCGTGACCAGGTGCAGCGAGCGCGTCACGGCGGTGAAGGCGTCGGGATGCAGGTCCAGGCCCCGCCGGTCGGCGATCACGAACAGCCGCAAAAGATTGAGCGGATCGCGCTTGAACACGTCCGCGCTGTCGATGTTCAACCGGCCGCCGTCCTCAAAGAAGCCCGGCGCGTCGAGCGGCTTTTTCGGCGCGCGCCGCGGACCCAGCAGGCGCGACAGGCCCTGGGGCTGGATCTTGGCCTGGTCGGCCTCGAGCTTGGCCGAGAACACCCGCGTCAGGGCCCCCACTTCTTTGGCGATGAGGAAGTAGCGGCGCATGAACCGCTCCACCGCCGGCGCGTCGCCCCGGTCGCCATAGCCCATACGGCGGGCCAGTTCGGGCTGCAGGTCGAAGCTGAGGCGCTCCTCGGGCCGGCCGGTGATGAAGTGCAGATGGCAGCGCACCGCCCACAGGAAGTCGAACGCCTGGATGAACAGGCGCACCTCGCGCTTGTCGAACAGGTCCAGCTGGACCACCCCGTCCTTGATCTGGCCGTATTCGTCCTTGGGCGGATGAACGTACTGGGCGATCCAGAACAGGGTGTGCAGGTCGCGCAGGGCGCCCTTGCCTTCCTTGACGTTGGGCTCGACCAGATAGCGCGAGGCGCCCGCGCGCCGGTGCCGCTCGTCGCGCTCCTTGAGTTTGGCGGCGACGAACTCCGCCGCCGTGCCGGCGACCAGCTCGTCGCGGAAGCGCTGCTTCAGCTCGTCCGCCAGCCGCTCGTCGCCGGTCAGGCGGCGCGCCTCCAGCAGCGAGGTGCGGATGGTGAAGTCCTCCTGCGACAGCTTGAGGCACTCCTCCACCGTGCGCGAGGCGTGGCCGACTTTGAAGCCCAGGTCCCACAAGGCGTAGAGCATGAACTCGATCACGCTCTCGGAATGGGCGGTGGGCTTGTAGGGCCGCAGGAACAGCAGGTCGATGTCCGAGAACGGGGCCAGGGCCCCGCGCCCGTAGCCGCCCACCGCCATCAGGGCCATGCGCTCGCCCTCGGTCGGATTGCGCGCGCGGAAGACGTGAACGGTGGTGAAGTCGTACAGGGCGCAGATCACCTGGTCCGTCACCCCCGACAGGAGCGTGGCGGTCTCGATCCCGCCGGCGCCGCCTTCCAGCCGCTCCTTGGCGATCATCCGGCCCCGGAACAGGGCCGCGCGCAGCACCTCCAGCGCCCGGCGGCGCTGTTCCACCGGGTCGCCCAGGGCGTCGAGCGCCGCCGCCGTCAGCTGGGCGCGCAGACGTTCGCCGTCGACGACGTATTCAAGGCGGGTGGGGCGCAGGCGTGCGGGCATGAGGGCTATGGATCGGTCTGGGATGAAACGGGCGGGTCGATGTCGCGGATCAGGCGCACGGCGAAGAAGCCGTCGCAGCCGCCTTCCATGTGGAACGGCAGGATGCGCGCGAAACCGTCCGGCGTGATGCTGGCGGCGGGCGCCCCGCCTTCGCCCGGGGCGATGGGCGCGAGGCGGAACCCGGGATGGCGGCGCAGGAACGGGCCGATCTGGCCCTCGCCCTCCTCGGGCTCGAGCGAGCAGACGCAATAGACCAGCGCGCCGCCCGGGGCGACCCGGCGCGCGGCGCTGTCGAGCAGACGCGCCTGAACCTCGGCCAGCTTGGCGATGTCGCCGGGGCGCGCGGCCCACAGCACGTCCGGATGGCGGCGGAAGGTGCCGGTGGCGCTGCACGGCGCGTCGAGCAGTACAGCGTCGAATTCGCGTGCGTCGGGCCAGGTCGCGGCGTCCGCCGCGATCAGTTCGGCCTCAAGCTTGGCGCGCTGCAGGTTCTCGCGCACGCGGCCCAGGCGTGTGGCCGAGCGGTCGAGCGCGGTCACCGCGGCCCCGGCGGCGGCGAGCTGCAGGGTCTTGCCGCCCGGCGCGGCGCACAGATCGAGCGCGCAGCGGCCCGCAGCGGCGGCGAGCAGGCGCGCGGGAACCTGGGCGGCGGCGTCCTGCACCCACCAGACGCCGGTCTCGAATCCCGGCCATTCGGCGATATCGCCCTTCAGGTTCGAGCGCAGGGCGCCGCCCGGCAGGGCCACGGCGCTGAGCGTCTCAGACAGGGCCGGGCCCTCCGCGGGATCGCGCAAGGACAGGTCGGTCAGCGGCTCGTGGGGAATCTGCGCGGCGATCTTGTCGGCGGCCGCCTGGCCGAACGCCGCGCGCCAGCGCGCCAGGAGCCAGTCCGGCGCCAGGAGCGACGCATCCTCCACCGGCGGCCCGCCGCGCGCGAGGCCGCGCAGCACGGCGTTGACCAGCCCCTTGAACGGCCGCGCGTCCTTGCGCTCGCCGGCAAGCTCGACGCTGGTGTTCACCACCGCGAAGTCGGGCGCGTCCATGAAATAGAGCTGGGCGGCGCCCAGGCGCAGGATGGCCGTGACCGCCTCGGGCGGCGGCTTCTGCAGTTTGTCCCGCAACGCCGCGTCGATCTGGCCCAGGCGGCGCAGGGTCAGCATGACCAGGGCGCGGGCGAAGGCCCGTTCGCGCCGGTCGAGTTTGACGAACGCCGGGCGGGCCAGGGCCTCATCCATGCCGGCGCGCCGCTCCAACGCCGCCATCAGCAGCTCGAGCGCGGCGCGGCGCGCGGCCAGGCCTTCGCCGGCTTGCGCCTCGCCATTGAGTGTTTCGCTTTGGGCGACGGCGCTCATGCGGCCGACCTATGCTCGGCGCCCTTGAGCGCTTCGGCCAGCATCCGGCCCTCGGCCGCGCGGCTGGAGCCCGCGCGCCACGCCACCACGATCCGCCGGCTGGGATGACCCTGGTCCAGCGGTCGCACGGCCACCGGCGCGTTGTCGGCCAAGCCCGCGTCCACGGCCATGGCCGGCAGCAGACTGACCCCCAGGCCCGAGCCGACCATCTGCACCAGGGTGTGCAGCGAGGTGGCGGCGAACAGGCCCTCCTCGGCCGCCTTGGGCGGGTTCAGCCCGCACATCTCCAGCGCCTGGTCGCGCAGGCAATGGCCGTCTTCCAGCAGGATCAGCCCGTCCTGCAGCATCGAGGCCGGCGCCGAAGCCGCCGCCATCATCGGATGGCCAACCGGCGCCATGGCCAGAAGCTCGTCCTCGCCCACCGTCTCGTAATCCAGTCCGCTCACGTCATAGGGCAGGGCGATCAGGGCCGCGTCCAACGCCCCGCCCTTGAGCTGCTCCAGCAGGCGGTGGGTCAGGTCCTCGCGCAGGAACAGGCGCAGGCGCGGAAAGCGCTCGCGCAGCACCGGCAGGGCCTTGGGCAGCAGGAACGGCGCGATGGTTGGAATCACCCCCAGGCGGAAGCGGCCGGTCAGGGGCTGGCCCGCGCTCTTGGCCGCCTGCACCATGTCCTCGGCCCGGGCCAGGATGTCCGACGCCCGGCGCACCGCGTCCTCGCCCACGGCGGTCAGGATCACGCCCGAGCGCGCCCGGTCGACCACCGGCGCCCCCAGGGTCCGCTCCAGCTCGTGGATGCCGGCGGACAGAGTCGGCTGGGTCACGTGCGCCGCCTCGGCCGCGCGGCTGAAGGAGCCGTGCTCGGCCAGCAGCTTCAGATATTGCAGTTGACGCAGGGACGGCAGCATCCTCTGCATATGGACCCGCTCTATCGAAAACACAAAACCTATCGAGCCAGTTTTGTGTCGTTGCTCGAACGGAAACGACGCCGCATGTTCGGTCCATGAGCCGCGCCGTCCAACCCAAGCCCAAGATCAAGCCCGCGTCCCGAGGCAAGCCTTCCGCCAAGGCCGAGGCCGCGCGCATCCAGGCGATCTTCGACCGCTTCGCCGCGGCGACCGACCATCCCAAGACCGAGCTGAACTACGACAGCCCCTTCACCCTGGTGGTGGCCGTCGCCCTCTCGGCCCAGGCCACCGACAAGTCGGTCAACAAGGCCACCCAGGCCCTGTTCCGCGACGCCGGAACCCCGGCCAGGATGGCGGCGCTGGGGGTCGAGGGCCTGGAGCCCTACATCAAGACCATCGGCCTCTATCGCACCAAGGCCAAGAACATGATCGCCCTGTCCAATATCCTACTGGACCGGTACGGCGGCGAGGTCCCGCTCAACCGCGAGGCGCTGATGGCCCTGCCGGGCGTCGGCCGCAAGACCGCCAGCGTGGTGCTCAACGAACTGGACATCGAGCCCGCCATCGCCGTGGACACCCACGTGTTCCGCGTCGCCCACCGCCTGAAGCTGGCCATGGGCTCGACCCCCGACAAGGTCGAGGCCGAGCTGATGGCCATCGTGCCCAAGCCCTACCTGACCCGCGCCCACCACTGGCTGATCCTGCACGGCCGCTATGTGTGCGTCGCCCGCCGCCCCAGGTGCGAGGCGTGCCTGATCGCCGACCTGTGCCCGAGCCGCGAGTTGTTCATGGGGGGCTAATGACCCCCGCGCCGCTTCACGCTATACCGCCCGCGACCTTCACCGCGCGGACCGCTCATGCCCGATCTTTACGACGTCGCCGCCATCGGCAACGCCATCGTCGACGTCATCGCCCCATGCGGCGAGGGCTTCCTGGTCGACGAGCGCCTGGACAAGGGCGCCATGACCCTGATCGACGAGGCGCGCGCCGAGACACTGTACGGGGTGATGGGCCAGGCGATCGAGGCGTCCGGCGGATCGGCGGCCAACACCATGGCCGGAGTGGCCAGCCTCGGCGGCCGCGCGGCCTATATCGGCAAGGTGGCGCGCGACACCCTGGGCGGGGTGTTCGCCCACGACATCTCGGCCATCGGCGTGACCTACGCCACCGCCCCGCTCGAGGCCGGCGCAGCCACCGCGCGCTGCCTGATCAACGTCACCCCCGACGGCCAGCGCACCATGTGCACCTTCCTCGGCGCCTCGGTGCATCTGACGCCCGACGACGTCGATCCGGCCCTGATCGAGGGGGCCCGGATCACCTATCTCGAAGGCTATCTGTTCGATCCGCCGGACGCCCGGCGCGCCTTCGCCAAGGCCGCAGGCCTGGCGCGCGCCTCCAGCCGCCTGATCGCGCTCAGCCTGTCGGACGCCTTCGTGGTCGACCGTCACCGCGCCGGCCTGCTCGGCTTCGTCGAAAGCGAGGTCGACGTGCTGCTGGCCAACGAGGCCGAGATCAAGTCCCTGTTCGAGACCGACGACTTCGACGCAGCCGTGCGCGCCCTGCGCGGACGGGTGGGACTGGCGGCGGTCACGCGCGGCGCTGACGGCTCGGTGGTGGTCGCGGGCGACGAGATTCACGCCGCGCCGGCCATGCCGGTGGAAAAAGTCGTGGACACCACCGGCGCGGGCGACCAATACGCCGCTGGGTTCCTTCTCGGCCTCGCGACCGGCCGGCCGCTGCCTCTGTGCGCGCGGCTGGGGTCGGTCGCCGCCGCCGAGGTGATTTCCCATTATGGGCCCAGGCCCCAGACCTCGCTCAAGGATCTGGCGCTCAAGGCCGGGCTTTAGAGCCGCTCGAGGGGGTCGAGATGACCAACCGCATCGCTGAAGTGGTCCGCGAGACCAAGGAGACGCGCATCCGCGTGCGCATCGACCTGGACGGAACGGGCAAGACCGAGGTCAAGACCGGCATCGGCTTCTTCGACCACATGCTGGAGAGCTTCGGTCGCCACGGCGGGTTCGACCTGCAGGTCGAGACCATCGGCGACCTGCACATCGACATGCACCACACGGTGGAGGACACCGGCATCGTCCTGGGCCAGGCCTTCAAGCAGGCGGCCGACGGGTTCAAGGGCGTGCGCCGGTTCGGCAGCGCCTATATCCCGATGGACGAGACCCTGACGCGCGCCGCGCTCGACCTGTCCAACCGGCCCTATCTGATCTGGAAGGTCGAGTTCCAGCGGCCCAAGGTCGGCGAAATGGACACCGAGCTGTTCAAGGAGTTCCACCAGGCCTTCGCCATGAACGGCGGGGTTTGCCTGCACCTGGAGACCCTGTACGGCGACAACAGCCACCACATCGCCGAGAGCGGCTTCAAGGCCTTGGCCCGCGCCCTGCGCCAGGCGGTGGAGCTCGACCCCAAGACCCAGGGCGTCGCCCCTTCGACCAAGGGTGTCCTCTAGCTTCCCATGCCGACGCTCGCCCTGATCGATTACGGCTCGGGCAACCTGCGCTCCGCGGAAAAGGCGCTGGTCGAGGCCGCGCGCCGCTCGCATCGCGACTGGACCGTGGCCGTGACCTTCGATCCCGAAACCGTGGCCGGCGCCGACCGCGTCGTCCTGCCGGGCGTGGGCGCCTTCGCCGCCTGCCGCGCCCTGCTGCACGCGCGCGACGGCCTGGTCGAGGCCATGAGCGAGGCGGTCCAGACGCGCGGCGCGCCGTTCCTGGGCGTGTGCGTCGGCATGCAGCTCCTGGCCACCCGGGGGCTGGAGTTCGGCGAGACGCCGGGCCTGGACTGGATCCCCGGCGAGGTGCGCAAGATCACGCCCACGGACCATGCGCTCAAGGTCCCGCACATGGGCTGGAACGCCCTGGCGCCGGGCCGCGACCACGCGATCGTCGACGGCGCGGCGTCCGGCCACATGTATTTCACCCATTCATACGCCCTGCACGCGGCCGACCCCTCGGACGTGATCGCCTGGACCGACCACGGCGGCCCGATCGTGGCCGCCGTCGCGCGCGGCAATGTGGCGGGCGTTCAGTTCCACCCCGAGAAATCGCAGGCCCGGGGCCTGCGGCTGCTCGGTGACTTCCTGGAGTGGCGACCTTGATCCTCTATCCCGCGATCGACCTGAAGGACGGCCAGTGCGTGCGCGTGGTCCATGGCGACTTCGCCACGGCCACGGTGTTCAACGACAACCCCGCCGACCAGGCCGAACAGTTCGCCAAGTCCGGGTTCGACTGGATCCACGTGGTCGATCTCAACGGCTCCGCCGAGGGCCGCCCCGTCAACGCGCCCGCGGTGGAAGCCATTCTGGAGGCGGTGTCCCTGCCGGTGCAGCTGGGCGGCGGCATCCGCAGCCTCGAGCGGATCGAGTCCTGGATCGAGGCGGGCGTCAGCCGCGTGATCCTGGGCACCGTGGCCGTGCGCGACCCGGCCCTGGTCAAGCAGGCGGCCAAGGAATGGCCCGAGCAGGTCGCGGTGAGCGTGGACGTGCGCAAGGGCAAGGTGGCGGTGCAAGGCTGGCTGGAAGACACCGACCTGGACGCCCTGACCCTGGCGCGGCGGTTCGAGGACGCGGGGGTCTCGACCCTGATCGTGACCGATATAGACCGCGACGGCTCGCTGACCGGCTTCAACGTCGATGTGTTCGGCGCGGTGGCGGACGCGGTGTCGATCCCGGTGATCGCCGCCGGCGGCCTGACCAATGTGGCCGACATCCTGGCGCTGAAAGCACGCAAGGGCACGCCCATCGCCGGCGCGGTCCTGGGCCGGGCGATCTACGCCGGCACCATCACCGCGCCCGAGGCCCTGGCCGCCGCGCGCCGGCCCGTTCCGGCGGGGGCCTAGGTGCTCAAGGTCCGCGTCATTCCCTGCCTCGACGTCAAGGACGGCCGGGTGGTCAAGGGCGTGCAGTTCCTGGAGCTGCGCGACGCGGGCGACCCGGTCGAACAGGCCCGCGCCTATGACGCGGCCGGCGCCGACGAACTGATGTTCCTGGACATTACCGCCAGCCACGAGGGCCGCGGCGCGATCCTCGACGTGATCGCCCGCACGGCGGACGTGTGCTTCATGCCGCTCGGCGTCGGCGGCGGGGTGCGCGCGGTCGAGGACGCGCGCCGAATCCTGCGGGCCGGAGCCGACAAGGTGACGATCAACACCGCAGCGGTCGAGACCCCGGGCCTGATCTCGGGCGTAGCCGACGCCTTCGGCGCCCAGGCGACGGTGCTGGCGATCGACGCCAAGCACGGCGGCGGCGGTTCAGGCTGGGAAGTCTTCACCTATGGCGGCCGCAAGGGCACGGGCATGGACGTGGTCGAGTGGGCCGTGCGCGGCGTCGAACTCGGCGCCGGCGAGATCCTGCTCACCTCGATGGACCGCGACGGGGCCAAGTCGGGCTACGACGTGTCGCTGCTGAAGGCCGTGTCCGACGCCGTCAGCGTGCCCGTGATCGCCTCGGGCGGCGCCGGCTCGGCCGGCCATCTGGTGGAAGCGGTCAAGGACGGCGGCGCCGACGCGGTGTTGGCCGCTTCCATCTTCCACTTCGGCGAGATCAGCGTCGGCCAAGCCAAGCAAACCCTGCTGGACGCCGGCGTGCCGGTGCGTTTGACTTAGGCCATGAGCCGTTTCGCCGACACCCTAGACCGCCTGGCCGCCACGATCGAGGCGCGCAAGGGCGCCGATCCCGCCAGTTCCTACACCGCCAAGCTGTTGTCGCAGGGCGCCGAGCGCCTGGCCAAGAAGTTCGGCGAGGAGGCGGTGGAGACCGTGATCGCCGCCGCCGCCGGCGACGCCGACGCCCTGGCCGCCGAGAGCGCCGACCTGATCTATCACTGGCTGGCTTTGCTGGCCGGCGCCGGCGTCACCCTCGATCAGGTCGCCGCCAAGCTCGAGGCGCGCGAGGGAGCCTCCGGCCTTGCCGAAAAGGCGTCGCGCCCCAAGGATTGAATTCGACCAGCCTTAAGCCAATGAAGGGTGACGCCTGATGAACCGCTTGCTCGACATCGCGCCGGAAGACCGCACTCCCGCGCAGGCGGAAGCCTTCGAGCGCGTGGCGGCCGGCCGAGGCAAGGTTCCCACGCCCTATCGCGTGTGGATTCACAGCCCCGACATCGCCCTGGGCATGGAGCAGATCGGCACCTACCTCAACACGCGCTCGCACCTGTCGCGGCGCGAGATCGAGATGGGGATCCTGCTGATCGCCACGCACTGGGGCGGCGAGTACGTCCTGAACAACCACATCCGCGCCGCGCGCAAGGCCGGGTTCGACGACGCCGCGATCGAGGCGCTGCGCAGCGGCGAGCGCCTGACCCTGGCCGACGCCCATGAGCAGGCGTTCTACGACTTCGCCGCCGCGACCGTGGCTGGCGCCAAGCCGAGCGACGAGGACTACGCCCGCTATGAGCGCATGCTCGGCCGCGCAGGGATCGCCGAAACCCTGGTGCTGCTCGGCTATTATTCCGCCGTGTCCCTGTCGATGAAGATCCACGACGTGCCGTTGCTGGCGGGCGATTGAGCGCCCGCGCGTGAAGATTTTCGCACTGTCGGCCGGCCGATTTAGGCTTTAAATGGGGGATAAGCCGCCGATGGGTGAGGACTGCGCCATGGACTACACCGCCGAGACCCTGGAGAACCTCAAGCGCGAGGGCCGCCTGGACACCCACCGCAGCGCCGCCCGGGGCCGGCTCAACGACTTGGCGCGCAGCCAGGTGACGATCCACACCGGCAAGCCCGCCGGGGCGATCCGCGGCTGGGCCGGGCCGTTCGACTGGCAGGTATGGGTCGAGCCGGGCGACGCGCCGGGTAAGGTCTACGGCCAGATCGAGGCCGAGCCGAAACAGACATGGCTGCTCGATGGCGCCCTGTCCCAGGAAGCCCTGCTCGATGCCGCCAAGGATCGCATGATCGACGCGGTCAACGCCCACCGTGAAAGCCTGATCAAGGACTGGCGGGCCCGCCTGGCCCAGCTGGAGAGCGTGGCGGCCTAGACGGCCACATAGATCTGGGCGTCCATGTCGCCCTTGGCCGTGCGCACCTTGACCGTCACCCGCCGGTAGGCGCGGCCCTCGAAGGCGTCCAGCCGTCGCCAATGGCGCGGCAGATCGGCCGACTCGAACAGCTTCACCGCCGTATGAGCCGGACCCCCCAGAGTCAGGCCGAGATAGCCGCGCGCCGGGCCAGATCGCATGGGCGCCACGCGGCCCCGCACCGCGCCCTCGGTCCAGCGGCCCTTCAGCCGGGCCAGTTGATCATGGTGCGCCGCGCCCGGCGACAGCGAGCCATAGGTCGCCAGGCGATGTTCGCCGCTAAGCCGCATGACCCCTTAGCGTTCCGCGCGGCGCTTGAGCGCCACATAGAGCGCGCCCTCGCCGCCGTGGCGGCGATGCGCCGGCGACCAGCCGGCCACCACCCCGCGTAGGGCCGGGTCGGTCAGCCACCCGGGCGCAGCCCGTCGCAGCACGCCGTCGCCGCGCGAACCCTTGCCCGTGATCACCAGCACCGCGCGCTCGCCCTCGGCGTGAGCCTGGACCAGAAAGCGCACAAGGGCGCCGCGCGCGCGATCCTGGTCCAGGCCATGCAGGTCAAGCGCCAGGTCGATCGGATCGCGTTCGCGCGTCAGCCGCCGCTTGCGCCCGGGCTCGATATCGGCCGGCGGCGCGGGCGGGCGCCGGATCGGGGTCTTGGGCGGCGAAGGCGAGGGCGAGGGCTTGGCCTTCAGCGGTGCGCGTTCGGCCTGTGGCTCCGGGTTGGACGGCGGCGGAGCCGGGATCGTCCGGCCGGGACCGGGCCTGACGGTGGATGTCACCACGGCCCAGAGGCTGAGTTCCTCGGGCCGCAGCCCCCGTTTCACCGGCGCGGTCCGGCCGAAGGTTCGGCGTTGGCCAGCTGCGCGGGCGCGTCGATCACCGGCGTCAGCGCAACCATCTTCAGCCGATGGCGCACCCGGCCCGCTTCCTGGCCGGCGGCGTCGCCCTGGCCGGTGTAGAGATCGGCCCGCACCACGCCCTTGATCGCCGAACCGGTGTCGAGCGCCATGGCCAGACGGCGATAGCTGGGAAAAGCCCCACTCAGCGCCGGCGCGTCGGCGCTGATCCAGTACAGGCCGCCGAAGGCGTGCTTGGACGGGTCGATGGCGATCGCGCGACCAGGCGTCAGCGGGGCGCCGGCGGCGCCCACCGGCGGACGGCCGTCGTCGGGCTGGAGCGAGAAGAACACATAGCGGGTGTCCAATCGCATGATCGCGTCAGCCTCGGGGCCCCGATGGTCGGCCAGCCACTTGCGAATAGCGTCGCCGGACGTGTCCTTGTCGGGCAGCAGGCCCTTGTCGCGCATGGCTGCGGCTATGCCGGAGAAGGGTCGGCCGTTGTTGCCGGCGTAGAGCGCCTTGCTGCGCTCGCCGTCCGGGAAGGTCAGCACGCCCGAGCCCTGGATTTGCAGAAAGAACAGGTCCTCCGGCTTCATCCACGCCAGGGGCGCCTTGTCGCGGGCCTTCTCGATGGCCGCGCGCTCGGGATAGGGCGTGAAGCGGCCCCCGCGCATACGCCCGACCGCCTTGTCCTGAAAGTCCGGGTCGAGCGGGCTGAGATCGAGCGTGACCAGGTCGGCGGGCAGGGCGCGCACGGGGGCGGTGAAGGCGCCCCCACGCTCATGGCGCGCCGGATATTCCGGGGCGAAATAGCCCGTCAGCAGGCCCTCGTCGGCCACCGGCTGAAGGCTGAAGTTGGTTTCGAGGAAGGCGCGGGAGATCACCTCGTCCTGCGGACCCAGGTCGCGCGCGCGCTGGCACACCTCGCGCCAGGCCGTATCGGTGCTCACCCCGCAGCCGGCGCGAAAGGCGTCGAGCGCGGCGGCGTGGTCCTCCTGGTCCCACCCGGCCAGGTCGGCGAACCGCATGGTCGGCGCGGCGGGGGCGGTGACCGGGGGCGCGGTCCGAGGGCCGGTCGGCGTCTGGGCGGCCAAGGGCGCGGGCGGGGCAGGTGACGGGCGGGCGGCGATCTTGAGCTGGGGCGCGGTGGCGCAGGCGCACAGGAGGGTCAGTAACCCCGCCATGGCCCAGAGGTTGCGTGGCAAGCGGGGGCTAAGCAACAAACCAGGCACGCGCTCAGGCCTCCGCGGCTTCCACCCGGACGAGGATCCAGTTCGGGTCGCGGCTGGAAAGCGGACGCTGGAAGGTCCACATCTCGGCGGTGCGGCGGTCGTCAACCGCCTCGCCTTCCGGTCCCTTGCTGCGGCTGCGGAATTCGCCCAGGAACCGCACCTTGATGCGCGCGGCGTCGCTGTCGATCACCGACTCTTCCACATCGGCGCGCACCGGCTGCAGGAATTCCACAGTCTCGGTGCGGCCGGCCGCCTCGCGCTCGGCGATGGCGGTCTCGAAGCCCTTCATCACGTCGGGCGAAACCAGCGGGGCCAGGGCCGCGCGGTCGCCGCCGACGAAGGCGCGGACGATCAGTTCATAGGCCCCGCGCGCGCCTTGCAGGAAATGTTCGACGTCGAACGCCGGGTCACGCGACTTGACCGCCGCTAGCCCGCTCAGCGTCACCTCGTCGACCGGGGCGCGCTGGGCGGTGAGGACCGCTGCGGCCGGACGGGTCGCCAGCTCGGGCTGATCCTCCGGCTGGCGGCCCACGCGCCGGCCCAGCACCGCGTAGAGCTGGTAAAGCACCACGGCGGCCAGGGCCGCGAAGATCAGAAGCTCTAGGACTTGCACGGCGTGTCTCGGTTAACCTTGCCTCTATATATAGAGCGCTGAACGCCCCGCGTCAGTCCCCGCCGTTGCGCGGCGCCATCGCGCATGATAGCAGCCCCGCCTTATCGCCGAGGAAACCTGGACGTTAGGTAAACAACGTCTGAATTGGCCCCAAAGGGACAGAAAAATGACCGACGCCGCCCCCGAGGGCTTTCCCGAAGGCCTGCAAGCCCCGCCGATGGCGGGCATCCGCGTCTTCACCCAGTTCATTCGCGACCTGTCGTTCGAAAATCCGCGCGCGCCTGACGCGCTGCAGCCGGCCCCCGGCGCGCCCGCCCAGCCGCAGATCGAGATGGCGGTGGAGTTGAACGCCCGCGGCCGCCAGGACGGTTTGTTCGAGGTCGACCTGAAGCTCGGCGCCACGGCCACGCGCGACGGCGCCACGGTGTTCCAGCTCGAGCTGGTCTACGGCGGCCTGTTCCAGGTGGCGGGCGTGCCCGAGGCGGACCTCGAGCCGGTGCTGCTGATCGAATGCCCGCGCTATCTGTTCCCGTTCGCGCGCCGGATCGTCGCCGACCTGACGGCCGACGGCGGCTTCCCGCCGCTTCTGCTCGAACCCATGGACTTCGCGGCGATCTATATGGCCCGCAAGGCCGAGACGGCCCAGGCCCAAGTCGGCGGCGTGTTCGGCAACGCCTGATCCAAGCCGGCTTTTAGGGCTCCATCAGCCCCAGCTTGACCCACACGGCCTTGTCTTTCAGGGCGCCGTGCACGAAGTCCGCGTGCCGGGCGCGCTCCTCATCGGTCGAGCGCGGGGCCAGCGGCCGGGGCCGCGCGCCGTAGGCGGCCTGGCCGAGCGGCACGCCGACCACCGACGCGGCGGCCTTCGGCGCCAGTTCCAGCCCGCGCTCGCGGCCGCCCTGCAGCTCCAGATAGACCTCGGCCAGAAGGCGGGCGTCGATCAGGGCCCCGTGCTTCTCGCGTTCGGCCAGCGAGATCTTGAAGCGTTTGCACAGGGCGTCGAGCGAGTTGTACATGCCCGGAAAGCGCTTTTGCGCCAGGGCCAGGGTGTCGACCCAACGTTCGACGACGAGGCCGGTGCGCCCCAGCAACTCCAGTTCGAAATTGACGAAGCCGCGGTCGAAGGCGGCGTTGTGCGCCACGATGCGGGCGTCCCCGACGAAGTCCACAAAGGCCTCGCAAATATCGGGATGGGCGAAGACCGGCTTGTCGGACAGGAATCGCGCCGACAGGCCGTGAACCCGCTCGGCCTCGATCGGCATGTCCCGCTCGGGATTGATGTAGCGGTGGAATGAGCGGCCAGTGGGCAGGAAATCCTCCAGCTCCACGCAGGCGATTTCGACCAGGCGGTCGCCGCGCCTGTGGTCCAGGCCAGTGGTTTCGGTGTCCAGGACGATCTCGCGCGCCATAGCCTAGCCATGGCCCCGTTCGCCGCCAAAGATCAAGATCATGGCGCGGCTTCGCGGCGTTCCAACGCATCCAGCACCGCGCGAACCTGGCGACGCGCGTCGTCCAGTCCGCGCGCGGTGTCGATAACGAAGTCGGCCCGCGCTCGCTTGTCCGCGTCCGGCGTCTGGCGCGCGAGGATCAGCTCGAGCTTTTCCGGCGTCATGCCGGGCCGCGCGAGAATCCGGCTGCGTTGCTCGTCGGCCGGGGCGGTGACCACCGCTACCGCGTCCATCTCCGCGTCGGCGCCGATCTCGAACAACAGGGGGATGTCGAACACCGCCACCTTGACCCCTTGGGCCCTGGCCCGGGCCACGAACGCCGCGCGGCGCGCCGCCACCAGCGGGTGGACGATCGCTTCCAGCTCGCCCAGTGCCCCGGGCCGCTCGACCAACAGGGCCGAAAGGCGCGCGCGGTCGACCGCGCCGTCCACCACCGCCTCGGGAAACACCTCGGCGATGAGCCGCGGCGCCTCTCCGCCCTTGGCATAGGCGGCGGCGACTTCGGCGTCGGCGTCGTAAACCGCAGCCCCCGCTTGGCGGAACAGTTCCGCAGTGGTCGATTTGCCCATGCCTATCGAACCGGTCAGGCCGAGCGAGATCACCCGCCGGCCTCCAGCGCCCGCAGCAGCAGGCCGCGGACATCGACCTGCGGGGGCGGCGGGGCGCCGAACAAGGCCTCGAACGTGGGGATCGCCTGGCGGATCAGCATCTCCAGGCCGTCGACCGTGGCGCGGCCACACTGCGCCGCCTCGGTCAGGAAGCCGGTCCGCAGAGGCTTGTAGACCATGTCCATCGCCACCGCCCGCGCCGGCGTGCGCGCCCAGGGAACGGCCGGGCCTTCCCCGCCGCCCAGGCCAAGGCTGGTGGCGTTGATCAGGGCCACCGCGTCCTCGACCACCGCCAGCGTCTGCTCGGCCGCGAAGGCCCGCACCGACGGACCCAGCATGGCCGCCAGCGCCTCGGCGCGCCCGACGGTTCGGTTGACAATGCGCACCTCCGGCGAGCCTGCGCCCATCAGCGCCGCCGCCGCGCCGCGCGCCGCGCCCCCTGCCCCGAAGATCACCACGGGCCCGGCCGTGAAGTCGACCTGCGGGGCCTGCTGGCGGAAGGCGCCGATCAGGCCGGCGCCGTCGGTGTTGCGCGCCTCGATCTGGCCGTCCGGCCGAAACAGCAGCAGATTGGCCGCGCCCGCGGCGCGCGACAGCGCGTCGGCCTCGTCGGCGATCGCCAGCGCCCGCGCCTTGAACGGTATGGTCACATTGAGCCCGGCGATCACCCCGCCCCGCAGGCCCTCGACGAACCGCTCGAACCGCTCCGGCTCGGGCGCGAACGCGGCGTAGACGGCGTCGATTCCCGCTGCTTCGAGCCAGGCGTTGTGCAGGCGCGGGCTGAGCGAATGACGCACCGGCGCGCCGACCACGCCAGCCAGCACCGTCTTGGCGCTGACGCTCATAGGTCGAGCACTCCCTGCAGCCGCAGATAGTCGAGCAGGGCCATCAGGGGCAGGCCGAGAATGGCGAAGTGGTCGCCCTCGACGGCGCTGAACAACTGCGCGCCCTCGCCTTCGATCTGATAGCAGCCGACGCTCGACAGCACCGCCGCTCCGTTGCGCTGCAGATAGCTGTCGAGAAAGGCGTCGGTGAACGGGCGCATGGTCAGGCGCGGGCTCGACAGGGTGCGCCAGACAGGAACCCCGTCGCGGGCGATCACCAGGGCGCTGTGCAGCACATGGGTTTTGCCGCGCAGGGCCTTGAGCTTGGCGCGCGCCTCCTCGGTCGTTTCGGCCTTATCGAACAGCGTACCGTCCAGTTCCAGCGTCTGGTCGGCGCCGATCACCAGGCCGGGCCTGCGGCGCGACACCTTGAGCGCCTTGCCTTCGGCCAGGGCGTCGGCGATGTCGCGTGCGCCAACGCCCTCGGCCTGCAGCGACGCCTTGACCGCCCCTTCGTCCAGGCCCGAGGACGCGATCTCGAACGATACGCCGGCGGCGCGCAACACCTCCGCGCGGGTCGCGCTCTGCGAGGCCAGGGTGACGGTTGGACCGCTCATGCCACGGGCTCGGATTTGCTGCGCGCGGCATTGAGCAGATTGATCACCGCGGCGGCGGTTTCCTCCACCGAGCGGCGGGTCACGTCGATCACCGGCCACCCGTACCGCTCGAACAAACGGCGGGCCCGGATGATTTCCTCACGCACCGCGTCACCCTCGATATAGGTGCTTTCGCGATCCTCGTTCAGGCTGAGCAGGCGATTGCGTCGGATCTGGATCAACCGGTCGGGCGACAGGATCAGACCGACCACGATCGGCTTCTTCAGCGCGAAGATCTGCGGCGGCGGCTCGGCGCCCGGCACCAGCGGCACATTGGCCGCGCGCACCCCGCGGTGGGCCAGATAGATGCAGGTCGGCGTCTTAGAGGTACGGCTGACGCCCACGAGCACCACGTCGGCGGATTCCAGATTGGGCGTCTGCTGGCCGTCGTCGTGGGCCATGGCGTAGTTGAGCGCCTCGATCCGTTCGAAATAGTCGGCGTCGAGCGCGTGCTGCGCGCCCACGCGGTTCGACAGCGTCGCGCCGAGATAGCGCGCCAGGGTCGACACCAGGGGATCGAGCGCGGCCACGCATGCCAGGTCCAGCTCGCGGCAGCCCTTTTCAAGGCCCGCACGCAGCTCCTTGTCGACAATGGTGTGCATCACCACGCCCGGCGCGTCGGCGATCTCCTGCAGCACCCGCTCCAGCTGCCGTTCCGAGCGCACCAGGGCGTAGATGTGTTCGATCGGCAGCACGTTGTCGAACCGCGCGCATACCGCCTTGGCCATGGCGTTCAGCGTTTCGCCGGTGGAGTCCGACACCAGGTGGATATGGAAGTAGGTCGATATGCGCAGGGCGGTGGTCATGGCTCGAACCTGCAATGCGCCGCGCGGCTCCGCAACCAGAGCCGGCAAAGGCCGTTAATAAATTCTTAACAACTGGGCCCGCGCCTGGGGGTCGATCTCGTCCGGACGCGACGACGCCGAGCGAGACGGGGTAAGCGGGGATCAATGCCGGCCTTATCCGCCAAATCTCCCCAGAGGCCAAGGCTGTGCGAGAGACCGTCCCCAGACCGTTGGCCAATTCTCCCACCAACAACTTGCGAACAGCGCGCGACACGGCGGCTCAGTGGCGGGACCCCTGACAGGGTTGGGTTTTCGAGCTGTGTCCCCACAATCCACAGGCTCTGGGGATAACGTCTAAAGCCCGCGGAACCTGGGGGCGATCTGGGGTGGGCGGCCTAACGATCGCCTTGTCCCCGTTGATCAGCGCCCTAAACCTACCCTCCTCAATCCTTTAATCCTTTATTAAGAATAAGGAGCGGCTTGAGCGAACCCCGGAGTGCGGACTATGAGCACGCCATGACAGCTCAGCCGCGCCTCTTATCGGTCTTATCGAACCAAGCTTCGGACAGGCCTCCGGTATGGTTCATGCGCCAAGCGGGGCGGTTCCTACCCGAATATCGTGAACTTCGCGCGAAGGCGCCCGACTTCATCGCCTTCTGCCTGAACCCGCAGATGGCGGCCGAGGCCACCTTGCAGCCCATGCGCCGGTTTCCGCTGGATGCGGCCATCGTGTTCGCCGACATCCTGCTTCTGCCGCAGGCCCTGGGCCAGACGGTGTGGTTCGCGGCGGGCGAAGGTCCCAGGCTGGGGGATCTGCCGTCCAACGCCGTTTTGGCCGACCACCTAGAGCGCTCCACCGAGGCCCTGTCAGCGGTCGGCGAGACTTTGGGCAGGGTGCGTAGCGCCCTGGAGCCGGAACGGGCCCTGATCGGCTTTGCCGGCGGTCCCTGGACGGTGGCGACCTATATGATCGAGGGCGGGTCCAGCGACCGCACCCGATCGCGCAGCATCGCCTATGCCGAGCCGGAGCGTATCGACGGCTTGCTGGACATTCTCGCCGAAGCCACGGCGCGTTACCTGGCCATGCAAGCGCGCGCCGGAGCCCAGGCGCTGAAGCTGTTCGAGTCCTGGGCCGAGGGTCTGCCCGAGCCGCTGTTCGACCGCCTGGTCATTCGGCCCCACGCCCTAATCATCCGCCGCCTGCGCGAGATGGGCGTCACGGCGCCGGTCATCGGCTTCCCGCGCGGCGCGGGCGCCTTGGTCGAAGGCTATGCCCACAAAGTCGAGGCCCAGGGCGTTGCGCTCGACGTCCAGGCCTCCGCTGACCTCGGCCTTCGGATCCAGCAGACCAAGGCGATCCAGGGCGCGCTTGATCCTCTGTTGCTTCGCGCCGGCGGGCCTGAGCTAGACCGGCGGGTCGAGGCGCTGCTCGCCCAGTGGAGCGGCGGGCCCTATATTTTCAATCTTGGGCATGGGATCCTGCCCGACACGCCGATCGAGCACGTCGCGCGCACGGTCGACCGCGTGCTCCGCTGGAGCGGCCAGTCATGAGCCAAGCCGAACGTCGCCTGGCGGTGGTGCTGTTCAATCTCGGCGGTCCGGATTCGCTCAAGGCTGTGCGGCCGTTCCTGTTCAACCTGTTCGCCGACCGCGCGATCATCCGCCTGCCCACGCTCCCGCGGCTGGCTCTGGCGACGCTGATCTCCACCACCCGGGCCAAGGGCGCCAAGGTCAACTATGCTCGCATGGGCGGCCGCTCGCCTCTTCTGCCCGAGACCGAAGCCCAGGCCCGGGCGCTGCAGGCCGAATTGGACCAGCGTCTGCCGCGCACCGAGAGCCGGGTGTTCATCGCCATGCGCTACTGGACGCCCATGACTGGTCAGACCGCGGCCGAGGTCGCCGCCTTCGCCCCGGACGAAGTGGTGCTGCTGCCGCTCTACCCGCAGTTTTCCACCACCACGACCCAGTCTTCGCTGGACGCCTGGCGCGCGGCCTACAAGGGCGCCGGCCGGGTGCGGGCGGTGTGCTGCTATCCTAACCAGGACGGCTTGGTTAAGGCCCATGCCGAGCGCGTGCTGGAAGTCTGGCGCAAGGCCGGCTCGCCCTGGCCGATCCGCGTGCTGTTCTCCGCCCACGGCCTGCCCGAGACGGTGGTGGCCGACGGCGATCCCTATCAAGCCCAGATCGAGGCCACTGCCGTGGCCGTGGTCGAGCGCCTGCGCGCCGACATCGGCCGCGATCTCGACTGGCGGGTCTGCTACCAGAGCCGCGTCGGCCCAATGAAGTGGCTCGGCCCTTACACCCTGCAATCGATCGATGAGGCGGGGGCCGAGGGCATGAGCCTGCTCGTGGCGCCCATCGCCTTCGTGTCAGAGCACGTCGAGACCCTGTGCGAGCTCGACCACGACTACGCCCTCGCCGCCGAGCGGGCGGGCTGCCCGCTCTACCTGCGGGCGCCGGCCCTGTGCGTACAGCCAAGCTTTATCGACGGCTTGGCCGGGATGGTGCAAAAGGCCCTGGCGGGACCGTGCGCCACCCTGCCCGCCGGCCCCTGGCGATGCCAGGACGGCTGGCGCGGCTGTCCTCGAACGAAAGACGCGGAATGACGGCTTCCTACGATCTGGTGCGTGGCCTGCATATCCTGGCGGTGATCGCGTGGATGGCCGGTCTGCTCTACCTGCCGCGACTGTTCGCCTATCACGCCCGCGCCACGCCCGGCTCGGAGATGGACGAGACCTTCAAGACCATGGAGCTCAAGCTCCAGAAGATTATCATGACTCCGGCGATGCTGGCGGCGTGGGCCTTCGGCCTGACGCTGCTCTACATCCGCTCGGACGGCGGTCATGACCTGGGCGTCCTGCTCAAGCCCTGGATGATCACCAAATTGTCGGGGGTTGTATTCCAGACCGGCTGGCACCACTTCCTGGTCAAGAACCGCAAGGTCATCGCCCACGGCAAGCGGCCGCATACCGAACGCTTCTGGCGCATGGCCAACGAGCTGCCGTTCCTGGTGGCGATCGTGATGGTTCTGGCGGCCACCACCGAATTCGGCGGCTGACAAGCCGCTTTCGGTCGTGACACGGCAGGCCTGAAGCGGCGCGCGATTATCCCTCTCTTGACGCTTGACGCCCTCACCGCCGCTTGACCTCGGCCCCCGGCTGTGGTTCCGCTTGTGCAGGTCCGGTTCGCCGGGCTCCCGCCTTATCGAGGACTTGAGAGCGCTGAGCGCCTGGGTCCCCACCTCCCCCTCCGCGGCGTGGCTCACCCTCGCCGCACAACATCATCCAGGTTCTCAAGGCCAGGCTCCAAGACGCCGCCGGAGGACCGCAACGCCGCCGAAGGCGGCGAGTTAAGAGTCCAACCATGACTGAAGACACAGACAATCTGATCGAAGCCGTCCCTGAAGAGGCGCTGTCCACCGACGAGGCGGCGGCGTCCACGGTTTCAACCCTGGGCCTGCAACGCATGTCGCTGCAGGAACTGAAGGAAAAGACCCCCACCGATTTGCTCGCCTTCGCCGAGGCGTTGGAGATCGAAAACGCGAACGCCATGCGCAAGCAGGACATGATGTTCGCCATCCTCAAGGCCCTGGCCGAAGAAGGGGTCGAGATTTCCGGCGGCGGCACCATGGAGGTCCTGCCCGACGGCTTTGGCTTCCTGCGCTCGCCGGAAGCCAACTACCTGTCCGGTCCAGACGACATCTACGTCAGCCCCTCGCAGATCCGGAAGTTCGGCCTGCGCACCGGCGACACGGTGGAAGGCGCCATCCGCGCCCCGCGCGAGGGCGAGCGCTACTTCGCGCTGGTCAGCGTCAAGACCATCAATTTCGAGAACCCCGAGAACGTCCGCCACAAGGTCCACTTCGACAACCTGACGCCGCTCTATCCCGAGCAGCGTCTGGCGATGGAGATCGAAGACCCGACCCTGAAGGACCGCTCGGGCCGTATCATCGACATCGTCGCGCCGCTCGGCAAAGGCCAGCGCTGCCTGATCGTGGCCCCGCCGCGGGTGGGCAAGACCGTGATGCTGCAGAACATCGCCAAGTCGATCGCCGCGAACCACCCCGAGTGCTACCTCATCGTGCTGCTGATCGACGAGCGCCCGGAAGAAGTGACCGACATGCAGCGCACGGTGAAGGGCGAGGTGATCTCCTCCACCTTCGACGAGCCGGCGACGCGGCACGTGGCCGTGGCCGAAATGGTGATCGAGAAGGCCAAGCGCCTGGTCGAGCACAAGCGCGACGTGGTCATCCTGCTGGACTCGGTCACGCGTCTGGGCCGCGCCTACAACACCGTGGTCCCCTCCTCGGGCAAGGTGCTGACCGGCGGCGTGGACGCCAACGCCCTGCAACGTCCCAAGCGTTTCTTCGGCGCCGCGCGCAACATCGAGGAAGGCGGCTCGCTGACCATCATCGCCACCGCCCTGATCGACACCGGCTCGCGCATGGATGAAGTGATCTTCGAAGAGTTCAAGGGCACCGGTAACTCGGAAATCGTGCTCGACCGCAAGGTCGCCGACAAGCGCGTGTTCCCGGCGATCGACATCCTCAAGTCGGGCACCCGCAAGGAAGAATTGATCACGCCCAAGGATGTGCTGCAGAAGACCTACGTCCTGCGCCGTATCCTCAACCCCATGGGCGCCCAAGATGCGATCGAGTTCCTGCTCGACAAGTTGCGCCAGACCAAGAATAACGGCGAGTTCTTCCAGTCGATGAATACCTGATCGAGCCAAGGCGCATCAGCGCTGGATCTTGTCATGCAAGGCGCTTCACCTGATCCGGTGGTCCTGGCGCAGCTGAGGGCGGCGCAGGAGTCGGCCAGCGCCGCTTGGGCCGCCGTCGCCGCCTACTGGGCGGCCTTCGCGGCGACGGTGGTCAGCCTGATGGTCAGCTCGCTGATCGCCCTGGTGGCCATTCGGGGCCCCGAGCGGGAACGGCATACGCGGGACCTTGAGATCAGGAGCCAAAGAACGCGTCTCTATTCGCGCGCCGCCCTTGCCGGGTTGCGGGGACTGGCCGTATCCCGCCGTCTGGCGTCTTACATCGCCAAGCACGCGCCCCTGACGGAGGCGCATGCCGAAGACCTCAAGAACCTGCAGCGGCGCCTGAACGTGCGCCGCCTCGTGATCGACCACTTCGTCGCCATGGAGATCAGGGACACTAACCTCGTCGGCTATCTGCTGGAGGTGAACGTGTTTCTCGATTCCCTGGAGCGCGGCATCGACGTGCCGGCGCTCACGGTCGGCGGTAACCCGACGCGCGACGCCGAGGCCCTCCTCGCGCATCGTAAGTCTCGACTGGCCAACCTGAGGTCGGAGCTTCAGGACACAGCCTCGGAACTGCGGCTTAAGGAGTCCAGCCTGCAACGCGATTTGGAGCGAGTGTGGAAGCTGGGATGGCTGTTTCGGTTTTGGGAGCGCCCTGAAACCGCGCGCGATTAGAGCGCCGGCCTGCGTGTTTCACGTGGAACAGAGCCTCGCGTCACGGGATGAGCAGCGTGGCGCCGACAGTCTTACGGCCCTCAAGCGCGCGATGCGCCTCGGCCACGTCTTTCAAAGCGAAGCGCTGGGCGATCAGCGGCCTCAATGCGCCGGAGCGAATGGCGTCGAACACAGCGCCGGCCGAGGCCTCCAGGTCTGCGGTGGTGACCGTGAAGTCGTGCGAAGTCGGGCGCGTCAGGATGAGCGAGCCGCCGCGCATCAGGCGTAGCGGATCGATGGGGGGCGCAGGCCCGGAAGCGTTGCCATAGGCCACTAGCCATCCCCGTCGCTTGAGGCTGGCCAGCGAGGCGTCGATCGTATCCTTGCCCACCGAGTCGTAAGCCACGTTCACGCCTTCTCCAGCGGTCAAGGCCTTCACCTTGGCCACGATGTCTTCGTCTCGATAGAGGATTACTTCGTCCGCGCCGAACTGGCGGGCCAGGGCGGCTTTTTCCGGCGAGCCCGCTGTGCCGATCACCCGCGCCCCGAGCGCCTTGGCCCACTGCACGACATAGCCCCCCGCCCCGCCAGCGGCGGCCTGGACCAGCACCGTCTGGCCCGACTGAACCTTGAAGCACTGACGCACGAGGTACTCGGCGGTCATGCCCTTGAGCATCACCGCGGCGGCGACCTCGTCGCTGATGTCGTCCGGCGTGCGCACCGCCCTGTCGGCTTTGTAGACGCGCGCTGCGGCATAGCCGCCGAGGCCGCCGGAATAGGCCGCGCGGTCACCGACCTTGAAGCGGGTCACGCCCTCGCCGACCGCTTCGACCACGCCGGCCCCCTCTCCGCCCGGCACGAATGGCAGGGGAGCCGGATAGAGGCCGCTGCGGAAATAGGTGTCGATGAAATTCAGGCCGATGGCGGTCTGGCGGATGAGGATTTCGCCGGGCCCCGGCTCAGGGATCGGGCGGTCGACCGGTTGCAACACCTCTGGGCCGCCGTGAGCGTGAACTTCGATCGTCAGCATGAGCACATCTCCAGGTCCGGTTGACCGCTATCTATCAAGGCGGCGCTGGACCGCCCAGGAATTCTGCCCTCGCCGGCGTGTGGACACAGAGATAGGCGTTGAACCTTGGCCCGGCTGCGGCGATGCTCGATCGGCGTCGCATGGCGTTTCACGTGGTAAGGATGAGGCATGAAGGTCACGATCGAAGTGGATTGCACGCCGCTGGAGGCGCGTAGCTTCTTCGGCCTCCCGGACGTCACCCCGCTCAACGACCACCTTGTGGGCGAGATGAAGAACCGCATGGACGCCAATATTGCGATGCTCCAACCGGAAGAACTGATGCGCAGCTGGATGAGCTTCGGCGGCGCAGCCCAGGAGCAGTTCATGCGCATGATGCTCGCGGCGAGCGGCAAGAGCTGACATGACCGAGACGATCTTCGCCCTGGCCACCGCCCCCGGGCGCGCGGCTGTGGCGGTGGTGCGGCTGTCGGGGCCGGTCAGCCAGCAGGCGCTCGCGGCCTTGGCCGCCCCTACGCCAGAACCCCGCAGGGCGTCGGTCCGCCGGCTTCGACGCGGCGCCGAGACCCTCGATGAGGCCATGGTGCTGTGGCTGCCCGGTCCGGCCAGTTTCACAGGCGAGGACAGCGCGGAACTTCACCTGCACGGCGGCCGCGCCAGTGTCGAGGCGGTCAGCGCCGCCCTGGTCGAGCTTGGCCTGCGGCTGGCCGAGCCGGGCGAGTTCGCCAGGCGTGCGTTCCAGAACGGCCGTCTTGACCTGACCCAGGCCGAAGCCATCGCCGATCTGGTCGATGCGGAGACAGATAGCCAGCGCCGCCAGGCGCTCGGCCAACTCGATGGGGAATTGTCCGCCCGCTACCAGGCCTGGCGTGAGCGTCTCATCGGCGCCCTGGCCCGGCTCGAAGCGGCGGTCGATTTTCCCGACGAGGATCTGCCCGACGCGCTGGAGGCCGAAGTCGGCGGCCGGATCGCCGCCCTGGTCCACGACCTGGAAGCCGCCCTGGCCGACGATGGGCGTGGACAGCGCGTACGCGAAGGCTACCGGATCGCCCTGGTCGGGGCCCCGAACGCGGGCAAGTCGAGCCTGCTCAACCGGCTGGCGGGACGCGAGGCGGCCATCGTGACCGACCGGCCCGGCACCACGCGCGACGTGATCGAGCTTCCGGCGGTGATCGAGGGTTTCAAGGTGCTTTATGCCGACATGGCGGGCATCCGCGAGACCGATGACCCCATCGAACAGGAAGGCGTGCGCCGGGCCCGCGCCTGGGCTGACGCGGCGGATCTGAGGTTGTGGGTGGTCGACGCGTCCGGTCCGAAGGCGGGTTTTGACGCCGCCGAGCTGTTGCGCGCGGGCGACATCCTGGTGCTGAACAAGTCCGATCGGCGGGCCGGCCCCGCGGCCGAGGCGGCGCGGGCTTCGACCGACCGACGTGGACTGGAAGCGGTGGCCGCCAGCGCCCTGACCGAGACGGGAGTCGAGCCTCTTCGGGCCGCATTGACCCACAAGGTCATGGCTCTCGGCGGGGGTGATTTTCCCGCCGTGACCCGCCTGCGCCACCGGCGTAGCCTGACGGAGGCCAGCCGCGCGCTGCATCGGGCGCTTGATGCGCTCAAGCGCTCGCCCGAGTTGGCGGCGGAGGATTTGCGTCAGGCGGCTCTGGCGCTCGGGCGTATCGCGGGGCGTATCGATCCCGAGCAGGTGCTCGACGAGGTTTTTTCCAGCTTCTGCATCGGCAAGTGACCTATTTCACGTGAAACGCCGACCGCCCCGGCGGCCTCGACCGGGCGGTCACGATCCGCTATAAGGCGTCACCTTCCCGCCCCCGCTCGTTCGGGGGCGTTTGCGTTGTGGCGGGACCCTATGGCCAAGGCCGACTCCTGGGACGTGATCGTGATCGGCGGCGGTCACGCTGGCTGCGAAGCGGCTGCGGCCGCCGCGCGTTTCGGCGCGCGCACCCTGCTGCTCACTCATCGTACCGACACCATCGGCGAGATGTCTTGCAATCCCGCCATCGGCGGCCTGGGCAAGGGCCATCTAGTGCGGGAGATCGACGCCCTGGACGGTTTGATGGGTCGTATGGCCGACCAGGCCGGCATCCAGTTCCGCCTGTTGAACCGGTCTAAAGGTCCGGCTGTGCGCGGGCCCCGCGCCCAGATCGACCGCAAGCTTTATCGCCAAGCGATGCAGACCGCCCTCGCCGCCCAGCCGGGCCTCGACATCGCCGCGGATGGCGCCGAGGATCTGGAGGTGGCCGATGGCCGCGTGACCGGGGTCGTGGGCGCTAGCGGCCGCTTGTATCCGGCGGGCGCGGTGGTTCTGACCACAGGCACCTTCCTCAAGGGCGTGATTCACCTCGGCGACACGCGCACCCCCGCCGGACGCGTGGGCGAAGCCCCCTCGATTGGCTTGGCGGACAGGCTCTATGGCCTGGGCCTGAAGATGGGGCGGCTGAAGACCGGCACGCCCGCGCGGCTGGACGGCTCGACCATCGCCTGGGACCGCCTGGAATCTCAGCCGGGCGACGATCCTGCCACGCCGTTCTCGTTCCTGACCACCGCAATCACGACGCCGCAGATCGCCTGCGGCATCACCTACACCACCGCCGAAACTCACCGGATCATCGCCGAGCGTCTGGGGGAATCCGCGGTCTATGGCGGGCGGGTTACGGGTGTCGGGCCGCGTTATTGCCCCTCGATCGAGGACAAGGTGGTCCGCTTCGCCGACAAGACCAGCCACCAGATCTTCCTGGAGCCTGAGGGCCTGGATGACGACACCGTCTATCCCAATGGCATCTCGACCTCGGTTTCGGAGGAAACGCAGGCGCTGTTCCTGCGCACTATCCCCGGCCTGGAGGCCGTTCGGGTCAGGCGCTTCGGCTACGCCATCGAATACGACTACGTCGATCCGCGCGAGTTGACCGCGTCGCTTGAGGCCAAGCGCCTGGCGGGGCTTTATCTGGCCGGCCAGATCAACGGCACCACCGGCTATGAGGAGGCTGCGGCCCAAGGTCTGGTGGCAGGCCTCAATGCCGCACGGGCCGCCTCGGGCGCTGAGCCGGCCGTGTTCCGCCGCGATGAGGCCTATATCGGGGTGATGATCGACGATCTGATCACGCGCGGGGTCAGCGAACCCTATCGCATGTTCACCAGCCGGGCCGAGTTCCGGCTGACCCTGCGCGCCGATAACGCCGATCTGCGCCTAACCGATGTGGGGATTGCGCTCAGCGTTGTTGGATCAGAGCGCGCCCAGGCGTTCCACGTGAAACAGACCGCGCTCGATCAGGCGCGGGCGCGGGCGCGTAGCCTGACCCTGACGCCGGCTGAGGCCGCCAAGGCTGGGCTGCGGGTCAATGCCGACGGCGTGCGGCGCGACCTGACGCAGCTCCTGGCCTACCCGGAAATCGGATGGCCCGAACTGGCGCGCGTGTGGCCCGAGATCGCCGATTGGCCCGCCAGCGCGCGTGAACAGATCGAAGTCGACGCCGCCTACGCTGGCTATCTCGATCGTCAGGCCGCCGAAGCTGACGCCTTCCGCAAGGACGAGGCGCTGAACCTGCCGCCGGAGCTCGACTACGCGGCCGTTCCAGGGCTGTCTAACGAGGCGCGCGAGAAGCTGTCCCGCGTGCGCCCCCAGACCCTCGGCCAGGCTTCTCGCATCGAAGGCGTCACGCCTGGGGCCCTCACCGCCCTGCTTGCCCACGTCCGCCGCGCCGGCTCGCGCGCCGCCTGACACGATGTCCGAGCCCCTGTCCGTCGCCGAAGTGCAAAGCGCGCTCGGCGCCACCGACGTCCAGATGGCCGATCTGGAGGCGTTCCGCCTCCTGCTCGGCGAGTGGAACGCCAGCATGAATCTGGTCGGCCCCTCGGCGATGGAGTCGTTTTGGTCGCGTCATGTGCTCGATAGCGGGCAACTGCTATCTGTGGCGCCCGAGGCTTTGACCTGGGCCGATTTGGGCGCCGGCGCCGGATTTCCAGGTCTGGTCCTGGCCATCCTTTTGAAGGATAAACCTGGAGCGCGGGTGCATCTGGTGGAGAGCATGGCCAAGCGCTGTCGCTTCCTGTCGGCCGCGGTCGAGCGCCTGGGCCTGCCGGCCACGGTGCACAACGCCCGGGCCGAGAACTTGGGGCTGGCGGTTGAGGTGGTCACCGCCCGTGCGGTGGCGCCGCTGGTCAAGCTTTTGGAGTATGCCAGGCCATACTTGGCCAAGGGGGCGACGGGTCTGTTTCTAAAGGGCCAAGATGTTGGGTCCGAGTTGACTGAAGCTACTAAATATTGGAAATTTGAGGCGTTTTTGACGGCCAGCCTCAGCCATCCGGACGGCCGGATCTTGCAGGTGAAGGGGCTCAAACGTGTCCGCAAAGTCTGACCAGCCGTTGCGCGTCCTGTCGATTTCCAACCAGAAGGGCGGCGTGGGCAAGACCACCACGGCGATCAACTTGGCTACGGCCCTGGCGGCGATCGGTGAGCGGGTGCTGATCCTCGACCTCGATCCTCAGGGCAACGCCTCCACCGGCCTGGGCGTGCCGCGCCAGCGCCGCTCGACCACGGTCTATGACGTGCTGATGGGCGAGGCGCCGATCCGCGAGGCGATCCTGCCGACCGCCCTGCCCGGTCTCAGCCTTGTACCGGCCGACGCCGACCTGTCGGGCATCGAGTTGGAACTGGGCCAGGCCGCCGGCCGCTCGTTCCGCCTACGCGACGCCCTCGCGCTGCTGCGCACCGAGACGGGCCACGAGCGCTTCACCTATGTACTGATCGACTGCCCGCCGTCGCTCAACCTCCTGACGGTCAACGCCATGTCGGCCGCCGACGCGGTCCTGGTGCCGTTGCAATGCGAGTTCTTCGCCCTGGAGGGCCTGACCCAGCTGATGCGCACGGTCGAACTGGTGCGCAGCAGCCTGAACCCGAAGCTGGAAATCCAGGGCGTGGTCCTGACCATGTACGATCGCCGCAACGCCTTGTCCGAACAGGTGGCGTCCGACGTGCGCGGCCATTTCGGCGACAAGGTGTATGACACGGTCATACCGCGCAACGTGCGCGTGTCCGAAGCGCCGTCGTTCGGCAAGCCAGTGCTGATCTACGATCTGAAGTGCGCTGGCAGCCAAGCCTATCTGAAACTGGCTCGCGAACTGGTCGGGCGCGAGCGCGCGCGCCGCCAGGCCGCCTGAGTCTCAACTCCCAAAGGACATACATATGGCTGCTGAAGGCAGGCGCGGATTGGGCCGGGGGCTTTCGGCCCTGCTGGGCGAACAGGCCGACGCGGTGAGCGAAGACCAGGCCGCCTCGCGCGCCGGGCCGGGCGCGGTCGCGTCCGAAGGGGCCGCCTTCATGGTTCCGATCGAGCTGCTGCATCCCAATCCGGCCCAGCCGCGCAAGACCTTCGGCGAGACCGAACTGGAAGAGCTGTCGCGCTCGCTGCGAACCAAGGGCGTGATCCAGCCCCTTTTGGTGCGCCCCTCGCCGCGCGCGGCGGGCGACTACGAGATCGTGGCGGGCGAGCGTCGCTGGCGCGCGGCCCAGCGCGCGGGCCTGCGCGAACTGCCGGTCGTGGTGCGGCGCCTGGACGATTCCGAGGTGCTGCAGATCGCCATCATCGAGAACGTGCAGCGCGCCGATCTCAATCCGGTGGAAGAGGCCCTCGCCTACCGCGCCCTGATCGACCAGTACGGCCATACCCAGGACGAGGTGGCCGAAGTGGTGGGCAAGAGCCGTCCGCACGTGGCCAACACCCTGCGCCTGCTTGGCCTGCCCGCCGAGGTGCAAGAGCATCTGCTGCATGGCCGCCTGACCGCGGGTCACGCCCGCGCCCTGGCCACCGCCGCCGACCCGGCCGCCCTGGCGCGCCAGGTGATCGAGGGCGGTCTGTCGGTGCGCGCGGCCGAGGCCCTCGGCCGCCAGGCCGCCGGCGGCGACGGCCGACCCCGCCCCGCCCCGCCCCCCGCGCCGGTCAAGGACGCCGACACCGCCGCCTTGGAGAACGACCTGGCTGAGCTGATCGGCCTGGACGTGTCGATCCTCGACAAGGGCGGCGCGGGCGAGGTGCGCGTGCGCTACACGACCCTCGAACAGCTCGACGACATCTGCCGGCGTCTAAGCCGCAGCTGATCGAACTAAAGTCTCAATAAAATCAACGGTCCGTCGACAAAATCGGCCCTGTGGCGAATTTGGACGCCGAGGCCCTATCCCTATAGGGCTAAGCGCGCGACAGCCGGGCTCGGCGTTTGATCAATCAAGGCCGAACGTCGGGGGCAGGTCGCCGCGCGTCTGGCGGTGGGCGAACGTGAGCCCGGCGCCGAGCGACGCGACCATCACGCAGCCGATGGCGAGCGCTTGGCGCGCCGTCAGGTTTTGACGCAGGAACAGGGCGCCGGCGGCGGCGGCGATCGCCGGCTCCAGACTCATCAAGGTGGAGAAGGTCACCTTGGGCAGCCGCGCCAGACCGTACATCTCCAGCGAATAGGGCAAGGCGCTGGACAGCACGGCCACGGCGAGCGCTGCGGGCAGGACGGCCAGATCGACCAGGCGCGTCCCGGCTTGAGCGACGCCAAAAGGCATGGCGAGGAGCGCGGCCAGGGCCATGCCCCATGTGGTCGCGGCGCCTGCGCCCAGGCGGCTGGCCCTCTGGCCGAATTGGATATAGGCCGCCCAACAGCCGCCGGCGGCGAGGGCGAACAACAGGCCGACCGGATCGGCGGCCCCGCCCTGCCCGATCGGCGCGAGCAAGGCCACGCCCGCTGCGGCGAGGACGAGCCAGATCAGATCCCGCCAGCTGCGGCCCGACGCCCCGGCCAGTATTAGCGGGCCGGTGAACTCGGCGGCGACCGCGACCCCTTGGGGGATGCGTTGCAGGGCCGCGAAGAACAACAGGTTCATCAGGCCCAGCGCCGCGCCATACGGCGCCACAGCCAGAAGGGCCGCCCGGTCCAGTCGGGGCGACGGCCGGTTGACCGCAAAGAGGATGAGGGCGGCGAGGCCCGTGCGCAGGGCGACAGCGCCGGCCGGCCCGACCTTGACGAACAGCCCCTGCGCGATCGCCGCCCCGACCTGGATCGAGACCATGCCCAAAACGATCGCAAGGACCGGCGCCGCGATCCCCTGGGTCTGCTTCATGATGGGCCGACTAGAGCCCCAGCCGCCGCGCGCGGCCGGCGATGGTCAGGGCCAGACGCTCGGCGATCAGGCGATCGGGGCTGCCGGCGGTCTTGCACGCGCGATCGGCATCAAGAATGGCGCTCTGAACCTCGTCCAGCAGGGCCAGGCTCCATGCCTTGGCCTGGCGCAGGAACTCCCGCTCGTTTTTCCAGAATACGCCGGAGGCCTTGGCCGCTTCCTGCAGCCCCGCGCCCGATTTGACCAGGGTCAGGGTCCGTCGCAGCCGTCCAAGGTGCAGGCCCATCGCGCGCACGGCGGCCGGGCCGCTCTCGCCCTCGGCGGCGGCGCGGCGCAGACCGGCCTGGGCGGCGGCCAGGCGTCCGCCAAAGGCGTCGGCGGCGGCGTCGGCCAAGGACGCCTCCGGCTCAACGCCCAGAAAGTCCTCGAGGTCGGCCGGACCGGCGGTCGCGCCGCTGCCGGGTCCGAGATAAAGCGCCAGCCGCTCGATCTCGCGCCGGGCTACGCCGCGCTCATGCGGCAGCCGGCGCACGAACAGGTCCAAGGCCTCGTTGGTCAGGCCTACCTTGTCCTTGGCCAGGCCTTCGCGGACCAGGCGGGCCACATCGCCCGTCTCGTCCTCGTAGCAGGGTATGACCACCGCCAAGCCGGCCTTGTCGCCCTCCCCCGCCTTGCGCAGGCCCGAGTCGCGGCCCAGCGCGCCGGCCTCGACCAGGAAGAAGGCCTCCGGATTGAGCTCGCCCGCCAGATGCGCCTTGAGCGCCTCGGCCGCGGCCTTGTCGACCGAGGCCTTGTCGTCAAGCCGCAGGCGCACGAGGCGGCGCCCGCCCATCATCGACAGAGCGGCCAATTCATCGAACAGGCGCGAAGGCCCGGCGTCGACGTCGCCCTCCGACACCAGCGCCACATCGAAGGGGTCGTCCGGCCGCGCCGCGATCTTGCCGGCCAGCTGGTCGGCCCGCTCGCGCACGATCGCCCGGTCGCGGCCATAGATCACGGCGGCGCGCGCTTCGGCCGGCGGCGCGGCGAGGAACCGTTCGATATCCGGCCGCTTGCTGAGGATCACGGCGTCAAATCAATGGCTTATGGCGCAGAGCCCGGGGCCGACCCCGGCGTCGCGTAGGGGTCGGGAATATCGCCCGCGCCCGGCTGCTCGGCGCTCATCGCCCGTTGGCGGGGCGTCTGGATCGGCTGCGCGGCGTAGAGATCCGAATAGGTGGCGAAGGTGGCCGCGTCGGCGGGCGTGACCGTGCCCACCGGGTGAGGGCTGGCGAAATAGGTGGCCAGCTCCAGGCGGATGCGCTGGGCCGCCGCCTCGGCCGCGCGCCGTTCGCCGTCCAACTCGCCCGACAGACTGGCGTAGGGCTGGCTGGCGGCGTCGTAGGTGGCGTTGACCGAGACGATGCCCTTGGTGACCTCGGCCCCCGACTTGATATCGCGCAGGCTGTAGTTGGCCACCACGTCCATCTCGTAGCGCGAGGCTTCGTTGTTGATGTCGATCCCGCGCGGCACGCGGGTCTCGTGCAGCACTACGTTCAGCTTGTAACGGGTGGGCAAGGCCTGATCGTGACCCAGCTCGTCCTCCAGCGACTGGCCGACCATGAAGCCGGCGCGGCCGTCCGGACGGATCACCTGGATGGCGGCGAGCTGAGGCGTGACGCCGGGCGTGGCGTACAAGGGGGTGAACCCGCAGCCGCCGAGGCTGGCCGCCAGGGCCAGTCCCACGCCGATCCCGCAAAACTGGCTGATCCGAAGGTTCATCCCGCCACGATGTTGACGATGCGGTCCTTGACCACGATCACCTTGCGCACGCTAAGGCCATCCAGTCGCCGCGTCACCTCTTCGTCGCCCAGCACGATCTTTTCCACTTCGGCGGGTTCCAGCCCGGCGGCCACGCGGATCTCCCAGCGGCGCTTGCCGTTGACCTGCACCGGCAACACCACCTCGTCCTCGGCGGCCAGGGCCGGATCGTAGGTCGGCCACGGCGTCTGCACCACCAACCCTTCGTGACCCAGGCGCGTCCAGGCTTCCTCGGCCAGGTGCGGGGTGAAGGGCGCGATCAGCCGGGCCAGGGCCTGAAGGGCCTCGGCGCGGGCCGCGAGCACGGCGGGGCTGGCCCCGGCGACCGGGGCGCCCTTGAGAACATTGAGGAATTCGTAGAGGCGCGCGATGCCGGTGTTGAAGCGGAAGCTTTCGATGCTGTCGGTCACGCTCTTGATCAGGCGGTGCGTGGCCTGGCGCAGGGCCTTGGCGCGTTCGTCGCCGGCCATGTCGACGGCTATGTCGACGCCTTCAGGCTGGGTGTCGAATTCGTTCCACACCCGGTGCACGAAGCGCCAGGCGCCTTCGACCCCGCCCGCGGTCCACTGCACGTCGCGGTCGGGCGGGGAGTCGCTCATCACGAACAGCCGCGCGGCGTCCACCCCGTAGGCGTCGAAGATGTCCTCCGGGGCCACGGTGTTCTTCTTGGACTTGGACATCTTTTCGATGCCCCCGACCGTGACCGGGACGCCGGTCTGCGCCTCGACCAGCACGCCGTCGCGCGTTTCGATGTCCGCCGGCGACAGCCAGCGTTCGGCCGCGTCGGTGGTGCGATAGGTCTCATGCGTGACCATGCCCTGGGTGAACAGCCCGGCGAAGGGCTCGGCCACCGACATCAACCCCTCGTCCTTGAGGGCGCGGGTGATGAAGCGGGCGTAGAGCAGGTGCAACACCGCGTGCTCGATGCCGCCGACATACTGGTCGACCGGCAGCCAGGCGTCGGCGGCGGTCTTGTCGATCGGCTCGACGGCCTTGGGGTCGGTAAAGCGGGCGAAGTACCACGAGCTGTCGACGAAGGTGTCCAGCGTATCGGTCTCGCGCTCGGCCGGGCCGCCGCAGGCCGGACAGGCGACGTGGCGCCAAGTCGGATGGCGCAGCAGGGGATTGCCGGGCCGGTCGAAGGTGACGTCGTCGGGCAGCACCACGGGCAATTGATCGTCAGGCGCCGGCTGCGGGCCGCACGCGGCGCAGTGGATCACCGGAATGGGGCAGCCCCAGTAGCGCTGGCGAGACACGCCCCAGTCGCGCAGGCGGTAGACCGTCGCGCCCCGGCCCTGGTCCTGGGCCTCGATGCGCTCGATCGCCGCGGCCTTGGCGCTTTCAACGTCCAGCCCGTCGAGGAAGCCCGATTTGAAGATGGTCCCGGGGCCGGTATAGGCCTCCTCGCCGACGGCGAAGGTCTCGGGATCCGCCCCGGGGGGCAGCACCACCGGCCGCACCGGAAGTCCGTACTTGCGGGCGAAATCCAGGTCGCGCTGGTCATGGGCGGGGCAGGCGAAGATCGCGCCCGTGCCGTAGTCCATCAGCACGAAATTGGCGATCCACACCTTGAGCCGCCACTGCGGATCGAACGGGTGCTGAACCCACAGGCCGGTGTCGAAGCCCAGCTTCTCGCCGGTCTCGATGTCGGCCTCGGTCGTGCCGCCCTTGCGGCATTCGGCGATGAAGGCGGCCGCGTCGCGGTGATAGGCGGCCACGCGCTCGGCCAGGGGATGATCGGGCGCGATGGCCACGAAGCTGGCCCCGAACAGGGTGTCGGGCCGGGTGGTGTAGACCTCCAGGCCGTCGGCGAACCCGGTCGGGGTGTAGCCGGCGAAGGCGAAGCGGAAGCGCAGGCCTTTGGATCGGCCGATCCAGTTCTCCTGCATCAGCCGGACCTTTTCCGGCCAGCGCTCAAGGGTCTTGAGCCCCTCGATCAAGTCGTCGGCGTAGTCGGTGATGCGCAGGAACCACTGCGTCAGCTTGCGCTTCTCGACCACCGCGCCCGAGCGCCAGCCGCGGCCGTCGATCACCTGCTCGTTGGCCAGGACGGTGTTATCGACCGGATCCCAGTTGACCACGCCTTCCTTGCGATAGACTAGGCCGCGCTTCCACAGCTTCAGGAACCAGCGCTGCTGCTGGCCATAGTAGGCCGGATCGCAGGTGGCCAACTCGCGCGACCAATCGATCGACAGACCCAGACGCTTCAACTCGGCGCGCATGTTGGCGATGTTGTCGTAGGTCCAGCCCTTGGGATGGACGCCGCGCTCCATGGCCGCGTTCTCCGCCGGCATGCCGAAGGCGTCCCAGCCCATCGGATGCAGAACATTGAAGCCCCGCGCGCGCTTGTAGCGGGCGATCACGTCGCCCAGGGCGTAGTTGCGCACGTGGCCCATGTGGATGCGCCCCGACGGATAGGGGAACATCTCCAGCACGTAGTAGCGCGGGCGCGGATCGTCCGGCGGTCCGGCGGCGAAAGCGTCGACGGCGTCCCAGGCGGCGCGCTGCCGGGGCTCCACTTCCTTGGGGTTGTAACGGGCCATACGGGCGAGAAGCCCTTTGCGGGCTGTTCAGGGGTCGGACGGTTTAACGGATGTTGGACAGGCGCAGCTGGCGCGCCCGGGTCAGGATCGCGTTCTCGATGTCGGTCTCGGTCTGGGCGGCCGTGGGGCTGTCCTTCCAGCCGTTGGTCGCCGGATCGCGCACCTGCTTGAACACGGTCACGTTCAGGCCGTCGGCGCGCAGCCGCGAGTCGAGGATGTAGACCGTGGCCTTGAACCGCTCGTCGGGCTTTTCCGGATTGGCGTACCAGTCGGTGATCACCACGCCGCCGTAGGGATCGGCCGAAGTCAGGGGCATGAACGCCAGGGTGTCTAGGGTGGCGCGCCACAGATAGGCGTTCACGCCGATGGCGGCCTTGGGATCGTCGGGCTGGACCTGGGTCTTGCCGATGCCGAACGGATGGAACCCGCCCTCTTGCGTGTAGGGCTGAACGCCGCTCTTGGGCCCTCCCCCGAAGCAGGCGCCCAGGGACAAGAGGCCCAGCGCCGCAATCGCCGCCATCGATCTGCGCACCAAAGCCATATTCGCTCGCTCCGCTCGTTATTTCCTGCGCGCATAAGACCGCCGATCGCGTGATGCGCGCCGCGCCGCCCCGGCCGGAAGGGGCTCTATAGCATGCGGCGCCGTCCTCAAAAGAGGAATCGCGTGGCCTTATAGCCACAGGCGTAGGGGAAAGCGCGATTTTGGCCCGGCGCCCCGCCAGGGGCATTGACCTCTACACGCCTCGGACTTTAATCGATCTTCCACATATGTGGGCGCTGGAATAACAACGGGCGCAACAAGGGGTTTAACAGGGCGTTTTGGGCAGATGACGGGCAGGGCTCTCATCGCGGCTATTTCGGCGCTGGCTCTATTTGGAGCCGTGGCGACGACGGCCCATGCCCAGGAAGTCAAGCTCGAGCAGCAGCAGGGCGTGACCCTGACCGACCGCAACCTGTGGGGCCCGCAGCCGCTGCACAAGTCGTTCCAATGGGACGCGGGCAAGAGCCGCTGGGGCCTGAAGTTCGACGTCGACCAGGCCCCCGGCCGCAACGGTGCGTGGCAGGACGTGCAGGCTGGCGCCTACTTCAAGGTGACCCCTTCGCTCAGCATCGGCGGCGGCGTGGCCGTGCGCGATCAGGCGCTGACCACGGCCAATCCGAACCAGACCAACCCGCAGACCCCGCCCGGCGTGCCGACCAATGTGCCGCGGGTGCACCTTGAGACCGCTTTCAAGTTCTAGGCCTTAAGGCTTTGAGGCTGGCGCGGCGCCGCGAGCGCCTCCACCACCGCCAATCCCGCCGCGACCGACCCCAGTAGGCGCCGCGCTGTGCGCGCGTTGACCCCGCCGAGGGCGTAGACCGGCAGACCCGCGCCGCGCACCAGGGCGGCGAAGCGCACGGGGCCCATCGGCTTGCCCGCCGAGGCGCTGGCGCTTTCGAACACCGCCGACACCAGCACCGCGTCGCAGCCGGCTAGGCGCGCCCGACGGATCGCCCGTGCACTGTGGGCCGCCGCGGTGACCAGCCGGCCAGGCCGGCGAAAGCGCCACGCCGGGCCGACCATGCGTTCGGGCAGGTGCACGCCGGCGGCGGGCAGGACCGGATCGCCCGCGCCGATCAGCAGGATAAGCCCGCGGCGCCGCGCGATGGCCAGCAAACGGCGGGCCACATGCGGCGCATCCGGCGCGCCGAACGCCCGGTAGACCAGCCCCGCGCCGCGCGGCAGGCGCAAGGCCAGGGCCAGCGGATCGGGCGTGCGCGCCGGGTCGGTCAGGGCCAGGAGCGGGGGCAGGCGAGGGACGCCGCCGTGCGAGGGCTTTGCGCGCGGGCCAAGGCGGCTTAGCGTCCGCGCCGTTCTCCACAGGCGCTCGGCGTCCCCAATCTCGGCATCACCGCTCAATGACCGCTCCCGCCTTCGATCCCGCCGCCGCCCGCGCCGACATCCTGGCGCGCATCGCCGCCGCCGCCGAAGCGGCCGGGCGCGATCCGGCCGATGTGAGCCTGACGGCGGTGTCCAAGCAACAACCTTGGGACCACATCGCGCCCGTGCTGGCGGCCGGCCAGCGAATCTTCGGCGAAAACCGGGTGCAGGAAGCCATGGAGCGCTGGGCCGAGCGGCGCGAGGGCCTGGAGCTGCGTCTGATCGGACCGCTGCAGACCAACAAGGCGCGCGAGGCAGTCGGCCTGTTCGACGTGATCGAGACGCTTGACCGCGAGCGCCTGGCGCGGACCTTGGCCGACGAAATCCAGCGCGCCGGCCGCCAGCCGCGCCTCTATATTCAGGTCAACACCGGCGAGGAGCCGCAGAAGGCCGGGGTGGGGCCGCCCGAGGCCGACGCCTTCATCGCCGCCTGTCGGCAAACGTTTGGCCTCAAGATTGAAGGACTGATGTGCATCCCGCCCGAGGCCGAGCCGCCCGCGCCGCACTTCGCCCTCCTGGCCCAGATCGCCCGGCGCAATGGTCTTGGCGCCTTGTCGATGGGCATGAGCGCCGATTTCGAGACCGCGGTGCGCTTTGGCGCCACCTCGGTGCGGGTGGGTTCGGCCCTGTTCGGCGCGCGCTAGCCCCGCGATCAGGGCGCCGCGATCCGCAACGCGTCTCCGGGCTGGGCTATCGCCAACAGGCGCTCCAGATCGGACCGCGCCAGGGCGACGCAGCCTTCGGTGGGGGCGTAGTCGGGCTTGGCCAGATGCAGGAAGATGGCCGAGCCCAGCCCGGGGACGATCGGATCGTCGTTGTGGCCCAGCACCACCACCAGGTCGTACAGGCCGTCCTCCCGCCACAGATGCTCGGCGCTGGCGGGGTAGGGATGGGTCACAGGCTGGTTGTAGCGGGGGTCGGCGGGGGCGTCGCACCACCCGTCCTCAGGCTGGATCGCCTGGACTGGCAGGGCGGTCCTGGGTCTCGGCCCCCGGTCGGCGCGGTACAGCACACGGCGCAGGGGCCACACGCCGATCGGGCTGGCGCCATCACCTTCGCGCTTGTCCGACGCCGGAATGACTCCGCCTTTGCCGAGGGCGCATGGAACCTCTAAGGCTCCGGCGCGCATTATCCCGTGCGGCAAGACGGCGAAAATCATAGCTTTCCCTATATAGATAGGCCTTGGCGCGGTCCCTTTCAGCGGTGCATGGTCCCAAGTATGGCGCAACACAAGACGCTTTTGATCGTAGACGACGACGCCGACCTGCGCGGCGCTCTGGCCGAACAGCTTCAGTTCGAAGACGAGTTCGCCACGGTGGAGGCGGGCAGCGGTGAGGCTGGCGTGGCCAAGGCGATCGAGATTCGGCCCGACCTGGTGCTGCTCGACGTCGACCTGCCCGACATCGACGGGCGCGAGGCGTGCCGCCGCATGCGCCAGGCGGGCGTGGCCTGCCCGGTGATCATGCTGACGGCGGCGGCGGCCGACGAGGACGCGATCAACGGCCTGGAATCCGGCGCCAACGACTATGTCACCAAGCCCTTCCGCTTCGCGGTGCTCTTGGCGCGCATCCGCGCTCACCTGCGCAGCCACGAGCAGTCGGAAGACGCGGTGTTCCACCTGGGCCCCTACGAATTCCGGCCGGCGGCCAAGCTCCTGATGGACGAGAAGGGCAAGAAAATCCGTCTGACGGAAAAAGAGACCAACATTCTCAAGTACCTCTATCGCCGGGGCGAGACCGCCGTGCCGCGCGACGAGCTGCTCAGCGAGGTGTGGGGCTATAACGCCGGGGTCACCACTCACACCCTGGAGACCCACGTCTACCGCCTGCGCCAGAAGATCGAACCCGATCCGGCCAGCGCTAAGCTGCTGCTGACCGAAGCCGGCGGGTATCGGCTGAAGCCCTGAAGTCTTTTCCTGACGCTTGCAGGAAATCGGCGCCGCGCCCTTCCGATCTCCCCGCGCGGTCCTAGGTATAGGGCCCGCGTAGTCGCTTAAGGTCCCGTCGCATGAAGCCCACCGGCAACACCATCCTGATCACCGGCGGCGGGTCGGGCATCGGCGAGGCGCTGGCGCACCGGCTGCACGACCAGGGCAATACGGTGATCGTGGCCGGACGACGGCTGGAGGCGCTGGAGAAAGCGTGCGAGGGCCGCGCCGACATGTCGGCCATAGCGCTGGACGTCGATAGCAAACCGCAGATCGAGGACTTCATCGAAGCGGTCCTGGCCAACCACCCCAAGCTCAACGTGCTGATCAACAACGCCGGCGTGATGCGGTTCGAGGACCTCGACCACGCCCGCGACCTGACCGACGCTGAGGAGACCATCAGCACCAACCTTCTGGGGCCGATCCGCCTGATCGACGGCTTCGTCGACCACCTGAAGGCGCAGGCCGACAGTGCGATCATCAACATCACCTCCGGCCTGGCCTTCGTGCCCCTGGTGGCGGCGCCGACCTACTGCGCGACCAAGGCGGCGATGCATTCCTATACCGTGTCGCTGCGCGAGGCGCTCAAAGGCCAGGTCGAGGTGATCGAACTGGCCCCGCCGGGGGTGCAGACCGACCTGACGCCCGGCCAGTCGAGCCGCCAGGCCTATATGCCGCTTAAGGATTTCGCCGACGAGGCCATGGCGCGCCTATCCGAGCAGCCCACGCCGAGCGAGATCGCGGTCCAGCGCGCCCAGGGCCTGCGCACGGCCGAGGCCGAGCACCGGTTCGAGTCCACCTTCCAGGCCCTGAACGAATTCGCCCGTCAGGCGCGCGAGGCCCAGAAAGGCTAGAGGATCAGATCCGCGCTGACCGGGGCGTGATCGGACGGACGCTCCCAGGCGCGCACGTCGTCGTGCACGCGGGCTGAGGCCGCGCCCTGGCGCATCGCCGCCTCGCGCAGGCCGGGCGACAGCAACAGGTGGTCCAGGCGTAGACCGCGGTTGGACGCGCGGAAATCGGCGGCGCGGTAGCTCCACCACGAAAACAGCTTGTCCGGGCTGGGGATAGCCTCGCGCACGATGTCGATGAAGCCGAGCGAGGCTGTCAGCTTGGCGAAGGCCTCGATCTCGATTGGGGTGTGGCTGACAACCTTGGACATGTAGCGGTGATTCCACACGTCGTGCTCGCCGGGCGCCACGTTGAGGTCGCCGGCCAGGATCAGCGGCGCCTTGGGGTCGCGCCGCGCCATTTCCGCGGTGAGTTTTTCATAGAAGTCGAGCTTGTGGTCGAACTTGGCGTTGAGCGCGCGGTCGGGTTCGTCGCCGCCGGCGGGGATGTAGAAGTTCTGCACCTCCACGCCCGCCACAATCGCGCCGACCACCCGGGCATGGCCCTCGCGGCAGACGTTGAGCGGCGGCGCGTCCTCGATCGGCAGGCGCGAGGCGATCGCCACCCCGTGCCAGCCCTTCTGGCCGGCGATGCGTATGTGGGGCAGGCCCGCTTGGGCGAATGCGGCCAGGGGAAACTCGGCCTCGCGGCACTTGATCTCCTGCAGGCACAGCACATCGGGCGCCTGTTCGGCGACGAAGCGCGCGACCTGTTCGGCGCGCAGGCGGACGGAGTTGACGTTCCAGGTGCAGACTCGAAGACGCATGCGCCCTTAGAGCATGTCGCCGACCATAAAAAAACGCCCGGAAAGCGTACCTTCCGGGCGTTATAAGTCGTCTCTCATACCGCCGCCGGGAGGGGATAGAGTCCGGCACGGGAGCTGATTTGGGCGACCCGCCCGCATCAACGTGTTAAATATGACACGCACAACGAAAAAGTCAATCGAATTATCGTCATAGCTTGAGTGTTGTCAAAACGACACACAACAAGCTTGGCCCTGAGGGTCGCCTCAGCGAATCACGCGCGGATCGCGTAGGACGAACAGGTCGGGATCGACCGGTTCGGCGTGCAGGTCGAGCAGGCGCACCTGGGTCTGCCGGTTCTGGGCGTCGATCACGGTCCAGCCGCGCAGGCTGACCGGCACGGCATTGAAATAAAGGACGATGCGTCCGTCAGCGCGGCCGGTGGCGTCGCGCAGGGTCAGGGCGAAATAGTCCGCGTAGTGATCGACCCGCAGAATCTGGACGTCGCGATCCAGCCGCACCTCGTGCGACAGCAGCATCCCAAGCGGCGTGGCGTTGAGCGGGGCCTTGTCGAAGGTCTTCAGGCGGGAGTCGTAGACCGAGATCGACTTGCCGTCCGCCACGACCAGAAGGCCGAACTGGGGATCGTAGGCGAAGCGCGCCTTGCCCGGCCGCTGCACATAAAGGTCGCCGGTCGACACCGCCCCGCGCGGGCTGGTCTGCTCGAACCGGCCCTTGGCGGCGTCCAGTCCCTGCAGATAGGCGTTGGCGGCGTCGATCGAGGCTTGGTCCGCGGCGCTAAGGTTGGCGGGCGTAGAGGCCAGGGCGGCGGGGGCGCAGAGCCCCGCGCCGATCAGGCCGAGCAGCAGGCGGCGGTCCATCCAGACGATCTCCTTTAGCCGGCGCTTTGCGCCGCAAGCTGGCCCAGATAGACCGCAAGCTGGTCGAAAGTTCCGCCGAAGCCCTGGCGCAGGCTGTCGAAGCCCGCGGCGAAGGTTTGGCGCTCGATCAGCGAGGCGTCGTGCGGCGCGCCGCGCAGCGTCAGCACGGTCGCGCCGGCGTCCGCCTGCTCCAGCGTCAGGACATTGCGCACCTGAAGCGGCCAGGTGGGCGCCATGGGATGACGGGTCAACTCGCCCGCGGCGTTGGAAAATCCGTTGATGAACACGATGCGCTCGAGCGCGGCGATGTCCTCGTACAGGAACAGGCCCCACATCGGCGGCGCGCCTGGAATGCGCATGCAATAGTGGAAGCGGCCGCCGCGCCGGAAATCGAGGTCGCCCGACACCCATTCCCAGCCGGCGGGACCCCACCACCGCGCCAGGTGCTCGGCCTCGGACAGGACCTTGAACACCAGGTCGCGGGGGGCGTCCAGGCGGCGGGACAGGGTAAAGGCGATTTCGGCGTCGCTCATGACATGTCTCTTTATCCGGTTTCTGGGCGCTGGTGCGGCGGGATTTAGACGAACAAGGCGGCCAGACGCTCCAGGCTTTGCGACCAGCCGGGCTTCATGCCCTGCAGCATGAAGGCCGCTTCGGGCCGCAGGCCTTCGCCGCGAGCGATCAGCCTGAGCTCGGTATGGCCGTCGACCTCGGACAGGACGATCAGATTGTGCCCGCGCACGGCCGGACCGCCGGCGTCGATGTAGGCCTCGAAGGCGTAGCCCAAGCGCTCAGGCGGGTTGAGCGCGTCGATCACGGCCGTCATGGGAAAGCGCCCGCCGTCGAAGCCCTGCATCACAATGCGCATCGCGCCGCCGACGCGCAGATCGATCGTGCATTCGGGCGTGGTGAAGCCGTTCGGCCCCCACCAACGCATCAGGTGCTCGGGATCGGTCAGGGCGCGGAACACCAGCGCGCGGGGCGCGGCAAAGCGGCGCGTAAGGGTGATCGCGCGCTCCAACTTGGCGGCGTCAGTGGTGGTCGCCATTGGGATTTCCCCTCTGCAGGTCCTGAAGATAGCCGTCGAGCCGGTCGAGGTTCTGGTCCCAGAACCGCCGATAGGAGTCCATCCAGTCGGCCAGTTCGCGCAGCGGCGCGCCCTCCAGCCGGCACGGCCGCCACTGAGCGCGTCGCCCCTGGCTGATCAACCCGGCCTTTTCCAGCACCTTCAGGTGCTTGGACACCGCCGGCAGGCTCATATCGAAGGGCGCCGCCAGATCGCTCACCGTCGCCTCGCCCTGGCTCAGTCGGGCCAGGATCGCCCGGCGCGTGGGATCGGCCAGGGCGGCGAGGGTGAGGGACAGGGGATCGGGCGTCACAAATAAACCAATAAGTTAAATAACGTGTTGGTTTAATATGCGGCGACCTTTTGATCGTCAAGCGCCGTTTTTCGCGGCCTGTGGTATGGCCCCGGCATGAGCGTGATCCGCAGCCTGTTCGCCACCCCGATCTATGAGGCCAGCCTGGCCGAGGGGAAGGACTTCGACGCCTTCAACGGCGAGTTGGAAGCCGCGTGCCGCATGCTGGCGGCCGAGGACGCGGCCGGCCGGGCCTGGTGCAAGCGTCAGGGTTACGGCGGCTACACCTCCTACGCCTCGCTGGGCGATCTGCCCTCGCGCGCGACGGTGTTCGACGATCTGCGCCGACGGCTGGATCGGCACGTGGGGGCGTTTTCGCGCTCGCTGGCGTTCGATCTGGGCCCGCGCGGGCGGCTGAAGATGGACAGCCTGTGGGTCAATGTGCTCAAGCCCGGCCACGGGCACAGCGGCCATATCCATCCGCACAGCGTGATCTCGGGCACCGTCTATGTCGCCGTGCCCGACGGCGCGGCGGGCCTGAAGCTGGAGGACCCGCGGCTGGAGCGGATGATGGCGGCCCCGCCGCGCACGCCCGACGCGCCCGACGTGCTCAAGACCTTTGTCACTCTGACGCCGCAGGCGGGCACGGTGTTCCTGTGGGAGAGCTGGCTACGGCACGAGGTGCCGGCCGCGACGGCCAAGACCGAGCGTATCTCGATCAGCTTCAACTACGCCTGGAAATAGGATGCCGCAGTTCGAGCGCCGCTACGACGAAGCCGAGCCCCAGCGGGTCAACCGCTGGCTGGCCCAATCGGGCGTGTGCTCGCGGCGCGAGGCCGAGACCCTGATCGCCGAGGGCAAGGTGCGCATCGACGGCGAGGTGGTGACCGACGCGGGCCGCAAGATTCTGCCGGGCCAGGTGCTGACCCTGGAAGGCGGCGAGGACGCCCGAACCCGGTTCACCGCGGTGATCAACAAGCCGGTGGGCATCGTTTCCGCCCAGCCCGATCCCGGCCAGATCCCGGCCGTGCGCCTGATCACGCGCAAGACCCAGTGGGGCGCGCTGGCGCCATTTCCGGCCCTGGACGGCGGCCTGGCGCCGTTGGGCCGGCTGGACATGGACTCGCGCGGCCTACTGCTGCTGTCGCAGGACGGGGTGCTGGCCAAGGCAGTGATTGGCCCTGACTCGAGACTCGACAAGCAGTACCGGGTGCGGGTCGAGGGCGAAATCACCGAGCCGCGCCTGGAGTTGCTGCGCCACGGCCTGGAGCTGGACGGGCGACAGCTCAAGCCCGCGCAGGTTCGCCGCATGGCGGGCCAGACGCTCGATATCGTGTTGACCGAGGGGCGCAACCGCCAGATCCGGCGCATGTGCGAACTGGTCGATCTGCGCGTGATCGATCTACAGCGGGTGCGGATCGGGCCCCTGGCGCTGGAGAGCCTGCCCGAGGGCCGCTGGCGCATCCTGGCGGATCACGAACGGGCGGCGCTGATCAAGGCGAGTATGGGCTAACGGGCTGGGCCCCCGGGCTGGGTGCTCAGTCTTTGGACCAGGACTCGCCCGCCCCGGCGGCGTCGTAAACGCACACGCTGTCCTCGAAGTCGGAGAACAGCTCGACCGCCTCGTGCACCGTGGCGCGCAGGGGCGCGCCGACCGGGAAGCGGTAGCGCCAGAAACTGCTGACGTGGGCGATGCCGCCGGTCTTCTCGCCCAGGCGAACGAACATCGAAGGCGCGCGCAGCAGAAAGTCGCGAAAGGCCGAAGGCTGGCCGTGCTGGGTCAGGTCGTCGAAGGCGTCGTCGTAGAAGCGCAGGATGGTGGCCAAGCTGCGCTGGTGCTCCTGCACTGACCGCTTGATGCGCTCGCGGGCGGCCACCACGCTGCGCTCGGCCTCCCGGTCACGCTGACCGGTCAAGGCCAGGCGATCGATCTCGTCCATCACTATGGCCAGGTCGTCGCAGATCGAGGCCAGGGCCCATTTGTAATAGAGGAAGCCTTTCCAGCAGAAGATGCCCTCCTGGAAGGAGTCCTGATCCAGCGCCAGAGTCGCACGCAGGGGCTCGAGCCGGTCATCGACCTCAGAAGAGAGCAGGGCATCGACCAGGCGGGCCGTTCCGCGGGCCTCGTGGTACTGGCCGTTGTTTATGGCCATGCGGATAAGCTTCTGAATCTGCGCGGAGACGAACTCGTACATTCGCGCGGCGTCCGCCTCGGACAGGGCGAAGTAGCAAGGCGCAATGTGGAATCCGCCCAGCCTCAGGGCCTCGCGCACCAGGAACGGGTCGAGCGAGGGCAGTTGGTCGAGGACCTCGAGCACCCCACGGTTGTGGTTGAAAGCCTGGACGTCGGCCGAGATGTTGCCCACGAAGTCGGCCCAGCCGCGCGCGCCGACAAACATCGATTGAGCGCCCAGGCTCAGGTCGTAGCGGGAAAAGGGCAGGATGATCTTCGTGGCGACCTGACGGGCGTCGTCGAACAGGTCCTGCTCGTCAGACCGAAGTCGGTGCTTCACGATGATCGAATCGTTCAGGGTCGGGCTGACGAACATCGGCCAGTCGGCGTATTCCGCCAGGTGGGCATAACTGTTCCGGATCTGGATCAGGTTGAGCACCCGCGACGTCGAGGCGGTTGACGCCAGCGAGGCCAAACTGCGGTAGGTGCGGTCGCCGCCGCGCCGCCGCTGGGCGGGACGCTGGGCGGCCAGACGGCTGCCGCGCAGCTCGCGCAGCCGCACCGGCGCCGTCGGCACGCCGCTCCCTGAGCTCAGGGTGACCAAGTTGTTAAGATCATCAGCCATCTGGCTAACAATAAAGACCAGGAGAGGTTAAATCTATCCTACCCAATGCCGCCAATTGGGCAAACTATACCACGTTGGGTCTGCTTTTTGCGCCAAATAGCGCGCTTGCCGGCGTTCGATATTAAGCTCTATTTACCACGCGCGTTATCTCAACGCGCCCTCGAGGCGTCGGCGGGCCGAACCAAGCGGATCGGGAAACTGGGGAGACCCCGGGGCGTTGTCTCAGACATCGGGACAACCTTTGAAGGAGCCGACCGCGCCGCCTATGACGCCCAATATAGCCCCGGCGCCTTCATGGCGTACTAGGGCCGTCATCCTTTGAAGTACGACGACATCTACGGCCCGGGCGCCTGGGCGCGCGACTTCGGTCCGCGCTGAACAGGCCGTCGCTGTTGGCCCACGACCAGGAGCGCACAATGACCGAAGAGCCGCCAATCGCCCCCGATCCCGTTTCCATACCGGGGCAGGACCCCATCGGCCCGGCGCCGGGCTCGGATCCGCCCGATCCGGCCGCGCCGCCCGAACTGGAGCCCGGCCCCCCGCCCATGGAGATGCCGGACGTGAAGGGGTAGGGGTCCGTCCCGCCGACCACGCCGCCGAACTGCATTCAGGGAAATGGTGCCGCCTGCGTGACTCGAACACGCGACCCCCGCATTACGAATGCGGTGCTCTACCGGCTGAGCTAAGGCGGCCCCGGACGCGCCGGAGCGCGAGGGCGCCTGTTTAACCGAGCGCGCGCCCGGCGCCAAGGTTGGCTATCGCAGGTGTGGCCCAAGCCAGGCGACAGCGGCGCCGGCGGCCACGCACAGGGCGCAGAAGGCCAGCGACAGCCAGAAGGCCAGAGGGAAGCCCTTCTGCAGGGTCGGCGGCGGGTCGTCGTCGTCGCTCATCGGTCGAGCGCCGTCAGCAGGTCCGCCTCGGTCGGCGCCTCGGCGATGGCGCGGCGGGCGAAGGCGAACGCCGAAAGGGGCTGTGCGGCCGCCTCGGATATGGACACGAGCGCCAGTTGCGCCGCCAGACGAGGCCGGTCGGCGAAAATGTGCGCCAAGGCGGCGGCGGCCTTGCCCGAGTGGATCAGCACCGCGTGCGGGGGGGCTTGGTCGAGGCCCGCGAGGAAAGCGGCGGACGGCGATTGGGGGAGGGTCTGGTAGATCGCCAAGCTGATCGCCGGAACGCCTCGCGCCGCAAGATCGCCGATTAGATCTCCGGCGGGTTCGCGCGCGCGCGGATGCAGCACCGGCCCGTTCGGTGCATGGGCGGCGATGACAGCCGCGAGGGCCGCGACATCGCCGTCGGCCGAGATCACCTGCGGAAAGCCAGCATCGCGGGCCGCCTGGGCGGTGGCGGCCCCGACCGCGAACACCGGCAGGTCGCGGTCGCCGGGCCTCAGGGCGTCGAAGGCGCGCACCGCGGCCAGGCTGGTGAACGCCAGGGCGCCGGCGCCGGCCAGCGCTTGCGCCAGGCGCGCCCCGGCGTCCGGCAGGGCCTGGATGTGGACCAGGGGTTCGACCATGGGGGCATGGCCGGCGCGGACCAGGGCCTCGGCGGTGCGCCGGGCCTCGGGTTCGGCGCGGGTGACCCAGACCCTCAAGCCGGCGTCCGCAGCAGCAGGCGGTCGCCCGCCTCGGCCTGGACAAAATGTCCGAGGGCGCGGCCGAGGGCGGCGGCGGCGGCCTTGTCGGCGTTCTCCAGTCGGTCGGCCGCGCGGAAGCGTTCGCGCCCATCGGGCGTCAAGGCCTCGACGATCAGGTGCAGGGTTCCCTCGCTCAAGGTGGCGTAGGCCCCGATGGCGGTGCGGCACGACCCTTCCAGCGCTTGCAGGGCGCCGCGCTCAGCGGCGATGCACAGGGCGGTCGGCGCATGATCGAGCGCGCGCGCCCACGGCGCCTCGGCGTCGTCCTGGCGCGTCTCGACCGCCAGGGCGCCCTGTCCGGGGGCGGTGGGCCGCTCGGCCGGATCGAACAGCTCGCGCACCCGTTCGCCGAGGCCCAGCCGCCGCAGGCCCGCGTGGGCCAGGACGATGGCGTCGGCCTCGCCGCCGTCGAGCTTGGCCAGCCGCGTGTCGAGGTTGCCGCGCAGGAGCACGATCTGCAGATCGGGCCGGCGGTGCAGGGCCTGGGTCTGGCGCCGCAGGCTGGCGGTGCCCAGGCGCGCGCCGTGCGGTAGGTCGTCGAAGCGGGCGTAGGTGTTGCTGACGAAGGCGTCGCGCACATCCTCGCGCTCGGGCGTGGCGGCGATGGCCAGGCCCTCCTTGGGCTCGGCCGGCATGTCCTTGAGCGAATGGACCGCGCAGTCGATGCGCCCTTCCTTGAGCGCCGCCTCGATCTCCTCGGTGAACAGGCCCTTGCCGCCGATCTCGAGCAGGCGTCGGTCAAGAATGCGGTCGCCGGCCGTGGAGAACAGGGTGATCGGCGCGATGCGCTCGGCCTCGTCCGGCGGCGCGCCCAGGGCGGCGAGGATGGCGGCCTGCATCTGGCGCGCCTGGGCCTGGGCCAGGCGCGAGGCGCGCGAACCGATGCGGACGAGTGGGTCGGACATGCTGGCGTCCTTGGCGGGAGGGGCGCGGGGTTGCTAGCGCCCCAAGGCCGGGCTACCTCGAAGGCTGATCAAGCCGTTTGGCTACAGGACGCGGACGCAAGCGGCAATCCCATGGCGGATCTCACACCTTCGAGCGCGACCGTCCCCGCCCTCACCGTTCTGGGCATCGAGACCAGTTGCGACGAGACGGCGGCGGCGGTGGTGCGGGTGACGGGCGGCCGGGCCGAGGTGCTGTCCTCGGTGGTGTCGAGCCAGATCGCCGAGCATGCGCCGTTCGGCGGGGTGGTGCCCGAGATCGCCGCCCGCTCGCACGTGGAGCAGATCGAGGGGGTGATCGGCCAGGCCATGGCCGAGGCCGGGCTGGATTTCGGCCGGATCGACGGGGTGGCCGCCACGGCGGGGCCGGGTCTGGTGGGCGGCGTGATGGTCGGGCTGTCGGCGGGCAAGGCCATCGCCCTGGCGCGCGGCCTGCCCCTGATGGCGATCAACCACCTGGAAGGCCACGCCGTGTCGGCGCGCCTGACCGAGGCGGTGGACTATCCGTTCCTGCTGCTGCTGGTCTCGGGCGGTCACTGCCAGCTGCTCGCCGTCGAGGGCGTGGGCGCCTGCCGCCGGTTAGGCTCGACCATCGACGACGCCGCCGGCGAGGCGTTCGACAAGATCGCCAAGACCCTGGGCCTGGGCTATCCCGGCGGCCCTGCGCTGGAGCGCCTGGCCGAGGGCGGCGACGGGTCGCGATTCCTCCTGCCGCGCGCCCTGCTCGGGCGCAAGGACTGCGACTTCTCGTTTTCGGGCCTGAAGACCGCCGCCGCGCGCCTGGCCGAACGGATCGACACAGACGACCAGCGCCGCGACCTGGCCGCCGCAGTTCAGGACGCCATCGCCCGCCAGCTGGCGGAACGGACCGACCGGGCCATGGCGCTCTACGCCCAGGCGCAGGGCGGCGCAGGCCTGCGCTTCGTGGTCGCCGGCGGAGTGGCGGCCAACAGGGCGGTGCGCGCGGCGCTGGAAGCCACGGCGCGGGCGCGGGGGTTCTCCTTCGCCGCGCCGGCCCTGCACTACTGCACCGACAACGCCGCGATGATCGCCCTGGCCGGCGCCGAGCGGCTGGCCCTGGGCCTGACCGACAGCCTGGACGCCGTGGCCCGGCCGCGCTGGCCGCTCGACGAGGCGGCGGCGCGCGACAATCCCACCCATCTGCCCGGCCGCAAGGGAGCCAAGGCATGAGCGCGTTTCAAACCGTGGGCGTGATCGGCGCCGGGGCCTGGGGCACGGCCCTGGCCGAGGTGTGCGCCCGCGCCGGCCGCGCGGTGACCCTGTGGGCGCGTGAGCCGGAGGTGCGCGAGAGCGTCAACGCCGAGCATCAGAACACCCTGTTCCTGCCCGGCGTGGCCTTGTCCGACAGCATCCGTGCGGTGGGCGACCTGGCGGCTCTGGCCGAGTGCGACCTGGTGCTGGCCGTGCCGCCTGCCCAGCATGTGCGCGCCACGCTGCAGACCTTCGCCTGGTTCGCCCGGCCCGGCCTGCCGGTGATCCTGTGCGCCAAGGGCGTGGAGCAGGGCTCGCTCAAGCTGATGACCGAGGTGCTGGCCGAGGTGTTGCCTAACGCGGTCCCGGCGGTGCTTTCGGGGCCGAGCTTCGCCGGAGAGGTGGCGCGAGGCCTGCCCACCGCCATCACCTTGGCCTGCGCCGACGCAGCCCTGGGCAAGGCCCTGGCCGAGGCGATCGCCCTGCCGACCTTCCGGCCCTACTGGTCGGACGACCTGATCGGGGCCGAGATCGGCGGGGCGGTCAAGAACGTGCTGGCGATCGCCTGCGGCGTCAGCGAGGGCAAGGGGCTCGGCCGCAGCGCCCACGCCGCCCTGATCACGCGCGGCTTCGCCGAATTGACCCGCCTGGCCGTGGCCAAGGGCGCACGGGCAGAGACTTTGGCGGGGCTGTGCGGCCTGGGCGACCTGGTCCTGACCTGCTCCAGCCCCCAATCGCGCAACATGAGCGTGGGCCTTGCGTTGGGGCGCGGAGAGACCCTGGCCCAGGCGCTCGAAGGTAAGCGTTCGGTGGCCGAGGGCGTCGCCAGCGCGCCGGCGGTCCTGGCCCTGGCCCGCGCCTTGGGGGTTGAGACGCCGATCTGCGCCGCCATGGCCGCCGTGCTCGGCGGTCAGATCAGCGTCGATCAGGCGATCGAAGGTCTGCTGGCGCGCCCGCTCAAATCCGAAAGCTGAGGAAAGCCCATGGCCCATTACGCCGTCGTCTGCCACGACAAGCCGGGCGCCTTGCCCCTGCGCACCGAACTGCGCCCCAAGCACCGCGAATATCTCGCCTCGCTGGGAGAGCAGGTGCTGCTGGCCGGGCCGCTGCTCGACGACCAGGGCCTGATGTGCGGCTCGCTGTTCGTGATCGAGGCCGCCGACGAGGCGGGCGCCGAGGCCTTCTCGCAAGGCGACCCGTTCCGCCAACAGGGGGTGTTCGGCCAGATCGAGATCAAGGGCTTTTCCCGCACCATGGGAACCTGGGGCGGATGAGCTTCGATCGGGCCCAGAATCCGGGCCAGAATCCGGCCCAGCCGGGCGCGGGCGAGACGCTGTGCCCGTTGGCCGAACTGGCCGATCCGGGGGCCAAGGGCTTTCACTACCGCGTGGGCGACGCGATCTTCGCCGGCTTCATTGTGCGCCAGGGCGAGCGGGTCCACGGCTATGTCGACAGCTGCCCCCATGCCGGCTGGCCCCTGTCCAGCGGCGGCGACCGCTTCCTGACGCGCGAGGGCGACCGCATCCTGTGCGCGGGCCATGGCGCAGTGTTCCGCATCGACGACGGCGCGGTGCTGTTCGGCCCGTGCGACCGGGGACTGACGCCCTGGCCGGTCGAGGTCGGCTCCGATGGAATGGTCAGGACGTCCTGAGGCGTTCTACTCCCGCCCCGGCCAGTCCTCGCGCCCGAAGGCCTCCACCTCGCGGATCAGCTCGCGGGCGGCCAGATCGACCAGCTGGAAGCCCTTGTCCGGGCTGGCCTGGCCCGGGTCCGACCCCATGCGGCCGTCCGGATAGCGGGCGCGGAAGTCGGCGGCTTCGCGGATCGGCCCGGTGGGGGCGATCTGGGGCGCGTAATTGGCGCTCTTGATGCAGTCCGGATAGGCCCACTGGGTCACGGCGATTTCCGACGGCGTGGCGTGGCTGCCGTGGCCCGAGGGAAACAGGCGGTTGGCCAAGGGCATGACGCCCGGCAGGTCCCACCAATTCTTCAGCTTCAGGGCGAAGCCGGCGAAGCGCCGGTCGAAAGAGGCCGCGGCGTAGATCTCGGCGAAGGCCGCCTCGATGGTCGAGACGTTGCCGCCATGACCGTTGAGGAAATACAGCCGCTCGAACCCGTGCCCGACCAGCGAGCGCGTCCAGTCGGTCAGGGCGGCGATGAAGGTGGTGGGGCGCAGCGAGATCGAGCCGGGAAAGCCCAGGTGGTGCTGGGCCATACCGATGTTGAAGGTCGGCGCGACCAGGATATCGGCCCGCGTTTGGGCCTCGTGGGCGATGATCTCGGGGCACAGGAAATCGGTGCCGAGCAGGCCGGTCGGCCCATGCTGCTCGTTGGAGCCGATCGGAATGACGATGGCGCGGGAAACCTTCAGCTGGGCCTCGATCTCCTGCCAGGTGGATAGGTGAAGCAACATCGGTATCGTCTCCGCGCCCGCCGGACCGCGGAAACCTAAGGCCAATAGCCGCCCAGCACGAGGGGAGTCTTAGGTGGTCAGGCCCCCAGCGCCCGTCCGGCCACGACCTTGAGCTTGTCGATCATCAGGGGGTCGCGCGCGTGGGGGGCGGTGATCAGGGCGTCATTCAGCGCGGTGTCGATCGGCGAAGGGGGCCGCTGGCCGCTCAGGCCGCCGGCCAGATGGGCGATCAGGGCCTTGGCGCGGGCGGCGTTGTCCATCAGGCAGGCGATGATCTGGCTGACGTCGACGTGGCCGGCCTCCTCGTGCCAGCAGTCGTAGTCAGTGACCATCGACACTGAGGCGTAAGGCAGCTCCGCTTCGCGGGCGAGCTTGGCCTCGGGCATGTTGGTCATGCCGATCACGGCGCAGCCCCATGACCGGTAAAGATCGCTCTCGGCGCGGGTGGAGAACTGCGGCCCTTCCATGACCAGATAGGTCCCGCCCTCGACCACGCGCGCGCCGGCGGCGCGGCCGGCCTCGGCGGCCAGGGACGACAGGCGCGGGCACACCGGATGGGCCATGGACACGTGGGCCACCAGGCCCGGACCGAAGAAGCTCTTCTCGCGGGCGAAGGTGCGGTCGATGAACTGGTCGACCACTACGAAGGTCCCCGGATGCAGATCCTCGCGCAGCGAGCCCACCGCCGAGAGGGACAGCACGTCGGTGCAGCCCAGGGCCTTCAGCGCATGGATATTGGCGCGCGCGTTCAGGTCAGTCGGCGACAGGCGGTGACCGCGTCCGTGGCGGGGCAGAAACACCAGCTTCACCCCGTTCAGGGTCCCGGTAAGGAGGGCGTCGGACGGGTCGCCCCACGGCGTCTGAACCTCCACCCATCGCTTGTCTTCCAGGCCGTCGATCTCATACAGGCCCGATCCGCCGACGATCCCCAGAACCCACGCGCCCATGATGGCCTTCCGCTGCAATTGACGGCGTCAATGGCGCGGGGCGGAGGCGGCCTGTCAAGTCGGGCGCCGTGGTCGCCGCGGTCCTGCTGTCTATGGCCCTGCGCGCGGGGCGGCGCGTCTAGCGCCGCGGCTTAGCGGAAATTCGAGGCCTCGACGCAGCTCGCCACGCCGCGCTTCACCGCGACCGTGGCGGGCTGGCCAGGCCCGGGGCGGAAATAGACGGCCCTGCCGGCGACGGTGATCTTGAGCACGTCGGGGCTGGTGAACTCGCACACCGGATAGGTGGCAAGGCCGAGCGTGCCCGCATAGGGACGCTGGGTGCAGCTGACGTCGCCATAGGCGCGGGCGAAGTCCACGTCGCCGTAGTCGAACGACGGTCCCACCGGCGTGGCGCGGGCGGCGGCGGCAGTCAGGGTCGGGCAGGCCGGGCCGGCCAGGGTCCAGTACGGCGCTTCGGCCGCTTGGCGCGCCATCCGCTGAGCCAATATGCCGGCGAGCGTACCCGCGGCGATCAGCGCCATCGCCGTCAGGCTCGCCCAGCGGATCGCGATCTCCCCGCGGGTGAGTCTCCTTGCCTTGCGCTCGCCGTAATCCATGCTCGCCGAAAAATTTGTGGACGGCGCCTATAGGGAGCCGACAGCCTCGTTAACGTCTTGTTAGAAAAGGGAGGGCCGCGCGATGATGACGGACGCCGGGATTGCTTTCACGACGATGGCCTCGTGCTTCGTCGTCTTTCTAATTGTCGCGCCGCTGTTCGTCGATCGAACGCACTAACGCTCCGATTTCAGCAGTTCAGCCGCCAGGGCCGCGCACACGCGCCGGACGTCGTCGTCCGTCATGGCCGGGAATAAGGGCAGGCTGAGGGCGCGGGCGTAGTAGGCTTCGGCGCCGGCCAGGCGCTGGCGGCCGTAAAGCGCCGTGAAGTAGGGCTGGCGATAGACGGGGATGTAGTGCACCTGCGTGCCGATTCCGCGCGCGGCAAGCCCGCGCATCAGGGCGCCGCGGTCCAGGCCCAGGGCGGCGAAGTCGATCAGGACCCCGTACAGGTGCAGCGACTCGCCGCCGCCGCGCGCCACCGGTCGCACATTCGGCGCCAGGGGCGCCAGAAGCCGGTCATAGAGATCGCTAAGGACGCGGCGACGCTCGACAAACCGCGCCAGTTTGCCGATCTGGCTGAGGCCGAGCGCGGCTTCCAGCTCGCTCATGCGGTAGTTGAAGCCAAGCTCGAGCTGCTCGTAGCTCCACGGGTTCGGCGCGCCGTCGGCCCCGATCGATAGCTCGGGATCGGTCAGCAGCGCGGCCTCGCGCGTCACGCCGTGATTGCGGAGGCGCTGGATGCGCGCCGCCAGGGCCGGATCGCGCGTGGTGACGCCGCCGGCTTCGCCGCAGGCGATGGTCTTGACCGGATGAAAGGAAAAGGCGGTCGCGGCGCTGAAGCGCCCGTCGCCCACTCGGCCGCCCGCAGCGCGCGTGCCGAGCGCATGGCAGCCATCCTCGACCAGGGCCACGCCGTGCGCGGCGGCGACCTCGGCCATACCGGCCATATCGCAGGCGCGGCCGCCCAGATGCACAGGCAGGGCGGCCTTCACCGGCCTGGCCGCGCGGCCGAGTGCTTCGGCGAGGTCCTGTGGGCGCATCAGGCCGGTCTCGGGGTCGACATCGGCGAACACTACTTCGGCCCCGCACAGCCGCGCGGCGGTGGCGGTGGAGAGGAAGGTGATCGCAGGGACGACGCAGGCGCTGTCGCCGTCGACGTCGAGGGCGGACAGGATCAGGTGCAGGGCCGAGGTTCCGCTGGCGCAGGCCACGGCGAAAGGCGCATCGACCGCTTCGGCTAGGGCGGCCTCGAACTGACTCACGCGCGGGCCGCCGGTGAGAGGCAGGGCGGCCATGTCGGCCAGCAGGGATCGCGCGTCTTCGCCGCTCAGATGTCCGGGCCCGACCAGGTCGGCGTGCAGAGCCTCGCCGACGGCGGCCAAGTCGTCGGCCTCGATCAGGTGCTGGCCGTAGGGCAGGGCTTTCGCCGACATGAAGGGCCTGGAAGCGGGCAAGGGCGGTGGCGCCAGCGTGGAAGCGGCCGCTTAAGGTTCGATTAACCGCCCGAGAGGCGGGTCTGAATCAAAGTCTTGCGAGAGCGCCAGTGTAGGCTTGCGGCGGAGTTTACGGTCCGCATATTCACAAGACCATCATAGGGAGCGCGCGGTGAGCCAAGCCGAGCTGTTTTCCGTGCCGCCCGAGTGGGCCGCGCGGGCCAAGATCACCGCCGAAGGCTATCAGGCCGCCGTGGAGCGCGCCGCGCGCGACCCGGAAGGCTATTGGACCGGAGTGGCCCAGCGGCTCGACTGGATCAAGCCGTTCACCCGCGCCAAGGACGTGTCCTTCGCCCGCGAGGACTTCCGCATCCGCTGGTTCGCCGACGGGGTGCTTAACGTCAGCGCCAACTGCCTGGACCGGCACCTGCCGGACAAGGCCAACGATGTGGCCTTCATCTGGGAGGGCGACGACCCGGCCCAATCCAAGGCCATCACCTATCGGGAGGCGTTCGAGGCGACCTGCTGCATGGCCAATGTGCTGAAGGCGCACGGCGTGACCAAGGGTGACCGGGTGACGATCTACATGCCGATGATCCCGGAGGCCGCCTACGCCATGCTGGCGTGCGCGCGGATCGGGGCGGTGCATTCGGTGGTGTTCGGCGGCTTTTCGCCCGACTCGATCGCCGGGCGCATCCAGGACTGCGGCAGCCGCTGGGTGATCACGGCTGACGAAGGGGTGCGCGGGGGCAAGACCATTCCGCTGAAGCACAACGTCGACGTGGCGCTGGAGCAGTGCCCCGACGTGACCGCCGTGCTGGTGGTCGCGCGCACCGGCGCGTCCGTGCCGATGACGGCGGGCCGCGATTTTCCCTATGCCGAGGAGGCGGCCAGGGTTTCCGGCGACTGCCCGCCCGAACCGATGGGGGCGGAGGACCCGCTGTTCATCCTCTACACCTCCGGCTCGACCGGCAAGCCCAAGGGCGTGCTGCACACCACCGGCGGCTATCTGACCTGGGCGGCCTATACCCACGAGGCGGTGTTCGATTACCGGCCGGGCGAGATCTACTGGTGCACGGCCGATGTCGGCTGGGTCACCGGCCACAGCTATATCGTGTATGGGCCCCTGGCCAACGGCGCCACCAGCCTGATCTTCGAGGGCGTGCCGACCTATCCTACGGCGTCGCGCTTCTGGGAGGTGATCGACAAGCACAAGGTCGAGATCTTCTACACGGCGCCCACCGCCATCCGCGCCCTGATGCGCGAGGGCGACGCGGCGGTCACGCGCACCTCGCGCGCCTCGCTTAGGCTGCTCGGCAGCGTGGGCGAGCCGATCAATCCCGAGGCCTGGCTGTGGTATCACCGGGTGGTGGGCGGCGGCCGCTGTCCGATCGTGGACACCTGGTGGCAGACCGAGACCGGTGGCTTTTTGATTTCGCCCCTGCCGGGGGCGACCGACCTCAAGCCCGGATCGGCGACCAAGCCGCTGCCGGGGGTGATCCCCGTCCTGGTCGACGCCAATGGCCAGGAACTGGAGGGCGCGGCCGAGGGCAATTTGTGCATCGCCGACAGCTGGCCCGGCCAGATGCGCACGGTCTACGGCGACCATGAGCGCTTCATCCAGACCTATTTCACCACCTATCCCGGCAAGTATTTCTCGGGCGACGGCTGCCGGCGCGACGCGGACGGGTACTACTGGATCACCGGGCGTGTGGACGACGTGATCAACGTCTCGGGCCATCGGCTTGGCACCGCCGAGATCGAGTCGGCCCTGGTGGCGCACCCGGCGGTGGCCGAAGCGGCGGTCGTGGGCTATCCGCACGACATCAAGGGCCAGGGCATCTACGCCTATGTCACCCTCAAGTCCGACGCATCACCCAGCCCCGACCTGCGCGGCGCGCTGATCAAGTGGGTGCGGGCGGAGATCGGGCCGTTCGCCGCGCCCGACATCCTGCAGTGGGCCCCGGGCCTGCCCAAGACGCGCTCGGGCAAGATCATGCGCCGCATCCTGCGCAAGATCGCCGAGAATGACGTCTCCAACCTGGGCGACGTCTCGACCTTGGCCGACCCGTCGGTGGTCGACGACCTGGTGAGCAACCGCGGCGGAAAATGAAGGTGACGACGGCGGCCTTCGCCGTCAAAGTCCCGCGCCATTCGCCGTAGCCGGTTCGCGTTTCCATGCCCACGCCTGTCCTTCCCTCGTTGTTGGCCGCCGCCGCGCCGCCCGCCTCCGGCGCGCCCGCAGACGGCGCGGCGCACGGCCTGAAGGCCCTGCCGCCCGATCTGCGCGCGCTCGATGTGGGCGCGCCCCTGAGCGACAAGGTCAGCTGGACCACCTACAGCCACGAGCTCGGCGCCCTGGCGGTCAATCTGGCCGTGGCCATCGTGGTTCTGATCGCCACCACCTGGATGGCGCGCACCCTGTCGGGCGTGGTGCGCCGGCTGCTGACCCGCGCCAACCACGGCGAGGTCGACGGCACCCTGCCGGCGTTCGGCGCCTCGGTGACGCGCTATCTGGTGACGATCATCGGCGTGGTCGCGGCCCTGCAGCAGCTGGGCGTGCGCACCACCTCGGTGCTCGCGGTGCTGGGCGCGGCATCCCTGGCCGTGGGCCTGGCCTTGCAGGGCGCGCTGAGCAATGTGGCGGCCGGAGTGATGATCATGCTGTTCCGGCCCTACCGCATCGGTCACTATGTCGAGATCGGCGGCAAGCAGGGCGTGGTCAAGAACCTGGATCTGTTCGCCACCGAAATGGCCACGCCGGACAACCTGCGTGTGATCGTGCCCAACAGCAAGGTGTTCGGCGACGTGATCACCAACTGGAGCGCCCACGACCGGCGACGGGTGGACGTGGTGTTCCACGTGCCGATCCAGCGCGATCTGCACGCGGTGCTGGAGGGCTTGAAGACCTATCTCGCCGGCCACCCCCTGGCGATCGACACGCCCGAGCCGATCCTGGAGGCCATGACCTTGAACGAACTCTACGCCGAGGGCGCGGTGCGCGTGTGGGTCAAGCCGGCCGACTATACCGCCCTGCGCACGGCGTTGGTGCTCGAGGCCCAGCGCCTGGCGGGAGGGCAGAGCTGATGGGGCGCGGGAGGGTCTGGATGATGGCGGTCCTGGCGGCCGCGGGCGCGGTCTGCGCCACGCGCGCCCAGGACGTCTCGTGGGCGCCGCGCCGTCTGCCCTGGTATGTCCTGCCCGATCGGACGTCGGCCGGGTCCGCGCCGGTGTCCCTGCCCATGCCGGCGGGGGCGGGCGCATGCGGGGCCGCGTCGGACCGGGTCGAGCCCTTCGCCGGGCGCGGGCCGGTGTTCCTACGGGTGGCCTTCCGGGTCGAGAGCGGCGCGGTCAGGATCGGCCTGCGCAGTCCGGACGCCGCCGAGGTGTTGTCGAAGGAAAAGACCGTGACGCCTGAGGACGGCGTGGTGTCGGTGTTTTTCCGGGTCGATCCAGGCGACGGGCCGCGGGTGATCGTCCTGTGCCAGGCCGCCGCCGCGGGCCAGGACAGCCGCGCCGATGTGGAAAGCCTGACGGCGGCCAAGGTCGAGGGCCTGCCCGCCGATGAGGCGGCCAAGGCCAGTGTCGGCCAGCTCTAGCCGCCTTCGGCGAACAGCATCAGCTCCCGGAACGCGACCACGATGTGGTAGAGCGTGGAGGCCGGCACATAGCCGGTCATGCCGCGCCCCTCGGCGTCGAACTGGTCCATCCACAGGCCCGGCGCGTCGGTGGCCAGATAGCTGTCCAGGAACGTGATCGTCACGTCGGCGGCGGCCTCGGCGGCGCCCTCCAGGCCCTCACGCGCCTTGTTGATATGGGCCTTGATCAGTTCGGTCTGCGGCCACGCCCGGCGGCTGGCGCGCACCTGAGCGCCGTTACGGTCGGTCTCGTCGATGGCCAAGCCCAGGGCGTCGAGCCCACACCCCCTGGCGAAGGCATAAAGGCGGTCGGCGGCCTCACGGCCCTGGTCGGCGCCGCGCGCGCGCGCCCAGGCCAGCAGCCAGTTCCACTCGAAATGGTGACCGGGCATGGTCACCTGGCCGTCGGCGCCCGCCGCCGGGGTGAGGTCCGGCCCGAAATACTCGCCGAGCGTTCCCGTGGCGCGGTCGAAGAAATGCGTGTGGAACAGTCCGGTCATGCGCCGGGCGATGTCGAGAAAGCGCGCCTGCCCGGTGAATTCGCTCCACGCCAGCATCGCTTCGAGCAGGTGCATGTGCGGATCGGCGCGGCGCGGCAGGGCGGGCGGCACGCTTTCGACGAACCCGCCGGCGTTCCCGTCCGCCAGGCGGTCCTGCATGAAGTCGAGCGCCTCATGCGCCAGGGTCAGGGCGCGCGGCGCGCCCGTGGCCTTGTAGTACCAGGCCAGGGCGAACAGGCCGAAGGCGTGGTCGTAGGCGTCGCGCTTGGGGTCGAGCGGGGTCAGGTCCGGGGTCAGCAGGTGCACGAAGCCAGGCTGGCCATCAGGCGCCCAGCAGGTGCGCGCGAAGGTGTCGAAGCCGCGATCGGCCACCGCGCGGGCCGGGCCCCACCAGCCGCGGACGGCCGCCTCGGAGAACACATAGAGCTGGCGCGCCTGAACCCGCATGCGGCGCGGACAGGTCAGGTCGGGCTGGCCGGCGAAGTCGGTCTTCTCATGAAAGCCGCCCTGGTCATCGACCCCGGCCGTCCCCCAGAACGGCAGGGCCTGATCGACCAGCCACGCCCTGGCCCGTCCGGCGGCCTGCTGAACCAGGGCCGCGCTCACGCCCCGGCCGCGGCCTTCTTCGCCGCCATCCGTTCGACCAGAACCTTGACGTCCTGTGAGCGCGACTTCGGCAGCACCAGCACGCCTTCAGCCGTGTTCACCACCACGATGTTGTCCAGCCCGATCACCGCCACGGTGCGGTCTTCGGACCACACCAGACAGTCATGCGCGTCGAGCAGCTCGACCGGGCCGAAGGCCGCGTTGCCGTCCACGTCGCGCGCGCTTTCGGCCCACAGCGAGCTCCACGCCCCGATATCGGCCCACCCAGCGCTGAGCGGCGCCACGGCGGCCTTGTCGGTCTTTTCCATCACGGCGTAGTCGAGCGAGACCGAGGGGCAGGCGGCGAAAGCCTCGGCGTCGAGCCAGATCGCGCCATCGCGCTGTTCGGCCTTGTTCAGCGCAGCCTCGGCGGCGGCGGCGACCTCGGGCGCATGGCGGCGCAGTTCGGCCAGCATGACAGCCGGCGAAGCCAGGAACATGCCGGCGTTCCACAGATAGCGTCCTGAGGCGAGGTACGCCTCGGCTGTCGCGACGTCAGGCTTTTCAACAAAGCGCTTGACCGCCGAAACGGAAGGGCTGATCGGCTCGCCGGCCTCAATATAGCCGAAGCCGGTCTCCGGAGCGGTGGGCGTAACGCCTAGTAGAACGATGCGCTCGCGGGCCGACGGCGCGGCGGCCGCAACCGAGCGGTTGAAGGCGTTAGGATCGGGCATCAACTGATCGGATGGCATCAGCAGGACCAGGGCCTCGGGGTCCGCGGCTGCGGCCAGAAGCGCGGCGGTCATGGCCACGGCGGCGGTGTTGCGGCCGAAAGGCTCCAGCACGATCGCCGCAGGCGCGCAGCCGATCTCGGCCATCTGGGCCTTGACCGCTTGCAGATGGCTCTGGTTGCAGATGACGACTGGGGGGGCGACCGACAGGCCGTCGGCGCCTGACAGGCGAAGCGCGGCCTGCTGGATCAGCGTGCGATCCCCGCCCAGGACGTGAAACTGCTTGGGCCGCTCAGGCGTGGACAGGGGCCACAGACGCGAGCCCGCGCCGCCGGAAATGATCACGGGAATTACGCTTGCGGCCAAGGTCGGATCCTACAGTTGCTCCATGCCCCATAGCAGCGTCGTCCGGCGGAGGAAACAAGGCCGCCCGCGCCCCCGCGGTCTTGTGAAAGACCTGACCCTCTGATAGGCCACCGCGCGAGACCCGCGCGAAAGTCTGTTGATGCGCCTATCAGGCCGAACGAGCTATCTATCTGAATTTGCAGAGACGCGCCGTGACTTCACTGAAAGCGCCAGAAGATTTTCGCTCGCGCTGAACCTCGCGTGGCAAGATATTCTTAGCCGATACAGGGGGTCTGTGCTTGGTCCGTGGTGGATCACCATGATGACCATGACTCTTGTACTTGGGCTTGGCATTAATTATGCCGCCCTGTTCCACCAGTCGGTCAAGGATTTATTGCCGTACGTCGCTGTGGGATTGGTCATCTGGAGCTTTTTGAGCAGTTCGATATCCGAGGGTGGAGAAGCTTTCGTGATGGCGGGCAGTCTGCTCAAGCAGTCGCCCCTGCCTTTGCCCCTGTTCATCATGCGGTGCCTGATCCGCAACGCGATCAACTTGGCGCACCAGGTGGTGATTATCGCGGCGGTTTTGCTCTGGTTTCGCATCTTCCCGGGCCCTGCCGCCCTGTGGGCTTTGGCTGGCCTGGCCCTGATGTTTGTCAATCTGAGCTGGGCCGGCCTGCTCTTGGCGATGATCTCCACCCGCTTCCGAGACTTGCCGCAGATCGTATCGGCGACCTTGCAACTGGTGTTTTTCCTATCGCCGATCTTCTGGAAGCCGCCGGCGGCGTTGCAAGGCAGTCCGCTGGTGTGGGCCAATCCGTTCTATTTCTCGATCCAAAGCGTGCGAGAGCCCTTGCTGCACGGGGTCATGCCGCCGCAGACCCTGGATTTCCTGGCGCCGATGGCGGTCATTGGCTGGATCGTGACGATCCTGGCCTACAACCAGACCCGTCGGCGGGTCGTTCACTACCTTTGAGCGGGCGACATGGCTGACATCACCGTTCGCGATCTGTCGCTGCATTTCCCGTTGATCGGCGCCGACTCCCAGTCGCTCAAACGCTATCTCAAGCAGGTCGCCATCGGCGGCAACCTAACGCGGACCGATCGGTCCCGTCAGAAAACGCTGACAGCGCTGAATCGTGTGAACCTGACGCTGGGCCCGGGCGATCGACTCGGCCTGATCGGGTCCAACGGCTCGGGCAAGACCACGTTGCTGCGTTGTCTGGCGGGCGCCTATGCCCCCGACGAGGGCTATGTCGAGGTCAATGGCCGAGTGGCCTCGCTGCTCGACCTGAGCATGGGCATCGATCCATCGGCGACCGGCCTGGAGAACATTCGCCTGCGCGGCCTTGTCGCAGGCCTGTCATCCCGCCAGATCAAGGCCAAGATCGACGACATCGCCGAATTCAGCGGCCTGGGGCCGTTCCTGGCTATGCCGATGAAGACCTATTCTTCGGGCATGCAGGCGCGCGTGGCCTTCGCCACCTCGACCTCGGTCGAGGCCGAAATCCTGCTGATGGACGAATGGATTGCTGTCGGCGACGCCGATTTCCGCCATCAGGCTCAGGCGCGCCTGACGTCTCTGGTCGAGCAGGCGCACATCCTGATCATCGCCTCGCACGATCCCAACATGATCCGCTCGCTGTGCAACAAGGTGATGCGCATGGACCACGGATGCGCCTCCGAAGTGGTCGGCGTTGATGAGATGGACGAACTGATGGCGCGGCCGGCGCCCGGCTCCACGCTCTAGAAGAAAATCAGTCGCCGGGGCCACTTAACGGCCGGTGCGGGCCTCCGAAAGGGACTTCACCCTGTGCTGAACACCCTCTATCAGACCGAAATGGCTCGATTGTACAAAACCAGAGGGCGGCGATCGTGAAAGGCATTCTTCTGGCGGGCGGCAGCGGCACGCGCCTCAATCCCCTGACCGGCGCCCTGTCGAAGCAGATGCTGCCGGTCTACGATAAGCCCATGCTCTATTACCCGCTGTCGACGCTGATGCTGGCGGGCATTAGGGACATCCTGGTCATCTCGACGCCGGACCACACGCCGATCCTCAAGGCGATGATGGGCGACGGCGGCCAATGGGGCGTGCGCCTGAGTTTCGCTGTGCAGCCCCAGCCGGAGGGCATCGCCCAGGCGTTCTTGATCGGCGCGGATTTCCTGCAGGGCGAAGCCTGCTGTCTGGTGCTCGGCGACAATATTTTCTACGGCCACGGTCTGGAAGACCTGCTGCAGCGGGCCGCCGGCCGCCGCCAGGGCGCCACGGTGTTCGGCTACCAGGTGGCCGACCCGGAGCGCTATGGCGTGATCGAGATGGACCGCGAGGGGCGGGCTTTGTCATTGGAAGAAAAGCCAAAGTCGCCGAAATCGAACATCGCGGTGACTGGACTTTATTTCTACGACGGACAGGTGACCGACATCGCCCGAAGCCTGCAGCCCTCCGCGCGCGGCGAACTGGAAATCACCGATCTCAACCGTCATTACATGGAACGCGGCGCCCTGACGGTGGAGAAGATGGGCCGCGGCTACGCCTGGCTCGACACCGGCACGCCCGACTCGCTGCTGGAAGCCGCCCAGTTCGTGCAAACGATCGAGCACCGGCAGGGTCTGAAGGTCTGCTGTCCTGAGGAGATCGGCTACCGCAACGGCTGGATAGGCGCGGGCGACCTTCAGCTGACCATCAACAAGGCGCCCAAGTCGGAATACAGCCGCTATCTGGCCAGCCTGTTCGACGAAACGCGCTGAGAACGTGGCCGCCAAAGGGGAAGACGTCTTGAGCGCCAGTTCCGTCAAGACCGTGCTCGTCACCGGGGGCGCCGGCTTTATCGGCTCGGCCTTGATCCGCCACCTGATCGCCGAGACGGATGTGCGGGTGGTCAACGTCGACAAGCTGACCTACGCGGCCAATCTCGCCAATCTTGCCGCCGAGGCCCGTTCGCCGCGTTACCGGTTCTTCCGGGCGGACATCTGTTCCGCGCCGGACATGGCCCAGATCCTGGCCGAAACCCGGCCTGACCGGATCATCCACCTAGCCGCCGAGTCCCATGTCGACCGCTCGATCGAAGGGCCGATGGACTTCGTCCAGACCAATGTGGTGGGCACAGCCACCTTGCTTTCAGCGGCGCATCGCTACTGGTCGGGCTTGTCCGAGCCAGACAAATCTGACTTCCGCTTTCATCACGTCTCGACAGACGAGGTGTTCGGGTCGCTGGGCGAGGAAGGTCTGTTCACCGAGGAAACGGCCTACGATCCTCGCTCGCCCTACTCGGCGACCAAGGCCGCGTCGGACCATCTGGTGCGCGCCTGGGGCCACACCTTCGGTCTGCCGGTGGTGCTGTCAAACTGCTCCAACAACTATGGGCCCTACCACTTTCCTGAAAAGCTGATCCCGTTGATGATCCTCAACGCCCTGGCCGGCCTGCCGCTGCCGGTCTACGGCGATGGCCAGAACGTGCGCGATTGGCTGCATGTTGAGGATCACGCCCGGGCCTTGTGGCTGGTGTGCAACCGCGGTCAGCTGGGCGAAAGCTACAATATCGGCGGCCACAACGAGGTGAAGAACCTCGATATCGTCAACCTGATCTGCGACCAGCTGGACGCCTTGACGCCCCTGGCGAACCGGCAGTCCCGCCGCAGCCTGATCCAGTTTGTGGCCGACCGGCCCGGCCATGATCGACGTTACGCCATCGACGCCGGTAAGATTGGCCGTGATCTCGGCTGGACTCCCGTTTATGACTTTACGCGGGGGCTTGGCAGCACCATCGAGTGGTATCTGGCCAACGAGGCTTGGTGGGCGCCGCTGCGCTCAGCCAGCCGCGAACGGCGGGGACTGGCGTAGGACGCGGTGATCCGCGCCATTGCCCAAGCTCGCGGCCGGGCCATTCAATGGCTTAGCTTGCCGTGCGGCCAGACAGCGTCCGCCGCTCGATCTAAATGAGGGAAGCGGATGAGTGAGTCTAAAGATAAAGACGCCACCGTGGAAACTGCCTCGGAAAGCGTGGTCAAGCTTGCGCCGGAAATGGCTCTGGCGCTGGTGCAGACCGAGCGCGATTATTTGATCACCAAAGGTCTCTCCGAACTCGATCGCGCTCGCGCGGACTTGGACCGCGCGACCGGCCAGACCGAAAGTCAACGGCAGGATTTCATCAGCGGCATCCAAAGTTTGAGAGCGGACCAGGAACGTGCGCGGGCCGATCTAGAGCGGGCAATGGGCCAGCTTGATGGTTTGCGATCTGATCAGGCCCGCCTGCAAGGCGCTCAGCGGGCTTTGCGGCGCGCAATCGGCGCATGGCAGGGCAACCTGCAAGAGACCCTCAAGAGTGCTCTGCGCGAAAGCCAGGTACGCGCTCTAGCCGGTCAGTTCCGGCCCGCAGAACAGGTCGTCCTTCCCAAGGACATGTCGCCAAGCGGCCTCGGACGGTGGGCGCCGGGGCGCGGGCGAGCGGTCCGCGAAAGGTCGGCGGACTATAATACAATCGCGGCGTCTGCTCTTTTTGACGCGCAGTGGTATCTGCAGGCCTATCCCGACGTAGCTGAGGCCGGTATGGACCCGGCTTTGCACTATCTACTGCGGGGCGGGATAGATGCCCGTTCGCCCGGTCCTCTTTTTGATGCGCCGCGCTATTTGGCGGCCAATCCCGACGTTGCGGCGGCCGGTCACAATCCCCTGCTTCATTTCCTGCGGCATGGCATTTTCGAGGGACGGCCCCTCGGCTTGCCATCGACCGAACTTCTCGGGATTCCAACGTTCGAGGTTGACGAGCCTTCGCCCGACGCGCCGCCGGCGTCTGGGGATGTCAGAAAGCTCAACGAATTTGTTTACGACCAGTGCGGCGCGCTGGGCCTTCCTGATCCGGACATACCGGTGTTCCTCGTTGAGCAGTATGGTCAGTGCGCCGAAGATCTCATCGTGCGCGCGCTGCTTGAGGCCTGGGCGAGCAAACAAGGGGTTGACCTGACCAAGGCGACCTACCTTGAAATCGGCGGCAACCATCCGGTCGCCACCAGCGCCAGCTTCCTGCTGCACCGCGCCCTGGGCATGAGCGGCGTGGTGATTGAGGCAAACCCCGATCTGGTTCCCGCCCTGACACGGGTGCGCAATTTCGACCAAGTCGTTTTCGGGGCCATGCAGGCCGAGGACGTGGATACCGTCATGCTCTCGGTGTCGTACCTGTCCGAGCTCAGCTCCCTCGACCCATCCTTCGTTCAGAACTGGGCGGGCGGCAGCGTGGGCGAACGTGGGCAAGTGGAGGTGCCGGCGCTGCGCATCAACACCGTCATCGACCGCTATTTCGGCGGGGTGGCCCCTCAGTTCCTGTCGATCGACATCGAAAGCCTCGACCTGCCGGTCATGCAGGATCTGGATTTTGCGAGGTTCCGTCCGGTCGTGATCCAGGCCGAGCCCTCAGACCACCATTGCCCGGGCAATACCCAAGCCATGATCGATTTCATGCGCGGCAAGGACTATGTGCTGGTCGCCAAGACGCCGGTGAACCTGATCTTTATGGCCGCCGAGGCTTTGGCCCAGGCCATCTCGCCGCCGCGGGCGGCGTCGGACGCTTGGAAACGCTATTTCGCAGCGGACTATCTACACGAAGAGCCTTGGTCCTACGACAAGGTCGACGACCAAGCGGCAGAGGCGCTGGACAATCGTCTTGGCCAGCTGTGGCTGACCATCAAGGATGGCCACAAGTGGCTGAACTATTTCGCGGCCTATGAGCAGTGTTTCGGGGCCTACGTTGGCCAACCCTGTCGCGTCTTGGAGATCGGAGTCAACAAGGGCGCTTCGCTAGAGCTGTGGAAGCGCTACTTCGGCGATGCGAGCAGTTTGGTGGGCATCGATATCCTGCCGGAGTGCGCCCAATATGAGGACGCCGCCCGCGATATCCACGTTCGGATCGGTTCGCAGGCGGATCCGGAGTTTCTGGCAAGGGTCGTCGCTGAATTCGGCCCATTCGACATCATCATCGACGACGGCAGCCATGTGGCCTCCCACCAGATCGCCGCGTTCAACGCCCTGTTCCTGTCGGCGCTCAAAGATGGCGGCGTCTATCTGATCGAAGACGTGGAGACCGCGTATTGGGGTAGCCGGACCGGACAGCTCGACATCGATTTCTCGATTGTCGACTACGCGAACGCGGTGGTGAACCTGATGCACCGGCCCTACCGCGACCACGACTACCCGTTCTTTTTGCATGAAAATTTAGGCGGCCAGGCGCTTAGCGTGCCGCGCCTAACCAAGCACGTCGACCAGGTACGGTTCTTCGACTCCATTGTGGTGTTCAACAAGAAAGCCCGCCATCCGCCGGTGGTGAAGTACATTTACGACGGTGCCGCCTGAGTCGGACGGCGGCTGGTCAACGCTCTAGAACGGCTTGCGCCACCACACGCCGGTCCAATCGACCCAGTGGATCGGCTGGTCCAACCCATGCTCGGACCGGAAGTCGTCCACCGCCTTGGCGCACTGGGGAATGCAGCCGTAGTCGTCGATGACGACAAAACCGCCCGGCGAAAGCTTTGGATAAAGATGCTTGAGCGCCAGATGGGTGCTCTCGTAGAGGTCGCCGTCCAAACGGATCAGGGCGAAGGGGCCGCCCTCAAACGCCGGCAGCGTTTCCTCGAAGTAGCCTTTGACGAACTCGACCTGTCGGTCCAGCAGCCCATAGCGCTGAAAATTGTCGCGGACCTGCTCTAAGCCTACCGCGAACTGGTCATACTCGTTTAGCGCGAGGCCCTCATCGTCCGGATAGGCGGTGGGGTTGGGAGGAGGGAGGCCCTCGAACGAATCGAAGGCGTAGACGCTCCGGTCGTCGATCCCGTGAGCCGCCAGCACGGCCCGCATCATGATGCAGCACCCTCCGCGCCATATGCCGGTTTCCGCGAAATGTCCCGGGACGCCATCGTCGATCGCCTGTTGGCAGAGCGATCTCAGGCTGTTCAGGCGTTTCAGGCCGGCCATGGTATGAGCTGTGACCGGCCAGTCTTGGCCGGTCGCGCGCAATTCGGCTCGGTATTCCCCAGCATTTTCTGGATTGTTCGACGGATCTCCATAGATCATGTTCGTCAGAACGCGAGCCATAAGATCCAGATACAGATCGCGGCCGCCGGCAGACACCGCTGTACTGAAATAGGACTTCCAGTCCTCCGTGGTCGCGCGATGTCTTTGCCTGCGAAGTTCAGTGGCTTCGAGCGACTCGAACAGAGCGTTGATCAGCTGCGCGGCAGTGCGGTGGCCCATGTGGGCTTCAATAGCGGCTTCGCTTTCGGGTTCGCGCCCGAGGATCGCCCGATAGGCGGCCGTCACATCTTCACGGGTTAAGGCGCCTGAGATGACCACTGAGTCTCGGCCTCCATCCAATAGTCCATTCAATTAACTCATCTCGCCCGAGATCACGCTATGCCAGACCGGCCGGCTGGAGATCGCTTCACCGCAGCTTCAGCCCCGGGATTTCTCCGTTGCCGCAAAACTGGTCCTCAAGTGAGAGCGCATCCCTGAGCGCTTCGCCGACCGCAATCCTGCCGGTCAGGACTGCGTCCAGTGCGGCGAAGGCCCTCAACTGCGCGGGCAACAGGACGTCAAGGTGGTTGAGGCCGATAGCCTTGATGCTGTCGCGGCAATAGGCCAGCCCTCCTTCAAAAATCGGAACAAGGTCTGCGAAGCGCGCTTGCGACTTCGCCCCGGGCCGATGCACAGGAACGGCGGCGCCGGACGGCTCTAACCGGAAGTGCGACAGCTGCCCGTGCGGCGCGGTCAAAAGCGCCTCCAAAAGCACGGTTTTGGGCATGAAATCATCACCCGCCATACGGCCGTACAGCGCGTCCTGGAAACACCCAAACGCCAGGCCGCCCGCTGGCTGGACGGCGCGTGCGCGCTCCGAGGTCGCCATATAGAAGCCGGTGATGGGCCGTCCGAACACCGCCTGAAGACCGGTTTGGATAGTTGCGGAATAACCGATGTCGACGAGCCCTATAGGGCCGTCGTCCATCAGTCCGACCTGACGACCGTAGACCCGCATAGCCTCAAGCTCACTGTGCGCACGGTCGGCGATCACCGGTTGGAGGATCGCCAGAACGCGCTGGACATAGTCTGCGTCGGAAGGGAGGCGAATAGGTTGGGAGAACAGATTTGAGGGTTCGAGCGCGAGGCCGAGGCGAACGCTCAAAAAGTCCTCCAGCCGCCCGAAGAAGTTGCCGCTCCGGATGACCCCGATAGGATCGAATGAGAGAGCCTGACTCGCCATGATAACCGCTCGGCGAGAGATCGGCAGGTATGCCGTAGGTGGACAGCCTTGAGGGCCAAAGTCACCTGAGAGTTTGTCGAATAATTGTTGGAGGAAGTAACCTTCCCGGCCGGCGAAATAGAGCTTTCGCATCTGCCTCAATGCGGGATTGGCTAAAAGCCACGCAAAAAAAGCCAGGAAGATCGGCCCGTAAACCAAGTATCCGAATTCGTATCCGTCTTCGAGAACAGGTTGGCTGGGCCCTGTGAACGGATCTGCGCCGATACGGGCGAACAGAGGGCCGAGCAGGATGTCGGCGCGCCAGTCTTCCCCGACAACGTGGTCGAGCCCGCGTTGAACCGCCAACCGCGCGGGATTCGCCAGCAGCACCGGTTTCAAGCCGCGCGCACGCGCCTCCGCAACATCGGAGTGCGGATTATCACCGAAATGGACAATTCGCCGACGGGGCAGGTCTTCTTGCGCGACCACGACGTCCCATAGCGCGCCGCGGTCCTTGCGAGCGAAGCGCTCGGACGACAGGTAGATTTCATCGACCAGATCGGACCACCCGAGTTTTTCCAGCGCGAATTCGAGGAATTTTCGCGGGAAGTAGCTGTCACTGACAATGAGCGTTCGCTTGTTCGCGCCCTTCGCGTAGCGCAAAAGATCGGCCACGCTCCCCCTTGGGACGATGAACGCCTGATCAATCTCGGCCTCCAAGTCCTGCGCCATCTCGGCAGCCGCGGTGGACCAGGGGGGATCGCGGGTGAACTTGCCGTAGATCATATCCAGATCCACGTCTTCCAGATCGGGACGATCAATTCTGGCGCGGCTTTCGGCATCCTTGCGATGCGCGAAGAAGTTCTCGAGGGCGTGGACCCCCGTTTCCAGCCGGTGGCCGACGTACTGCTGAACAGCATCTGGCTCGGCGGCCAAACGGGTCACCAGAGTGTCAAAAAAATCGAACGACACCACGTCGGCGTCGTCGATCAGGCTTTTGCAAGCCGTCCAGTCTTCGGCCGCGGCCGCGCCGGCTTCGTCGATGGGGCTGGCTAGATAGCGGGCGACCCCTTCGCGCTGTGCTAGGTCAGGAATGATCAATCCTCGTCAACCTTGGTCTCTGGTCCGACCAACTGTGAAGCCGCCGGCCCTAAGAGGTCCCCCAAACGCCTGCCGGCTGCCTCCCAAATAGGTCGACAGGAACAGGCGCGGCGCTTCATGTTACACGAAGGAATTGGCACAAGAAACGAGCCGAAAATAAGGTGTCGATGTCCCCGATCGATGCGCGCGCCGAGCTTGCATGGGGTCGAGTTTCGGCTAACCCTGCACCAGCGCGGAGGGGATTCATGTCCGGTCATTTATTGGCCCAGGCCAAGGCCGACGTTGTCCACGGGAATGCAAAAACGTGAGTCAAGCTGGCGTGCTTGCCGTCACGGGGGCCAGTGGTTACATCGGACGGCGGCTTGCAGAATTGGCGGTTCGACAGGGTTGGACGGTCGTCACGCTTGGCCGGGGCCGCCCCCCTTTCCCAGGTCTGAGACATTTTCCCTTCGATCTTGCCGACCCGATATTGCCGCGGTGGCCGACGCCGCCGACAGCTTTCGTGCACTTGGCCTGCGACACCAGCGGACTGGACGCCGACCGCCTAGATCTGCCTACAGCCCGATTGTTGGCGCAGGCCTTCGCCGACAGCCCGACCCGTCTGGTGTTCGCGTCCAGCCAGACCGCGAGCCACGCGGCGCCGACGCCCTACGGACGCGCCAAGGCCGCCGTCGAGGATATATTGCGCCCGTCCGGCGCGATCATCATCCGGCCCGGACTGGTCTATGGCGGTCAGTCCGCTGGTCTGTGGGGCGCAATACGCAAGATCGTCGCCTTCGCGCCTGTCCTGCCGGCGCTGATTCCTGCGCCCCAGGTACAGCCGATTCACATCGACGATCTCTGCTTCGCGATACTCTCGGCCTCGGCGGGCGCGGCCGAGGCGGGCGCGACGCTTGCGGTGGCGGCCCCTGAACCGATTTCAATCACGGACTTCCTTCGGGCTGTGGCGCGGCGGGACCGGCGCCATCGGATGTTCATGCCCATTCCGACGGCCGCCCTGATGTGGACGGCTTTGGCCGCGGCGAGCATTGCGCCGCCGCTGCGGCCCATGGCGCGCCAGATACTGTCCCTAACGCGTCTGCCGCGGATGGTGTCCACGGCGGATCTGCACCGCCTGGGGCTGGAGCCCCGGTCCCTGGCGGCGGGCATGGCGGGACGCACGGGTCACCGACGGCAGCGTCTGATCGAAGGCGCGTGCACGCTTCGGCATCTGCTCGCCGCCCCTGCGCCGTCCGGAGCCCTGCGCCGCTACGTCCGAGCGAGCGAAGCCCTCAATCTTTCGCCGGCGCCCCATGTGCAAGCGTGGCGTTTGCGCCTCTACGCGCCGACGCTGCGAGATGCAGGACTCGCCAACTTCGGCCTTCCAGCGGACTTGCCGGTTCGTCTCCGCCTTGCCCTGGTCATCGCCGATGGTTCAGCGCAGACGGCGCCCGCCTTCTACCGTCTGAGGCCCCAGCCGCCCCCCATCGCCCTGCTGGGCCTTCTGTGCACCGTCGCCTGTGAACTGCCGTTCCTGCTCGCGCGCCTGCTTTTCGGCGCCAAGGTGAAGGCGCGGTGACGGTCCTGGTCGTTGGATCGGGGCCGGCGGGAATGTCGGCGGCGAGGGCCCTTGTGGATGCTGGCCAACGCGTGACCATGCTGACGGCGGGCCAAGTCCTTCCGCCAGCCTCCAGCCCGCTCGACTGGTGGCGGGCTCGGTCCACGGACCCGGCGGGCTGGCGGGTTCTGCAGGGCAACGACCCGGCCTTGTGGGCCTCGGACGGAAATTCTTCGCCTAAATTCCGAACGCCGCGCGCGGCCTCGCTGTTTGAGGGGTATGCCGAGACATCGCGGATTGACGCGCACGCATTCACCGTCCGCGGAGCTTTAGCGATCGGCGGTCTTTCCGAGGCCTGGGGAGCCGGGGTGGCCTGCCTAGGTCCGGAGGATCTGGCCGGCACGGTCCTGAGCGCCGAGGCCTTGGCGCCGCACTATCAACACCTCGCCGAGCATATTGGCGTCAGCGGCGCCGATGACGACCTTGGCGCCTACTTCGGAGCAATGCCCGGGTTACAGTCGCCGCGGCCCCTAGGCCCGGCCGCCGCCGCGCTTCACGAAGGCTATAGTCGCGCCCGGGTCGCCTTCTCCAAAGCGGGCGTAATGCTCGGCCGGGGCCGCAATGCGGTTCTGACCCGGCCAAAGGATGGGAGGGGGGGGTGCCGCGAGTGCGCGATGTGCCTTTGGGGCTGTGGGGAAAACGCGATCTACGTGGCGTCGCAGGAATTGCAGTGGCTGAGGGCGCGGCCGAATTTCAGGCTGATGGCTGGGCTGATCGCCACGGCCTTGCGGCGCGATGATGACGGCTGGTCGGTCGAGGCCCGCGACCAAAGCACGGGCGCGATATCCCGCCATAGCGCGCCGCGCGTGCTGCTCGCGGCGGGTGCGCTTGGCACAGCCCGGCTTGTGCGCGCCACCCTCGGCTTGCAGGGTGCTCCGGGCCCACTGCTTTCGAACCCGACCGCCGCTTTCGCGCTGTGGCTGCCACGTCTGTTAGGCGCGCAGCAACCGCGGTCGGCGTTCGCCCTGGCCCAGTTGTCGCTGATGGTCAGCGGTCCGCTGGGGATGGCGGACGCGGCGTTCGCCAACATCTTCCAGGTGTCAGGTCTGCCGGCGAGCGAATTGATCGGACGCCTTCCGCTCTCGCTGCCGTCAGGTCGGCGCCTTATGCAGACGTTGATGCCGGGCATGTTGGTCGGAAATCTGTTCCTGCCCGGCGCGCTCTCCCGCCACAGCCTGACCCTTGAAGCGAGCGGCGAACTGACGCTCTCCGGCGGCTTCAGTCCAGCCCTGGGCAAGCGTCTTGCGGACGCGAGACGACGAATTGGCGGGGCGATGCTGCGCGCGGGCGCTTTGCTGCTCCCCGGCGGCTTCGTCGCCGCCGAGGCGGGATCCGATCTGCACTACGCCGGGACGGTGCCGATGCGGGTTTCGCCTGTTCCGGGGGAAAGCGACGCGCAGGGCGAGGTGGCCGGCCTGCAAGGTGTCTATGTGGTGGATGGCGCGGCCCTACCCTCGCTCCCGGCCAAAGCCCATACCTTCACCATCATGGCCAATGCGAGGCGGATCGCAAGCAGCCTTGTCTGACGCGGAAATCTGAGCGCGGGGTCTCGACCCCAAAAATGGCGCGGCTTCAGTCGCGCCGATCCGGGGCGGCGGACAAGGCGCGAAGCTTGTCGGTGGCGGCCATCTGCTTGACCGTTCGCAGGTAGGGGTGAATGGGCTGGGTCGGCGTGTGCGTTACGTCGTAATTGATCGCCTGAAGCAGCAGTTGCACGCCGATAATGATCGGCAGCGCCGCGCCCATCACCATCCCGGCCGACGCCGCCTGCCCGGGAAGGCGCACCGATATCCAAGCGAGCGCGTGCGCGATGCCAAACGCCAGGCTGGCGCCGCCGACCAGCACCTCGAGGGTCGCGATATTGAAATCGCGCACGAAGTAGTCGCCGATCATGCGCCGCGCCCAGTTGCGTAGATGGCGGCCGGCGAAGGGGAGGATGGTCGAGCCGATCTTGAGATTGGAGATCTCGTCAGCGTAACGAGCCGGCATCGGAATGTCTCGGACCACCGCGCGCAGGGTTCCCAGATGGTAGAGCAGGTCCGTCTCGAAAAAGTACCGGCGGGCGATGGGCCGGCTAAGCAGGATTTCGGCTACGTCCGCATGGATGGCGGTGAAGCCGTTGGTGGGGTCGAAAATGTTCCAGTAGCCGGTCGAAAGCTTGGCGGCGAAGCTGAGGCCGATGTTGCCCAGCACTCGCACACTGGGCATGCCTTGGATATGGGACTGCGAACTGAAGCGGTTGCCCTTCGTGTAGTCCGACTGGCCCAGAAGAATCGGCGCCACCAAGGCCGGGAGATGGGCCAAGTCCATCTGATCGTCGCCATCGACCTTGACCAACACCCGCGCGCCACGCGCGATGGCCTCCCCGTATCCGGCCAGAGTCGCGCCCCCTACGCCCTGATTTTCCGCCAAGGTGACCACGACCACACGACGGTCCGCGACCTCGCGGGTGACGAACTCGCCGGAGTGCTCGGGACAGGCGTCGTCCACGCAGACAATACCCGTGATCCAGTCGGGAGTCCGAGCGATGACCCGGCCGATATGCGAGCGCACCTTGTAGCAGGGGATGACGACCCACACTCCGGCAAGGTCCAGGCGTGGGATCGTGTCGTCTCGACCCGAAGCTGGGGGGGCGCCGACGGCCGGAGCCAGCGTCGTGCTCATGGATAGGAGTCCGCTTTTTACTTTTCGAGCCCGCTGTCCTGCGTCTCCGGGTCTTTCCACCACAAACCGTAGGCAAAGTCAGCCCAGGGCATCGCCGCCGATATCGATCTTAGGGCACGGCTGTGTATCAAAAACTGGGGGAAAATTCTAAACAGCCTTTGGGCGGCATCAGGGGGAGCGCATGCGGGTTGTGGGAACGAGAATGATGTCGGCCGCGGGGTGACGGCGCCACCCCTAGGGCCTGGCCTTCGCATGCAATGTTGGCCCCTCCCGTCGGCGCTGGATCAAGGCGAGCTTGATATGATGCCGGCCCCGAAACTTGTGTGGCGCCGTCCACCATTTCACGTACATCAACCCGATTGCGGCCGCTCGCCTTCAACACGAGAAGACGGCGCTCACGAGACGGAAGATCGAGTCGGCCGACTCAGCTTCGCCAACGCGCCATCCCGGCGGGTGCGGTTGGTTTGACTTAGCCGGCGGTATACTCGGGCCCAGGCGCAATAGAGCAATGACCAACACGACACGCTTACTGTCACTTGACGAACGTCTCGCTGCGCTCGAGCGTCAAATGGCCGACATCCAGCAGGGTGCGCCTCGAAGTCACGAAACGGCGAACTCTAGTCACGCCCAGAGTTTGGCGGAGAAGGACTGCCTCATCGCCCGGCTTGAGGCCCAGATCGCCGCTCTCAAGCAGGGCGCCGGTGAAGACCTTAAAGGCCGCGACGGCGCCCTGGAGAGTCAAGCCAAGAGCCTCGAGGAAAAGAGCCGAATCATCAGCGCGCTCAGCCGTCAGATCATCGGCGAGTCGGCCTCAGAAGGAGACCAATCGGCCCGCCAGTTGGCAGTCGATGATGGCGCCACTCTGTTGAGGGTTGGAGCCGTGCTCAGCGCCCAGCAGAAGCGCAAAGGGCTACAGGTATGGAGCGCGTGGTCGGGCCAGCCCTCCCCGCGCAGGCGGGCGGCCTCGTTCACTCGCTCTCGTCCCCTGTTCTCAATCCTTCGGCGACTGGCGCTGGGCCGTGCCGCAGTGCTTTTAACCTCAGGCCTATACAACCCAATTGATGGCTCGCACGCCTCGACGATCATTTCTTACAGTAAAGGGTCAGATCAGGATGCGCATCCGCTGTTCGATGCGCAATGGTATACTGACCATACCCCGCAGCTCGCGGGAAACAAATCCGTCGCCGCCATACATTACCTTGTCAGCGGAGATCTGGAGAAACGCGATCCCCATCCGCTGTTCGACAGCTCCTGGTATCGGGAGACCTATTCCGCCGAATGCAATGGATGGCCGCTGACGACCCTGGAGCATTACATTCTCAGGGGTGCGAAGGGCGGGACCAATCCCCACCCCCTTTTCGACACTATGTTCTATGTGGTTCAGGCTGCTGACCATTTCGAGCGCGGCGGCAACCCTCTGGCCCACTACCTGTCAGAGGGGTGGCGCAAAGGGCTTAACCCTCACCCCCTGTTCGACAACGACTGGTATCTGAGCCGCTACCCGGAGGTGGCTCGGGCGGAAACGCCCCCCTTGCTGCATTACGCGACCCGGGGATGGCGAGAGGGATTCAATCCTCACCCGCTGTTTGACGCCGCCTATTATTCAGGACGCTACCGCGACATCGATTCCTCGATGTCGCCCTTAGCCCACTATTTGCAGAGGGGATGGCGGGACAGCAGGCAAACGTCGCCCTATTTCGATCCCAAGGCGTATATCGAGGCCAATCCGGATGTCGCCGCCAGCGGTGCTGATCCGCTGACCCACTACCTGACCCAAGGAGCATGGGAATCTCGTGCGATACCTGGATACGATCTCTCCAGCCTCGCTTGCGAACTTGCCGAGGATTTGTTGGCAGGACGCACCCCTATCGAATCGCGAGCCCGCAGGGCTAATCCCGGGCCAGCCTCGACCGCGCTGGCGGCGCCGGGCGGCGACGTGCTCTTTAGGGAGCTGTACGTCTCGGCGCGCGTGGCCGATGAGAACAGCTACGGCTGGCCCAACTATATCGCCCTCAATGAAATGATGGTCGCGGGGGAGAAGAGCCGCATCCAGAGCGTCGCGGCGCGCCCCCGGCAGATCTTGGACCTCGACCAGAGCGATTTGGAAAAGGAGGCGGATAAGCTGGTGTTCGAGCACCACGCTACGCCGCGGGTTTCCATCATTGTCCCCGTCTTCAACCAGATCAAATTCACCCTGGAATGCCTGAAGAGCCTATCCCAGGCGCAGTCGGAGGCGACTTATGAGATCATCGTCGCCGACGACTGTTCCACGGACGAAACAAGCCAGATCTTAGCGCGGACGCGCGGTGTGAAGGTCAAGCGGCAGGTCGAAAACGTTGGGTTTCTACTCAATGTGAATAGTTGCGTCGCTGAAGCGCGCGGCGAAATCGTATTGATCCTGAACAACGACGTCCAGGTGAGCGACGGGTGGTTGGATCCTCTTCTGGTCGCGCTCGAAGATCCCGGTGTTGGCTTGGTGGCGCCAAAGCTGCTCTTTCCGAATGGTCGATTGCAGGAAGCGGGCGCGCGAGTCAACGTCGACGGTTCGTCGCGCATGATTGGCGTATTCGATGATCCCGACCTGCCGCGATACAATTATGCCCGAGATGTGGATTATGTTTCCGGGGCGTGCATCGCGCTGCGTCGGGACGACTTTCTCGCCCTGGGCGGCTTCAGCCTGGAATACGCGCCGGCGTATTACGAAGATTGCGATCTGTGCCTGCGACTCCGTCAGTCGGGCAAACGGATCCGCTACGAACCGGCGTCCGTCGTATATCACCATCTGTCGGTTACTTCGAACGCGACATCGAAGGTCTATAAGGCGCAGCAAATTCTGCGGAACAAGCAGAAGCTGGTGGAGCGTTGGCAAGACTTTATCGAGTCATCGAATTCAGTGCGGATCATTTCGTTTTACCTTCCTCAATTTCATCAGGTTCCGGAAAACGATCGCTGGTGGGGCGCCGGCTTTACCGAGTGGCGCAATGTCCAGCGCGCGCTGCCCAACTACAGCGGGCATTACCAGCCGCATCGGCCGGCCGAACTTGGCTTTTATGACCTGTCGAACGCCGACGTCATGGAGCGCCAAGCCGACTTGGCGAAAGCCCATGGCGTGCACGGCTTCTGTTACTACTACTATTCATTTTCGGGCCGGCGGATCCTCGAGAAACCGCTCGAAGCCATGTTATCTTCCGGTAAGCCGGATCTGCCGTTTTGCATTTGCTGGGCGAACGAGAACTGGACCCGCAGATGGGATGGTGGCGATAAGGCCGTTCTCCTGTCGCAGACCTATGCCCCTGAGGATGACGTCAAGATCATCGAGGATATGATCCGTTATCTGCGGAGCCCCCATTACATCCGCGTCAATGGACGCCCGCTGCTCGTGATGTATCGCCCCCAACTGCTGCCCAATGCGCGGGAGACCGCGGAGACTTGGCGCCGGGTTTGCCGAGAGGCCGGCGTCGGTGAAATCTACCTGGCGATGGTGGAGGTTTTCGAGCACGCCCGCAATATTCCCACACCCAAGGATTGGGGCTTCGATGCGACGATCGAGTTCCCGCCAGCGGGGATGGCTGAGCAGATCGACCCGCCCGGCGCGCTTTTGAATCCCGAATTCAAGGGCGTTGTCAGTGATTACAATTCGGCGGCGCGCAATTATCTGCGTGAGCCGGTTCCCGGCTTTACGCGATTCCGCGGGGTGATGCCCTCCTGGGACAACACGGCGAGACGTCAGGATGACTCCTATTCGTTCGCGGGCGCGAGCCCAGGCGCGTTCCAGGCGTGGCTTGAGGCCGTCATCGAACAGACCAGGGACCAAAACTATGGCGACGAGCGCATCGTTTTCGTCAACGCCTGGAATGAGTGGGCTGAAGGCGCGCACCTCGAGCCGGACGAAAAATTCGGTCGCGGTTGGCTTGAAGCCGTGAGAAACGCGCAACTCCCCGACGCCCTGGCCGGCTTTCGCCGCAAGATTGAGTGGTGACCATGGCTAATCGCAACGCCCCGAATTCACGCTTGGTCGTGGCCGGGCACCCGTTCGCGCCGATCGGCATGGGCGAAGTGGCCAGATCGCTGTTCCGGGCGTTCCGCGCCGCGCACGCCGACCCCCGGCTCCGAGACATTTACCGGGTGCACGAGCGTGACGATCCCGACTACGGGGCCGAGTTCGCCAGCTTCGCCACAGACCGGCTGTCGGAGTCCGTCAACGTCTTCGCCATTAACGGCGATGAAGTGGAGCAGGCGACGGCCCATTTGAATGATCCAAACTTCGGCTCGGCCTTCAATGTCATTGCGCCCGCGTGGGAATTGTCGCGGTATCCGGCCGAATGGGCCAAGCAGCTCGATAAGTTCGACGAGATCTGGGCGATGTCCGATTTCGTGCGCGCTTCGATCGGCGCCGCCACGTCCACGCCGGTGATCCGGATGCCGCTGGTCGTCGAGCCCGCGCTGTCCGCGATCATGAACCGCCGCGCTCTGGCCCTTCCCGAGCACGCTTTCATCTTTTTGTTCTTTTTCGATTATTCCTCCTACCTGGCCCGCAAGAATCCGTTCGCCGTCCTTGAGGCCTTCAACCGACTGGTGGAGCGAAATCCTAAGGCGCCGTTCCATCTGGTGCTCAAGCACAAGGGGGGTCAGTCGTCGCCGGCCGACGAGAAGCGGTTCAAGGCGACGGTCGGGAAGCATTCGGATCAGATCCAGATCATCGATCGCAGACTCTCAAACGCCGAAACCAGGAACCTCATTCGCAATTCCGATTGCTTCGTTTCACTCCATCGCTCCGAAGGCTTTGGCTACGGCCTGGCCGAAGCCATGGCGCTGGGCACGCCGGCGGTGGCGACCGGCTATTCGGGCAACCTCGATTTCATGAATGACGCCAATTCCTGGCTCGTCGATTACGACCTCGTGCCTGTGCAGCCGGGAGAATACCCGCACGCTGAACAGCAGGTGTGGGCTGATCCGCGAATTCCGCATGCGGTGGAGGCGATGGAGGCGGTCTGGAACAATCGCCCCCTGGCGCGCCAGAAGGCTCGGCGGGCGGCGCTGGACATCGCGCGAGATTATTCGAGCGCCGCCGTAGGGTTTGGCTATGTGAAGCGTCTGGAGTCTATCTTGTCGAATTGAGCGCTCGCTGGGCCGCGGGCATTGGTTTTTCGGCAATTTCTAAATAAGGGTGTACTTTCTCTATGGCTGACCGGTCGGAATGATTACTTCGTCGGATTGGATCGATTCGATGCCCTGGGTCGATCGCCCGGGAGCGGATATCGGCGCCTATGTGCGCTCGCTCCCTGAAACCGAGCGCGATTGGGCCGAACATCACCTGCTGCAGTGGAAGCGCGATGGGATTGTCCTGCTTGAGGGGGCCGTTGGCGACGACGCGATTGAGGCCCTGCTCGCCGATGTGGAGCATCTTATTTCACACCACGAGGCCTATGAGCTTGCCGTCGAGGTCGCGGGCGAACAGCTTCCTCGTATAGCTGAGGTTCCGACGGAGGCGTTGCGCGATCCGGGAACGAAATTCAACAATTTACACCAGATATCGTCGGCGGCGGTCGAGGTCAGTTTGAACGCGCCGAGCATGCGCTTCCTGCGGCACGTCTTCCATGACAATCCTGCGGTGCTGCAGAGCCTAACGTTCTTCCGTGGCAGTCAGCAACCGATCCATGTCGACTACCCGTATGTCTGCAACCAGACAAAGATCGCACAGCTGGCGGCGAGCTGGGTCGCGCTCGAAGATGTCTCGATTGAGGCTGGCGCCCTAGCCTATTGGCCGGGAGCCCATGATGTCGAATTGATGGGCCTGTTCGACTGGGGCGGCGGAAGCATTCTTTACGACAATCAAAGCGTGCGCGAACCCATAGACCTTTGCCGATATCTTCAAGGCCAAGTCGACCGGTGCGGCCTTTCCAAGCAAGCCTTTACACCCCGACGCGGCGACGTCTTGATCTGGCATGGGCTCATGCCCCACGAGGGCACGCCCATCTTGAACAATGCCCTAACCCGAAAGTCTTATGTAACGCACTACACGGCGTGCGAGGCGTATCCGCGCCACTTCCTTAAGCCGAATGCCTTGGAGGCAGGCAAATATAAAGAACGCAACGGCGGCTACTACTTTGACGTCAGCTGGCTGGACAACCCCCGCGTTCTTCCGAGCTCGGCGTCCTGAGACGCCGTTGAGTAGCGCCCGGCTGGCGACCCCTTGATGGGGCGGGATCGCGCGTGCGGAGAATCATTTTCCTGCGCTGTTCAACGCGACGGCGGGGGCGCCACCCGCCCGGATCAGCATGCGCACGCTTTGACCGCGGATGTCTTCGGCATAAGGGATCTCGACGTCGTAGGGCTCGGTCAGCATGACCCACGGCGCATCGGCCGGAACCTGCGCGGGCGTCAACGGCGAGCCAGCGGGCAGCACGACCACGCGCGCGGGTTCCGCAAGGCCCCAAAGCGCGAAGGAACCGCGGCCGTACCGGTCGGCGACCACGATCACGCCCTCGTTTGGCTTTGACGCGGCGACGTCGGAGAAGGCGCGCACCTCGGTGAAGAGGTCGCGCGTGTCGTCGCGGAGTTGATTGACGAACCACAGCACGGCGACGCCGCTCGCCACCTGCATCACCAGCACGAACGCGATGTGCGTCGTCAGGATGCGTTTCGGAAACGCCACCGCGGCAATGCCCGCGAGGGACAGCACGGCGATGAGCGGCAGGGAGATATCCAGAGGCGGTCGCCACGACGGCCAGTAGGGGGCGCCAGACTTGATGAAGCCGGAAAGCCAGGCCGCATCCCAGGGGTAGACCTTGTAACCGGGAAGCACCCAGGCGATGAAAACGACCCAGAACACGAGGTAGGCCGCGCTCGACCAACGAATGGCGGCGCTGCTCAATCGACCGGCGGTGTTCATCAGGACGCCGAAGGCGCTGACGCCGCAGATCATGGCATAGAATGCAAAGTAACGGGCGTGCACGCGCAACGCTTCGCCTGGGTTAGCCTGACCTACCCGCTGCGTAAAAACCGAAGTCATCGCTACCGCGCAGGCCAGCACGATGGCGGAGACGATCCAGAGTCTGCCCGCACGGGAATTGAGCGGCTCGGCGCTGCGCTGGGCGAAGACAGCCGCCAAAGGCGCGAACACGGCGGGGCCAGCGATTACGATCGCAGCCGTCGTGTCCGCAAGGACGTAGGCCAGCGTCGGCAGCAGGTTCAGGCTTCCGGGGCTGGCGACGGACAGCGAGGCGTAGGGCATATATAAGCCGCCGATCAGGGCCTTGGCGCGCCACCAATGCATGCCCAAGACGAGCGACAAGGCACAGGCGGCCAGAAACGCGCCGGTGTTTGCGCCAATTCGGCGCCATCTTTTGCCCGGCGCCAGGGCCGCCAACACGATCGTGCCGACCAGCAGCCCGCTCACGAGGGCGACCGCATGCGGCTTGAAGAAGAACGCCTGCGCCGCACTGAAGCCCGCAGCGGCGGTCCAGGCCGGCGCCCAGCGCGTACTCGCGCAGGCCAGCAGAACCAAGGAGACAGCGCCGATGGTGAAGAACCACGACTCCGGCATGATCGCGCTGTCATAGAGCGCGAACGGCGACGTCAGCATCAGGGCTGCGGGCCAGCGCCATGAACCGGCTGTTGGCGACGTCGTCGCTCTTGCAACCAAATAGGCGCAGCCCAGATAAAGGAATATCTGAATCATGCGCAGCGCCATGACCGTGGCGACGAAGTACTGGCGCAAGAAGGCTATGATGGTTTCGTAGGCGTCAGCCCCCGGAGCCTGAAGCATGGGGTCAAACTTTACGGGGTCAAATCCATACAGCTTGAAGAACGCGGTCGCCCAATAAGCGTACTCATCTCCCGCCAAAGTCGGCTGCTCGGACGAGGCGACGATGACGATCAGCGCAATGCCCCAGACCGCGGCCAGGCTCGCCGCCGGAGCGGCCATGCGCTTGAGCAGAACGCCCAGTTTCCCTGACGTCATTTTGCTTCGCCGCCCCGCCGATTAGAGAATTCGAAATCGAGCCGCCGCGGGCGACTCGCCAGCCGCTCTACAATTGGAAATCGGCGATCTTGCAGGCCGCGAGCTTGGACGCATCAAGGCCATAGATACTGACAATGCCGGGCGTCGCCGGGGCGAAAACCTGATAGCCCGACACCAGCGCCGTCACCTCGCCTTTGCGTGCGGCAAGGACGTCGGGCCGTTCGTTGACGGTCGAGCCAGCGCCGATAATTGTCCCTGAATGATCAACGACGAGCAGATGATCAAAAACGGACTTGGCGATAGTGTTCCAGGCCCAGCCGTCGATGCGGACCGACTTGACCGGGGCGTCGTATTTCATCGCGATATTGTCTGCGCTGCCAATACAGCCGTCGATCTTGGCCGGGAACGCCTCGTCGATAGGCTTGCCGATAAGGTCGCTCGCCCAGGCAGGGGTCGCCGGAGCGGCGGCGGGCGCCGCCGCGGGCGCCGGAGCGGCCGTGGCGGAACTGCCTGCGCTAGACCCGCCGGCCGCCCCGGTGTTCGGTTGACATCCCGCAAGCGCCACGCCGATCACCGCCAGCACCAGTTTCTGCTTGGTCATTTGTCCCCCTCGGGCGGCGCCCGTCATGGATTCGTTCCAGTCTGTGGACTCTGCCCAAGTCCGCACGAAAGCAACGCAGCCCCGCCACGGCGCCGTGCAAAATGCTAAGCGTTAGGTCCACGCCCGATGCCGCTTAGCGAGGTTCTGCATCAGCTGTGCGTCACCGGTAGTCTGATACGCGGGGGCGCGGAGCGTGTCCACCACCGGCCTTCTCGCGCTCGCCAAGGCGCCCACAACGCTGGCTCATAGAGAGTCCGACGTTGGCGCCTCGCTAGGCGCAGGCGGCCGGTAGACGAAGTGCTTCATCGCAAAATAGGTCAAAACGATGCAACTGACGTCCGTCCCGACCTTGGCCGGCAGGGTTGGCGCGTGCATGTAAAGCAGCGCCGCGAGGATGGTCGAGTTGAGCGCGGTGTTGAGCAACAGCAGCACGATGTACTTGATCGCCTGCGGCCCGATGTCGACCTTCTCGTGGTGTATGAAGGTGATCAGCCTGTGACCGAAAAAGGCAAAGGTGGCGGCCGCCGCCTTGCTGATCAGATTGGCCACCAAAGGCGGGACGCCGGCGAGGTGGAACAGCAGCCAAAAGCCGCCGACGTCGATTCCGTAACCCAAGCCCTGGATGGTGAAATAACGCGCGGTCGCCGGCGTTTTCAGTCTGGTGAGGAAGCCTTCGCCCATGACGTGCGTTCTAGCCGTCGGCCGGCGAGGGAGCAATTCGGCTTCGCCGAGGCTGGGCGGGTACGCCGGCCACGACCATGTAGGGCTCTGTGCTGCGGGTTACGACCGCGTTGGCCGCGACCACGGTGCCCTTGGCCAAGGTGATTCCAGGCATGATGACGGCATTCGCGCCGATCCAGACATCGTCCTCAATGGTAATGGGCTCAGGAACGCTAGGTCTGGCGAAAATCGGCGGCTCGGCGCCCTCGAGCGTGTGCTTTCCGGACGAGATCGTAACGTTGTTGCCGATCAAGACGTAATCGCCGATCGACACGCCGCCCAGACAGTTGATGTAGGTTCCGGTGTTGACGCCAAAGTGCTTTCCGACGCTCAGGCGGCGCGTGTGCACCAAGGTCACGCCCTGCTGTATGATCGGCAGTCCGCCAAGCCTATGGAAGAGAATCTTGTAGATCGGATAGCGCAGCAGGATGCCGGTAAAACCCGGAACGATCTGAAAAGGAGCCATCAGCCAGGCTTCCGCCTCGGACAGCACGATGTCCTGCAAAGACATGTCGCGGATTTTCTCTCTGAGAAAGCGCAGGAACGACATGTCTTATCCTTATCTTCGGCGTGGGCGGCCAGGATCGGTGTGAAAATTCCCCACCTGCGCCGACGTCAGCGGCCAAGGCCAAAGGCGCGGCGACGGTCTTCCAGAACGTCCAAGATAGTGTCGTCGACGGCCTTGGCGGGCGACCAACCCAGCGCCCGGAGCCGCGATGCGTCGCCGACGATGCGTCGCAGGGGCGTGGACCTTAGCCGGCCCGGATCCACCCGCACCTCGATTTTCAGCGCCGCATGCGACAGGAGGCGGTCGAGCAAATCGCCGATGCGCACAGCCACTCCAGACGCGACGTTGAACACGTTTGGGGCGTTGGCTTCGGGCGGGTGTTCGAGGATCAATTGATAGGCGGCCACCACATCGGCCACGTCGAGGAAATCCCGCTCTTCGTCCAGGCTGCCGACCTCGATCAGAGGCGGCTGCAGTCCGGCCTCGATCCGGGCGATCTGGCCCGCGAAGTTCGGAACGACGAACGCGTCGCTCTGGCCCGGCCCCGTATGGTTGAACGGCCTCATCACCGTGGCCGCCAGCCCAGCGGCGGCGGCTTGGCGGACCAGGATGTCCGCCGCCGCCTTGCTGGCGGCATAGGGGTTGAGCGGCTGCAGCAACGCACCTTCGTCGACCGTGTGCAGGCCCTTGATGCTGTCGCCGTAGACCTCGGCGCTGCTCACGAACAGCAGATGCGCGCCCGGCGTGAAGCGTTGCATCGCCAGCACGAGATTCAAAGTGCCACCGAGGTTGACGTCCCAGGCCAGGCGGGGGTCCTTGACCGAAGCTGTGACCGCGGCGATGGCCGCCAGATGCACCACCCTGTCGGGGCGAACCTGCTCAACCCATGCATCGACCGCCTCGGCGTCGGTGACATCGACGCTCACCGCGCCGTCTGGGCTCGCTGGGGCCTCGAGCCGCCAGTCAGGATGCGCGGCGGTCAAGGCGGCCGTGAGGTGACGCCCGACAAAGCCGCCAGCGCCGGTTATCAGGACTGTGGTCGCCCGTTTTTCGCGGTCGTTAGACGCCGGATCCATGCTGCCGCCCGTTGAGCCTATCCAGATCGGCGTCGACCATTTCGATAATCATCGCTTCGAGCGAGACTTCCGGACTCCAGCCGAGCTTGGCCTGCGCCTTGGCGGGATTGCCGAGCAGGGTATCGACCTCGGCGGGGCGGAACAGCGCGGGGTCGATGAACAGATGGCTATCCATGTTCAGGCCGACGTGCTCGAAGGCGATTTTACACATATCGCGCACGGAGGTGGTGCGGCTCGTGGCGATGACGTAGTCGTCGGCTTGATCCTGTTGCAGCATCAGCCACATGGCGCGGACGTAGTCGCGGGCGTGGCCCCAGTCGCGCTTGGCGTCGATGTTGCCTAGAGCGAGCTTGTCGGCCAAGCCTAGCTTGATGCGGGCGACCCCGTCGGTCACCTTTCGGGTGACGAACTCGATCCCACGAAGCGGGCTCTCATGATTGAACAGTATGCCTGAGGACGCGTGCAGCCCGAAGCTTTCGCGATAGTTGATGGTGATCCAATGGCCGTAGAGCTTCGACACCGCGTACGGCGACCTGGGGTAGAAGGGCGTCGTTTCGCTTTGATGGGTCTCCTGGATCCGGCCGTACATTTCCGATGAGGACGCCTGGTAGAACCTGGCCTTGGGGCACACGATCCTGACGGCTTCAAGAATGTTGGTAACGCCGATGGCGGTGACCTGCGCCGTCAGTTGGGGCTGGTGCCAGGAGGTGCCGACGTAGGATTGAGCCCCGAGGTTATAGACCTCGTCGGGCTCGATGTCGCGCAGGAGGCGGATCATGCTGGACATGTCCAACAGATCGCCATCGACGATGCGAACCTTATCCGCGACGCCGAGCCATCGAAGGCGGCTGTCGTGAAATCCGCCGCCGCTGGTCCGCCGGGCCATGCCGAAGACCTCATAGCCCTTGTCCAGCAGCAGAGCCGAAAGGTAGGCCCCGTCCTGTCCGGTGACTCCAGTGATCATTGCGCGGGGCAAAGTTTACCTCGTGGTTGGTTGGGGCCCTTATTAGGAGGGCCGGCCAAGAACGCATAGACGATTTCGACGCAGCGCCGCGCGGCGGCGGCTTGACCCCACGCCCCCCGGCGACCCCCTAGCGGCGGTCATTCAGCCCCTTCGCGCGCTGACCGTCATCGCCGGCCAGTTCCGGGCGGCACACCCTCACCCATTCAAACCCGGCCTCTTCGCAGGCGCGGAAATATATCCGCTCAATGGCGTGCGCCAGGGTGGCGTCGACCTGACCGTCCTCGGGGGGGAAATCCTCCGCCGATAAGTTCAGGTCGAGCAGGGGCTTTAGCGCCGCGCTCTTGGCCCAGAACATCGACCCGGACGGGAAATCCAGCGGGGCCTCGGGATCGATCGACATACCCATGCGGCGCGCCAAGGCCTGGGCGATATCCAGATTGTCGTCCCACGCGATATTGTTGCTCACGGCAAAGTAGTGATCCGAGGCCACCATCCCCAAGCTCGGGGTATGTTCGAGGGCGGCCAGGATCGAGGTGGCGATCTCACGCTCGCCCATCAGGTTCTCGAACAGGAAATAACGCCACATCCTCAGGCATGAGTCGTGCGGCGACTTCTTGCTGTGCAGGTGAAGCACGATGGAATGCCGCGCGTACACGTCGCGAAAAGACACCAGCTTGGGCGCTATGTCCCGGCCTCGATTGGGCGCGAGCCGCGTGGTTACCTGCCCCGCGGCCCAGCCGGTAAAAATCTGGTCGAGCCGTTTCTGCTTTTCGGCGGTATCGGTGGAAATGTAGAGATCAACCGGTCCGGGAATGTTTTTCAGATAGGCCCGCATCTCCGCCGCTAACTCCGGGTAGAAGATGTGCATGATCACTCCCACTGGCGCGCTCAATGTCGGCGGAGGTAGATGTTTGCCAAACGGCACGGCCGTCGCGAGCCTCAGCGGCGCGGAGCGGGCAAGGCCCGGGACGGGGCGGCCCCGGGCCCTGCCCAGCATGCCGCCTAGGATTCCCTTGGCCGAGGCCTGAATTGGCGTCGGCAGGCGCAGCATCAAGGAGCGCAGAGCGAATACCGCCCGGTTGATTCTGCGCGCCTTCAGTTCTGCGAGGCGACGGGAATTTTTGTCGTGCACCTCGCGCAAGAAGACCAACTCCGCTTTGTCCGCGCCGTTGTCGCTCAAGCGCTCAGCCTTGTTCACCACCAGCGAAATGATCCGGTGTTCGGGCAAGAGCAGGGCGCGCTCGTGCAAATGCGCGGTGATGGTGGCGGCGAGGCGTCTGGCGCGGGCAATCAGCATTCTGGGCGGTGACGGATGTGGTGCGCCCTCCTAGTCCCTTTGCGAACGGTTGGACAAGCTCACATTCCCACGGCCTGGCTGGCGCCTGGCGATCGGAGACCCTTCCATCGGCGTCCTTGGCCGGGCTATTGAAGCGGAAGGACGAGACACAAGCGACAGCGCCCGCGCGCGTGATCGGAGCAAAGTGAAGTTCGGCGACGGATTGCATAGGTTTCGCGCCGCCCTGGACAGACACGGGCCCGCGGCGTTTTGCAAAATCATCTGGGACGTGGTGCGCCGGATCGGCCCAGCCGGCGCCGCGCGGCTGATCGACCAGGACCAGCCGTTCACCTCGGTCGCCCGAGCCGACAACGCTGAACGCACGCCCGTCTGGCCGCCGCGCCTGGATGGCGGCGGCATGATTTCCGCTGACCTCTGGCGGCGTTGGGCCAAGTCCTGGACGACGGCCAGAGTCGCTTCAGATCCCTCGATCGCCTTCGTCCTGCCTGGCGACGGCGACGATCCGGCTCAACATGCGGCCGTCACTGCCGCCGCGCCTGGAGCCGCGATTGTCACGACAGCGACGCTAGAGCCCGATCCTGCCTGGATCTATGTGTTCCTGGAACCCGGAGATGTCCCCCAGCCGGCGTTGGCGAGCACTGTGCGCGGCGCATTTCTGGGCGCGACGCAGGTTGTGACCTTCGACCACTTTTTCTCCCGGGGCGAAGCGATCGGCCTGTCCTTGGCGCCGGGCGCAAACCTTCCCCGCCTGCTCGAGGACGAGGCGCTCTATCGCCGCGGCGCGGTAAGCGGCGCGTTTTTGGCCGCCGCGACGACTGGCGCGTCGCTACGGGATCGTATCGCTGGCTGGGCCAGCGCATTGACGCCAGACGAGCTCCGGCGCGCGTGGGTTCATCTTGGAGAGCCGCTGGTTCAGGCGCCGCCCCCCGAGAGCCACCTCTCCCGTCTACCGACGCCCAGCGGCCTGGCGCCGTCTTCGCTCGGCGGCGTCTCTGCGATTATCTGCACGCGCGACAAGGGCCGGCTGACCCGCCAGCTGGTGCGTCAACTCCTGAGCTTGCCGCCGGCTCAGGTCGCTGAAGTGATCATTTTGTCCAACGGCACGACCGATCCCTACGCCCTGCAGACCTTGGTCGACCTGGCGGCCGATCCGCGGGTTATGGTGCAGCGCCAGGACCAGCCGTTCAACTTCTCCAAGCTTTGCAACGCCGGCGTCGCCTTGTCTCGCTCAGCCGGGCCCTTGCTTTTCCTCAACGACGACATCGCGCCGATCAATGACGACTGGCTGGACTGCCTGCTGGCCCGGCTGGGGGTTGTGGGAACAGGAGCGGTCGGTCCCCTGCTGCTCTACCCCGACGAGCGAGTCCAGCACGCCGGCATGTATCTGCGTCTGCCAGGCGGCGCCGGTCATGTCCTGCGCGGCGCGCGCCTGCCCGAGGATGACCCATTGGGCCTGACGTCGACGGCCCGCGAGGTGAGTTGCCTGACGGGCGCGGTTTTATTGGTCGACCGCACCGCGTTCCACAGTGTCGGCGGCTTCGATGAGGAGCTGGCGTTGTCTTTCCAGGACGCCGACCTGTGTCTCAAGCTGTACGCTGCGGGCTTGCGAAACGTCCTTGAGCCGCGCGCCGCGCTCTTGCACATGGAGTCAGTTTCACTCGGCGTCGTTGCGCCGGATGAGGCCACGGCGCTGCAACGCCATCGGGAACTGCGGCTGTTCGCCGATCGCTGGACGCACACCTTTCCGCAAGATCCGTTTCACTCGACGGCGCTCGATCCTGCGGATGAATCCGGTCGCCGCTTGCGGCGCCTCGCCGATCGACTGGCCGTCTAAGGCGAGAGGTCGCGAACGGCCCTTCTGATGTTCTGACGGGCGCCGAACCGCCACTGCGGATGTTCGTCGGCAGGGAAAAACGCTACAGCAAGTCAGATGCCCATACAGGCCTGTCCCGCATGAGTTTTTTGGACCGAGTTCGGCGGATCAGCCGCGCCCTGCCGATCGATCCGCGCCTGCTCCACCGCCTGCGCCGCGGCGCCGCCGTGGGTTTTCGTCTCACCGCGTGGGTCAAGCTCGGCCGCAAGCGCCGTCGCGAGACGCCGAGGCCCGGCCCGGTCTGCGTGGTCGGGTTTCACGGCTCGGTCCTTGGCATCGGCGAAGCAGCGCGCGGCCTCACCCAGGCCCTGCGGCTGGCCGGGGCGGACGTGCGGGAGTGGGACATCAGCGTCCTGTTCGGCCACGACGTACGGCTGGATTGCACCGCCCCGGCCGAGCCGCCGGCGGATGCGGTCGCCCTGGTCCTATTCCTCAACCCCAACGAACTGGTGCAACTCGTCGCCATGGCGGGGGCCGCGCCGTTCCAGGATCGTTTCTGCGTCGGTCTTTGGTTCTGGGAGCTCGAACAGATCCCACGAAGCTGGCGCGCCGCGATGCGCTATGTCGACGAAGCCTGGGGTGGCAGCGGATTTTGCGCGCAGGCCATCGCTGGGCGCGCGCCCAAAGGGTTGCCGGTGCGGGCCCTGCCGTGTCCCGCGCCAGTGGTCCGGCCCGCGCCCGACCGGGCCGCGTTCGACTTGCCCGCGGACACGCTCGTCGTCCTGACCGCGTTCGACGTGCGCTCCGGCTTCACGCGAAAGAATCCCCTCGCCGCGGTGCGCGCGTTCCGCAAGGCCAACGCCGGCGGCAAGGCCGTGATGGTGTGCAAGGCCGCCGGGGTGGAGGGCGCGCCCGATCTGGTCGAGGCCCTGCGCCGGGAGATCGGCGAGGCGGGCGACGTGCGGCTGATGACCGACTGGCTGACCGGCGCTCAGATGAAGGCCCTGATCGCGAGCGCCGATATCGTGCTGTCGATGCACCGCTCGGAGGGGTTCGGCCTGTTGCCCGCCCAGGCGATGGCGGCGGGCAAGGCGGTGGTCGCCACCGGCTGGTCGGCGAACCTCGACTTCATGACGCCCGACAACAGCATGCTGGTCGACTACGTTCTGGTCCCGGTGCAGGACCCGCAGGGGCTCTACGACGGCGGCCGCTGGGCCGACCCGGATGTGGACGACGCGGCGCGAAAGCTCGCGGCGCTGTTCGACGATCCCGCCTTGCGCGCGCGGCTCGGCGCACAGGCGGCGGACGACATCGCCCGCTTGCTCGATCCCGCCGCGATCGGCGCCCAGGCGCGGGCCTGGCTGGAAGGCTAGAGCCGAAAGATCGGCGGCAGGTCCTTCAGGCGCGGCGCCTTGGCGTCCTTGTCCGACACCAGAGGCTCGGCGCCGTCCAGCGGCCAGTCAACGCCGATGTCGGGGTCAAGCGGCGAGACGCCGCCGTCGTGCTCGCGCGAATAGTAGGCGGTGACCTTATAGAGGAACTCCACGTCGTCGGTCAGGGTGCAGAAGCCGTGCAGGAAGCCCGGCGGCACCCACAGCTGGCGCCAATTGTCCTCGCTCAGCTCCACGGCGATGTGGCGGCCGAAGGTGGGCGAACCGTGGCGCGCGTCGACCGCCACGTCCACCACCGCCCCGCGCGTGACGCGCACCAGCTTGCCCTGGGCGAAGGGCGGCGCCTGGTAGTGAAGGCCGCGGATCACGCCCTTGCGGGTCGAGCGCGAGTGGTTGTCCTGGACGAACACCGTCGGACCGACCGCCGCGTCGAACGCGTCCTGCCGGAAGGTCTCGGAAAAGAAGCCCCGGGCGTCGCCGTGGCGCACGGGGGTCAGCAGCAGCGGCCCCTCGATATCGAACGTCTCGACCTGCACGCCGTCTCCGCGGATCAGCCCTTGATGGCCGCCGCCAGTAGCAGTTGCAGGCCGCGCGCGTCCAGGCCCTCGGGGTTGCGGTCCGAGGCGTAGGAGAAGCCTTCCGCCATGGGCTTGGCGCCGTGGTCCAGATAGTGGCGCCGGCGCGCGGCGTAGAGATCGGGCAGGATCACATAGCGGTCGTGCAGCTCGACGGTGGCGCGCGCGTCGTCCTCGGGCACCATCACCTCGTGCAGCTTCTCGCCCGGCCGGATGCCGACGACCTTGTGCGGCAGGTGCGGGGCGATGGCGCGGGCCAGCTCGGTGGTCTTGAGCGACGGGATCTTGGGCACGAAGATCTCGCTCCCCTGCATCAGCGCCAAGCTCGACAGCACGAAGTTCACGCCCTGCTCGAGCGTGATCCAGAAGCGCGTCATGCGCTCGTCGGTGATCGGCAGCTCGGCCGCGCCCTCGGCCAGCAGCTTTTGGAAGAACGGCGCGACCGAACCGCGCGAGCCCACCACATTGCCGTAGCGCACCACCGAAAAGCGCGTGCCGGCGTCGCCGGCCATGGCCTCGGCCGCGCAGAAGATCTTGTCCGACGCCAGTTTGGAGGCGCCGTAGAGGTTGATCGGATTGGCCGCCTTGTCGGTCGATAGGGCCACCACGCGCTTGACCTTCTGGGCGATGGCCGCGTTGACCACGTTCTCGGCGCCCATGACGTTGGTCTTGATGCACTCGAAGGGGTTGTACTCGGCGATGGTCACGTGCTTGAGCGCGGCGGCGTGGATCACATAGTCGACCCCGCGCATGGCCGTTTCCAGCCGCGCCTGGTCGCGCACGTCGCCGATGAAATAACGCATGAACGGATGGCGCTCGGGCGGGAAAGCCTGGGCCATCTCGTACTGCTTCAGCTCGTCGCGGCTGTAGACGATCAGCTTCTTGGGCTTGAATTCGCGGCAGACCATGTCGACGAAGGCCCGCCCGAACGAGCCAGTGCCGCCGGTGATCAGCACGGTCTGTCCGTTCAGGTCCGCCCGTGGCGAGCGGAAATCCCGCATCTGCAGGGCGGCGCTCAAATCGGCGGGCAGGGCGGCGGGCATGGGGCTCGAATCCTATGATCGCCCATGCTGGTCAAAACGTGGTTAACAGGCCGTAACAAGCGTTGAACTGAAATTCGGCGAACGGCTGTGCTATCCAGTCGCCCGCGAATCCCTGCTTCGATTTCAAGGACCTGTCATGGACTTCATCGACCTCAAGGCCCAGCAACGCCGTATCCGCACGGAACTCGACGCCGCGATCGGCCGGGTGCTGGACCATGGGGCCTATGTCATGGGTCCGGAGGTGCGTGCGTTCGAGGGCGCGCTGGCGGCGTTCGGCCAAGCCGAGTTGGCGCTGTCCTGCGCCAATGGCACCGACGCGGTGGTGCTGCCGCTGATGGCGTGGGGCGTGGGCCCGGGCGACGCAGTGTTCTGCCCCAGCTTCACCTTCGCCGCCACGGCCGAGGTGGTGCCCTGGACGGGGGCCGAGCCGGTGTTCGTCGACGTGCTGGCCGACACCTACAACATGGACCCGGCCAGCCTGGAGCAGGCGATCGCCGAAACGCGCAAGGCCGGCAAGCTCACCCCCAAGGCGGTGATCGCGGTCGACCTGTTCGGCCAGCCGGCCGATTATCCGAAGATCGCCGAAATCTGCCGCGAGCATGGGCTGAAGCTGCTGTCAGACAGCGCCCAGGGCTTCGGCTGCACGCTCAACGGCCATCACCCGTTGCACTGGGCCGACGCGGCCTCGACCAGCTTCTTCCCGGCCAAGCCGCTCGGCGGTTACGGCGACGGCGGGGCGGTGCTGACGGACAGCCAGGCCGACTGGGACGTGATGGATTCCCTGCGCATCCACGGCAAGGGAACCGACAAGTACGACAACGTGCGCATCGGCATGAACAGCCGGCTCGACACCATCCAGGCGGCGATCCTGCTGGAAAAGCTCAAGATCTTCGGCGAGGAAATCGTGCTGCGTAACCAGGTGGCCGAGCGCTACGCCCGCGGCCTGGCCGGCGTCGCGGTCACGCCCAAGGTGATCGTGGGCGGGGTGTCGACCTGGGCCCAGTACACCATCGAGCACGCCGACCGCGACGGTCTGGCCGCCTATCTCAAGACCAAGGACATCCCCACCGCCGCCTACTATCCGCGCCCCACCCACATGCAGAGCGCCTATGAGGCCTTCGCCGTGGCGGGCGGGCGCCTGCCGGTGACCGAGCAGAAGGCCAAGGTGGTCCTGGCCCTGCCCATGCACCCCTACCTGACGCCGGCGATGCAGGACCTGATCATCGAGGCGATCCGCGGGTACAACGGGTAGCGCCTCGAAAAACACTGAACCACGAAGGTCGCCAAGGCCAAGAAGGCGACGCCGCCCTCTTCCTGGTCTTCGCGTTCTTCGTGGTCCAAGAGCCCCATTAGGGTTCAGCAACGATCTGGCGTATAGAATGCTCAGATTGAGCATAAGGTCAGGCGCGGCCGGATGGACCCGTTCTTCTCCCTCTACAGCCACAGCATGCTGCGCGTGGGCGCGGCACCGATCCGCATCGCCCTGGCCGATCCCGCGGCCAACGCCGGCCAGGTGATCCAGACCCTGGCGCGGGCCGAGGCGGCCGGCGCCGGGCTGGCGGTGTTTCCCGAGCTGTGTCTGTCGGGCTACGCTATCGACGACCTGTTGCAGCAGATCGTGGTGCTGGACGGGGTGCTGGATGCGATCGAGCGTGTGAGGGCGGCCAGCGCGGAGCTGGGCGTGGTCGCGGTGGTCGGCGCGCCCCTGCGTCAGGGCGGGCGGCTCTACAACTGCGCGGTTGTCCTCTATCGCGGCGCGGTGCTCGGGGTCATACCCAAGGCCTATCTGCCGTCCTACCGCGAGTTCTACGAACGGCGCCACTTCACGCCAGGCCTCGGGGTCGAGGACCGCGAGATCGAGCTGCTCAGCGGCCCCGTCCCGTTCGGGACCGACCTGGTGTTCGCCGCCAGCGACTATCCGGGTTTCGTTCTGGGCGTGGAAATCTGCGAGGACCTGTGGGTCCCCGAGCCGCCGTCCGGCCGCCTGGCCATGGCCGGAGCCACGGTCATCGCCAACCTGTCGGCTTCCAACATCACCATCGGCAAGGCGCGGACGCGGCGGACGCTGTGCCAGGCCCAGTCGCTGCGCGCGCAATGCGCCTATGTCTACGCCGCCTCCGGCTGGGGCGAGTCCACCACCGACCTGGCCTGGGACGGCCACGCGGTGATCTATGAGGCCGGCGTTCAATTGGCAGAATCCGAGCGCTTCGCCCGCGCCCCGGCGCTGCTCACGGCCGACGTCGATTTAGAGCGCCTGACCGCCGAGCGCCTGCGCCTGCACACCTTCCACGAGGGGGCCGAGCGCGCGGGGGCAGGCCGTGTGCGGTGCATCCCCTTCGCATTCGAGCCGCAAGGGCGCGCCGTGGCGCTGGAACGGGCCGTCGAGCGCTTTCCCTATGTGCCGGCTGACCCGGCGCGGCTGTATGACGATTGCTACGAGGCCTACAATATCCAGGTCCAGGGTCTGGTGCGGCGGCTGGAGTCGATCGGAACCGGCAAGGTGGTGATCGGGGTTTCGGGCGGGCTGGATTCGACCCAGGCGCTGATCGTCACCGCCCGCGCCTTCGACCTGCTGGGCTGGCCGCGCGCGAATATCCACGCGGTGACCCTGCCCGGTTTCGCCACCGGCGAGCAATCCAAGGCCTATGCCTGGGCCCTGATGAACGCCTTGGGCGTGAGCGCCCAGGAGATCGACATCAAGCCCGCGTGCCTGCAGATGCTGAAGGACATCGGCCATCCCTTCGCGGGCGGCCAGCCGGTGTACGACGTGGTGTTCGAGAACGTGCAGGCGGGCCTGCGCACCGATTACCTGTTCCGCCTGGCCGGGCAGATCGGCGGCTTCGTGGTGGGGACGGGCGATCTGTCGGAACTGGCGCTCGGCTGGTGCACCTATGGCGTGGGCGACCACATGAGCCACTACAACGTCAACGCCTCGGTCCCCAAGACCCTGATCCAGCACCTGATCCGCTGGGTCGCGGCCGAGGGGGTGCTGGGCGATGCGGTGCGCCCCACCTTGCTCGACATCGTCGCCGCCGAGATCAGCCCCGAGCTGGTTCCGGCGGGCGCCGATGGCAAGGCCCAGTCGACCGAGGCGGTCGTTGGCCCCTACGCCCTGCAGGATTTCACGCTCTATTACACCCTGCGCTACGGCTTCGGCCCCACCAAGACCGCCTTCCTGGCCCAGCACGCCTGGAGCGAAGCCGCGCGCGGGGCGTGGCCGCCCAACTATCCTGAGGACGCGCGTCCCGCCTACAATCTGGCGACGATCAAGCGCTGGATGACGGTGTTCCTGCACCGCTTCTTTCAGACCAGCCAGTACAAGCGCTCGGCCGTGCCCAACGGACCCAAGATATCCTCCGGCGGTTCGCTCTCGCCGCGCGGCGACTGGCGCGCGCCCAGCGACGGGACCGCCACCGCCTGGCTCAAGGCGCTGGAAGCCGTGCCCGACCAGGCCGAGGGCTAAGCGCCGCGCTGGGCCAGCCAGATCACGTGCCGCGCGCCGCGCTTGCGGCCGGTGGCGCGCACGGTCTTCTCCTCGACCGTGAAGCCGCTGCGGCGCAGCCGCTGGACAAAGCCCGTGTCCTGGGTCGCCGACCAGACCGCCAAGACGCCGCCGGGCCGCAGCGCGTGAAACGCGGCGTTGAGGCCGGTGAATCCATAGAGGCCGTCGTTGGCCTCGCGGTTGAGCCCGCCTGGGCCGTTGTCGACGTCGAGCAGGACGGCGTCGTAGGCGCCGCGCGCCGCGCTGATCACCTGCGCCACGTCGGCCTCGCGGAGGGTCACGCGCCGATCGTCCAGGCAGCCGGCGAACAGCTCCGCCATCGGGCCGCGCGCCCAGGCGACCACGGCGGGGACCAACTCAGCCACCGTGACTTCGGCGCGGGGCGGCAGATTGGCCAGCGCCGCGCGCAGGGTGAACCCCATGCCGAGACCGCCGATCAGCACGGCCGGCCGATCTTTGTTGGCCAGCGGCGCGCAGGTGAGGGTCGCGAGCGCTTCTTCCGAGCCGCTCAGCCGGCTGTTCATCAGCTCGGTCGCGCCCGACATGATCGACAGCTCGGCGCCCCGGCGCATCAGGCGCAGCTCGCCCCCGTCCGGAATCCGCGCGCGGCCCAGTTCGACCCAGGGGATCATGCGGCGGGCGGCGCGAACACTGCGGCCACGTCGGCCTCGCCCATCAGCCGCCAAGCCCCGGCCGGCAGATCGTCGGGCAGGTCGAGGCCGCCGATCCGGTCGCGGTGCAGCGCCTCCACATGGTTGCTCACCACCGCGAACATGCGCCGGACCTGGTGATAGCGGCCTTCGGTGATGGTCAGGCGCGCCAGGGTCGGCGACAGGGGTTCCAGCGTCGCCGGGGCCAGGGGCTTGTCGTCGCCCTCCAGCATCAGGGCGCCAGAGGCGAACCGCGCGGCCTCGCTCCCGTCCATCGGCCGGGCGAGGGTCGCCAGGTAGCGCTTGGCCACATGGTGGCGCGGCGAGATGATCTTGTGCAGCAGGGCCCCATCGTCGGTCAGCAGCAGCAGGCCCGAGGTGTCCTTGTCCAGCCGCCCGACGGTGGAAACCGCTGGGTCGCGCAGGCGCCAGCGTGACGGGAGCAGGTCGTGCACCAGGGGGCCGGCCTCCTTGTGCGAGCAGGTGACGCCGAGCGGCTTATGCAGCATCAGCACCATGCCCGGCAGGGGATCCAGCCGCCGGTCGTCGAGCCGCAGACGATCGGCCAAGGCGGGCTCGAGGGTCAGTCGCATGTCGGCGCCATCGACCGGCGCGCCGTCGAGCGTCACGCGGCCGCCGCGGGCCAGCGCCTGGATCTCGCGCCGCGAGCCATAGCCCATGTTGGCCAAAAGCCGGTCAAGCCGGACAGTCGCGCTCATTTGCGCGCCTCGTAGATCTTGAAGCCGCTGCTGTCGCCCCGGGGCGTGACCCGGTCGAACAACTCGTTCAACACCGCCTCGTAGGGCATGTGCCGGTTGGCCACCAGCCAGGCCGACCCGCCTTTGCGCAGCAGGGCGTGCGCGCGGCGCACGAAGGCCTGGCCGAGCGTGCGGTCCTCGTGGCCATTGTCGTGGAAGGGCGGATTCATCACCGCGAAGTCCAGGCGAGGCAAGTCGGGGCTCGGCAGGTCGGGGCCGCTCAGGACGTCGGCCCAGTGGAACGCGGCGCGGGGATCCTGCACGTTGCGCCGGGCGGCGTCGATCGCGCGCCGGTCGATGTCGATCAGGTCGATGCTCGTCACGCTGTCGCTGGCCAGGACGGCGTGGGCCAGCACGCCAAGGCCGCAGCCGAGATCCATCCCGCGTCCCGCAAGTTTGGGCAGCACGGCCAGCAACTGTTGGGTCCCCGCGTCGAGTCGGTCCCAGCTGAACACGCCAGGCTGGGTCCATAGGCTGAGCGCATCGGCATACCGCATGGCCCCGGCCAGGAGCGCCGGTTCGATCCCGGTCAAGGTCTCGGGGCGGTCGGTATGGCAGATGCGGTGGTGCTGACGGCCGCTCTCGGCCACAGCGCAGCCGAACGCTTCCAACTCCTTGCGCAGCCGCGAGCCGCCCTTCTCCTTGGGCGCCAGGGCGACCAGCGGCGCGCCGGGGCGCAGGGCCTTCAGCAGGTTTGCCAGAACATAGCGGCGCTCGAGCGTGCCCGGCGGTGCGGCGATCACCGCGCCGTCAAGGCTCAACGGCGCCATCGCTTCTAGAGCCTGGGCGCCCGGAACCAAGGGAGAGACCTGCACAGCGCCCTTGGGAACCTCGGCCAGGGCCGCCGGCGGCGCGCCATAGACGCAGGTCATCCCGCCGGCGCTCACGCGCGACCTCTCCCGAACTGCAGCCCGTACGCCGGCATTGCGGTCGATCCCAGACACGCTTCCACGGCGGCGGAAGCCCAAGCGGCGTCAGCTAGCGCCTTTTGCCGGCGCACGCCACCGCTTGGGTCGGGCGATCCCCCAGGCTTCGACCTAGGAGGCGGGCGCCGCCGCCCCCGCTTGGCCCGGGGCGGAGCCGCCCGAGCGCATAGCCGCCGCCTGTTCCGGCGTCTGGCCCGCCGCGACGGCCGCCTTCTGCGCGGCCAGCAGCCGCTCGAAGCCCTTCTGCGACTTGTCGACAAAGGCCTTGTATCCGGCCGGATCGACGAACGCGTCCTTGTCGCCCGCCATGAAGCGCTTGTACTTGGGGCCGAGGTCGAAATACCAGTCGTGCGGACCCAGGGGGATATCGCACGGCAACGCGCGCAGCACGTCGAAGCCGTGCTCGTAGTCCGACACGATCTGCGGATATTTCGGATTGTCGATCAATTGCATGCCCGGATTGAGCGTCGGTCCGCCCATCAGGACCACGTGCAGCGCCTTGCCGGCGTCGTTGGTCTCGTCGAAGGTCCAGGTGGTGTCGCCCTTGGTGTGACCCGGCGTCAGATGCGCGGTGAGGGTAAAGCCGCCCAGTTCGACTGTGTCGAGGTCGTGCAGCACGCGGTCGACGTGGGCGACCGGGTAGTACTGCTGCGGGTTCGTGCCGTAGTTATAGTCGTCGCGACCGCCGGATTCGACGACGCTCACGTCGGGCTGCATCACCTCGTACTTGGCGCCGGTTTCCTTGACGATTTCGGCCGCCCCGCCGTCGTGGTCGATGTGGGCGTGCGAGATGAGCAGGATCTTGATGTCGCTCCACTTGAAGCCGAGCGCCTCGACGCTCTGCCGGATCAGGGGCGGCGAGTTCGGATAATTGCTGTTGATCAGGATCAGGCCCTTGGGCGTAGAGATCAGATAGGCGCCGTGACCGGTGGCGCCGACATAGTAGAGGTTGCCGATGATCTTGAACGGCGTCATCTGCGGGTCTTCCTGCAGAGTCGCGGCGTTGGCGCTGGGCGCAGCGGCCATGGGCGCCGCCAGCAGCGCCAGGGCGGCCAAGGATTGGGCGACCGATTTGAGCTTCATGAAACCTCCCGGGTCCTGATTGTCACGCGCGGTCGCCGGATCGCCGAGGCGCTTCAGGGCCCAGCAACGGGCGCCTAACCGCTCGCGCGCGCCGCCTTCGTCCCGGTCCGTCCGCGCGATCCGGCGCCTGAGGCCACCGTTACCTGAACTTCAGCGCCTTCGCCACGACTGGATTGTCGGCCTATCTCGCGCGCAATCCGCGCGTGACGGTTCAGCCCTTGCGGCGGCCCGCGAGCAGCTCGTCCCACTTGGCGGGCAGGTCGATTTTCTGGCCGTGGGGCGGGGCGTGGCTGTGGTTCTGCACGAAGCCCTTGCTCTGGTTGCGCCCGGGATCGCCGCTCAGCACGATGCCGATTGATTGGGGATTGATGAACACGGGCACCAGCCGGTCGGGATCGTCCGACTGGACATAGGCGTCCGAGATCATGCCCTCGGCGTGCAGCTTGTGCAGGTCGTACTCGGTATAGCCGAGCTCCCAGCCGTGACGGTTGAGCGAGCGCACCGCGACCTTGGTGTGGTCGAAGATGTACTGCTGCACGTCACGCTTGCTCAGGCCGTCGCGGGCCATGATCTTGGCCACGCCCGGACTGACGATCAGCAGCGGGAAGTTCTTGCCCTTGCGCAGGCCGGTGTGGGCCCACCAGGCGCAGGTCGTGCCGAATATCTCGACCAGGGTGTCCAGGTGCTCCACCGCCTTATCGCCGGCGGTGTAGATCGGAATGGTGGGACTGAGTGCGCTCTGCACCGTCACCACATTGTCCGCGCGCGTGAAGCCCTGGTCAGTGGCGAAAGAGGTCCAGCCGATCTCGGTCACCGCGTCCTCGTTCTCGGCCAGCACCACATTGGTGCCCAGCGCGATCGAGCCCTTGTCGGTGTCGCCCGGCGCGATGCGGATGCCGGCGATGTTGCGCAGATAGAGGCGCAGGAAGCGGCCGATGCTGGTGTTGGCCTGGCGGCCGACGCGCAGCACGGCGGTCTCGTAGTTGAAGTTGAGCGCCTTGACGATCGGGCCGTTGACGATGATCAGCGGCTCCCAGCCTGGCGTGGCGCCCGCGTCGCGGACGTAGAAGTCGGGCTCGGCGATCGCCTGCACGACGCCGATCAGCACGGGCATATATTCGGGACGGCAGCCGGCCATCACGCCGTTGACCGCCACGTTCCACACCGTGGCCTCGCGGTTCTCGGGCTGCAGCACGCCCAGCACCTCGCCGGGCGAACGGTCGGTGAAGCGCAGGAAATCCTCGACTCGTTCCACCGTGGGCGGAACGATCGGCAGGCCATCGCTCCACATCTGCTCGAGGAAGTGCTCGTTGACCTCGTCAAGCGCGCCTTCGAACACCACAGCGCGGGGCTCGGGCTCCTTGGCGGCCGAACTGGACTCCACCTTGCGTGTAAGCGCGCGGATGATGTTGGGCACCAGCACCTGCTCGGTGTTGCGACGCAACTCCTCGGCGCTCTGATTCATGATGATGCCGGGGAATTCGGCAATGCCGAGGTCCGCCATGCCTTCGGCCCGGGCCACCGCCCCAGCCTGTCTCAGGAACGCCGTGGCGACGATGGTCGCGCTCGGCCTTCCGTTCCGTTCAGCGATAATGCTGGCCCTCGCGACCGCGGGTGCGCAGCTGCCTCAGCTACCTATGCCTGTTATGACTGCGTCGATCCCGTACTTGTCGAGGTTGCCGGGAAGGGCCGCCAACTCCTCGCGCCCGCCGCGCGGGCCGTGGATGTTGCCGAAGGCGGTGCTGGGCACGAACTTGATGCCGGGGAACTTGGCGCTGAGCACTTCCTCGACGATCGGGCGGATTTCCTGATCACGGAAACCGCCGTGCGACAGGTTGCCGATGGTCATCTTCGACAGATCGGCGCCGCGCGCGGTGGCCTCGAAGCCCTCGACCGTGGAGCGGCCCAGGGGCCAGACGACCTTGTACGTCGGTTCGTTCATCGTGTGGACTCCGCCTCGACCAGCCGTTCGGCTGCGCAAAAAGGAAGCCAGGCGTCCGCGGCGCGAATGCCCAACCCAGCCTGCAGCATCGCGCTTCGGCGTCGCCGTGGATAGGGGCGAATTGTGCCTTACGGTCCAGTTTTGTTATGTCTGGTCTGCGACGCCAGTTTGGCGGGCGCGGACGATCGGGCGGGCTGATGGAGGACATGGCGACACATAACGGCGGGCTGAAGCTGGACGGGGACGGCGCCGACCAGCTGCTGTTGCACCTGGATGATCTCAAGGCGGTCTCCGCGATCGTGGTCAATGGCGGCATGACCGCGGCGGCCCAGGCGCTGGGTAAGTCGGGCTCGGCGCTCAAGCGTGCGGTGGCCGAGGTGGAGCAGGCCCTGGGCCTGACGCTGCTGGAACGCCGGCGCGGCGCGGTGTCGGCCACCGCCGCCGGTCAGGCCCTGCTGGCGCGCTTCGAGCGGATCGAAGCTGAGATTTCTGGCGCCCTCGCGGACCTGAATCCGAGCCGGGGGGCGTCGAGCGCGGCGCTGCGGCGGCTGCTCTATAGCGGGCGCAAGCTGAGGCTTCTGATTCATCTGGCCGACGAAGGCACGGTCTCGGGGGCCGCCGGCATGCTGGGCGTCACCCAGTCGGGCGCGAGCATGGCGCTGAGCCGAATCGAGGAGACTATCGGCGTCGCCCTGTTCCACCGCCGTGTACACGGGGTGTTTCCGACGGACGCGGCCGCCTGTCTGGTGCTGCGCGCCCAGCGTATCCGGGCCGAACTGCGCCACGCCCTGTCCGATATCACGTCCCTCGCCGGGCATCCGTCGGGAACAACGGTGATCGGCACCCTGCCGATGGCGCGGGCGGCCATCCTGCCCAGGGCGATCGGCAATTGCCTTGACGCTTGGCCGCATGTGCGGGTGCAGGTGGTGGAGGCTCAGCGCGAGGCCCTGCTGGCCCAGCTCAGGTCGGGTCAGATCGATGCGGTCCTGGCCGCGCGCAGCGCCCATTTCGACCCGCGGGGCCTGATCAGCGAGCCGGTGTTCTCCGATCGCCTGGCCGTGTTCGCTGCGCCGGGCCACCCTCTGGCCGGCAAGGCGCGAGTGAGCCTGCGCGAACTGGCTTCGGCCAAATGGATTCTGCCCCTGACCAACGCCGTCAGCCGCAGCCTGTTCGACCAGCAGTTCCGCAAGCGCGGCCTGCGGCCGCCGACCCCGCTGGTCCAGACCGGCGATCTGTTGATCATTCGGCCGCTCCTGGCGCGGGGCGATATGCTGGCCTTCACCTCCTTGAGTTTGGTTCAGACCGAGCTGGACGCCGGAATGGTGGCGCGGATCGACGTGGAGATGGATGAGCTGGGGCGCAACATCGTTTTGCTCCAGCGCGAGGCGGCCCATCTGCCGGCTTCCGCCCACCGGCTGATGCAGGCGATCAGGACCGTGGCCGCCGCTCCATAGCCAGTCGCGGGCCGAGTTCGCGCCGATGCGTTCTGCTGGCAGGCCAGCGAAAGACGCCCACGTGGCGTGCGTCGGTTCTTGCTTCGCCGCGTTTTGCCGGCCCACTATGGCGCGGTGAGCACTCCCGCGTTCAGTGACCGGTTCTGGACCTCGGCCGATGGCCTGACGCTGCACGCGCGTGACTATCCCCCGGCGTCCGGTCCCGCCGTCGTTCCGGTGATCTGCCTGCACGGCCTGACCCGCAACGCGCGCGACTTTGAGGATTTGGCGCCGCGACTGGCCGCCCAGGGCCGACGGGTGCTGGCGTTGGACGTGCGCGGGCGCGGGCAATCGGACTGGGATCCTCAGCCGATGCGCTATCAGCCGGCGGTCTACGCCGGGGACGTTCTGGCCCTGATGGACGCGGCCGGCATCGCGCGCGCCGCCTTCATCGGCACCAGCATGGGCGGACTGATCACCATGGTCGTCGCCAGCCTGCGGCCCCTGGCCGTTGCGGCGGCGGCGCTCAACGACGTGGGCCCCGAGCTGGCGCCCGAAGGCCTGGCGCGCATCGGCGGCTACACCGGCAACGGTCCGGTGGTGGCCGATTGGCAGGGCGCGGCCGACTACGCCCGATTCATCAACCAGGCCGCGTTTCCGCATTACGGGGCCGGGCAGTGGGCCGCCTTCGCGCGGCGCCTGTTCCGCGACAAGGACGGCGTTCCTGTGCTCGACTACGATCCCGCCATCGCCGTGGCGTTCAAGCCGCCCGAAGGCCAGCCCGCGCCGCCCCCGCCCAACCTTTGGCCCCTGTTCCAGGCCCTGGCCTTCACCGCCGCGCCCAGCCCGCGCCCGTTGCTGACCATTCGCGGCGCGATCTCCGACCTGCTGGCGCCCGAGACCCTGGACAAGATGCGCCTGGCGGCCCCGCACATGGCGGTGGCCGAGGTGGCGGGCGTGGGCCATGCGCCGATGCTTGACGAACCGGAGGCGCGCGCCGCGATCGACGCCTGGCTCAAGGACGCCCCCTAGAATGTCCGTCACCGAACCCTTGCTGTCGCTCGAAGACGTGCGCGTGACCTTCGCCACGCAAGAAGGCCCGGTGGAAGCGGTGCGCGGGGTCAGCCTGGCGGTCGGGGCGGGCGAGTGTCTGGGGGTGGTCGGCGAAAGCGGTTCGGGCAAGAGCCAGACCATGATGGCGGTGCTGGGCCTTCTGGGGGCCAATGGCCAGGCCAGCGGCCGGGCCATGTTCGGCGGCCAGAACCTGCTGGACCTCAAGCCCCCGGCCCTGTCGAACATCCGCGGGGCCAAGATCGCCATGGTGTTCCAGGACCCCCTGACGGCCCTGACGCCCTATATGAAGATCGGCGAGCAGATCGCCGAACCCCTGCGTCGCCACCTGGGCCTGTCGCACGCCGACGGCCGCGCGCGGGCGCGCCAATGGCTGGAGCACGTGCGCATTCCCGACGCGGGCCGGCGGCTCGACCAGTATCCGCACGAGCTCTCGGGCGGCATGCGCCAACGGGTGATGATCGCCGCCGCCATGGCGCCGTCGCCCGCCCTGCTGATCGCCGACGAACCGACCACGGCACTGGACGTGACCGTCCAGGCCGACATCCTGGACCTGATGGACGAATTGCGCCGCGAAGAGGGCGCGGCCCTGGTGCTGATCTCGCACGACATGGGGGTGATCGCCCGCTTGGCCGACCGGGTGTGCGTCATGCGGCGGGGCCTCGTGGTGGAGCAGGCGCCGGCGGAGGCCCTGTTCGCCGACCCCCAGGCCGAATACACACGCGCGCTGCTGGCTGCGGTGCCGCGGCTGGACCAGCCGGACCGGGGCGGCCGGCCGATGACAGCGCCCGTGGCGGCGGACGCGCCGGTGGTGCTGGACGCGCGGGGCGTGAAGGTGTGGTTCCCGATCAGCCGCGGCGCGTTCCAAAAGCCAGCGCAACTGCGTGCGGTCGACGGCGTGGACCTGACCTTACGGCGGGGCGAGACCCTGGGCGTGGTCGGCGAAAGCGGCTCGGGCAAGTCCACTCTCGCGCGCGCCGTGCTCAACCTGATCGCCCCCACGGCCGGGGCCGTGACCATGCTCGGCCGCGACCTGACCCAGATCCAGGGCAAGGCGCTGCAGGCGGCGCGCAAGGATCTGCAGATCGTGTTCCAGGACCCCCTGGCGAGCCTGGATCCGCGCACCACCATCGGCGACTCGATCGCCGAGCCCCTCAAGGTGCACCGTCCGACGCTCAGCCGCGCCGACCGCACCGAGCAGGTTCGCGCGATGATGGCCGAGACGGGCCTCGATCCCAGCCTGATCAACCGCTATCCGCACGAACTGTCGGGCGGCCAGAACCAGCGCGTGGGGATCGCCCGGGCCATGATCCTGCGGCCCTCGCTGGTGATCTGCGACGAGGCGGTGTCGGCGCTCGACGTGTCGGTCCAGGCGCAGATCATCGACCTGCTGATCGGGCTTCAGAACAAGCTCGGCATGGCCATGCTGTTCATCAGCCACGATCTGGCGGTGGTGCGCGAGATCTGCCACCGCGTGATGGTGCTGTACCTCGGCCGAGTCATGGAGGAAGCCTCGCGCGAGCAGATTTACGCCGACGCGCGCCATCCCTATACGCGCACCCTGCTGTCGGCCGCGCCGATCCCCGATCCCGTGATCGAGCGCCGGCGCCAGCGACGGCGGCTGCCGGGCGATCCGCCCAGCCCGATGGATCCAGGCGCCGCCTATCGCTTCGCCCCGTCGCGCCGCCCGGCCGACCTGACCCACGCCGCGCCCCTGCCGCTGATCGAGGTCGAGCCCGGGCATCTGGTCTCGGCCTTCGACGAAGTCTGACGCCGCCGTTGGGTGCGACCATCCGCCAGGGGTGGTGCGACATTATGTAACACCTTGTTCAACTCCCGGTGGTACAAACGCACCAGTACCGGAGGGGCAGAGTGTCAATCGTCGAATCCGAATCGGTCGCGCCGACCGGTCAGTCTTTAGCGTGCGCGATCCTGGCCAACGTTGGCGCCGACGCGCCGCTGTACGCCATTATTGGCGTCTACTGCGCCGCCGCATGGGCGTTCGGCGAGGTCTTCCATCTCGGCGGCGCCGCGAGTCTGACGCTTTACCTGTGGCCCTGGTTTGGCATGGCGGCGGCCTGGACCACAATTCTCGTGCTGCTGAAGGCGATTTTCGCGCTGGTCCGCTGGGCCTGGACCCGGGTCCAGCGCGGGGGCGGCCTACTGGCGGCGGAGTTCGCCCGTGTTTTTCCGAAAGATCTGCTGGCGCGCCTGGTCTCGGGGCTGATGCTGTTTCTCGGGGTGTGCCTGTTCCTGGGGGCCTATACCCTGATCAAAAACTGCCTGCCGCGCCTGCGGCCTTACTATTTCGACCCGATCCTGGCAGGGCTCGACCGCGCCACCCATCTTGGCCACGATCCCTGGCGGCTGGTTCACCCCGTCCTGGGGGCCTTGCCGATCCAGACGCTGGAGGGATGGTATTACCTCGGGTGGCCCCTGATCATCGGCCTATGTCCCTTGCTGGCGGCGATTTCGCGCGGCAATCGCGCCTTGGCCTCGCAGTTCCTTTTAGCGTTCCTGCTCGCCTGGATCGTGCTCGGCACCCTGGCGGCAGGGGCCTTCATGTCGGGCGGCCCAGTATTTTACGGGCGCATCACTGGCGACATGCACCGCTACGCCGCTTTAAGCCGGTATCTGTCGACCCACGCCATGCCGGTGGCTGACCGTCTGTGGACCGCCTATCGGCGCCAGCAGGTCATCCTCGGGTCGGGCATATCAGACTTCCCCAGCATGCACGTGGTCATGATCACCCTTGCGGCGCTGCTCGCCCGGCGGTTGCGGCCGCTGCTAGGCGTGGCGGTCGGCGCGTTCGGCCTGCTGATCCTGGGCACCTCGGTGGCCTTAGGCTGGCACTACGCGGTGGGCGACTATGTGGCGGTGATAGGCGCGTGGGCCTTGTGGCGGGCGGCGGGGGTCCTGGTGCGATCGCCCCTCTGGCGCCCGCTTGGACGCATTCGAGCAACGCCGATGCTGGAGCCACCCGCCCGCCCGATCGCCGCGCCCGCCGCCGCACGGGTCTGACGGGCGGGCGACTTGGCCATTTGCCCTGAGGGCCCGTGATCGTTAGGTTGCGCGACTTTTTGCGGCGTGGCCCATGACACTGACCTTTGAAGCGATCCAGGCCGCCGCCGAGCGGCTGCACGGCCACATCGAGAAAACCCCGATGCGGCGGTCCCGAACCCTGTCAGACATCACCGGGGCCGAGGTGTGGCTGAAGTTCGAGAACCAGCAGTTCACCGCAGCCTATAAGGAGCGCGGCGCGCTCAACAAGCTGCTGCAGCTGACGCCCGGCGAGCAGCGGCGCGGGGTGATCGCGGCCTCGGCCGGCAACCATGCTCAGGGCCTAGCCTATCACGGCGCGCGCCTGGGCATCCCGGTGACCATCGTCATGCCGCGCCCCACGCCTTTCGTGAAGGTCGAGCAGACGCGCAATTTCGGCGCGGACGTGGTGCTGCACGCCGACACCTTCGACGAGGCTTACGAATACGCCGTGCGCCTGGGCGAGGAGCGCCAGATGGTGTTCGTCCACCCCTTCAACGACATCGACGTGATGGCCGGGCAGGGCACCGTGGCGCTGGAGATGCTGGAGGCGGCGCCCGACCTGGAGGTGCTGCCCGTGCCGATCGGCGGCGGCGGCCTGATCGCGGGCGTGGCCACGGCGGCCAAGGCGATCAAGCCGGACATCCGCGTGATCGGCCTTGAGCCGGTCATGTACCCCTCGTTCGTGGCGCGCATGAACGGCCAGACGGCCGTGACCGGCGGACAGACCATCGCCGAGGGTATCGCGGTCAAGACCGTGGGCGACCTGACTTACGCCATCGCTCGCCCGCTGGTGGATGAGGTGCTGCTGATCGAGGAGCCGGCGTTCGAGCGGGCCATCGCCCTCTACTGCAACGTCGAGAAGACCATCGTCGAGGGCGCGGGCGCTGGCGCGCTCGCCGCGCTGCTGTCCTATCCCGACCGGTTCGCCGGCAAGTCGTGCGGCCTGATCCTGACGGGCGGCAACATCGATACGCGCCTGCTGGCCTCGGTTTTGACCCGCGAACTGGTCCGCGCCCAGCGCATCGCCAACCTGCGGTTCGTGGGCGACGATCGCCCGGGCCTTTTGGCCACCGTGTCGCTGACCATCGGCGCGCACGGCGCCAACATCATCGAGGTGGCGCACAACCGCCTGTCGCTCGACGTGCCGGCCAAGGGCGCGGAGTTCGACGTGATGATCGAGACGCGCGACGCCCGGCACACCGCGGAGATCATCGCCGCCCTGACCGAGGCGGGTTGCCCGCCGCGCATGCTTTGAGGCTTGTCCCATGAGTTTGTTGTCCAAATCGCCCGCCCTGGCCGCCGCCCTGTTCGCGCCCGCGCTGCTCGGCCTGGCCGCGTGCGGCCCGGCGATGAAATCCCAGCCGAAGCCCGCCGACGTCCAGGCCGGCCAGGCGTTCCTGGCCGCCAACGCCAAGGACCCAGCGGTCCACACCTTGTCGGACGGGCTGGAGTTCAAGGTCTTGGCCTCGGGCGATCCGGGCGGCCCGCACCCGCGCCCGCAGGACGAGGTCAAGGTCAATTACGAGGGCCGCCTGCTCGGTCCGGCGAACGCGCCTCTGACCGGCCAGGTGTTCGACAGCTCCTTCGCGCGTGGCGTTCCGGCAGACTTCCCCCTCGCGGGCCTGGTGCCCGCGTGGGTCGAGGCGCTGCAGCTGATGCGTCCGGGCGACGAGTGGATGCTGTACGTGCCCTCCAAGCTGGCCTATGGCGACGATCCGCCGCCCGGCGGGCCCATACCGCCCGGCGCGGTTCTCATCTTCCGCATCCAGCTTTTGGGCGTTCTGCAGCACGACGGCCCGCAATAGGCGCGCGCTGTGGCAAAGGCTTTGGTCCGTGGACGGCTTTTGATCTAGGCTTGGTCCATGATCGACGCGGAGGCCCTGGCGGCGCGAAGCCTTGAGGTGCTGGAGCGCCTGGTGGGGTTTGACACCACCTCGCGCAATTCCAATCTGCCTCTGATCGCCTATGTCGAAGCTGAATTGGCGTCGCTGGGGGTACAAGGCCGCCGCGTCCCCAGCGCCGACGGCGAGAAGACCAATCTTTACGCCCGCATAGGTCCGGCCGCGCCCGGCGGGGTGGTGCTGTCCGGACATACCGACGTGGTGCCTGTGGATGGCCAGGCGTGGACCTCCGATCCCTTCGTCCTGACCCGCAGGGGCGAGCGCCTTTATGGGCGCGGAACGTGCGACATGAAGGGGTTCCTGGCCCTGGCCCTGGCGGCCGCGCCGCACCTGGCCAAAGCGCCGCTCGTCCGCCCGGCCTATCTGGCCTTCTCCTACGACGAGGAGGTCGGCTGCCTGGGCGCGCCCGACATGATCGCCGCCCTGGCGCTGGAGCAGCCGCGGCCCGCCGCGGTGGTGGTGGGCGAACCGACCGACATGCAGGCGGTGCGCGGCCACAAGGGCATCGCGGTGTTCAAGGTCACGGTGAGCGGGCGCGAGGCCCACTCCAGCCAGCCGCAACAGGGCGCCTCGGCGGTCATGGCGGCGGTGCGCCTGATGAGCCTGCTGCAGACCCTGGCCGAGCGGCTGGAGCGTGAGGCCGATCCCGCCTCCCCGTTCACCCCGCGCTGGCCGACCCTGACCATCGGCCAGGTTCAGGGCGGCACGGCGGTCAACATATTGGCGCGGCAATGCCAGTTCGTGTTCGACCTGCGATGTCCGCCGGGCGTTGACCCGATGGCGGCCCTTGAGCCGTTTTTCGAGGCTACGCGCGCCCTGGACGCTGAGCTCAAGGCCAGGGCGCCCGAGGCCGGCGTCGAGATCGCCAGACGCTCGCTCACTCCCGCCTTCGCGCCCGAAAGGGATGGGGCCGCCGAGGGCCTGGCGCGAGGGTTGGCCGGCGACAACGGTCCGCCGCGGGTTGTGTCCTACGCGGCCGAGGCGGGCCAGTTTCAGCAGGCCGGCTTTTCCACCGTCATCTGCGGCCCCGGCTCGATCGATCAGGCGCACCAACCCGACGAATATGTCGAGATCAGCCAGATGCAGCGTGGAGCGGCCTTCATGGCCCGCCTGGTTGAGGCGCTGCAATCGGACTAGCGTCCGAGGCATGTCGGTAAGACTTTTGGGCGAAGCTGGGCCGCTGCGGCGGGATCAGGCATGCGTGAGCCCATTTTCAGCGAATTTCCGAGGCGCGCGGCGTTCAAGCGGCGTTCAAGAAGGCCGATGTATGAACGCCTGCTCGGGCAATCTTCGGACCCATTCTGGCTCCGATTTTGCAGCAACCGGGCGCTATCTTATGGGCAAACGGGCGATGTCTGCGGCAATGTTCCAGATTTGGATTTTTGTGCGGCGCATCGCAGGGGTTCTTGAGGCAAGGCTCGTGTCATGGCATTGATGTCCCAACAATATCAGGAGCGACGTGTTATGCGTCACTACGCGCTTCGTGCGCTGGCTACATTCATTATCGGCGTGTTCTTCGCCAGCGCAGCATTGGCCGCCGATCCGCCGGCGGGCGTCGCCGCCTCCGTGAAGGCCAGCGCCCACGACTATCACCTCGGGGCCGGCGACAAGCTCAAGATCACCGTCTATGGCGAAGACACCCTCAGCGGCGAATATCTGGTGTCCGGCACGGGTAAGATTTCGTTCCCGCTGATCGGCGACGTGGACGTGTCCGGCCTGACCATTCCCGACCTGCAGCAGACCCTGGTGGACCGGCTGGCGGACGGTTATCTCAAGCACCCTCAGGTCACCGCCGAAGTTGAAAACTATCGGCCCTATTACATCCTGGGCGAGGTCACCAAGCCGGGTGAATATCCCTATGAAAACGGCCTGACCGTGCTCAATGCGGTGGCGACCGGCGGGGGCTTCACCTACCGCGCCAACACCAAAAAGGTCTACATCAAGCGGGCTAACGAGCCGGCGGAATCCGCCGTGCCGCTGACCACCGACACGCCGGTCGAGCCGGGCGACACGATCCGGATCGGCGAACGGTTCTTCTGAGTTAGGGCCCGGCCGGCGCTCCGCGCCGCGCCGGCCGGGTTCAGTTAACGCCGCCTTAAGGGGCCAGACCTATCGAGGCGTGACGGATAGAGCCAGCGAGGGTCCCGCGCGGTTCCAGCCGCCCTGGCCACGACGCCGTCGCCGGGCGTGTCGCGAGCCTGGCGGTGGTTGTATTGGGCAAGACGCCCGCGAAGGGGTTGATCCTGGGATGTTCCCCCGGGATAGCGAAAAGGGGATGGGCATGGCGTTCAAGGCCTTGTCGGGGGTGTTCGCGGGCACGCTCGCTTTTCTAGCGGCCGGAGAGGCTATGGCCCAGTCGCGCGACAACTATTTCGCGCGGGACCGTAACGTCAGCGTCACCGAGCGCGACCGTCCCGGCTACCAGGCCTTGGGCTTGCCCCTGGGCGCCTTCCTGCTGTTTCCCAAGATCGAAGTGGGCGTCCAGGGCAACGACAACATCTATTCCCAAGGCAGCCACGGCGCGTCCGACCTGATCGGGATCGCCAGCCCGCAGATCGACCTGGCGTCGCAATGGTCGCGCAACAGCCTGACGGCGTTCGTGAGATCCTCGACCCGGCAATATGCATCCCACACCTCCGAAAACGCCACCGACTGGCAATTTGGCGGCACGGGTCAGGTCGATGGCGGCGACACAACCTTCAAGGCGGGCGGCGACTATGGCTTCTTCGCGCAGCCGCGCTGGGCCAACATCGGCGAGAACAGCCTGGCGCAGTTCACCACCGTGCGGCCCGTCGGCGATTATCAGAGCGCGATGAACGCCGATGTGATCCACACCATCAACCGGATCCAGCTCGAAGGCCAGATAACCTACAACGCCAATTCGTACCTGAACGGCGAGAACGCGAATGGCCAGGTCGTTCACGAAAACCAGTACGACTACGACCGCACCTATCTGATCGGCAAGGTCAGCTATGCGGTGATGCCCGAGGCGTCGATCTACGGCGCCTTCAGCTACAACATGCTCAACTATCCCAACGGCGACGTTCTGCCGGGGTATTCACCCAACCCGAATTCGACGGGCGAGACCTACGACATTGGCGCCAACTTCGACCTGACCCACCTGATCCGGGGCGACGTGGAGCTGGGCTACCTCCAGCAGGTGTTCGCTGGCGATAAACTGTCCACGATCACCGGATTTCAGGCCAAGGGCGACGTGCAGTATTTCCCGACCCAGCTGATCACGCTCACCCTGACGGGGTCGCGCAATGTCGACGCCTCGACTATCGCCGGCTCGCCCGGCACGATCACGGGCCAGCTGAGCGGGCAGGCGGACTACGAGCTGCTGCGCAATCTGATCCTGTCGGCCGAGGCCCAGTGGAGCGGCAGCAGCTACGAAGGCCTGGATCGCCACGATAATGTGACCGAGCTGACGGCGAGCGGCCAATATCTGATGAACCGAAACATCGGCCTTCACCTGGCCTACGATTTCCTGCGTCAGGACTCGACCGGCACCCAACACGGCGTGAACTTCACGGAGAATCGCGTGACACTAACGACGGTGCTCCAGTATTAGACCTTGAGGTTATGCGACTCCCACTGCGTAGAACCGACCTTGAGCTCAGGCTCCAAAAGCAAAACTCAAGAAATTGATCTTGCCACCATCACCTAAAGGTCCAGTCGACGTCTGTTGGTCAGTTGTGTCGCGCGCACGCCCAGAAGCGAATTAGTTTAAGATTGTACACGTGCATGCACATGGAACGGCCGAGTCGACCCAAGTCTGGCCACGTTCCCCCACGAACCCGGGCCTAATCCACTCGGAGTCGGGAGCCCTGAGAGGCAACTCGGGCCCATAACCGACCTCAAACGGCGGTAGCGTGCGCCGGGAACATGCGATCCCTAAACCAGATAGCGGGCCGTTCGACCATGCGGGTGACGATGAAGGCAATAACCATGTCCAGCGCATAAGCAATGACGACTTGGCCAACCTGCCCGCCGTGGATCTTTGCCGACAACATCGGCGCATAGTGCAGAGCGATCATCTGCCAAAGATAGAGCGCATATGAGTAAACGCCTATAAATCCTATCACGCGGCATGGCCAACTCGCCACGCGATCCACTCCTGACCGATAGATCAACAACATGAATGCCGCTGCGGTTAGGTAGGAGACCGAGAATCCGATCGTTTCGCCGAATGCTGAGGCCTTACTGTTGACCGTAAGAATGACACAGCCCAGCACAACTATCACAGCCATCAAGGGCCGGAACTTAAGCATCCGATCAAGAAGCTGCGGCCGCTGGACAGATATCAGAGCCAGAAGCACGCCGCAGGCCAGGGCGTCAATCCGGTATTGGGTTTGCCACTGCAGGTCCTGCGCGCTGGCGCCCAACCGCCAGCCGATTAGTCTCAGCACAAAGGATAATACCATTAGGCCGGTAAGCCAGGGCCACAGGCTCCAAGCTGTCCTCCGCCGTAGATAAGCAGGTACAAGCAGGCCTAAAGCGAGGTAGAAATGCTCCTCCACGGCAAGCGACCAGAGCTGAAGTGCATGCTGAGGTGGAAAGTAATTGGTCAAGTGCAGGCTACATTGCCAGACATACTCGGACCAATCACGGTCCCCGAGCATCATGACAGCGATCAGCAGATAGAGCATTGGCCAAAGTTTGAAGACCCGGCGCCGGAAGAAGGTGGGAAAATCAAACGCACCAGTCCGCACCTCTTCGCGAAACACCATCCTTCCCACCAGGAAGCCGCTAAGGACAAAAAACAGGTCGACTCCCGCCCAACCGACCGCCCGGCCGGGCGCCATCAGGGCGTCGAACACCGGATTGCCGACATAGCTATTCATATGCCAGCCCATCGCGAGGAGCACGGCGACTCCCCGCACCACATCCAAATCGAGTTCGCGGTTCTTGGGGCTTGCGAAAATAGAGTTGGCACCCAATAGAGGATAAGATCGTGCCTCAGTGGAAGTCAAAAATAGCCTCCTTAATTGTGTTTGGAACCATTGCGCGCAAAGCGCGACCGTTCAATGACTTCGTCGGCGCCGGTGTCCCGTTGGCGCAAAGCGCCACAGTTTTAGGCTAACTGGCGCTCGCCTAGCGCCGTTGGCTAAATTCGCTAGTAGGAGCCCCGGCTGAACAGAACCGCCGGCAAGGTGGCGAGCAGGATCTTCAGATCCAGCAGCGGGCTACGCTTCTTGACGTAGAGCACGTCCATCGCCACTCGCGCGCGATAGCTGGCGTCGCTGCGGCCGCTGACTTGCCACAACCCGGTCAAACCCGGAAGCACCGAGCAATAGTGCCTGAACCGAGGCCCGTAGCGCCAGATTTCCGCGTGCACGATCGGCCGCGGGCCGACGAGGGTCATGTCGCCGATCAGCACATTGAAGAGCTGAGGCAGCTCATCCAGGCTGGTCTTGCGCAGCACGCGCCCGACCGCGGTGATCCGCGGGTCGGCCTTGAGCTTGTGGTCGCGCTCCCACTCGGCGCGGGCGCTGGAACAATTGTCGAGCAGCGCGACCAGCCGCGCCTCGGCGTCCACGCCCATCGACCGGAACTTCAGGCAGCGGAACGAGCGGCCGCCGAAGCCCAGGCGGGTTTGGCTGAACAGGATCGGCCCGCCATCCTGCAAATAGATGGCCAGAACGATAAGTAGAATGAACGGGCCGAAGAAGATCAGCAGGATCAAGCTGGCCGTAATGTCGAAGGCGCGGCCGGACCACGACCGGCCCTGAGGCAACTGACGCTCGCTGCTGACGGGCGTCGGCGATCGTTCCGCCAACGAAAACTCAGCCATCAGTCCCAAAGCTCCCCTTGGGCCAATCGTTCAACTGGCGAGGCCTAATATTGTGCTTGGCAAAGAATACTCAGGAAACAAGACAGCAAACGTGGCTGTTGTGAAAGCGCCTTCCCCTGGTAAGGGAAAGTTACAATCCCGCCCCGTCAGGGCTAAGCGTCGCGATCGAGCGGCGCAGCATGCCGAAATCCGCGCCTGAACGCGACGACGACCACGGGCGCGCCAAAAGCCAATATACCACCGAGATCGGCGATCCAGTGATTGAAATTGCCCATGCGCGGTCCTGGCAACAGCCAGCGCGCCACCTCGAGCGCCGTCGCCAGGCCGGCGATATCCACCAGCACCCGCCGCAGCGAGGTCCGGTAACGCGCCGCCGCAAAGGCCAGGGCCAGCACATAGAAGGCGGCGAAATGTTCGAGGTTGTTGGAATAGAGCAGGCGGGGCAGCCATTGAACCGGGCCGACGGAGGCCGCGATCACAGCCAACGTCAGCGCCACGGCGCCCCCGCGCGCGACTATTGCCCAAGGATGATCGTCCGGCAGGCGACCGCCGTCCATTCCCCCCTCCAGGCTCCTGTTCCAGACTGAGTTAGGCAGACCTCAAATCCTAAGAAAAACCAAGACGATAATCGGCCTTTGCTTTGGCCGCGGCATTATTTTGGGGCGCGTTTGGCCAGAATCCGTTGCAGTGTGCGCCGATGCATGTTCAGGCGCCGCGCAGTCTCCGACACATTGTGCCCGCACAGTTCATAGACCCGCTGGATGTGCTCCCACCGCACGCGGTCGGCCGACATCGGATTTTCCGGCGGCGCGGGGGTGTCGTCGTCGCGCGCCAGCAGCGCCCGCACCACGTCGTCGGCGTCCGCGGGCTTGGGCAGGTAGTTGATCGCACCCGCCTTCACTGCGGCCACGGCGCTGGCGATGTTGCCGTACCCGGTCAGCATGATTACCCGCGCGTCGGGCCGGGCCAGATGCAGAGCCTCGATCACGCCCAGGCCGTTGCCATCCAGTAGGCGCATGTCGACCACGGCGAAGGCCGGGGTGCGCGCCTTGATCATCGCCATGGCCTCTTGCACGCTGCCGGCAAGCTCGACCTGAAACCCACGGGTTTCGAGCGCCCGGCCGAGCCGGGTTCTCAGCGGCGCGTCGTCGTCCACCACCAGCAGGGATTTGTCAGCGAGGTCCGCGAGGGCTGCAGTCAGCTCGGTCATGGTCTTTGCTCGCCATTAAACCCAGAGAAGCAGCTCATCATGAGCCGTTCACTGGCTTCTACTCAAGTACGAGTTTTACGAATACCCGCCGAGGTCGTTCCCACAAAAATAAAGGCGCGTCGTCTTTTTTGTTCGATCGGCCTTAGAAGGCGGGGGGCGCCTCGATGTCCTCACGCGCCCAGCGAATGGCGATCACGGCGCCGCCGGCGCGGTCATTGTGGAATTCCATCTGGCCTCCGGTCCGCTCAAGCAGGGTCTTGGCGATGAAAAAGCCCAGCCCCATGCCCAGGTGCCCCGAGGGCGAGCCTTCGCCGGTCGGGCGGCTGGTGATGTAGGGCTCGCCCAGCTTGGCGAATATGTCGGGCGAGAAGCCCGGGCCGTCGTCACGCACCTCGATGACCACCACGTCGTCGTCGAAACGGCCGATCACCCGCACCTCCGAGCGCGCGAAATCAACAGCGTTGTCCACGAACGAGGTCAAGGCGCGCGATACCTCCGGCAGGCGCAGCAGGTCGGGGGGCTCGGCGCCGGGGGGGCCGATCACGCTCCATTCCATACGCACGCGGCCGTCGTCGGCGTGCGGCTCGACGGCCTGTTCCAGAAGCTGCGCCAGGCTGATGCGGGCATGGACCATGTCGCTCGCCTCCGGCTGCTCGGCCATCCGGCGCAGGATTTCCCGGCAGCGTTTGGCCTGAGACGAAACCAGCTCAGCGTCCTCGCGCAGGGCCCCTTCGGGTATGGCCAGCGCCATTTCCTTGGCCACCACGGCGATGGTCGCCAGCGGCGTGCCCAGCTCATGCGCCGTGGCGGCGGCCAGGGCGCCCAAAGCCGACAACTGCTGCTCTCGGTGAAGAACCGTCTCGGCGGCGTGCAGGGCGTGCTCCATCCGCGAGGATTCAGCGGCCGATCCCCAGGCGTAGGCCGAGGTGAGAACCACGCCCATCGTCACCGCCGCCCCTTCGCCCAGGCGATAGAGTAGGGGCGTCTCCAACACCTCGCCCGGATGCCAGGGCAGGGGCAGATACGCGACGGACAGGGTCAGGCCGACGAGTATGGCGATCCCGCCCACCATCACCGTGAAACGCGCTTGCAGCGTCATGGCCGACAGCACCGCCGGGCCGATCAGCAAGATGTCGAAGGGATTGTCCGCCCCGCCGGTCAGAAACAGCAAGCCGCCCAGTTGGAGCGTGTCGAAGATCAGCTGGGCCGCCGTTTCCCACTGATGCGACACGCGCTGCGGCGGCACGCCCAGGACCAAGGCCAGATTGACCGCGGCCGAGAGGGCGATCAGGGCCAGGCACTGCAGCACCGGGAAGTCGAAGCCAAGGGCGAAGCGCACCACGACCAGCGCGGCGAGCTGTCCGCCGATGGCCAGCCAGCGAAGCAGGATCAGGGTGCGCGGCCTGAGGCGCTCGCGCGGATGCGGGTCCTTGCCGCTCGCATCGCTCGGGTCGAAGGCCGAGGCGCCCCGGCTAGGCGCAGACCTGAACGGGTCGTGTCTGTTCATCGCCGCCGCCGGGTCAAATCTTCACGGGTGGGCCGCCGTTCCGGCCGCCGCCTTTCGCATTCCGGCCGAGATTGACAGATGGGAAACCGCGTAAGATGCCAATTCGTCACCCTGCAGGGTATAGCACTGTGAGAGGCTAAGCCTAATGAGGCCCGCGTACATCCCCTATCTGACCGCCGCCGTGTGCGCCCTTGGCCTGGCCGTGGCGGGATGCGGCCCATCGCCCTATGCCGGGGTGCAGGACCAGGCCAGCGGTCAGCCCTTGATCGGCGGTCCGTTCCAGCTGATCGACCAGGACGGGCGCCCGGTGAACCAGTCGGCCCTCGACGGCAAATGGACGGCGGTGTTCTTCGGCTACACCTACTGCCCAGACGTGTGCCCGACCACCTTGACCACCCTGGGAGAGGCCCAGACCGAGCTTGGGGCCAAGGCCAAGGACTTCCAGGTGGTGTTCATCACGGTCGATCCGGCGCGCGACACGCCCAGCCAGCTCAAGGCCTATCTCTCCAGCCCGGTCTTTCCCAAGGGCACGCTCGGCCTGACCGGCGCGCCGGCCCAGGTGGACCAGGCGGCCAAGGCCTACAAGGTGTTCTACCAGAAGGAGGGATCGGGAAATTCCTACGTCATGGACCACTCCTCGGCGATCTACCTGATGGATCCGCACGGAAAATTCGACCGCGTGCTGGCCGAAAACCTTAAACCGGACGAGACTGCTCACCAGATATCGGATGCGATGGCGGAGGGCCCCAAGAGCGGGGCCTAACACCGCGGCCGCCAACGACGACGTTCACGAAGCGGAACGATCTGTGGGTTAATGGTCTATGCAGTGGCGCAAGGTCGCCCTGATGGTGAGTCATGCTGTACGGGTTGCACGAAGCCGCCTACTACGCCGCTGATCCGGTCAACCGCATGGCCGATCTGGCCAGCCGGTTCTGGAGCTCGCCGTTCAATCCGGCGGCCTATACCGGCGCCGGCCGCAACCTCTACGCCTCGGCGGAGGTGCTCAATGACATGACCCGGCGCTACGGCAAGCCCGACTGGCGCATCGACGAGGTCGAGGTCGACGGCCGCGCCGTGCGGGTCGAGATGCAGACGGTGTGGGCCTCGCCCTGGGTCAAGCTGCAGCGCTTCGTCAAGTCGTCCTCCGACCTGACCGACGCCGGCCGCACAGGGCCGGGTCCGGCCGTGCTGATCGTGGCGCCCCTGTCGGGCCACTACGCCACCCTGCTGCGCGGAACCGTGCGCGCGTTCCTGCAGGATCACGACGTCTATGTCTCCGACTGGTCCAATGCGCGCAATGTGCCGCTGATCGAGGGCCGGTTCGACTTCTACGACTACGTCGATCATGTGCGCGCTATGCTCGGCAAGGTCGGTCCGAACGCGCATGTGCTGGCGGTCTGCCAGCCTGGACCGCCGGTGATGGCCGCCTGCGCCCTGATGGCCGAGGATCACGATCCTCTGCGCCCGGCCTCGATGATCTTCATGGGCTCGCCGATCGACGCACGCCTTTCGCCCACGGTCACCAACAAGATGGCCGAGGATCGGCCGTTCACCTGGTTCCAGCAGCACATGATCTACTCGGTGCCGCCCCCTTATCTGGGAATGATGCGCCGGGTCTATCCGGGGTTCGTGCAGCTCTACAGCTTCATGGCCATGAACGAGGCCCAGCACGTCAACGCGCGCCGGCGCTACTTCGACGATCTGGTCAGGGGCGATGATGAAAGCGCCGAAAAGCACCGCGAGTTCTATGACGAGTATCTGTCGGTCCTGGACATGACCGAGGAATTCTACCTGCAGACGATCGACATCGTGTTCCAGAAGTACCTGCTGCCCAAGGGCGAACTGACCCATCGCGGCCGGCCGGTGAAGACGGCGGCGATCGAAGACATCGCCCTGATGACCATCGAGGGCGCGCATGACGACATCTCCGGCGTCGGCCAGACCCAGGCCGCCCACGAGCTGTGCCCGTCGCTGCCGGACGAGATGAAGGCGCTGTACGTGAACCCGGACGTCGGCCACTACGGCATCTTCAATGGCAGCCGCTTCCGCAAGGACATCTATCCTCGCGTGCGGGCCTTCATCGCCGAGCACGCCGTCGCCGCCGCCGCGCGGCGGTCGGCCGCCGCCTAGCCGCGGTCGTCGGCGCGGCATGGGTCTGTTCAGCGCGCCCCGGCTGGCGTCGGGCGATCTGATCGAGGTTGGCGGCGTGTCCGTGCGGCTGCGGGTCGACGCCCGAGCCCGGCGCGTCAGCCTGCGCATAGACGCCCGCCGGCGTGAGGTCGTGGCGACGGCGCCCAGCCAAAGGCGCTTAGCCGACGCGGTCGCCTTCGCCGGCCAGCGCGCCGGCTGGATCGCCCGCCAAATGGGCGCCCTACCGCCGACGGCGGCCCTGGAGCCTGGCGGCCGGATCGAGGTGCTCGGCCGCTCCCATCATTTGGTTCAGGCGCGCACGCGGCTGGAAGCCGGCTTCGGCGAAGACCCAGCGCAGGGGCCGACGCTCGCGGTGTTCGGCGCCGGCGACGCCTACGGCCGGGCGGCGCTGCGCCTGCTCAAGCGCCACGCCCTGCAGGTTTTGAGCGAGCGCACCGCGCACTATGCTCGCGCGCTGGGCCGCCCGCTTCCGCCGGTGACCATAGGCGACGCCAAGGCCCGCTGGGGCTCATGCCGCACGCCGCGACCCGGCGTGGCCGGCGATGTCGGCGCCATTCGCTACAGCTGGCGACTGGTGCTGGCCCCGATGGACGTGGTCGACTATGTGGCCGCTCACGAATGCGCCCATCTGCTGGAGGGCAATCACGGCCCGCGCTTCTGGTCGGTGGTCGAGCGAATCTATGGGCCCTGGCGCCCCCAGCGCGACTGGCTCAAGCGCCACGGCCAGGGGCTCCACGCCTTCGGACGATAGGCGCCCTACTTCGGCGTCACGCGCCACATGGCGCCGGGATCCTCGTCCTCCAACATCCAGATTGCGCCGTCGGGGGCGACCGCGATGTCGCGGATGCGGTGTCCGACGTTCCAGCGCTCCGCCGCCGTGGCCGTGGCGCCCTTGGTGATCACGCGGTTGAAGGACTTGGACGCCATGCCGCCGATCAGCAGCGAGCCCTGCCACTGCGGGAACATCGCGCCCCTGTAGAACACCATGCCGCCCGGCGCGATCACCGGCGTCCAGTAGAGGATGGGCTTGGTCAGGTCCGGGCGGGTGTCGGGGCTCGGGATCGGCGCGCCGTCGTAGTTGGTCGCGTAGGACACCAAGGGCCAGCCATAGTTCTTGCCCGGTTCGATCAGGTTGAGCTCGTCCCCGCCCCGGGGGCCGTGCTCCAGTTCCCACAGCCGCCCGTCGGGCGCGAACGCCAGGCCGTAGGGCGTGCGGTGGCCGGTGGTCCAGGTCTCCGAGGGCGTCAGGTTGGGGCCGGGGAAGGTGTAGGTGCGCACCACCGGCGCGGTCATGGCCGCCTCGGTGTCCTTGGGCGGGTTGATGATCGGCACGGTCGGGGCCCCGATCTTGCCGGCCATCGGATTGCCCGGCGCGGGCTTGCCGTCGAGGGTCAGGTGCAGAATCTTGCCCAAAGGCTGATTGGGATCCTGGGCGGGCGTCATGCGCTGACGCTCGCCGACCGACAGGAACAGCGTCTTGCCGTCGGGTGCGAAGGCGATCTGGGCGCCGAACTGGCCCCCCTGGCCGCGCTCGCCGTCGCGCCACAGCACCTTCAGGTCGTCGAGGCTTGCGCCGTCCTTGCCGAGGGTCAGTTTGGCCCGGGCCATGGCCAGGCTGGAGCCGCCGTCGCCCGGCTCGGAATAGGTGATGTAGACGAAGTGGTCGTCGACGTAGTGCGGCGAGAGGAACACGCCGAGCATGCCGCCCTGGCCGCCGTAGAGCACCGCCGGGACATTGGCCACGGGCAGTTTCACGCCCGACGGGCTGACCAGCCAGATCGGCCCGGTCTTCTCGGTGACCAACATGCGCCCATCGGGCAGGAAGGCGATGCGCCACGGATAGTGGAAGCTGGCCACCTGGGTCATCTTGAACGGCAGCCCCGGCTCGGGCGTCTTGGTCCCGACATTGACCTGGGCCCGCGCGCCCGTCGCGGCCAGCGCCGCCAGCAGCACCGCCCGCAGCGCCGTATGAGCCAGCTTCATTCTCGTCCTCCCGATGATTGGCCGCGGCGCCTCTCCCTGACGGATCGATGCGCGCGGCGGTTCGGCGTTCCTCTTAACGCCTTCACGCCGTGATCAGAAGAACGCGGATCAGAAGACCTCAGATCAAAAGAATTCCGGGCCCGCCGGCTTCTTTTGGGCCGGATCGACCGGGGCGGCGTCGGGTCTGGGCGCGTCGGCGGGCGGCGGTTGCGGGGGGCCGTTCTGCAGCAGGTCGCCGATGGCGTCCTCGCCGGAGGCCCCGGTGTCGTCGGGCGGGGGCGCGGCCCCGCCGGGGATCGGCTGCACCTTCAGCCGCGGCAGGGCCTGGCTCATGAAGGTGCGCCAGATGTGCGCCGGGATCGTGCCGCCGGTCACGTTTCGCATGGGCGTGTCGTCGTCGCGTCCGGTCCAGACCGCCGTGACGAAGCCGCCGGTGTAGCCGACGAACCAAGCGTCGCGGAAGTCGCTGGTGGTGCCGGTCTTACCGGCCAGGTCATACCCGGGCACCCGCGCGCCCACCCCCGTGCCGGACACCAGCACCTCGCGCATCATCTGGTTCATATAGTCCAGGGCCGGCGAGGCGATCACCTGCGGATGGGCCGTTTTGCCCACGTTATGGTCGTACAGCACCTTGCCCGCCGCCGTGCGGATGCGCTCGATGCCGTAGGCTTGAACGCCCTGGCCGCCATTGGCGAAGGCGTCGTAGGCCTGGGCCATCTCCAGCGGGCTCACCTCCACGGCGCCGAGCGCCATCGAGGGGTCGGTCTGGATCGGCGACGTAATCCCCAGGCGATGGGCGGTGCGCGCCACATTGACCGTGCCCACCTCGTTGGCCAGGCGCGCGGCCACGGTGTTGATCGAGTGGGCCAGGGCCACCTGCAGGGTGATCGGCCCCATGAAGGTCTTCTCGTAGTTCTTGGGCTGCCAGTTGCCGATGGTGATCGGCTCGTCCACCACCGGGGTGTCGGGCCGGCGGCCGTTCTCCATGGCGGTCAGATAGACGAACGGCTTGAACGACGAGCCCGCCTGGCGCTTGGCCCCGGCCGCCCGGTCGAACTGGCTGTCGGCATAGTCGACCCCGCCGACGTAGGCGCGCACGCGCCCCTCGCCGTCGAGCGCCACCAGCGCCGCCTGCTGCATGCCGCGGGCCTTGGCCTCGGGCGAGGCCGCCTCGCGCACGGCGGATTCGGCGGAGCCCTGGATCGGCAGGTCCAGGGTGGTTTCGACCACCAGGTCTTCCTGCAGCGGGCTGTCCTTGGCCTGGCCGACGATCGAGCGCACCTCGGCGTCGACCCAGTCGACGAAATACTGGGCGTGCTGGCTGGACAGGGTGCGCGACACCCGCACCGGCTGGGCGAAGGCGGCGTCGCGCTGGGCCGGGGTGATGGCCCCGGTCGACACCATCTGGTCCAGCACCACCGTGGCGCGGCGCTCGGCGCGGTCGGTGTCGGAGATCGGGCTGTAGCGGGCCGGACCCTTCATCAGCCCGGCCAGCAACGCGGCCTCGCCGACGGTCAGCTGGGCGGCGGGCTTGTCGAAATACCGCTGCGAGGCGGCCTCGATGCCATAGGCTCCGGCGCCGAAATAAACGCGGTTGAGATAGAGGCTGAGAATTTCCTTCTTGGAGAACTTCATCTCCAGCCATACCGCCAGGATCAGCTCCTGCACCTTGCGGCGGATGGTCTGGTCGGGGCTGAGGAACAGGTTGCGCGCCAGCTGCTGGGTGATGGTCGAGGCGCCCTGGGCGTAGCGATGCTGGCGCAGATCGACGAACACCACGCGCACCATGCCGACCGGGTCAAAGCCGAAGTGGTGGTAGAAGCGGCGGTCCTCGATGGCGATGAAGGCGTCCGGCACATAGGGCGGCAGGTCGTCGAGATTGACCGGGGGGGTGTTCTGGCTGCCGCGCACGGCGATTAGGGCGCCCGAGCGGTCCAGGTAGGAGATCGAGGGCGTGCGCTGCACCTGGTAGAGCTTGGAGGTGTCAGGCAAGCCGGTGGCGAACACCGCGAAGAAGCCGGCGATGAAGATCAGGCCCCACACGCACGCCACGGCCATCCAATAGACGAACGCCTGAAGCCGCGTGCGTCCGCCGCCCTGCCCGCGCCTGGATCCGCCGTTCGGGCCGCCGCCCTTGGGCCTTTTGGGGCCCGGGCCGCCCGATTGCGCTTTCGCCATGATAGGTGCTCTCCCGGCCCAAGCCGACGGGGCGTCTGTTTACCCTAATCCGAACGGGCCGCTCCAGCCCATTCGGCGCGCCTCAGGCTTGACCCCACGTTAAACCCGTTTGGCTAGACTTGGGCCATGACCAGGGCTGAAGATCTGCTCAATGGGCTGGACCGGCCCGCCGCGGTGGTTGACGCCAACGGCGCGGTGTTGTGCGCCAACGCGGCCTATGCGCCCGGGGCGGCCGACGCCGCGCGCATCGTCCGGCTCGAGCCCGGCGCCCGGCTGCAGACCGCCGACGGCGTAGTGTGGGGCGCCCGGGCTCTGCCCGACGGCGAGCGCCTGATCCTGGGCGCGCCGGGTGTGGGCCTGGGGGTCAATGCGCGCGAACGCTATCTGGCGGCGCTTAGCCATGAACTGCGCACGCCGCTCAATGGCGTGCTGGGCATGACCAACCTGCTGGTCGGCACCCCCCTCAACGCCGACCAGGCGACCTATGTGCAGGCGCTCAAGACGACCGGCGCCCATCTGCTCGGCCTGGTTAACGACGTGCTCGACCTCGCCAAGCTGGAAAGCGGTCAGATCGACCTGGAGCCGGCCCCGCTCGATGTCGAGGTGCTGCTGCAGGGGGTCTGCGAGTTGCTCAGCCCGCGCGCCCATGAAAAGGACCTGGACATCGCCTGGGCCGTCAGCGGCGCCGCCGGCGGCTGGGTGATGGGCGACGAGGGCCGATTGCGCCAGATTCTGTTCAACCTGGCCGGCAACGCCATCAAATTCACGGTCAAGGGCGGCGTGTTGATCCTGGCCGAAGGGGCGCCGGACGACGCCGGTCAGGTGCGGCTGCGCTTCAGCGTCAAGGACACCGGCCCGGGCGTGCCCGAGGCCGAACGCGCGCGCATCTTCGAGGACTACGCCCGCGTGCCGGGCGAGAGCGCGCGCTTGGAGGGCACGGGCTTGGGCCTGGCGATCGTGCGCCGCCTGGCCGCCGCGCACGACGGGGCCATCGGGCTGGATTGTCCGAGCGAGGGCGGGGCCGAGTTCTGGTTCGAGGCGGCCTTCCCCCCCGCCGCCGGACCGGCGCGGCGCCAGCCGCTCAAGGGCCTGACCGTGCGGATCGTCTCGCCCAGCGCCACGGTGCGCGCGGCCGCGGCGCTGCAGGTCGAGGCGTGCGGCGGCCGGGCCCTGGCGGCCGAGACCCTGTCCGCTCGCGCCGGCGCCGGCGGGGACGTGCTCCTGCTCGATCGTCCGGCGCTCGACCGTCCGGGCGGGGATAGCGTTCCTTCGGGCGCCCCCGCCTTGGTGCTGATCGCGCCCGAACAGCGGGGCGAGATCGAACGGCTGCGCGCCCGGGGCTTCGCCGGCTATCTGATCAAGCCGCTGCGCCGCGCCTCGCTGGCCGATCGCATTCTGGCGGTGGTTGGCGCCGCCGGCCCGGAGCGCGCCGCGCCGACCAGGCCGGTGGAGGACGAGCGCCTCGCCGCCGCCTGCGCCGTCGGCGCGCGGGTGCTGCTGGCCGAAGACAATCCCATCAACGCGCTTTTGGCGCGCACCCTGCTCGAGCGCCAGGGATGCGTGGTCGATTGGGTCGCCAACGGGTTGGATGCGGTCGAAGCCGGGCGCTCGGGCGCGCACGATCTGATCCTGATGGACCAGCGCATGCCGAGGATGGACGGGGCGCGGGCGGCGCGGGCCCTGCGCGAGGCGGGCGTGGGCACGCCGATCGTGGCCTTGACCGCCGACGCCTTCGAGGACGACCGCAAGGCGTGCCTCGCCGCCGGCATGGACGATTTCCTGGCCAAGCCGCTCGACGTGGCGGCCTTGCGCGCGATCCTCAGCCGCTGGACCCACGCCCAGCCCTTTACGTCGGACCAGCCGAAGGACAAGCTCGCGTCCTGATTTGCGCCGCCGGCGCGCGCCGGACGCCGCATGATCCCAGCCGAACCCGCCTCCTCGACGCCCGTCAATCGCCAGCGACACCGGGTGGGCCGCGTTTGGCGCGCGCTGGGCGAGCGGCGCGTGCTGACGATGTTGCTCCTGGGTTTCTCCTCAGGCCTGCCGTTCATGCTCACGGGCAACACCCTGGGCGGCTGGCTGGCGACCCAGCACATCGGCCTGGGCGCGATCGGGGCTTTGTCGTGGGTCGGCCTGGCCTATTCGCTGAAGTTCCTGTGGGCGCCCGTGATCGACCGGGTGGGCTTCCCCGCGCTGGGCGCGCTGGGGCGGCGGCGCGGGTGGATGCTGGCGGCCCAGGTCCTGGTCGGCGGCGGCCTGGCGGCCATGGCGCTGGCAGGGCCTCAAGGCGGGCTGGCGGCCTTCGCCGCCCTGGCCCTGGTCGTGGCCTTCGCCTCGGCCACCCAGGACATCGTGCTCGACGCCTGGCGCATCGAGATCGCCGAAACGCCCGACGAGCTTGGCTTGCTGACCGCCGCCTACCAGATCGGCTACCGGGTGGCGCTGCTGTTCACCATGGCCTGGATACTGATCCTGGCCGACCACATCGGCTGGCCCATGTCCTACGGCCTGTCGGCGGCGTTGATGGCAGTAGGGATCGGGGCGACCTTCATGGCCGAGGAGCCGGCGCGCGCCGATGCAGTGATGGAGGCCAAGTCGGACGCCGCGCCCCTATGGACCGCGCGCGGTTTCGCAGACGCGGTCGCCGGACCGTTCATCGCCTTCTTCAAGGCGCACGGCCTGTTCGGGCTTGTCACGCTCCTGACCATCACGCTCTTTCACCTGTCCGACTATCTGCGCGGGCCGGTAACCCTGCCCTTCTACCGGGCGGCGGGATATTCCCTGACCGATGTGGGCGCGATCCGCACCACCATCGGCCTGTGGTGCACTGTGGCCGGCGTGGCTTCAGGCGGCCTGAGTTCGGTGCGCCAGGGGGTGTTTCGCACCCTGGTGATCGGTGCGGCGCTGCAGCCGATCGGCATCGGCGCCTTCGCCCTGGTGGCGCTTCACGGCGCGCCGGACCTGCGGCTGTTCGCCATGGTCAACGCCATGGACGATTTCGCCATCGGGTTCTCGGGCGTGGCCCTGGTGGCCTATATGTCGAGCCTGACCAACCTCGGCTATGTGGCCAGCCAGTACGCGGTGATGAGTTCGGCCCTGGCCTGGACCGGCAAGACGCTCAAGGGCTTTTCCGGCTTCGTGGTCCAGGGCCTGCAGCAGGGGCGAGACCTGATGCACGCCTACGCCCTGTTCTACCTGGGCGTGGCGGCGCTGGGCCTGCCGGCGATCGGGCTGTGCTTCGTCCTGGCCCACGCGGCCAAGCGGAGAGCCGGGGCCTTGACCCCGGCTTCCTCACTTTAACCCCTGACGTCGAGCCCTATTCCGCCGCCCGTTGCAACGGCGGGGTCATCGATTCGGTGCGCACATCGTGGGCGGCGAAGGTCGCCATGGTCAGGATCTGGCTGACCGAGGCGGACAGCGGGCAGATCTGCACCGGCTTGCTGAGGCCCAGCAGCACCGGGCCCAGCACCGTCGCCCCGCCGATGGCCTGCACCAGCTTGGTCGAGATCGAGGCCGAGTGGATCGCGGGCATGATCAGCACATTGGCCGGACCCGACAGGCGCATGAAGGGATAGGCGCCGCGCAGCTCCGGCTCCAGGGCCAGATCGGGCGGCATCTCGCCCTCATACTCGAAGTCCACGTCGGCGCGCGCGTCCATCAGCGCCACCGCCTCGCGCACCTTGCCCGAGCGGTCGCCGGGCGGGTTGCCGAAGGTGGAATAGGACAGGAAGGCCAGGCGGGGCGTGTGGCCCAGGCGCCGGACGGCGCGCGCGGCCTCGACGGCGATCTCGACCAGCTCCGGTCCCTCCGGCATTTCGGTGACGTTGGTGTCGGCGATGAACAGGGTGCGGCCCTTGGCCATCAGCACCGACATGCCCAGCACCCGCCCGCCGTCGGCCGGGTCGATCACCCGCAGGACCTCGCGCAGGGCCTGGTCGAAATTGCGCGTCACGCCGGTGACCATGCCGTCCGCGTCGCCCAGGGCCACCATGGTGGCGCCGAAGGCGTTGCGGTCCTGGAAGATCAGGCGCTGGGCGTCGCGGCGCAGGAAGCCCTGGCGTTGCAGGCGTGCGTAGAGGAAGTCGACGTACTCGGCGTTGCGGTCGAACAGGCGGGCGTTGATGATCTCCAGGCCCGCTTCTTCCGGATCGATGCCCGCGCCGCGCATGTTGGCCAGGATCAGGTCCTCGCGCCCGCACAGCACCGCCTTGCCCAGGCCTTGGCTCTGGAAGGCGTAAGCGGCGCGGATCACCGCCGTCTCCTCGCCCTCGGCGAACACGATGCGCTTGGAGTGGCCCTGTAGCACCGCGCCGGCCAGCTTCTGCTGGAACGAGGCGGCGGGGTCGAGCCGCTGTGCCAAAGTCGCGCGATAGGCGTCCATGTCGACGATCGGCCGGCGCGCCACGCCGGTGTCCATCGCCGCCTTGGCCACAAAGGGCGGCACGTACCAGATCAGGCGCGGATCGAACGGCGATGGGATGATGTAGTCCGGGCCGAACTTCAGCCGGCGGCCGTGATAGGCGGCGGCCACCTCGTCCGGAACGTCTTCCCGCGCCAGATGCGCCAGGGCCTGGGCCGCGGCGATCTTCATCTCGTGGTTCACGCGCCGGGCGCGCACGTCCAGGGCGCCGCGGAAGATGTAGGGGAAGCCCAGGACGTTGTTGACCTGGTTGGGATAGTCCGAGCGGCCGGTGGCCATGATCGCGTCGCTGCGCACCGCCTTGACCTCTTCCGGGGTGATCTCCGGATCGGGGTTGGCCATGGCGAAGATGATCGGGTTGGGGGCCATGGTCCGCACCATGTCCTGGGTGAGGGCGCCTTTGACCGACAGGCCTATGAACACGTCCGCGCCCTTGAGCGCCTCGGCCAGGGTGCGGGTGTCGGTTTCCACCGCCAGCGCCGACTTCCACTGGTTCATGTTCTCGGTGCGGCCCTTGTAGATCACCCCGGTGTTATCGACCGCGATGCAGTTCTCCGAGCGCGCGCCCATGGCCTTGATCAGCTCGAGCGAGGCCTGGCCGGCGGCGCCGGCGCCGCACAGCACCAGCTTGATGTCCTCCAGCCGGCGGCCGGTGATCTCGCACGCGTTGATCAGGCCCGCCGCCGAGATGATCGCTGTGCCGTGCTGGTCGTCGTGGAACACCGGGATGTCGAGCAGGTCCTGCAGCTCGGTCTCGATGCGGAAGCACTCGGGGCTCTTGATGTCCTCCAGATTGATGCCGCCGAAGGTGATGCCGATGTTCTTGACCACCGTGATCATCTCGTCCGGGTCGGTGGTCGATACCTCGATGTCGATGGAGTCGACGTCGGCGAAGCGCTTGAACAGGACGCTCTTGCCTTCCATCACCGGCTTGGAAGCCAGGGCCCCGAGATTGCCCAGGCCCAGGATCGCCGTGCCGTTGGAGATCACCGCCACCAGGTTGCCCTTGGAGGTGTAGTCGTAGGCGGTCTCGGGGTCGGCCGCGATCGCCCGCACCGGCACCGCGACGCCGGGGGAGTAGGCCAGGGCCAGGTCGCGCTGGGTCGCCATCGGCTTGGTCGGGGTCACCGCGATCTTGCCCGGCGTGGGATACTTGTGGAACGCCAGCGCCTCCTCGTCGGTGAATGTGCGTCGTTCTTCGGAATCGTCCATGGGGGGTCGCCGGCCTTGAAATCGGGGCCTCAAACTAGCGGTGGGTGCGCCGCGTCACAACCGCGTCGCTGCTGAATCGGGGGGAACTTTTGCCCCGTGACCCGCAATGGCGCGTTGACCTCGCCCAGTTGTGGGGGCAAGCGGATGATCGAACCGCAGGAGAGCGCGCGTGGCGCAGGGCGAAATCAGGATCGGAGTGGCCGGCGCGCTGGGCCGCATGGGACAGGCGCTCGCCGCCCAGGTCGCCGCGCATCCCGGCCTTGTGCTCGCGGCCTTGTTCGACCGGCCGGACACTGTCGGCGCGGCGCTGGGCGACCGGGTTTTGGTGGGCCGGGGCGAGGCCCTGGCGCTGTGCGACGTGATCATCGACTTCACCTCCGGTCCGGCCTCGGCCGCCCTGGCCCAGGCGTGCGCGGCTCAGGCCGAGACGAACGGGCGCGCCCCGGCCCTGGTGGTCGGCACGACCGGCCTGACCGACGAAGAGGCCGAGGCGGTGCGCGCCGCCGCCGGCCGCGTGCCTGTGGTCAAGTCGGGCAACTTCTCCCTGGGCGTTAATGTGCTGCTGGGGCTGGTGGCCCAGGCGGCCCAGGCGCTCAAGGCGCGCGATTTCGACATTGAGGTGTTCGAGGCGCACCATCGGCGCAAGGTCGACGCGCCCTCCGGCACGGCCCTGATGCTGGGCGAGGCTGCGGCTATGGCGCGCGGCGGCGATCTCAAGACGCTGGCCGTGCGCGCGCGCGATGGCCTGACCGGCCCACGCGACGAGGGGACGATCGGCTTTTCTGTGGCGCGCGGCGGCGGCGTCGTCGGCGAGCACAGCGTGATCTTCGCCGGCGAGGACGAGGTGCTGACCCTGTCGCACTCCGCCCGCGACCGCCGCCTGTTCGCCAGGGGCGCGGTCGAGGCCGCCGCCTGGGTCGCAGGCCGCCCGCCGGGCCTCTACGACATGCAGGACGTGCTGGGGATGAGGGGCTAGCGGCCCGTCTTACCGTCCCGTCGAGCCGAAGCCGCCTGCGCCGCGCGCGGTCTCGTCGAGGCTTTCGCTCTCCAGCCACATCGACTGAACCACCGGGGCCACGATCATCTGGGCGATGCGCTCACCGCGCCGAATGACGAAGTCCTCGGCGCCGAGATTGATCAGAATCGCCTTAACCTCGCCGCGATAGTCGGAATCGATGGTGCCGGGGGTGTTGAGGCAGGTCACGCCGTGCTTGGCCGCCAGGCCGGAGCGCGGGCGCACCTGCACCTCGAACCCCAGCGGAATGGCCATGCACAGGCCGGTGGGCACCATGGCCCGCGCGCCGGGCTTGAGCGTCAACGGTTCGTCCTCGGGCACGGCCGCGCGCAGATCCATGCCCGCCGCGCCGGTGGTCTCGTAGGCGGGCAGGGGCAGGCCCTCGGCGTGGGGCAGGCGGAGGACGGCGATCTGAGGATGCATGGCGAGCCTGGGTGTTGCAGATCGTCTTGTTTAGAGGCTGAGTCGGCCTTCAGGCCAGGGCCTCGGCGATCTTGCGGGCCAGACGCTCGGCCACTTCGCGCTTGGAGGCGGTCGGCCAGGCCTCGGCCCCCGCCTTCGTCATCACTGTGACGGTGTTGCGCTCGCCGCCCATCACCTCGGCCTGGCTGACGTCGTTGGCCACGATCCAGTCGCAGCCCTTGCGTTCGAGCTTGGCGCGGGCGTTGGCGGCCACGTCGTTGGTCTCGGCGGCGAAGCCGACCACCAGGGCCGGGCGCGCCGGTCCGGCCCGCGACAGGGCGGCCAGGATGTCGGGGGTCTCGGTCAGGGCGATGGACGGCGCTCCGCCGCCCTGGGTCTTCTTCAGCTTGCGCCCTTCGGCCTGCACCGGCTTCCAGTCGGCGACGGCGGCCACGAAAACGGCCACGTCGGCCGGAAGGGCGGCCTGGCAGGCGGCCAGCATCTGGTCGGCGGTCTCCACGTCCACGCGCCGCACCGCCGGCGGCGCGGGCAGCGCCGTGGGGCCGGACACCAAGGTGACCTCAGCGCCCAGCCGGGCCAGGGCCTCGGCGATCGCATAGCCCTGTTTGCCGCTGGAGCGGTTGGTCAGCACCCGCACCGGGTCGATCGGCTCGGCGGTGGGGCCGGCGGTGACCAGGGCGCGCTTTCCCAGGAGCGGACGGGCGGCGGGTCCGGCCAGGGCGGCCTGGATCGCGGCAAGGATCGCGGGCGGTTCGGCCAGGCGGCCGGCGCCGAACTCGCCGCAGGCCATGGCGCCCTCGTCCGGCCCCACGAAGCCCACGCCCCGGTCCCTGAGCGCGGCCAGATTGGCCTGGGTCGCGGGGTGCAGCCACATGCGCACGTTCATGGCCGGCGCCATCAGCACCGGCTTGTCGGTGGCCAGCAGGAGAGTGGACGCGAGATCGTTGGCCAGGCCCGCTGCGGCCTTGGCCATCAGGTCGGCGGTGGCCGGGGCCACGACCACCAGGTCGGCCGAGCGCGACAGTTCGATGTGCCCCATCTCGTGTTCGTCGGTCAGGGAGAACAGGTCCTGATAGACCTTGTCCTCGCAAAGGGCGCCGAGCGACAGCGGCGTGACGAACTGCGCGCCCGCGCGGGTCAGCACCGGGCGCACGGCGACGCCCGCCTTGCGCAGCAGGCGCGCCAGCTCCAGCGCCTTATAGGCCGCCACCCCGCCGCCGACGATCAACAGCACCCTTTGACCGGACACGCTTTCCGCTCCCATTTCCCTCAGCCTCATACCGGCTTTCGGCGCCTCTGGACAAACGTCCCGTTTTGTTCTTAATTTGTTCCCGCTGTTAAGGGCGGTCAGAACGGCCGCGGGTGGAGGAACTCATGATCTCGTTGTTGCGAGCCGCCGGGGCGCGGCGTTTGGGGTTCGGCGTGCTGGCCATGGCCTCGGTGGCCTTGTGCGGATGCGATGGGGCCCCCTCGGCCGATCCGGCGCGCAATCATTCGGCCGATGCGCTGGGTCCGACGGGCCAGGGCGGCATGGCGCAGGCGGCGCTGGGGCAAGGCGCGAGCGCGGCCGGCGGCGCCAGTTTGCGATCGGCCGCCTATGAGGGCGGGGCGCGCGCCTCGTCGAGCGGCGAGTCGCGCAGCGCGGCGTCGCCGACCATCGATCTGGACGCGTCGGCGCCGCGTTATCACGGCAAGCCGATCTGGGCCGCGAACCGTAATTATTCCAGCCAGGACAACGCCGACTACCAGTTCAAGAAGAACGGCGCGGACCTGGGCGCCGCCAGCGAGGACGACTTCATCGCCAAGGCCCACGCCTTCGTCGATCATCCGCCGTCGGGCGCCGAGACGCTCAAGCGCGCCAATGGCGACACCCTGATCTACGACGCCAAGGACAATCTGTTCGCCGTGGTCGCCCAGGACGGAGCGCCGCGCACCCTGTTCAAGCCGCGCGACGGCGCAGCCTACTGGACCCAGCAGAAGGCCGAGCTGGACAAGCCCTACACCAGCTACCGAAGCGCCTCGCGCAAGACGGCGGGTGGTTCGGACGACAACGGATAGGCGGCGAGGATGCGCAAGATGGCTTTGGCGGCGCTGCTGGGCGCCGTGCTGGGCAGCGGCGGATGGACCGCCGCCAGGGCCCAGGTCCATTACACCTGCGATGACACCGTCGGGACGATCACGACCTGCCGGGATTCCCATGGCGGCCTCTACACGATCACCCGCGACGCCGTCGGCGAGACGGTGACCGACAGCCATGGGCGCATGTCGCGCATCCTGCCCGACGCCATCGGCGGGATGACGATCCAAAATTCAGACGGCTCGCAAAGGCGCATTCGTCCGAACGGGCTTGGGCCCGACGCCCTGGGCGAAACCACCTACGAGGACGATCAGGGCCGTCAGACGCGCTGCCGCCCCTCGCCGATCCCCATGGCGGGTCAGACGGACGTCGACTGCCAGTAGGCGAGGCGCCGGCGTCTCAGGCGTGGCGCACAAGGGCCGCCGCCGCGGCGGCGAGGCCGGCCAGGGCTACGCCCAGGGCGAACCAGGCCACGCCTGACCCGCGTCGGGGCGGCTGGGCGACAGGCGCGGGGGTCGTCGGCGGAATTTCCAGCCGGTGGACCAGGGTCTCCAGGAGGTCGAAGCCCTCTTCGGCCAGGCGCTTGACGCGGTTGGCGGGCGACAGCTCGCGCGTGATCCAGCGGCGCACCACCGGATCGGCGGCGGCCCAGATGTCGTGGGCGGGATCAATGCGGCGCGCCACCCCCTCGACCGTGACCATGGTCTTCTGCAGCAGCACCAGTTCCGGGCGCAGGCGCATATCGAACAGGGCGGTGATCTCGAACAGCTGGGTCAACACCCGGCCCATCGACACTTCCGCGGCGGCGTGGCCGAAGATGGGCTCGCCCACGGCCCGGATCGCCTGAGCGAAGGCCTCGACCGAGTGATGTTCGGGCACATAGCCCGCGCGGAAATGCACGCGGGCCACGCGCAGGTAGTCGCGGTCGAGGAAGCCCCACAGGATTTCCGCCAGATAACGCCGCTCGGCGTGCCCGAGCCGCCCGAGGATGCCGAAATCCACCGCCACCAGCTTGTCGGGGGCGGCGACGAACAGGTTGCCCTCGTGCAGGTCGGCGTGGAAAACGCCGTGGTCCAGGGCCTGGGCCAGGAAGGCGCGGGTCAGCTGCACCGCCAGTGCGGGACGATCCAGGCCCTCCAGCGTCAGGGCGCCGGGCCCGGATAGGGCCACGCCCTCGGCCCAGGCCAAGGTCAGCACACGCTTGGCCACGCCGTCCCACACCACCTCGGGCGCGCGCATATAGGGATCGCGCGCCATCACCTCGCCCAGCTCGCTGGCGCCCGCCGCTTCCAGGCGCAGGTCCAGCTCCAATTCCAGTGAGCGGGCCACGGTCAAGGCCAGGGCGCGCGGCTCCAGCCGCTGGGCGGCCGGCCCCAGCCGTTCGGCCAGGCGCGCGGCCAGGCGCATGGCGGCGATGTCGGCGCGCACCCGCGCCTCCACCCCCGGCCGCAGCACCTTTACCGCCACCTTGCGGCCGTCCTTGAGCCGGGCCGGATGGGCCTGGGCCAGGGAGGCGGCGGCGATGGCCGGGCCGAATTCGCTAAACAGATCGGTCAGCGGCCGCCCGAGCGCGCGCGCGACCTCGGCCTCGGCCTGAGCCAGGGGGAAGGGCTCGATCTGGTCCTTGAGCCGCGCGAGGTCCTCGGCGAATTCCTCACCGAAGATGTCCGCGCGGGTCGACAGCAGCTGGCCGAGCTTGATCGCCGCCGGGCCGAGATGTTCGAGGGCGCCGGCCAGTCGCTGGCCCGGCCGTCCCGCGCGCGCCTTCCCGCCGCGCAACAGGCGCAGGGTCCGCGCGGCGAGGCGCGCAGTGGGGGGTAGATAGGGATCCAGCGGCGCGGGCAGCAGCGCGTCGGCCCGCACCAGGACCCACGCCGCGCCCATCAGGCGCCCGAACGACGACCACTCTCCCGCCAAGGGCTAAACCGCCCGGCCGTGGTGCAGAGCCGCCACCCCGCCGGTGAAATTGGTCCAGCCCGCGCGGGCGAAGCCGGCCTTGGTCATCATGGCGGCCAGCTCGGCCTGGGGCGGGAACCGGCGAATGCTCTCGACCAGGTACTGATAGGCCGCGCGGTCCCCCGCCACCCGATGGCCGATCTCGGGAATGACTTTGAAGCTGTAGGCGTCGTAGAGCCCGGCCAGCAGCTCGGTGACCGGACGGGAGAACTCCAGGCACAGAAACCGGCCGCCCGGCCGCAGCACGCGCCGCGCCTCGAACAGCGCCGCCTGCACGTCGGTGACGTTGCGCAGGCCGAAGGAGATCACATAGGCGTCGGCGCTTTCGTCGGGTACGGGCAAGCGCTGGGCGTCGCCCACGGCCCAGGCGATCTCGGCCTCGCCGCCCTTGCGCCGGCCGGCCGCGACCATCTCGGCGTTATAGTCGATCACGAACACCTGGGCCGCTTCTCCGCCGCGCCGCTGGCGCGCCTTGCGGGCGAGGCTGGCGAAACGCCGCGCCATGTCGCCGGTGCCGCCGGCCACGTCGAGGATGGTCTCGCCCGGCTGGGGATTGAGCCGCGCGGAGGTCATGTCCTTCCAGAGCCGGTGCACGCCGCCGGACATCAGGTCGTTCATCAGGTCGTAGCGCGAAGCCACCTTGTCGAACACGCCGCGCACCAAGCCGGCCTTGACCGAGGCGTCGACCTCCTGAAACCCGAAGGTGGCCTTGTCCAACGATGACGGGGGGCCGTTCATGCCCTGATCCTCTCAATGCGCCTGAGCCTGTGCGGTTTGGCGCAAATCGGCGCGTTAGGCCAGCATTGACGCGCGGCGGCGGCCCTATAAGGAAGGCGCATGCCCGAATTGCCCGAGGTCGAGACCGTCCGTACGGGTCTGGCGCCCACGCTCGACGGCGCCCGCCTGGAGCGCATCGAAGCCCGCCGTCCCGACCTGCGCTTTCCCCTGCCGCCGGATTTCGCGCACCGCCTGACCGGCGCGCGGGTCCTGAGCCTTCAGCGGCGCGCGAAATATCTGCTGGCGCCCCTCGACAGCGGCGAGACGCTAATCATGCACCTGGGCATGACAGGCCGGTTCGAGATCGAGCGGGGCGAGGGGTCCGGCGAGATCGGCGGCGCGCCCGGCGCGTTCCACTATCCCGCGCCGGTGGGCGGCAAGCACGCCCATGTGGTGCTTGAGACCGACGCGGGCGCCCGGGTGATCTATTCGGACGCGCGCCGCTTCGGCTTCATGGACCTTGTCCGCAGCGACGCCCTGTCGGCTTATCCCGCGTTCGCGGCCATGGGCCCCGAGCCGCTAGGGCCGGACTTCACCGCCGAGGCCCTGGTCCAGGCCCTGGCCGGCCGGCGCCAGGCGATCAAGCTGCTGCTGCTCGATCAGCGCGTCGTTGCGGGGCTGGGCAATATCTATGTGTGCGAGGCCCTGCACCGCGCCCGCCTCTCGCCGTTCACGCCCGGCGGCGAGGCGCCCCTCAAGCGCTTGAAGCCCCTGGTCGCGGCGATCAAGGCGGTGCTGGAGGAGGCGATCGCGGCGGGCGGGTCGACCCTGCGCGACTATGTGGCGGCCGATGGTTCGCTCGGCTACTTCCAGCACAGCTTCCGCTGCTACGGCCGCGAGGATCAGCCGTGCCTGCGGGACGGGTGCGCGGGCGCCATCGCCCGCGCCGCCCAAGGCGGCCGCTCGACCTTCCATTGCACCGTGTGCCAGGTCTAGCCATGCGAGTCCTGCTCCTCGCCCTGCTGTCGATCTTGGCCCTGGCGAGCCCCGCTTTGGCCGCGCCCTCGATATGGGTGGTGCACGCGCCGGGCTGCACCCTCACCCTGTTCGGGTCGATCCACGTGCTGCCCAAGGGCTTGGACTGGCGTCCGCCCGCGCTCGACGCCGCGCTCAGCCAGGCCGACGAACTGTGGTTCGAAATCCCGCTCGGCGAAGGGTCCGAGCAGCAGGCCGCCGCTGCGGCCCTGGCGCGCGGCGCCTTGCCGGAGGGCCAGCGTCTGCTGGACCTATTGCCGGCGGACGAGGGTCGGCGCCTGGCCGCCTTCGCCAAGGCCAACACCCTGTCGATGGACCGGCTGGACCGGATGCAGCCGTGGTTCGCCGACATGGTGGTGTCGTCGGTCGCCTACACGCGGTTGGGCGCCAGCGACGGGGCGGGGGTCGAGCAGACCCTGGCCAACGCCGCGCCCCAGGCCGCGCGCCGGGCGTTCGAGACAGCCGAGCAGCAAATCGCCCTACTGGCCGATGCGCCCGCGGCGGTGCAGGTCCAATCGCTGGACTCAAGCCTCAAGGAGGCCGCTCAGGACCCCGACGAGTACAAAAACCTCGTCTCCGCCTGGCTCCGGGGCGACGGTCGCACGATCTATCGCCACGACGTGCTGGGTTTGAAGCGCGACACGCCCGCGCTGTTCGGGCCGCTGATCGAGGCCCGCAACGCTGCCTGGACCCGGACCCTGGCCGAGCGCCTGAAGCGCCCGGGCCATGTGGTCGTGGTGGTGGGCGCGGGCCACCTGCTGGGGCCCGGCGGCGTTCCCGCCCGGCTGCGCGCCTTAGGCTATCAGGTCGACGGGCCAAAGGACTGAAACGACGCTAGAAGCTACGCTCGCCGTTGGACATCAGCACGGGGCGCGAGGCGCCCACATCCGGCTCATGATGGGTGACGTTGGACTTGGCGATCTCCCAGAAGAAGCGGATCGGGTTGGTCTCCGACAGCCACACCTGGGCGTCGCGGGCCGTGAACCTGAGCAAGGTCAGCAGGGGATCATCCTTGCCGGCCGGATACCAGGCCGCGACGATCGGGTTCCAGTACTTCTGGATGCGCTCGCCGTCGCGATGCTGCTCCAATGCGCCGCCGATGCAGGCGTGGAACGCCTGGTCCTTGGACTGGACGATGAACATGGCGGGCGCGCCGCCGATGCAGCCCTTGGCCAGTTGGGTGTCGGAGCGGGTGAAGAACCAGATGTCGGCCGTTTCGGGCTCGCAAAACGCCGCCATGGGCTGAAAGTGATCGCTCGAGCCGGTCAGGCCCAGCATGCCGTAGCGCACCTTGTGGATCTCATGCCACAGCCGTTCCAGGTCGTGCTCAGGGGCGTCCTTGGGCGTATGCGGTTCGCTGCTCATCGTGGCCTCCATGGATGATGCACAACAAACCCGGGCGGTTTGCTATGGGTTCCTGCGCCGATGGCCGGCTGTCATGATCGTGAAAACGGAGTGTTCCCGTGGCCTATGAAACCCTGATTGTCGAACCGCATCCCGGCGCGGTGGTCATCCGCCTCAACCGGCCGGGCGCGCTGAACGCGCTGAACAACGCTCTGATGGACGAGCTGAGCGCGGCGCTCGACCAGGCGGAGGCCGATCCCGAGGTGCGCGCCATCGTTCTTACCGGATCGGACAAGGCCTTCGCCGCCGGCGCCGACATCAAGGAGATGGCCGACAAGACCTACGCCCAGGCCGTGGCCGAGGATTTCATCACCCGCAACTGGGAGCGGGCCGCGCGCTGTCGCAAGCCGCTGGTCGCGGCGGTGGCCGGCTATGCGCTGGGCGGCGGATGCGAGCTGGCCATGATGTGCGACATCGTGATCGCCGCCGACAACGCCAAGTTCGGCCAGCCCGAGATCACCATCGGCGTGGTGCCCGGCGCCGGCGGCAGCCAGAGGCTGACGCGCGCGGTGGGCAAGGCCAAGGCGATGGACATGGTCCTGACCGGGCGCACCATCGACGCCGCGGAAGCCGAGCGGTGCGGCCTGGTCAGCCGGATCGCGCCCCTGCCGACGCTGATGGACGAGGCCCTGGCCGTGGCGGCCAAGCTGGCGGCCCTGCCGCCGGTGGCGCTGATGGCGGCCAAGGCCCTGGTCCTCGCCGCCTTCGAGACGCCCCTGGCCCAGGGGATCAAGGAGGAGCGGCAGGTGTTCCACGCCATGTTCGCCCTGGATGATCAGAAAGAGGGCATGTCCGCCTTCCTCGAAAAGCGCAAGCCGGCGTTCAAGGGCCGCTAAAGCCACACCGCCACAAAGGCCGGCCGGCGCCGCGCGTTGACGGCGGACCTGTGTTTCAGTATACCCGCGCCTCCTGAAATCACGCGCCCTGCCGCCTGTCCGGCGAAACGGCGGCGCCGAACATTTATCAAAGGGTCGAAGACAATGGCCAATAACCCCGGCGCCAAGAAGGCGATCCGCAAGATCGCCCGCCGCACCGAAGTGAACAAGGCGCGCCGCTCGCGCGTGCGCACCTTCGTGCGCAAGTTCGAGGAAGCCCTCTCCGGCGGCGATGCGAATGTCGCCCGCACGGCGTTCATCGACGCCCAGTCCGAGCTGATGCGCGCTGTTTCCAAGGGCGTGGTGCACAAGAACACCGGCGCGCGCAAAGTGTCGCGCCTCGCGGCTCAGCTGAAAAAAGCGACCCTCGCCTAGGGGTTGTTTCGGGGCGCGAAATTACACCCCGAAATACTGCAAATTGTTGAAATTTAAGGGCTGGCCGGAGCATCTTCGGCCAGCTTTTTCGTTATGCGGCAACGCTTCGCGCGGGCGGTCCGATGTCCGTCTACAGACGTCGCCGGGGCAGTTTTCCAAAGCTGCGAAGGTTGTTGGCGAGTCAACAAATTTATCCGCACGGCGCGGCGAGAATCCCCGTTGACGGTCCCGGCCCCGAGGCTACTCTGCGCTCGTAACTATCTTCCATCTTATCACTGACTAAACCAAGCGGCGGCGGCGGGCACACCTGTGTCCGGCGAATAGAGAACTGTATTCATTGAATTTTATTGATGAGAGGCGAGCGCCCGGTCGGGGGGCGATCGACTTTTTGGGGTCGGGGAAAGCTAAAGAGATGACGGCGGCGGGACTTGCGGGAGCGCGTGCGATCGTTCCCCCAGGAGCAGTATGGACCAAGGCGTGCGCGGCGCTCCGCAACGAGCTCGGCGAGGGCGCCTTCGGGTCGTGGCTGGCTCAGGCCGCCCTGCGCGAGTGCGAGGGCGGGCTGGTGCTGGTCACCCAGACGGGGATCGCGCGCGACTGGATTCGCCGCAACGCCTGGCGGCGCATCTCTGAGTTGTGGGCCATGCACGATCCCCAGGGCCGTCATATCGATCTGAAATCGCGCTTCGAGGTGGATTCCCCGTCGTCGTCGCCGCCGGCGGCCGTTCAACCGCCCGCCGGCGCGGTCGCCCAAGGTCCCCAGGGCCAGGGTCCCCAGGCGGGCCCATCGCCGGTTGCGGTCGCGCGGACGGCTCCGGCCCAGACGGTGGTCGAGGACCTGAAGGCCCCGCGTGCGGCCGGCCTGCAGGACCGGTTCACCCTCGACAACTTCATCACCGGCCCGTCGAACGAATTCGCCTTCGCCGTGGCGCGCCGGGTGGCGTCCTGGGCGGACGGCCACTTCAACCCGGTGCTGTTCCACGGACCCTACGGCTTCGGCAAGACGCACCTGCTCAACGCCATCGCCGCCGAGGCCATGCGCGCGGCGCCCGAGCGCAAGGTGGTCTACCTGACCGCCGAGCGGTTCCTGTCGACGTTCGTGCGGGCGATCCAGGACAAGGCCACCGCAGCGTTCAAGGACGACCTGCGCACGGCCGACCTGTTGCTGATCGACGACGTGCACTTCATCGGCGGCAAGCAGACCAGCCAGGAAGAGTTGTTCCACACCCTGATGGCCCTGACGGCCGAGGGTCGGCGCGTGGTGCTGAGCGCCGACCGGCCGCCGGCGGCCCTGACCGAGGTGGACGCGCGCCTGCGCTCGCACCTGTCGGCGGGGCTGGTGTGCGGCATCGAGCCGGCGGACCGGCCACTGCGCCTGGGCATTCTGGAGCGCAAGCTGCACATGCTGTCGCGGCAGCACGACTTCCGCCGCCCGGCCGCCGCGCGTCCGGAGGTTCTGGAATTCCTGGCCGACCGCTTCACCGATTCCGTGCGCGAGTTGGAAGGCGCCCTCAACACCCTGGTCGCGCGCCTGCACGACGGCGTGAGCGCGGTCGGGCTGGACGAGGTCCAGGCGATCCTGCGCCCGCATCTGCGCGGCGGGGCCGAGAAGCGCGTGACGGTCGACGACATTCAGAAGGCGACGGCCGAGCATTTCGGCCTGAAACAGGTCGACCTGGTGTCGGAGCGCCGCAACCGCGCGATCGCCCGCCCTCGCCAGGCCGCGATGTGGCTGGCCAAACAGCTCACCACCCGCTCGCTGCCCGACATCGGCCGGCGGTTCGGCGGGCGCGACCACACGACCGTACTGCACGCCGTGCGCCGGATCGAAGAGCTGAAGGCGCAGGACCCCCAGCTCAGCCGCGATCTGGACGCCTTGGTGCGAAAGCTGCGCGGATGACGGACGACGCTGGCTGAAGACGCGCTCACCCCGTCCTTTGCCCGGCGGGGGAGGGTCTTTGCGCTTCGCGTCCGCGCCCGTGTTCAGCACCTCTTCCCCCGCCGGTGATTTGGGCTAATCTCCAGACCCTTTTCTCAGGCGGCCGTCCCCGGGGCATCGATTCGGCGACCGCAAGACCGGATGAGCCAATGAAGTTCACTATCGAGCGCGCTGGGCTGCTCAAGGCGCTGGGTCACGTGCAGAGCGTCGTGGAAAGACGCAACACCATACCCATCCTGTCCAACGTGCTGATCTCGGCCGAACGCGGCGGCGTGGCCCTGTCCGCCACCGACCTGGACATGGAGATCGTCGACTTCGCCGAGGCCCGGGTGGACACGCCCGGCCAGATCACCGCCTCCGCCCACACCCTTTACGAGATCGTGCGCAAGCTGCCCGAAGGGGCCGATGTCGAGCTGCGCTACTCGGGCGAGGACCCCCGCCTGCAGGTCTCGGCTGGCCGCTCGCGCTTCAACCTGCCAGTGCTGCCGGCGGGCGATTTCCCGGTGATGTCGTCCGATGGCCTGTCGGGCCGCATCACGGTGGACGTGGGCGAGTTGATCCGCCTGATCGACAAGACCCGTTTCGCCATCTCCAACGAAGAGACGCGCTACTATCTGAACGGACTTTATCTGCACACCGTGGGCGAGGGCGCCGGGGCCAAGCTTCGCGCTGTGGCCACCGACGGGCACCGACTCGCCCTGGCCGAAATGCCGGCGCCGGAAGGCGCGGAAGGCCTGCCCGGCGTGATCGTGCCGCGCAAGACCGTGCAGGAGGTGCGCCGCCTGATCGAGGACGCCGGCGAGACGGTCGAACTGCAGCTGTCGGCTTCTAAGGTGCGCCTGGCGTTCGGCCGGGCCTCGCTCACCTCAAAGGTGATCGATGGCGCCTTCCCCGACTACGGGCGCGTGATCCCCAAGGACAACAACCGCATGCTGGCGGTCGACAACGGCGTGTTCGCCGCGGCCGTCGACCGGGTGGCCACGATCTCGGCCGAGAAGTCGCGCTCGGTGAAGCTGGCGATCGAAACCGGCCGCATGACCCTGACCGTGCGCAACATGGAGGCGGGTCAGGCGGTCGAGGAGCTGGAAGCCGAATACGACGGCGACAGCTTCGAGATCGGTTTCAACGCGCGCTACCTGCTGGATGTCGCCGGCCAGATCCAGGGCGACGTGGCGGAATTCCGCTTCGCCGATCCGGCCTCGCCGACCCTGGTGCTCGATTCCTCGGATCCCGCGGTGCAATACGTGCTCATGCCGCTCAGGGTCTGATGACCGCGCGCGGGCGCCGGCGATGGGGCCGGGCGCTGATATTCGTCGGCGTGGGGCTGTGGATACCGGAGCTTTACCTGGTGTGGGCGCTGCTGCGCACCTTATTCACGCCGCTTCGGGCCGCCAATGGCCAGGTGGCCCAGCTGCATCTGCAGCTCAACGGCTCGGCCTGGGCCGCGATCATTGGCTGGACGGCGCTGTGTTGGCTGCTGATTGGCTGGGGCGTTCGGACCCTGCGCAAGGCTCAAGCGCCATAATTACGCTCAACCCCGCGAAAGAGCGGTTTTGAATTGAGCCGCGTTCAATCCATCGCCCTGACCGATTTCCGCTCCTACGCGCGCGCCGATCTGCGGCCCGAGGGGCGCACGGCCTATCTGTTCGGGCCCAATGGGGCGGGCAAGACCAACCTGCTGGAAGCGCTCTCGCTGCTGGCGCCCGGGCGGGGCCTGCGCGGAGCGGCCATGGCCGAGATCGGCCGGCGCATGCCGGGCGAGGCCCTGGGGCGGCCCTGGGCGGTGTCCGTGCTGATCGCGGCAGACGACGGCGATGTTCGCCTGGGCACGGGGACCGAGGCGGCGGGCGCGGCGCGGCGGCTGGTGCGCATCGACGGCGAGCCGGCGCCGCCCGGCCGGCTGGCGACCCATGTGCGACCGATCTGGCTGACGCCGGCGCAGGACCGCCTGTTCCTGGATGGGGCGAGCGAGCGCCGGCGCTTCTTCGACCGGTTGACCTACGCCGCCGAGCCGCGCCACGCCGAGGCCGCGGCGGCCTATGAGAAGGCCATGCGCGAGCGGCTGAGGCTGCTGGTGGACGGGCTGGACGATCCGGCGTGGCTGCGCGCGCTGGAAGCCCAGATGGGCGCGGCCGGCGCCGCCCTGTCGGTGGCCCGCGCGCGCGCCCTCGTCGCCTTGCAGGCCGAGATCGACGCGCGCGCCGACCGCCCCTTTCCCCAGGCCGCCCTGGGCCTGACCGGCGAGTGGGAGGCCCTGGCCCTGCAGGGTGTGGCCGAGGCCGAGATCGAGGCGCGCCTGATCCCCGCCCTGGCCCGCGCACGCGACCGTGATCGGGCCGCCGGACGCTCCTTGACCGGCCCGCACAGGGGCGATCTGGCGGTGCTGCACCGGGGCAACGACCGTCCGGCGGCGGAATGTTCGACCGGCGAGCAAAAAGCCTTGATCCTGAACTTGGTTTTGGCCCAGGCGGCGCGACTTTCGCGTGCGGAATCCGCACCGAATCCTATAGTGTTGCTGGACGAAGTCGCCGCCCACCTGGACCCTGTCCGCCGGGCGGCGCTTTTCGAGGAAATCACGGCGCTGGGCCTGCAGGCCTTCCTGACAGGCGCCGACGAAGCGCTGTTCCTGGACCTTAGAGGGCGGGCGATGGGCGTGGCGGTGGACGCGGGCCGATTAGCCGTTCTGGACAACTGACGCATGACTGACGAACACGACGAACCCCAGGCCGAGCAAACCGAGTACGGCGCGGACTCGATCAAGGTGCTCAAGGGCCTGGACGCGGTGCGCAAGCGCCCGGGCATGTACATCGGCGATACCGACGACGGCTCGGGTCTGCACCACATGGTCTACGAGGTGGTCGACAACGCCATCGACGAAGCCCTGGCCGGACACGCGACCCTGGTGGAGGTGATCCTGAACGCCGACGGATCGGCCACGGTCACCGATGACGGGCGCGGCATCCCCACGGACATCCACGAAGGGGAGGGCGTGTCGGCGGCCGAGGTGATCATGACCCAGCTGCACGCCGGCGGGAAGTTCGACCAGAACTCCTACAAGGTGTCGGGCGGCCTGCACGGCGTGGGCGTGTCGGTGGTCAACGCCCTGTCGGACTGGCTGAAGCTGAAAATCTTCCGCGGCGGCCTGCAACACGAGATGGAGTTTCGCCTGGGCGACGCCACTGCGCCGCTCAAGACCACTGGAACCGCGCCCAAGCGGGCGAACGGCGAGTTCCTGACCGGCACCCAGGTGACGTTCATGCCGGCCCTATCGACGTTTGCGCACATCGAGTTCGACCGTAAGACGCTCGAGCATCGCCTGCGCGAACTGGCGTTCCTCAATTCGGGCGTGACCATCCGCTTCGCCGACCTGCGCGAAGCCGAACCGTTCGAGGAAATCCTGTCCTATGAGGGCGGCGTCGAAGCGTTCGTGCGCCATCTCGACAAGGCCAAGACGCCGGTGATCAAGGCGCCGATCACCATCCGCGGACGGCGCGAGAAGGTCGAGATCGACCTCTCGCTGTGGTGGAACGACAGCTACCACGAGCACATGCTGTGCTTCACCAACAACATCCCCCAGCGCGATGGGGGCACCCACTTGGCGGCCTTCCGCGGCGCCCTGACCCGGGTAATCGGGGCCTATGTCGAAAGCTCGGGCGCGGCCAAGCGCGAGAAGGTCGGCGTGACCGGCGAGGACGCGCGCGAGGGCCTGACCTGCGTGCTGTCGGTCAAGGTGCCCGATCCCAAGTTCTCCAGCCAGACCAAGGACAAGCTGGTGTCCTCAGAGGTGCGTCCGGCGGTCGAGGGCCTGGTGAGCGAAGGCCTGGCCCAATGGTTCGAGGAGCATCCGGCGGAGGCCAAGGCCATCGTCGGCAAGATCGTCGAGGCCGCCGCCGCGCGTGAGGCGGCGCGCAAAGCGCGCGAGCTGACCCGGCGCAAGTCGGCGCTCGATATCACGTCCCTGCCCGGCAAGCTGGCCGACTGCCAGGAACGCGACCCGGCCAAGTCTGAGCTGTTCATTGTCGAGGGCGATTCCGCCGGCGGTTCGGCCAAGCAGGCGCGCAACCGCGAAAACCAGGCGGTGCTGCCCCTTCGCGGCAAGATCCTCAATGTGGAGCGCGCGCGGTTCGACAAGATGCTGTCGTCCGAACAGGTCGGCACCCTGATCATGGCGCTGGGCGCGGGGATCGGGCGCGACGAGTTCGACATCAACAAGATCCGCTACCACAAGATCGTCATCATGACCGACGCCGACGTGGACGGCGCGCACATCCGCACCCTGCTGCTGACCTTCTTCTATCGGCAGATGCCCGAGGTGATCGAACGCGGCTTCCTCTATATCGCCCAGCCGCCGCTCTATAAGGCCGCCAAGGGCAAGTCCTCGCGCTATCTGAAGGACGACAGCGAGATGGACGCTTTCCTGATCGACGAGGGCGTGGACGGCGCTACGCTCGACCTGGCCGACGGCGAGCGCCTGACCGGCCAGGATTTGCGGGCCATGGTCATGACCGCGCGCCAGGCCCAGGCCAATATTGAGCGGCTGTCGAGCCGGGCGCCGGCCTTCGCGGTGGAGCAGGCGGCTCTGGGCGGACTATTCGGCGAGACGCCGGACGCCAAGGCCGCGGCCGCGCGCATGGACCTCTACGCCGAGGAGGGCGATGGCCCGTGGTCGGCCGAGGACTCCGTGCCGCCGGGCGGCTTCGTGTTCGTGCGCGTGCGCCGGGGCGTGTCTGAGCGGGTGGTCCTCGAAGAGGCCCTGCTGCATTCGCAGGACGCGCGCCGCCTGGCCGAGCGCGCCACGAGCCTGGCCGCGACCTTCTCCAAGCCGGCGACGTTCCGGCGCAAGGACAAGGTCGCCACGGTGCGCGGCCCCCTCGACCTGGTCGCCGCGGTGCTCGACGCCGGGCGCAAGGGCCTCAACATCCAGCGCTACAAGGGGCTGGGCGAGATGAACCCCGAGCAGTTGTGGGAAACCACGCTGGACGCCGACGCCCGCACCCTGCTGCAGGTCAAGGTGACCCACGCCGACGACGCCGACGACATGTTCTCGCGCCTGATGGGCGATCTGGTCGAGCCGCGCCGCGAGTTCATCCAGGACAACGCCCTGGACGCCGAGGTCGACGTTTAGGCGAGCGGCTCGCGCAAGGGCCCAGACCCGCCGCGCAGATCATCGAGCGCTCAAGGTTCAGCCCTCACGCACGACCTTGAGCACCGCCTGGCCATAGTGGTCGAGCTTGGATTGGCCGACGCCGTTGGCCAGGGCCAGATCGGTCAGGGTGGCCGGACGAAATAGGGCGATCTCGGCCAGGGTGCGATCCTGGAAGATGACATAGGGCGGCACGCCTTGGTCGGCGGCGACCTGGCGGCGCCAGGCGCGCAGGGCTTCGAACAGTGGTTGGTGCTCCGGCGCCAGCGCCATGGCCTCGCGTCCACGACGGCGGGTTCGGGCGGGCGCCGAGGCCGCCGCCGCCCTGCGTGTCAGCACCTTGCGCTCGCCCCGGTAGACCGCGCGCACGGCTTCGCCGTCGCCAAGGCCGATCAGCGGGCGCCCGTCGTTGGGGTCCTCGCGGAGCAGGCCCTCGAACAGCAGCTGGTCGATCAGGTCGCGCCAGCCGCGCAGGTCAAGGTCATCGCCGATGCCGAAGGTGGACAGGGCCTGCTCCTCGGGCGAGGGGTCCTTGGTCTTGCCCAGCAGGTGATCGACGATGCGGCCCCGGCCAACGCGGCCGCCCAGGCGGTGCGCTGCCGCGAGAGCCTTCTGCGCCGCTACCGTGGCGTCCACGGCTTCGGGCGGGTCCAGGCAATTGTCGCACTGGCCGCAGGCTTCCACGCCCGTCTCGCCGAAATAGCGCCGCACGCTCGCCGCCCGGCAGGCGGGCCCGTCGAGCAGGGCATAGAGCTGGCGCAGCTTGCGCGCCTGGCCCTGGCGCACCTCGGGCGGCGCCTCGCGCCCGTCGATGCGGCGCAGAGCCCAGGCCATGTCGGACGAGCCATAGAGGGTGATGCCCTCCGCCGGCTCGCCGTCGCGTCCGGCGCGGCCGATCTCCTGCCAATAGGCCTCGATCGCCGGCGGCGGATCGGCGTGGATGACGAAGCGCACGTCGGGCTTGTCCACGCCCATGCCGAAGGCGATCGTCGCGACCATCACCGCCTCCTCGGCCTCCAGGAACCGATTCAGGCGCGCTTGGCGCACGGCCCGGTCCAGCCCCGCGTGGTAGGCCATGGCGTCGACGCCCTCGGCCTTGAGCGCCTCGGCCAGGCGGTCCGCCCCGTCGCGCGAGCCGCAGTAGACCACACCGCAACGGTTCGGCCGCGCCTTCACCAGCTCGATCACTCGCTTCTCGCCACGTCCGCTCTTGCGCTCGGCCTGCAGGCGCAGCTCGGGCCGGGCGAAGGAAGCGACGAACTCGCGCGCGCCGTCGAGCTTGAGGGCCGCTCGGATGTCATCGCGCGTGCGCGCGTCGGCGGTGGCGGTCACCGCCAGGCGCGGGACCTTGGGAAACAGCTCGGCCAGCCGCCCGAGCATGCGGTATTCGGGCCGGAAGTCGTGCCCCCACTGGCTGACGCAGTGCGCCTCATCGATCGCGATCAGGGCGATGGGGTGGCGGGCCAGCCGCTCGAGCATGATCGGCTGCATCAGGCCTTCGGGCGACAGATAGAGCAGGTCG
>DATKPD010000064.1:0-22958 GCA_035524315.1 Caulobacteraceae bacterium
AGATTCATGATTATCCACAAGACGTTCGTCTCGCCTGCAGGCGCGCGCTGCGCTGGCGCGCTGCTCACCACCTTGATGGCGTCAACCGCCATGCCGGCGCTGGCGCAAACAGCGGCGGCGCCGGCGTCCGATACGTCCCAAGTGGTGGTGACCGGATCGCGCATTGTTCGTAACGGATATCAGGCGCCGACGCCGCTTACGGTCGTGACCGCAGCGACGATCCAGCAGAACGTGGCTGGGTCGAACATCGCCAGCTATTTGGAAGAATTGCCGGCTATCGCCAATTCCGCGACGCCTCAAGGCAACCTGAACGCCACCCAGTCCGGCGCCACGCGCGTGAATGCCCTGAACCTCCGCGATCTGGGCGAAACCCGCACGCTGGTGCTGGTTGACGGGCAGCGTATCGTGCCTTCGACGCTCAACGGCGAGCCGGACCTCAACACCATCCCACAGCAGTTGGTTAGCCGGGTCGACATCGTGACCGGCGGCGCCTCGGCTGTGTACGGCTCGGACGCCGTCGCCGGGGTGGTCAACATCATTCTTGACCACAAGTTCACAGGGGTGAAGCTGGATGTGTCCGGCAACGTCACCAGCTACGGCGACAACCCAGGGTTCCAAGTGCAAGCCTCGGCCGGCACGGGGTTCGCCGGTGATCGCGGTCATGTCATCCTATCCGTTGAGGACGATTATCAGGCGGGGGTCATCCACGGCGACGGGGGGCGCAAGTGGGACGACGTGAGCAAGATGCTCATCAGCAACCCAGCCTATGCGCCTGGCAACGGCCAGCCAGCGAACCTGACCGAGACCAACGTGCAGTTGGCCAATCAGACCGGATATGGTCTGGTCGCGAGCGGGCCGCTGGCCGGTCTCGCCTTCGGTGCTGGGGGCAATCCGTATCAGTTCCAGTTCGGGGCCCTGACCACGGCGCTGCCGTCCACCTACATGGTCGGGGGCACCCCCAACCAGCCCAGGCCGTTCTTGAGCTCCCTCGAAAACGGCGAGCGACGCTTCAACGTTCTGACGCGCGCGGAATTCGAAGTCACGCCGGACATCACCGTGTTCGCGCAAGGCAGCTACGCCACGTCGTACCTTTGGTCGAACGACACCCTATCGACCTTGACGGGCGGCAACGCCCCCTCGATCTCGATCAACAACCCCTATCTGCCCGCGTCGGTGGTGACCGCGATGCAGGCCCATAATTTGACCTCGCTCTCAATCGGCACTTACAACGCAGAACTGGGACCGATCCTCGCCAACACCTTCCGCCAATTGAATCGGATCACCCTTGGCGCTGACGGACGCTACAAGCTGTTCGGCAATGATTGGACCTGGAACGCCACCTATCTCTACAATAACAGCATTGCCAAGACCGAGGCCCCCAACGATCTGAACAAGCCCCGGTATGCCGAAGCGGTCAACGCCGTCCGCAATCCCACAACCGGGGCGATCGAATGCGCATCCACCCTGGCCGGATCGACCGACGGGTGCGTGCCTCTGAACATCCTGGGCTCTGGCGTCGCAGACCCGGCTGCTGTGGCTTACGTCACCGGCACTTCCTGGCAGAATCTGACGCAGTCCGAACAGGTGTTCGACGCGAACACCCAAGGGACCTTGTTCAATAACTGGGCCGGGCCGGTGTCCTTCTCAGCCGATTTTGCACACCGGACGGAGCAGGGCACCGCTGTCTCCAATGAATTCGTTCCCGGCAGCACAACAACCACGCAATGGCAATTCGCCAACCTGGGCTTGGAGAACGGTCAGTATTCGGTAACCGAGGGCGCCGCGGAAACCGTGTTCCCGCTGCTGAATAATTTCAGCTTTATCCGCTCCTGGGATCTGAGCGCCGCCGCCCGCCTTACCGACTACAGCACTTCGGGCACGGTCACGACGTGGAAGTTTGGCACCACAATCCAGACGTCTGCGGACCTAAGGTTGCGCGCCACCGTCTCTCGCGACATCCGGGCGCCGGATATCAACGAGCTGTACGCGGTCGGCGGCCACACAGGGTCTGTCCTCGGCTTTACCGATCCTGTCACCGGCCAAAACCCGAACATTCAAACCATCAGCGGCGGCAATCCGAATCTGAAGCCCGAACAGGCGATGAACGAGGAAATGGGCTTCGTTTACTCGCCCTCGTTCATCCCGAGGCTGCAATTCTCGGTGGACTACTGGGCGATCTATATGACGAACGTGATCGCGTCACTCTCCACTCAAAACATCATCGATCTTTGCTATTTTAACGGCCAGGACTGCTCCCAAATCCAACGCACGCCCGGCACCAACGCCCTTATTTCGGTGACAACCGCCGCCTTGAACGAGGCTAACAGCGCCACCAGGGGCGTCGATTTCGAAGCCAGCTACAACTTCCCTATGTCTGACATCTGGGCCGGTTTGCCGGGGCAAATGAGCCTGCACGGCAATGCTACGCTGGGTCTTGAGGCCTGGACCAATTCAGGCGTCGGAACCGTGACTGAAAACCTGGGCGTCATCGGCCAACTGCCTCAATGGCGGGCGGTCGCGACGGCTGACTATCGCGTCAACGACGCCTGGGACGTTTCGCTCACGGCGCGCGGTTTCACCGGGGGCGTCTATGCTTCGGGCGCGATCCAGTGCACGACGACATGCCCGACCAACAGCACCAATCACCCGACTTACAGCATCGACGGCGCACCCGGCGCTGCCTATCTGGACGGATCGTTGACCTATACGTTCAGGAAAGAAGGCGCTCAGAACTGGCAGGCCTATGTAAATGTCAGAAACCTGCTCGACTCCAACCCGCCGACGTTGGCTAACACGAACACCTATTACACCGCCGACACCAATACAGGCCTTTATGACTACCTTGGCCGGGTGTACCGCGTCGGCTTGCGTCTGCGCTTCTAAACACGCCTTGTAGATAGGCATGGTGACGGGCCAGGAGGGCAGGTTTGCTCTCCTGGCCTTTCTCGTTCGCCTGACGGGACGACGTTACCGCTACCTTGTCTCCCTCGCTCGCCGGCACAAGGGATTTGAGACATGTTTATGATCGATGATGAACTTCTGACATCGGGAGAACTGAGCCGTATCAGGGTGTTGTTGGGGGCAGGGCGATTCATCGACGGGCGGTCCACAAACCCGCATAACAACACCAAAGTCAGCCACATCGCCGATATGAGCGATCCGTTGATGCGGGAAGCGTCTGACATTGCGGCCGCCGCGATCCAGCGCAGCCTTATGGCGCGCAACTACGCCATGCCCACTTGCGTCGCCTATCCCAGCGCGGTGCGATATGGGCCTGGGGGGCAGTACGGGGCCCATACCGACGCGGCGTTCATGAACATCGCTGGCCGACCCATGCGGTCTGACGTCTCTTGCACCATTTTCATCTCCGATCCCGCAAGCTACGCGGGCGGCGAACTGGTGACCTATCTTGGCAGTGAAGCGGTTTCGATCAAGGGGGCCGCCGGCGCCGCCGTTTTTTACCCGTCTACCACGTTGCACCAGGTCAACCCGGTGTTGTCCGGTGAGCGATTGGTCATGTTGACCTTCATTCAGAGCCTGGTGGCCGACGCGGATCGGCGCGATGTGCTCTTTTGGCTTGAGGAGGTCCGCGCGCGCGAGGGGCTTAAAATGGACTGGACCAGCCGCGTCCGACTGTCCTACGTGCGCGAGAACTTGATGCGCATGTGGGCCGCCAGCTAGCGTCCGGCGTTTTCCAAGATCAAGTGGCCGACCGCCGTGTTGGAGGCGGGCACATGGTAGAACCTGTGCGCGACCCGCACCTTCAGGTCGAGAGCGCCGCGCATGATCAACCACATGACCAGTTCGATGCCCTCCGAGCCGGCTTCGCGCACATAGTCAATATGCGGTACGGCCGCTTGTCCGGCGGGATCGGCGATAAGCCGGTCCAGAAAGGCGTTGTCGAATTCGGCGTTGATCAGCCCCGCGCGCGGACCTTGCAGCTGATGACTCATGCCGCCGGTGCCGAAGACCACCACCTTCAGGTCTTGAGGAAAGCTCTCCACCGCGCGGCGAATAGCCTGACCGAGCTTGAAACATCGGTGTCCCGTCGGCGGCGGGTACTGCACCACGTTTACAGCGATCGGGATAACCTTGCATGGCCAAGCGAGGGGCTCGCCAAACATGAGCGAAAGCGGCACCGTCAGCCCGTGATCGACATCCATCTTGTTGATGATGGTCATGTCGAACTCGTCGAGGATCAGCTTCTCGGCCATATGCCAAGCCAGCTGCGGGTGTCCCTCGACCACGGGGACCGGCCGAGGGCCCCATCCTTCGTCGGCGGGCTGGAAGCTTGCCGCGCAGCCGATCGCGAACGTTGGGATGCATTCGAGCGAGAATGCGGACGCATGGTCGTTGTAGACCAGGATGATGACGTCGGGCTTTTCTTCGGCGATCCAGGCCTTTGATGCTTCATAGCCGGCGAACATGGGCCGCCAATAGTCTTGCTCCGTCCTTCCCAGGTCGATCGCCGCGCCGATGGCCGGCACGTGGCTCGTGGCTACCCCTGCGGTGATCCGCGCCATGTCAGCGCGCCTCCGACTTGGAGCGGTTGCCCGCGATAGGGCGCCCGCCGTGGAGCATCATCTCGGCGTATTCTTGCTGGCTTACCCCGCTCATGATCGCGGCGATCTGCTGGAAGGACAGCCCATCGGTCGCCGCGAGCTTGGACGTGAAATAGATGTTGCCGCCCAATTCGAGCATGCCGTTCCAGTCGCGCCTCAGCACGGCTTGCTTCTGCGCCTCGGTCATGGGCCAGGCGTCGAGGTAGGCGCGTTCGTCGGCCTTGAAGGCCGCGCGGTTGTCGGCCTTCATCAACGACATGCAGAACTGGTTGAGATGGAAGCCCTCGCGAGACCTATCCGCATCGAACAGGATGGTTCCGGGAATGTCATCGAAAGCCTTGTCGTGCATGGTCTCAGTTCGCCCAGTAAAGTCGCATCGGGTTGTCGACCAGCAACTTGCGCTGAAGTTCCGCCGTAACGGCAATGTGCGGGATGAAGTCGACCAGTTGGCCCTCATCGGGCGTGTGGGTCTTTAGATTGGGGTGAGGCCAGTCAGTGCCCCATAGGACCCTGTCTGGAAAGGCTTCGACCACCCGCCGGCCGAAGGGGATCACGTCCGAATAATAGGGCGGACCTTCGAGGGAGAGGCGTTCGGGGCAGGTGACCTTGCACCAGATGTCCCCACGCGCCGCCATGAAGGTCATGAAGCGATCGAACAACGAACCGTCGGCGCCGTCTGCGACAACCGGCGTGCCCATGTGGTCCACGACCAGGGGGGTCGGGAGGGCCAGAAAAAACGCCTGCAATTCCTCCAGTTCTGCGGCCTCGAAATAGATTACGATGTGCCAGCCGAGTGGGGCGATCTTGGCGGCGATTTCTTGCAATTCGTCATGGGGCAGGCGGTCGACCAGGCGCTTAACGAAGTTGAAGCGCACCCCCCGCACACCGCCGTCGTGCAGCTGCTGGAGCTGATCGGTCGATACGTCTCGCGTGACGGTGGCCACGCCACGCGCCCGTCCATCCGAATGAGCGATGGCGTCCAGGAGGGCGCGGTTGTCGGCCCCGTGGCAGGTGGCCTGCACGATAACGTTGCGCTCAAATCCTAGGAAATCGCGAAGCTTGAATAGGTCGGCTTTGGATCCGTCGCACGGGGTGTATTTCCGCCCCGCTGCGTAGGGGAAGACCTCGCCGGGGCCGAACACGTGGCAGTGAGCGTCCACGGCGCCGGGCGGCGGCACATAGCGAGGCTTTGCGGGCGAGGGGTGCCATACGCGCCAGCCGAAATCCATCGTGAAGGGCCGATCACTCACAGCAGGCTCTTCTCGATGGCGTCGAGGGTCTGATAGCAAGGCAAAACCTGAGCGACCGAAGCGTTGGGCTCGCGGCCCTCCCGGATCGCGGCAAAGAACTCGCGGTCCTGCAATTCGATGCCGTTCATCGAAACGTCCACCTTGGACACATCGATGGGATTTTCCTTGCCATCGACCAGATCGTCATAGCGAGCGATGTAGGTGCCGTTGTCGCAGATATAGCGGAAGAAGGTTCCGAGCGGCCCATCATTGTTGAACGACAGGCTGAGGGTGCAGATAGCGCCCGAGTCGACCTTCATCTGGATCGACATGTCCATGGCGATGCCAAGCTCGGGGTGGATCGGTCCCTGAACCCCCCGGGCGACGGTGATCGGCGCGCCCGCCTGATACGCGAACAAATCCACCGTGTGTGCCGCGTGGTGCCACAGCAAGTGATCGGTCCAGCTCCGCGGCTGGCCGAGCGCATTGAGATTTTTCCGGCGAAAGAAAAACGTCTGCACGTCCATCTGCTGCAGCGTCAATTCGCCGGACTTGATGCGCTGGTGAACCCACTGGTGGCTGGGATTGAAGCGACGAGTGTGGCCCACCATCGCCACCTTGCCGCTGGCTTTGGCCAGGACCGCCAGGGCCTCGGCGTCGGCCAGGTTGTCGGCCATGGGAATCTCGACCTGCACATGCTTGCCGGCCTTCAGGCATTGCATAGCCTGAGCGGCGTGGATCGGCGTGGGCGTGGCGAGGATGGCGGCCTCCACGCCAGGCTGAGCCAGGGCTTCGCCCAAGTCGAGGGTCCAGTGAGGGATCCCGAATTTCTCCGCGGTGGCGCGGGTGGTTTCGCCCACGCCGCCAGCAATGCTGACAACCTCCACGTCCGGAATGTTTCGCAAGCCTTCCAGGTGCTTGACGCCGAAGGCGCCCTCGCCGGCCAACACCACTTTCATGCGATTACTCCTGTCCGATTTGCCGAAACCTAGGTGAACGCCGCGGCAGCGCCGGCCAAACGCGCCAGCCCTGTCCACCCTGGGACCGCTCTGCTTTACGTCGGGCCTTCCAGGCTGAGCGGCAGGTTTGCGGCCAGGAAGGGCCGCCGTCGATGGACATAAGATCAAAAAAGTTGGATTTTTCGGCCAAAGCCGATAGAGCGTCTCTAATAGGTGAGGAAACACGTCGGCATGACTGCTGAGCGGATTCCACGTTTCTTTTTATATGGCGAGCCGCCTCGTGAGGTGGCGGATCGCTTTCTCCATTTGGAATCGATCGACGATCGAACGCGGCCGGCAAACTGGAATATTCGGCCGCATGCGCACACCAATCTGACTCACGCCTTCTTCGTTCGAGACGGGGGCGGCCGCATGTTCGCCGATGCGACGATCCTGCCGTTCGAAGCGCCCTGTCTTTTGATCGTGCCCAGCAATGTTGTTCACGGCTTCCAATACCGGGCCGGGGCGGAGGGATCGGTCGTCACGATTTCTGATCTCTACTTGCAGGACCTGCTCCGTCGAGAGGCTGAGTTCAGAACGCTGTTCGCCTGTCCACGAGCGTTGCCGCACAAGCCCGACCAGTTCGATCGCTCACTCCAAGAGCTGTCTCGGGAACTGTCCTGGACCGCGCCCGGCCATGCCTCGGCGGTCGAGGCGCTCCTGATTTCGATGCTCGTTAGCGCGGTCCGCCTGATCCATGAAGCGGTCGTGCTCGAGCAACCTCACGGCGCGGCCGCGGCGCTGGTGGCCCGATTTCGCGAAGCCGTTGAAGCGAATTATCGGACCAACACCCAGGTGGAGTGCTTCGCCCAGAGCCTAGGAGTCAGCGCCAAGCGCCTTCGCGCCGCCTGTCTGCGCGCGGCCGGCACAACGCCGCTGCGGATTATCCAGGATCGACTGCTGGTCGAGGCAAAGCGCCTAATGTTGTATTCCAACATGACGGTGGCCGAGACGGCCTATTACCTTGGCTTCGACGATCCAGCCTATTTCACTCGATTTTTCGCTAGAGGCTGCGGCGCATCGCCCCGAAGTTTTAGGAAAAGTCCGCCGGCTTAGCCTTCAAAGTTGAGACTTCTGCCGGCGCGGTGGTCTCTCCTAATATGCTAAAGAGACGACAAGATTAATCCGGTTACAGGGAGCGAAGACGTCCATGACGGCAACGGGTCAGGCAGGCGCCGCCTTCTTCGACCGCGTGATCATCGTCGACGACCATCCGCTATTTCGAGATGCGCTACGGACGGCGATTGAACGCATTCGTCCAAACTGCCAAGTTTTGGAGGCGTCAACCATCGAAGCCGCGCTGGCTTTGCTCGCTGATGGCCCCTTCCACGGCTTGGTTCTGCTCGACCTGAAGATGCCGGAGGGCGGAGGATTCGCTGGAATGCTCCAAATAAGGGCCAAATATCCTCAGGCGCCCATCGCCATCGTGACGGCCAACGAAGATCCTAAAATTCTCGTCACCGCGCTGAACCTGGGCGCGGCGGGCTTCATTCCAAAATCGGTCGGCATGGCGGAATTGGCCCAAGCGCTCGAAGCGATCCTGTCCGGCGATATATGGGCGCCGTCCTCAGCCGCCGCGTCCACGCCGCCTCCAGACATCGCCGCTCTCGCTGCGCTCAGCCCGGCGCAAATTCGCATTTTGACCTATCTCAGACGCGGCATGTTGAACAAGCAGATCGCGTTTGAGCTGGACGTCACCGAGGCCACGGTGAAGGCCCACATGAGCGCCCTATTCCGAAAGCTTAATGTCCGCAACCGCACCCAGGCCCTCATTCTGGCGCAAGTGCTCGATCCCGTCGCCGAGGCCGTCGACTAGCGGGCTGCTGGGCGCCGATCGACAGTTGTGAGGGCCGCGAAAGAAAAGCACGAAGCGAAGCCGGCGACACAGGCTTGCGAATAATCTCCACGCCCATCTCCGCCGCGCGGCTGCACGTCTGCTCGCTCGGGCTGGCGGTGATCAGCGCCCGAACCCGCGATCGTGGGATCAGCTTTTCCAGAAGGTCCAGACCATCCAGTTCGCCGCCCAGGTGAAAGTCAGCGAGGACCACATCCCAAGGACCAGGTAGCGATAGCGCATCCTCGGCCCGGGCGGCGGTCTCGAACGCGACCCCCCACCGCTGAAGCAGCATCTCAAGGCTCGCCAACACGAGGGCTTCATTCTCGACGCACAAAACCCGAACGGACTGGCGCAAGGCATTGGGCTTGGCCGCGGGAACGGGCGCACGCATTTGGGCTGCCCTGGGGGCTGTAACATAAAACACGCTGCCTTTGCCGAGCGCCGACCGCACGCCCAACTCGTGTCCCAGCAATCGGCAGATTCGGTCCACGATCGCTAGACCCAGGCCCGCGCCCGACGACGGCGCCAAGCGGCTGGGAAGGCGGGTGAACTCCTTGAAGATCAACGGCAGATCGGATTTGGCGATCCCGGAACCGCTGTCGTGGACTTCGATGACGATTTTATCGCCTTGGCGCCGGCAGCCCACCACCACGCCGCCGCTTGCCGTATACCGGATGGCGTTCCCAATGAGATTCTGCAAAATCGAGCGCAAGAGGTCTGCGTCGGAGAGCACAGCAAGCTCGGTCGGCACGATACGAAGTGCAACGCCCTTGGCCGCGGCGGTCGGCTCGAACTCTCGGCGCAAGGCGTTCAGCAGCGCATAGACCGAGACGGGTCCGATTGCAGGCTTTATGCCGCCCACCTCCAACCGGGATAGATTAAGCAACGCGCTCAGCATCCGGTCGGCGGCCTCGATCGAAAAATCCGCCTTCTTGATGATCTCAGCCAGGGCCGAGCGCGGCGACAAATCCTCCAGGGCAGAGCCCATGAACAGCCGGGCGGCGTGCATGGGTTGCAGCAGGTCGTGACTGGCCGCCGCTAGAAAGCGCGCTTGAGCATTGGTCGCGTTTTCAGCGACGGCCTTGGCCTCCTCGAGCGCCCTGTTGGTCTCCGTCAACTCCTGTGTCCGACGCCGGACACGTTCCTCAAGTCGCTCGTTGGCTTCGCGCAAGGCTTCGGCTGCGACCCGAAGGTCGGTCACGTCCGCGTAGCTGATGACATAGTCGCCCTGCGCCATCGGCGCGCCGGTAAATTCAATGATGCGTCCATCGGGCCAGTCGCATTCGCGGCACACCTGCTCGCGCGCGCGCACCGAGGCCAGCACGTCCGTGGTGACCGCCGCCGCGCTGGAGGAGGGCATGGCCCCCAGCGAGGGCGACCCGAGAATCTCGGTGAGGGGTTTGCCCACATAGATTTGGTCGCCCTTGATGCCGAAGAGCTCCAGAAAGCGGCGGTTCCAGGCCACAAGCGACAACTCGCCATCCACGACGCTCACGCCCTGGCTGAGGTTGTCCAGGGTCGTCTGAAGCAATCCTCGACCGAACTGGACCGCTTGGGCCGCATCGTCCAACACCCGACTGATGTCAGCCCCTTCACCGCCGGCGCTGGCCAGGGTCCACAGCATCACCCTCTGCGCCGAGGAGGCGCCAATCGCGCCGGTCAACATCCGCTCCGCGGCGCTCGCCGCCGCCGGGTCAATGGGGTCGCTGTCGCGTCGGTGTGCGCCTTCCTCTCGATCAAGCTCCTGGAATGCCCGCCGCGCGTCGTCCTGCCCGATGAATTGAGCGACGATCGCTCGCAGATCCCCAATCCTGCCCTGCGGCTCTAGATGAGGCAGGCGCGAGGACGGCTTCTGACCCGCGCCGACGAAGGCCATCGACTGAATCCGGTCGATCAATCGGCGCTTCGCCGCGATCGACACAAGGACATAGACCAGAAGATTCAGCGCCAAGCTCAGCCAGACGCCGTGATTGAAGACGTCCTTCGGATTTGGGCCAAGAACATGCGCAGGCGAAAGCCAGTCAGGCCACGCGAAGGGAACGGCCAGCCGCGGGAAGATGGCGCTATAGAACCAAACCGTCATGCCCGCGGTGATGCCCGCGAGCGCGCCGTAGGCATGCCCCCTGCGCCAGACCACAGCGCCGACGAGCGACGGCAGCAACTGGGCTGAAGCCGCCAAAGCGGTAAAACCCAGAATGTTGATATCATCGTCCTTGCGCATAGCCAGAAAGTACGAGGCCGACAGCAGGAGAATGACCGCGATCCCTATCCGGCGAATGTTCACGATTGATCGCCCTATGTTTTCTATAGGCTTCGACCTCCAGCGGCCGTGGGTCAACCAACGGGCCAACAACTCATTCGACCACATTGCCGATAGCGCCAGGGTTTCGGAGATGACCATGGCGGACGTCGCCGAAAAGCCGCCCAGAAAAGCAAGCGCCGTAAGGAAAGGGCCGCCGAAAGCCATGGGCAAGGCCAGGATGTCCATGTCGGGGCCGTGCGAGAGCCCCTTCAAATATAGGCTCGACGCCGCTACGATCGGCGGCACAGCAAGTCCGGCTAAGCCCATGTAGAGGGGAAAAAGCCATCTGGCTGTCTTGAGGTCGTCCAAATCCTCCAACTCTACGAAAGCCATATGAAACTGGCGCGGCAAGGAAATGGTCGTGCTCATGCACAGCAGAAGCGCCGTGAAGAGCGAGGCGTTGACGTCTATCGGCAGCACCAGCCGCCGCACTTGGCTGAAATCGTATCCGTGGCTGGGCGTATGGACGACCAGTGAAAATCCAAGGGCGGCGACTGCCAACAACGCGACCAGTTTGACAACCGATTGTATGGCGACAGCCTGGACCAATCCTGGACTGTGATAGGTGAGCGTCGGGCGCCGTGCGCCGAATAGAATAGCGAACCCGGCCAGAATGGCGGCGATCAGAGGAATCGCGAAGGTTGGCGGCTCAGCTTGGCCCGCCACGATGGCCCAGGCGATCGCCAAGATTTTGAGTTGAAGGACGATATAAGGCAGGGCGCCCACCGTCGAGACGACGGTCACCAGCGTCCCCACCAACCGACTCTTCCCGTAACGGGACGAAATGAAGTCGGCGATGGATCCTACGTTTTCGCGCTTCGCCGCCGTAGCGATGCGTCGCCAGACGCCAAAGAACAGCACGATCATCAAAATCGGTCCGGCAAAATGCGGCAGATAGTAGAAGCCGTGGCGCGTCGCCGTCCCGATCGCGGCGAAATAGGTCCAAGCCGAGCAGAGCACGGCGATGGAAAGCGCGTAGCTCACACGGCGGATCTTGGCGCTGCGGACGCCGCTTGCCGCTCGATCCGCGCGCCACGCTGTAGCGAACAGGCTCAGAACGTAAAGACTGAGCAGGGCGGCGATAAATATCCCCATGTCACTCCCATGGTTTTTCGCGGCTGGAGCGGTTTGACATGATCGCAAACACGAAGTTCGGCAGGGGGGAAGTCCCGCCGGTTTATACTTTCGTCTATGGGTCGCGCGCGGGCCTGGCGACTGTCATGGCCTTCCGACCTTCTTCGAAGCAGATCGTCTTTATGGGTCCGGCGGTCGCCCTATTCAACTTTGGTCTAATGGCTCGTTCTCAGTCGTTTGAGATAGCGTCAGAAAAACTGGAAAACAAAAAGTCGCGAAAGCATCGCGACTGCGGCGAGGAACCGAACGAACATTTACTGATGCGCACGAATGCGACGGTCGTTGATCGCTGTCGTCGAATTCCCGGACGATCAATGCCCAGCTTCCAACTCCCGCCGGGGCGAGACCTTTCATCGCTCCCGACCCTTTGCCGCCGCCTCACCACTTGAAGCGGCGGCGCCCTTTCAGTAGACCGAGTATGCCGCCAGATGCTGGAACGCAGGGAACTTTTAGGCAGCATTATCGGAGGATTGGCGCTTCCGGAGCCCGCCCGCGCCGAGCCTGGACCCGCGCCCGGCCGCGCAGCCCTTTGGTCGGGCGACCGCCTGCAGCCGAAGATCGTCTGGACCGCGTTCTCACGAAATCTGCAATGGGTTGTGACCGCGGAGCAGGCCCACGCCAATCCCTTTGATGCAGGCGTGTTGGTCGGGGAAAAAGCGCGGGCGCTCGGCTTCAGCGCTGTGGACCTTACCGTGCGTCCGGACGGTCTGGTCGATCCAGGGCGCGATGACCTTGCGTTCAATCTTCCCGCCATGTTGCGGGGCGTGCGCAGTACAGGCGCCGCGTGCGATCAGATAACCACGAACATTGAATTCGCGGACAAGCCGCTGGCGCAGTTCGGGGGGCGGCAGATTTTTGCCGAGGACGTGCTGCGCGTGGCCGCCGCTCACGGCGTCAGACTCTACCGATGGGGCGGATTCACCTACGACATAGGCCCTGACGCCCGCGGGACGCCTCAGCCGTTCGGGCGCCAGGTCTTGGCCCAGCTGGACGCGTTCGCCGCCAGGAGCGATCCCCTGGCTAAGCTAAATGGCGTTCTGGGATTGACGGCTATCTACCACACCTATTCGGGCGGAAATAACCCAAGATCAGTGTGGGATTTGATGGCGGCGCTCGCCCCATATCCGCCTTCGCAGCTGGCGATAAACTTCGACATAGGACACATGACCTGTGAAGGCGCGCTGAGCGCCTGGAGCACCAACTTGCGTTACGCCATGCCGCGCGTGTTGGGCGTCGGGCTCAAGGACGGCTTGGTGTCGCGCAAACCGGACGGAGGCGCTGGCAGCCAATTCGTTCCCGCCGGCTCGGGCCTCGTGCAATGGCCTGCGTTCTTCCAGCTGTTGCTGGAGGGCGGCTTCCAGGGTCCGGCGCAAGCCCAATACGAGTTCAGCGTCACCGGCCTTAAGGGTCAGACCGTGTCGCTCAACACGACCTTTTGGGCCGACCACCCTCAACTGTCGGGCGGAAATCTCACGGCGGATTTCCTCGACCGCCAGGTTCTGAACGACCTGGAGTTCTACAAACATCAGGCTCGCGAAGCGGGCTGGCGTAGCGATCAAATGACGTGAGCCGCATGTCCTCCGCATTGTTCAACCCATGGGGAATTGAATATTGACTAGAAAGTCCTCCCTCGCGCTAGCTTTGGCGCTTACCGCCGCCTGGTCGTGGGGCGCTCACGCGAAAGGCAAAGTTACGGAGTGCTGCGAAGCTTCCGGAAAAGACTTTCCCAAGGTCGGTGGCAACCTAGGGAACGATAATTATTCACGCCTCGCGCAGATTAATACGTCGAACATCGCGCAACTCGGCGCGGCTTGGCGCGTCAGTCTCGAGCCAGGGGCGGCGCCCCAATTCCAGCAAAGCACGGCGGTCGCAGTTGACGGCGTCGTCTTCGTCGAAGCGACCCAGGGCGACGTGTTCGCCGTCGATGGCAAGACCGGCGCGATAAAGTGGAAATACGCATCCGGATACGGTCTGTCGGATCGACGTGGTGTGGCCGTCGGCGAGGGAAAAGTCTTCACCGCGGCGGCTGGACGCCATGTGATCGCGCTGGACCAGCAGACCGGCAAGGTCGTGTGGGACAAGGTGCTGGATGAGCCGGGCATAAGCAGTCAGATCAAACCGCCTTTGACCTATTTTGACGGCTTGCTCTACATCGGCTCGAACGACGGGCCGCGCGGCGTCGCCACCGCTCTAAAAGCAGAGACCGGCGATCTGGCGTGGAAATTCTATGGCACGCCGGGCCCGGGTCAATTCGGCAACGACACCTGGGAAGGCGACAGCTGGCGTCAGGGCGGCGCAACGCCTTGGATGAGCCCAGCGATCGATCCCCAGCTCGGCCTGCTCTACTGGACTTTTGGCAACGCTCGGCAGGGCACCAGCGGCGGGGGTGACGGAGCCGTGAACGGCGCCAATCGTGGCGGCCAGAACCTGTTCGGCAATTCCCTTGTGGCCTTGGATTTGAAGACCGGCAAGCTGCGTTGGTACTTCCAGTCGGTCCACCACGACATCTGGGATATGGACAACGTCATGGTGCCGGTGCTGGCCGACATCACCTTCAAGGGGCGCCAGCGCAAGGCGGTGGTCTACGGCAGCAAAACCGGTCTGACCTATATCTTGGACCGCAAAACCGGCGCCCCGATCGTTGGCGTGACCGAGAAGCCGGTTCCGCAGGAACCCAGCCAGAAGACCTGGCCCACGCAGCCCTATCCGGATGGGGATCCGGTTGTTCCGCTTTGTCCCGACACGTCCGGAACGAGCGCCGGGCGGCCGCCGCCCAACTACGAGGTGGGGTGCCTGTTCACTCCGCACACGGACAGGGCGCTGATCCAGTCGCCGGGCACCGGCGGGGCGGCGGATTGGAGCCTGCAGTCGTATGATCCGAAGACGCGCCTGCTGTATATCCCGGCAGGCATAGTCAATTCCGCGCATTCCGTACCCACCGGCGGCGTCGGTTTCCGGCCCCCGGGAGAAGAGCGGAGCGGCGTGATCGTCGCCAAGAATCTTGCGACCAATCGCATCGTCTGGCAGCGCACGATGCCGTGGGCCCTGGCTCACGGCAATGGCATCCTGACTACGGCCGGGGGCGTGATGTTCGTTGGCCAACCGGATGGCTATCTCCTGGGCCTGGACATCACCGACGGACATGAGCTGTGGCGCTTCCAGACCGGAGCGGGGGCCCACACCAGCCCGATCACGTACAGCATCGACGGCGTTCAATATCTCGCGGTCTTCGCCGGCGGAAACGGCCTGCCCTATAGCTCGCCCAAGGGGGATTTCCTTTGGGCGTTCAGGCTTGGCGGCACGACGCCTCAAGCGGCAACGCCGCCGCCGCCGCCGATGAAGCAGCCGGTCGTGGGCGCCCCCGTCGCCGGCGCAGCGGCGAACTTCACTGTGACCTTGGGGCGGACGTGGGATCCGGCAAAGGGGGCGCCCCGCGCGACGGAATCCAACTCCCAGAGCGCTATGGCGCCCACGGTGATGAGCGTGCCTGTTGGTTCGACCGTGACATTCCAAAATCCGGCAGACAACAAGCAATCGCACTGCGCAAGCCAGTTCTTCGAAGGGATTTTTAACATTGGCCCGCTCAAGCCCGGCGAATCTGGATCGTATATCTTCAATAAAAAGGGTGAGTATTTCTACAATGACTGTGCTAACCCGCAGTCAACCGGGAAAATAATTGTCCAATAATCATTGTTTGGTGGGGAAAGTGATTGTTCTAGCAAAATGGACCGCGGCGGTCGTATTGGCCGCTGGCTTTGCCCTTTCAGCCTCCGCCCAGACTGGTAATCCCGGGGGGCCCATCAACGATAACCTCGGCGAGATGGACTATGGGGTCTGTCGCGGGATTGATCCCAGTTGCTTTCACAACTGGCCCCGGCCGGCGACCACCGAGTACCGCGTGCTATTGTTCACCCGCACGGGCTCTTCACGGCACGCGGATCTCGGTCCGTCCCTGGGCCCGGGGCTGAACCCGCCTTTGAAAGACGGCAACGTCGTCCAGCGGGAGATGCGGCGCCTGATGGCCGCCAACGGCATCGAGCTCGACTACACAGAGGATGTGGAACAGCTCCAGGCTCCGCGGCTGAACGGCTATAACGCCGTCATCTTTTTCTCCACGTCGCGCGACATCCTTGACGATGGCGCGAAGACGGCTCTGCGCCAGTACATGCGCGCAGGGGGTGGGTTCGTGGCCATCCATAACGCTTTCGGCACCCTGTACAATTGGCCCTACTACGAGGGCTTGCTGGGCGGCGCCAATTTCTACGACCATGGTCAGGAGCGGACGGGCGATGTCGTCATTGTTGATGACAAGGACGTTTCGACCAAAGGGATCGGCGCGCGGTTCCATTTTAAGGACGAGTGGTACAATCTGATCCCGTTCCCCACGCACGTCCGCTTTCTGGCGACGGTCGACGAGAAATCTTGGACGCCGCTTCCTCCCCGTAGACAGTTCGCAGGTCCTCCGCGCGAAGGTGCAGTGGAACCGCCTCCTTTGCCCTCAGTGGTGGGGCGCGATCCCGGGCACGGGGATTTCCACCCCGTGGCGTGGTGCCAGTACTATGACGGCGGGAAAGTGTGGGCCACGACCCTCGGACATGACGCCAACGACTTTGCCGCGGATGACAGCCAGTTCGCGGGGGCCAAGGAATTCCAGCACCTGATCGTTGACGGCATCAAGTCGGTGATGGGCGCTGAGCCTTTCTGCCAATAAGCGCGACGCCAATGAGCACGGGGAGCCAGTCAGGCCGCCAGGTTTCGCCTGGCACAGCGTTTATGTTCCGCGAGATGCTACTGTTTGGCCCAGCCATGGACCGACGCGAGGTGGACGGACGCGGGCGGCGGATCGTCCCCACGGCCGGCGGGAGCGACGAAGGGCCCGACTTTACCGGTACGGGGCTCGCGGGCGGCGCCGACGGGAAAGCCGTTCGCCTCGCTTTCATCGGGCTCGGTAAACGGCCCTCATCGTCAGTCGATTTCGACGTCCATCGAGTCTCATGAGGACGGCTTGCCCGCCGTCGCTACCCGACTTCATCAGGAGAACCCATGAAGCCCTCCAACCCACCCGTTGAAGGCGGGGTCACCGACATCGGTCGAATGATCGATGTCGGGGCGTGGTCTAACGCGCAGAAATTGGCTGTGCTGATCGCTGCATTGGCTATCGTTCTGGATGGGTTCGCCAACCAGGCGCTCGCTTTGTCCATTCCCATGCTGATGAAGGCTTGGCATGTGGAGCGCTCGGCCTTTCTGGGCGTGACTATAGCCGGTTTTGCCGGAATGGCCGTCGGCACTGTTGCCTTTGGCGTCCTCGGCGATCGCCTGGGCCGGCGACCTGTGTTGATTGGCTGCGTGTTGTTGTTCGCAGCGCCGACGCTGGCCATCGCGTTTATCAACGGCCTCGGACCGCTGCTTGCGCTGCGGCTGGTTGGCGGTCTTGGTCTGGGCGGTTGCATGCCGAACGCCACGGCCTTGCTCGCCGAACTGACTCCGGCCAGGAGCCGCTCCTTAGCCATAACAAGCGGCATTGTCGGCATCCCGGTGGGCGGGACCCTTGGCGGACTGATCGGGGCCAGCGTCTCAGCCGACCACTGGCAGGCCCTCTATTTGATTGCCGGCCTTTGTCCGCTGGTCATTGCGCTGTTGATGATCGGGCTGTTGCCGGAGTCGCCGCGCTTCTTGGCCATCCGGCCCCAGCGCAAAAGCGAACTCGTCAAGACCATGCGGCGCTTCGAAAATCCCATCGACCCGGCTCTGCCGGCGGTGGACAGCTCCGGCAAGCGCCCAGAAGGCGCACCGGGCGTGATGGCGTTGTTTTCCAAACCCTATCTGACGGATACCTTGGGCCTGTGGAGCGCCATGTTCTTCACCCTGCTCAGCGTCTACGGGGTGGTGATCTGGCTGCCGTCAATCCTTGGGGAAGCCCACTACCCGGGACCGATGACGTCCACGGGCCTGACCTATTTCAACTTGGGCGGAATCGCGGCTGCCCTGGGCGGCGCCGCGTGCTTCAATCGCTTCGGGTCGCGCAACGCCCTGGCGGTGATGGCGCTGGGCGCCATTCTCGCCTCAGCGTGGCTTTACGCCATTCCGCTCGATCCAAAGCAAAGCCCGCTGGCGCTGCTCACGGCGCTGACGCTGCAGGGCGGGTTTATCAATGGCGTCCAGACGACGCTCTACGCTCTCGCCGCGTTTGTCTATGGCACGGAGATGCGCAGCGCCGGCGTGGGTTGGGCGGTCGGCATCGGGCGTGTTGGCGCCATTATTTGCCCCTTGGTGGGCGATCAACTGATCCACCTGACAGGCGCGAATGGCTTCTTCGGAGGTTTCGGCCTGACCATGTGCGTCAGCCTTGCCAGCCTGCTGATGATCCGACGCCACATTCCAGGGCGAAACCGGGTGAGCGATAAGGCCTAGCGGCAATTTCGGCTGTTCTGGGCCAGCTTTGACCAGGGCCGGAGCGGACCTCTGACGCCCCGGTTACGGACGCGCGGTGTCCGCCGCGCGTTCAGGACTTCGGCGGGCCGTTAGAGCGCCGGGGCGTGCGACGCTGCAGCTTCGGCCATCAGCAGGCTCGCGCCCGCCGTATTGGAAATGGGCGCGTGGTAGTGTCGATGAAGTTCAAGCGGATGTTGCAGCGCGCCGCGCATCGCCAGCCACGTGCAAAGCTCCACGCCCTGGCTGCCCGCCAGTTCGATTAAATCAACCGCCGAGTATTTGAGCAGGGCCTCCGGGTCGGTAGAGAGCTTGTCCAGGCACAGCTTGTCGAATTTGGGGTTGATAAAACCCGCGCGCGAGCCTTCCAACTGATGTGAGAGGCCGCCGCTGCCGATGATCACTACCTTGCGGTCGTCGAGCCCATTGCGCAGCGCCGCGCCAACCGCCTGGCCCAATGCAAAGCATCGATTAGGCGAGGGCAGCGGATGCTGTATGGAATTGATCGCAATAGGCACAATGCGGACCGGCGCGGGATTGGCGTGGGGCCAGAGCAGGTCGAGGGGAATGGTGACCGCGTGGTCAACCAGCATTTCTTGGCAGGTCGTGAGGTCGAAATCAGCCGCAAGGACGCCCTCGATGATCTGCCATGACAGTTGCGGGTCGCCGCGCAGCGGCGCGCTCACCGGAATACCCCAGCCTTCGTCCGCATGCAGGTAGCGTTCGGCGGCGCCGATGGCGAAGGTCGGCATGCAGTTCAGAAAAAAGTTCAGGCCGTGATCGTTGTAGAAAATCACGGCGACATCGGGCTTGGTTTCGGCGAGCCAGCGGCGGATCGGCGGATAGCCGTCAAAGAACGGCTTCCAATAGGGAGACATTTGCTCCCCACGGGCGACAGCGCGCGCGATCGCCGGAACATGACTGGTGCCGATGCCACCCAAGATTTGCGCCATGATCAGCTCTCCGCCTGCGAAAGCAGAAAAGCCTTGAAGGCCTCCACTGAGACGCCGGTCTGCAGCGCGCCCACGTCCTGAACATTCAGGCCCCAGGCGCCGGCCATCTTTGCCAGATAGTAGATGTTGCCGCCTGCTTCGAGCAGGCCGAGGACGTCTCGCGCTCGCACCGCGGCCTTCTGAGCGTCAGAAAGGGCGAAAGTGTCGCAATATAGATCCTCGTTGTTCAGGAACAATTCGCGATTTTTCTGTTCGTTGAGCGAAAAACAAAGTCGATTGAGGGGGTATCCCTTAGCGGCCTTGTCGCCATCAAATACGCCAGAGTCGGGGTGGGTTCCTGTAACAGGCATGGCGTTCTCCAATTCCTGGAAGATTAAATACAGCCGCCTCCCGGCAGAGGCGCTTGCGCCAGATCAAATTGGATACGCTTTCGATTTAGACTTAAGTCTATATCTCCCATTGTGCGCCCGCCCAATGGCAGCTTGCGAAGGGCGTCGAGGCGGGGCGATCGACAGGCCGCGGTCCGACCACTGATTTTGAACTGGCCCGATCGGTCGCAGTGTGCCGGACGCCGTGCGCCGCCCTCCAGGTCAGGATGGCGTTGATCGGATCTGACTGGCGCGCTCCACGTTCCGCCCATGGCGTAAGCGGCCTGGCGTGACGCCAATCGCCGCCATTTTCCGCAACGCTGGACGTTGCTCAACGTTTGGTTGATCCTGGCATTCTGGGATTAGGCCAATGGCGTCGAACAGTCACGGACACCCATGTTAATCTGCAAGGCCTACCTCAGCGCCGCGCGACAGATTCAGGATGCGGCTTCACTGGGCGCGATCTTGGAAACCTCGCGCAAGAATAACCAGCGTGACGGCGTCACGGGCATGCTGTGCGCATTCGATAGCAATTTCCTACAGTTCCTCGAAGGCGCCCAGGAAGCGGTGTCGGCGACGTTCGGGCGGATCAGACACGACCCGCGCCACTTTAGGATCATCGAGCTCTATGAGGAGCCGATAGATGGCCGCCTGTTCGGAAATTGGTCCATGGCGCTTACGCCGCAAGACACGCTGACGGCTCAGCAAATGCACGCTTGTCGCGACCTGCAGACAGCGACCGTGGATGGCGCTGGGCCTCGCACACATCGGGACGCCGTCTGCGCCCTACTGGAAACGTTCAGGAAACGCGCCCGCTAGGCGCTCACCAGCGCGGGATCCTGGAGGGCGCGCCGGCAGCCTCAGCCCCCTCGAGCGCCAGTGGACCTAATCCACCACTGCAACCCCACCTGATCGCCCGACCCGGCTTGCGCATCCTGCGAGCAAACGCTCATCGGACATGGGCGGCTGTGACCGCGGTCGCCTGAATGGGCAGGGGAGGGGCGTTTGCGCCGGGCCGAGTTAAGCTGACAGGCCTGCGGAAGCAAGCTGTCGATCTGAAATGGCGGAGTTCGCGCAGATGTGGCGCGGTTACCCGGCTACTGATTGGTTTGCGAGCGTCATTTGCCACTGCGGCCCAGTTAAGGGGCGCGCGGCGTTCTCGTCTAAATGCGTTGACCGTGGTTACGGCAGACCGAACTTGCCCCCATGAGCTGCGTAGTCTTGGTAGGTCTCCAACTTGCTTGAGGTGAGCCTCGTGCTGGCGGCGAAGTGGTCCCCCAGTTCCATGGTCTCGCCGCTGCGCGCTTCTGGCCAATAAGGTAGGGTGTGGCCATTCGGGTTGCCGGTTTTGATGAAGTTCACCCAATAGTTGTTTATTTCCTTCGAGATCAAGTAGTCCTGTTCGCTAAGGTTAGGCCCACCCGCCAAGGGCAAATTCTGGTAGACGTAGGCAAGTTCTGAACTGTGCACTGCGCCAAAATCTCCCGGTCGGGCGTGCGTCCAAAGGTACGTATACACAGGGGCGGCGTTCGGGCTGCGACCGCGTTCGGCAAGGGCCAGCTCAGCGGCCGGCCCGTCGGAGATAATGGCGCGCGCGGCGTCGGTTGCCGAACCACCGTACAGGGCTGGCCGATAGAAGACTGCGAACTTCGGCGCGTAATCCTTGAAGTGCTTGTTCAGGACCTGCTGCAATCCCGCGTCGTCGCTGACATTCCATTCCTGGCCATCTACCCCGATGTCATCGGTATTGGTGCCCGCGATCATCGCCACGTCCTCGCGCTCCTTGGCGCCGGCCGGCAACAATCGGTCTCCAGAGACCGGTAAGAATCCGAGCGCGTTGGTGCGGGGAAGCCCTGGCGGTGCAAGCGCCAGCAAATCTTTGGCGGACATCGCGCGTAGTTCGCTTAAAGTCTTAGCATGGGCCAAGTCGGCGAAGGCGGCGCCCCTTGCGAGCGCCTCGTTCAGCGAGATTGGGCCTGCGCCCCAGAATGGCGTGCTCTCAGCAATGGCGCGCTTGAACAATCCGTCGGTCGCGGGAATCGACATCATGAAACGCACCCCTGCAGCGCCGGCGGACTGACCGGCTAGGGTCACTTGGTTTGGATCACCGCCAAAAGCGGCGATGTTTCGCTTGACCCAGTTTAGGACAGCGATCTGGTCCATCAGGCCATAGTTGCCCGTGTCGCCCGCTTCATCCAGCAATGCCTGGTGGGCCAGAAACCCAAACAGGCCGAGGCGGAAATTGGCGGTGACCATGACCACGCCTTGGCTGGCCATAGGGGCGCCGGCGAAAGAACTCTCCGAACCCGACCCTCGATTCCACCCTCCACCATGAAAGAACACCAGGACGGGAAGCCGGGCTCCGGGGGCGGCAGCCGGCGTCCACACGTTCAGGAACAGGCAGTCTTCGCTTACCGCCGGTTGAGGCCGGTAAGCCGCTGCCTGGCTGAACAACGCAGCTCGAGCGCCCACAGGGCCGGCTTGCATGCAGTTGGCGCCGAATTCGGAAGATGGGCGCACGCCGCTCCATGCCGGTGCATGTTGCGGCGCGCGCCAGCGGTTTATGCCCACCGGCGGCGCCGCATAGGGAATGCCTAGGTAGGCCGATGTCGCCCCATCCTGCTTGCCGGCGAGAAGTCCGCCCTCGACCTTGACGATCGGAGGGGGCGCCGCGAACGAGGTGGATGCGACCATCGCCAAGAGCACCGCCCATCGGAACATCAAATTTCTCCTGTAGACTTCCGGCCCTGTCGAAACGTGTGGCTAGCGCCGGAGCGATGCGACGTAGGCGGATAGCGCAATATGTCATTGTCGCTAAGGGCGCTCACGATTGGCTTCATCAATTCCGCGTCCAGACCGGGGCGCCGGCCAATTTTGAAATTCTAGCGTTGGCCAGCGATCTAGATCGGATGAGCCCTCAATGAGGGGCGCAGCATCCTTTGCTTGCAGCCGGCGCAATAACAGGAGGCGACACTTGATAAATTCCTACCGAAGGCGCCTCATATAGAATTTGGCGAGAGTCATAGATTCTTGCTAACTGCAATATATTCCTATGTCATAACCCATGGTGGGACTGTCAGGTAACGCGGGATCGGGAACGAGCGCAGCAGAAATTCAAATCCCCGGGATCAGCCCAGCGCTTCCTG
>DATKPD010000065.1:0-2316 GCA_035524315.1 Caulobacteraceae bacterium
ATACCGAGCGCAAGCGCGGCCGCTGGCTGACCTTTCTCGCCGGCGCCGACCGCGTCGCGCTTGACTTCGCGCGGTCGCACGGCCGCAAGGTCGCCGAGATCATGACCAAGGATCCCGTCACCATCGGCGAGGACACGCCGCTTGCCGACATCGTCGAGACCATGGAGGCGCATCGCGTCAGGCGGCTGCCGGTGCTGCGCGGCGACAGCCTGGTCGGGATGGTCTCGCCCACCGATTTCCTGCCCGCCGTCGCGCGCCTCGTGCGCCGCGCCGTTGCCCAGGGCGGCGCACCCAACGACGACCGCATCCGCGAGCTTGTTATCACAGCCATGGCGGATGCGCCCTGGCGTCCCTGCGCGAGGAAAGTCGCCGTGAACGGCGGGATCGTCAGCCTCGGGGGGAGCGTCAAGAGCGAGAGGGCGCGTCAGGCCGCCATCATCGCCGCCGAAAACGTGCCTGGCGTGAGCAAGGTCGAAGACGGTCTCACCATCTACCCTCCGCCGGAGGACGATTATGGCGGCGGCGATTTCGTCTCGCTGCCGGAAGAAACCTCCACGGCCGACGATCAGCCGCTTTGAGATCGCGGGCTTAGCGGCGGCCACGGTAGAACGCAATGCAACCTGGCGAAGCCAGAACAAGAGAAGAGAATGACCATCAGCTACCAGATTGGAGCTTCCGACTTCGGAACATGGTCGGGCTATCGCGGTCCGTCTCGCGAAAGACGGTTTCGCCATTGGTTGTCTGGATTTCAATGCCGGCACTGCGAAGGATACTGTCAGCCGCACAACTACTGGTGGCGGCGAGGCGCTTGCCGTCAAAGTGGACGTCGCTCAGCGCGACCAAGTGTTTCAGGCGTACAACAGCCTGACCCCTGCGCCGATTTATAGTCTAGCGCGTCAGCGCGCTTCCCCGTCTCCACTTGCACGAACTCGCGGACGACTTACCGAGGCAAATGTGAACCGCTTCACATGAGTCCCGGCGACGAGCCTGCTACATACAAGGCGCTGGGGATTTCAGGGGCCCAGTACATAGGCGCCGCCGGGACACGACATTTCGAGCCCGACGGCGTAGTTTTTTGGCGTCACTTCAGAGAGGCCCAGGGGCCTCGATCCCGCCGTCTTACTTTGACCCATGCGGATAGGGATGCTGCCGCACTAGTTCCTCACTGATGAAGCCGTCAGCATCGAGCCACTGGTGAGGGCACCAAGCTTGCGACATTGGATCAAGCCGCCTGCCGCTTTTGTGGATCGCTTGGCGCGTACCCGTCCGATCGGTGTAGATGTGCTCGCCCGTGAGAGGCTCCACACGAACCTCGTGAAAGACTTCCGTGTCGTTCTCGACGGTCATGGCCCTACCTGGCCGGCTGATTGCAATTCCTTTCGCTTTGCGGCGACCGCACTCAACTTAGTGCGGAATGTCCTAATTTGTTCAAGTAGAGCATGTTGCTCGGCTCCGGGCGGGAGCTTGCGAGCCGTTTCCAAAAGCTTGGCAGCCATCCTCTCAAGGTCTTGCATCTTATCCCCCACTTCATTTCGCGATGCAGAACACAACAGATTTGGGGAAGCGTTGTCTGTTCGGTATCGGACTCACGGCGAGCAGCGCTACCGCGCCATGCGGCGGCCGGGATCGACCGGCATACTGAAGCCTGCCGCCCAAACCCGCACCGGCCGCCTCCGCATAGTCATGCAGCGGCTAGTCCCGAGGGCAGCCGGCAACCACCGTCGAGCCGCCGATCCGGACGGCCTGGAACAGCCTGGGCTCCAATGCCTGGACTGTGAATGCTGATCGAAAATTGACCCCCATCGGCGTCGTCGGGACCCCTTCAGCCACTTGATTACATTGAATTCAGGTGATTGTACCCCACGCCGATCATGGCTGAGACCCACGCCGAAACACAGCAAGGGAACGTTGGTCGTCCATGAAGGCTCAAATTCCAGCCCGATTGTATCGACGGGCTGCATCGCAACTTGGGATACCAGTAGTCATACCAGCGCAAACCGGGATTGAGGCGGCGCGTGCCGCGTTCAATATGGGGTGTTGGGCTTGGCCCCTCGAAGGGCGGCAATATGGAACAAACAAGGGAATGGGCGCAATCAAAAGCCCACAAATGCTGAGGAATTGCCCACCATCCCTAGCATCAGACAAGGTACCTTTATAGCTTGGAGAGCACAGCCCACCAACTGGCAAAGCCTGGAACGACCCGATTTATGGCCATAAGAGTTCAGGCGCCATATAAAAATGAAGGCCAGCGACACAAGGTCTGGATCGGGTCCTGCGCCGAAAGCGCGAATGCATCAGAATCAAAATACGCCCACT